>DASQZM010000043.1:0-191341 GCA_035638695.1 Gammaproteobacteria bacterium | reverse complement strand
GACGAAGGTGCACACCAGCAGCAGGCCCGCGTAATAGAGGTAGTTCCCCGGCGGCACCGCCAGCATGATCATCGCCGTGATGCCCAGGCCGGCGGCCAGGCCCATCAGGACCATGGAGGCCTGCATGTAGCGCGGGAAGCTGCGGTGGAACGAGAACAGCGTGATGCCCGCGATCAGCGGGCAGACCACCGCGTAGCGGATCAGCCACGCCTCGCCGGTGGCGTCCGGGATCACCCAGGGATCGAGCAGCCCGAACAGCGCGTAGAGCAGGCCCCCGATGACCAGGCTGATGCGTACCTGCCGCAGCGAGCGTTGCGCGTAATCCCGGCGGAATTCCCGCTCCAGTGCCGGATCGGAAAACCGCAGCCGCGGACTTGCCGCCCGCGCGCGCATCGCCTCTCCGACCGCCTTGTCGTATACCGCGGCCTTGTCGCCGGCCGCTGCCCCGTCCCCCATGCCGCGTCGCCCCCTTGGCGCGATTGCCCGCCGGCGCTTCCGCCACCGCCGCAGGCGTACCGCTCGTCGTTTCGTTATCGATCTGGCCCGGTTGCGGGATTACCCAGCCGGTCGGAGGTAATGCCTCATCCCAGCGCTCCCGTCGGCGTGTCTGGCAAGGCGCGAGGAGCGGAGTGCAGTGGCGCAACCCGACCACCCGCAACCCTCGCGCACCCTCTGAGACATGGCATTACCTGTGATGGGGTTAGTATATGTCATACGACATGCCGTTATTACCCGCCAAGCCCCCGCCTGTCCCGCCGGCCATACCGCGCATCATCGCCGGGTCCCGGCAATCCTGGCGACGGACCCGTCAGGTCTCGGGACCCGTTTCTCCCGCGGGTCGCGGAAGCGGGATTGCGCTCCGGCCGCGCCGGCGCACGGCGGCAGCCACGGAACCCTTGCGCCGGGTCCGCCGTGTTGATGACTGCTGACACTTTCATTTCCCGGCCGCAAGGCCAAATGCGCGGAGGTCACAAGATGAAGCTCAAGAACACGATGCTGCCGTTCGCGGCGGGCGCGGCCCTGGCCCTGTCTCCCCTGCTCGCCATGGCCGCCGGCAGTGGCGGCGGCTCCACCCTGACCGCGGTCACGCCATCCCAGGCCAACGAGGAGCAGATCGTCGACCAGGCTGCCAACGCGGCGAACAGCCAGGCCACCGACGAGACCGAGAGCATGCAGGAAAGCAGCGAGTCCACCGCGGACACCCTGGACGACGTGCCGGGGGCTGCCGAGGCGACCGCACACGCCTCGAGCAACGCCGACCACGGGCTGGAGACCGCCGACCGGGCGATCGACCGGGCCGAACAGTCGAACCAGCAGGTGGACGACGCGATGGAGCAGGCCAACCAGGCACAACAGCAGGCCGAGCAGTCCCAGGAGCAGGCCGACCAGGCGCAACAGCAGGCCGAGCAATCCCAGGAGCAGGCCGACCAGGCCAGCCAGGGTCGTCAGATCGCCCAGCAGACGCCGGGCGATCACTGATCTTTCTTCGCCAGTCGCGAGGGCGGGCCGGCACGGGTAGGCCCGCCCTCGCGCATGTCGCAACCTTTCGCCGGTCCGCGCCACGCCTGAGGTCGGCCCCGGAGCGGCGCCCAGTGGAGGGGAACGAGATTGAACACCACCCGATCGGTGTTGGCGGGCCTGCTGCTCGCATGCGCGATTCCGGTGACGGCACACGCCGCCCGCAGCGCCTCCGACGAGTTCCAGGCGGGCCTGTCCGCCTTCCACCAGCACCGGTACTCGCAGGCCCTGAGCCATTTCCTGAAGGCCGAACATGCCGGCATGCACGACCCCGCCCTGTACTACGACATCGGCGTCAGCGCCTATCGGACCGGAAACTACGACCTGGCACAAAAGGCGTTCCTGAAATCGTCGACGGATCCCGGGCTCGCCTCGGTCAGCCAGTACAACCTGGGGCTGGTGGCGCACAAACAGGGGCGCACCGGCGCTGCCCGCTACTGGTTCGCGCTCGCCCAGCGCCACGCCACGACCCGCCGCCTGCGGGAGATGAGCGGGTCCATGCTGCAGCAGCTGCCCAAGCCGAAGCGCTGGCTGGCCGCGATCCGCGCGGGCGCGGGCTATGACGACAACGCGGTGCTCGCCAGCGGCACGCAGCTCGTGCATGCGAGCCATCGGGGAGCCGCCTACGGCAGCGCCCTGGCGCTGGGCCAGGGATTGCTCGTCGGCAACTGGAGCCGGGGCCTGCGCGCCAAAGGTTTGGTGGACACGCGGCGCTACTCGGGGCTGGCCCACTACAACCTCTCCATCTACCAAGCAGGGATCGAGGGCACGATGCCGGTGGGGGTCTGGCGCACCGGCGCCGACCTGGAGGCCGGCCGGGTGGACTTCGGCGGCGGCGAGCTCGACCGCTCGCTCACCACCACGCTGCATGCGAGGCGCCACCTGGCCCACGGGCTCGGGTTGTCCCTGCGCTACGCCTACGCGACGCTGCACGGGGGCCCCGGCTACGGCTACCTGGGCGGCTGGCGCCAGACGCTGCGCGCGGGGCTGCGCGGGTCGGTCGGGGAATCCCGCTGGCGCGCCTGGTACGAGCACGAGTGGGACGCCCGCCGCGACCTCTACCTCGGCAGCGATTTCTACAGCTTCTCGCCCCGGCGGGACACGGTCGGGCTGTCCTGGAAGCACCCGCTGACGGAGCAACTGTCGGTCGAGGCCCGGGCCTCGTACCAGTACTCGCGGTACGGCTCGCCGGACCGCATCGGCGGGCTCGCCCGCACCCGCGTGGACCGCGAGCCGCGCCTCGTAGGGGATCTGCGCTACCACCTCTCGCCGTGGTGGATCGCGTCCTTCCAGCTCGGTTACGAGGACAACGCCTCGAACATCCCGGGCGACAGCTACCACCGCAAGTGGGGAGAGCTGGCCGTCGAGCGGCTGTTCTAGGGCGGACCATATTCCGCTGCGGCGGCGCCCCCGGCCGGCGCGTTCGCGCGGGCGACGCGGCCGGGCCGGGGACGACCGGCCTCCCCGGCCGGCTCCGTCAGGCCACCGTGAAGCGGATCGGCACGGACTTGGGCCCGGAGACGAAATTCGCCGCCGAACGGGTCGGCTGACCGTTGAGCTCGAGCGAGCCGAGCCGCGGCAACAGCTCCTCCCACAGGATGCGCATCTCCATCTTCGCCAAGTGCTGGCCCAGGCACACGTGCGGGCCGTAGCCGAAGGCCACGTGTTTGTTGGGTGAGCGGGCGGGGTCGAACTCGAACGGTCGCGCGAAGCGGTCCTCGTCACGGTTGCCCGACACGTAGGAGAGCATCAGCCAGTCGCCCTTGGCGATCTTGCGGCCGCGCAGCTCGGTGTCCCCGGTCGCGGTGCGCATGAAGTGCTTGACCGGCGTCTCCCAGCGGACCGTCTCCTCGATGAAGGCCGGCAGCCGGCTCAGGTCGGCTTTCAGCGCGGCCAGCTGCTCCGGCCGCTCGGCCAGCGCCCAGGCACCGCTGGCGGTGGATGCGGAGGTGGTGTCGTGACCCGCGGTCGCGGCGATGATGTAGTAGGACATGGCCTCGAGATGGCCGAGCGGCTCGCCGTCGATCGTGCCATTGGCGATCACGCTCGCCAAATCATCGCGCGGGTGCGCGCGCCGGTCCTCGGTCATGGCCTCGAAGTACTGCACGAAGTCGGTCACCACTTCGTTGACCAGCGCGGCCAGGTCCGCGTCCTCCTCTTCCCTGCCGGAGCGGTTGAGGTCGGTGTCGGCGTTGCCGAACAGCTCCTGGGTGAGCTTGAGCATGCGCGCCTCGTCGCTCTCGGGCACGCCGATGACCTCCATGATCACCCGCAGCGGATACAGGAACGCCAGGTCCCGGGCGAAGTCGCATTCGGGTGCGAGCGACAGCATGTGCTCGACGAACTCCCGGGCGATCTCGCGGATGCGCCCTTCCAGGCCACGCAGGCTCTGGGGCATGAACCAGTCCCGGGTGAGCCGCCGGTACTTCCGGTGGTCCGGGTTGTCCATCTGCACCAGCGCGCGCACCAGGTGCGGGGAGCCGCCGGTGATCTCCCGGACCTTGGCGTCCGCGGCCCGCGGCGTGAGCACCGCGGACCGGTCGCCGTTGTGGAACAGCTCGTTGCGGCGCTCGATGAAATGGATGTCGTCGTAGCGGGTGACCACCCAGAAGGGGTCGAATCCGTCCGGCTCGGCCACGTCCAGCTCGGCCCTGCGGCGCAGCTCGGTGAAGGCCGCGTGCACCGGGTCCCACCGCGCGTAGGCCCCGGGATCGACGATGGTGTTGGCGATTTCCGCGGGTATGGTCACGCTTGTCTCCTCCGGCGAACCGGTGCGTCGTTTCGTGTGGCCCGCCCGGCGGGACCGTTGCCCGCCGGGCGGGGAACGCCGTGGGCCGCGCAGATCCGGCCGATACACCGAATCCTGACACACCGGAGGCCGACCCGGTAAGACGGGCGAGCGAAGCTCGATGAACCCTAATCAGGGCCGCCTACGCGCCGCTCGCCGCCGCGACCCGCTCCGGCGACAACGGTGGCCCCGGCAGCGCGCCCCGCAGGCGTCGGAAACGGCGTTGGCGCCCGCCGCCGCCGTCGCTACCGTCCGGCAGACACCGGCACGGACGAGGGCATCGCGATCGGACCTGGGCCGGCCGCGCGCGGGCGAATTCCCACGCCGGGAGGGGTCCGTTATGCTGGATCCGGGGATCATGCGACCCTCTCCGACGGGAGGGCCGTGCTGCGGGAGGCCGGCACGCCGGCCGGGGAAGGCATCATGGCGACGCTCTTCGGCGACAGCTCGGGCACGCTCCGGCGCGACGCGGGCCGGGTCGGGCTGCTGTTCGCCAGCACCACCAGCATGATCGGCTCCGGTTGGCTGTTCGGCGCCTTCGATGCCGCCAGACTGGCAGGGCCCTGGAGCATCGCGAGCTGGATCGTGGGCGCCGCGATCATCCTGATCGTGGCGCTGTGCTTCGCCGAGCTGGCGACCATGTTCCCGCGCAGCGGGGCGGTGGTGCACATGAGCCACGCCAGCCACGGCGCCGGCATCGGCCGCATCTGGGGCTGGCTGCTGTTCCTGACCTACGTCTCCACCCCGGCGATCGAGGCCGAGGGCGTGATCACCTACGCCAACAACTATCTGCCCTGGTTCATCCAGCCGGGCACGGGCGGGGTGCTCTCCGGCGCGGGTTTCGCCGCCGCGGTGGGTTTGATGCTGGTGTTCGCCGTGGTCAACCTGCTGGCGGTGCGCTGGCTGATGAACGTCAACTCCACCGTGACCTGGTGGAAGATCGCGATCCCGGGACTGACCGTGGTCGCCCTGCTGGCCGCATCGGTGCACCCGGGCAACCTCGAGGCGGCGCCGGAGAGCTACAGCACCGCAGGCATCTTCACCGCGCTGCCGGCGGCCGGGATCGTGTTCAGCTTCCTGGGCTTTCGCACCGCCATCGATCTGGCCGGCGAGACGCGTGACCCGGGCCGCTCGGTGCCGTTCGCGGTGATCGGGTCGGTGATCCTGGCGACCCTGATCTACATCGGCCTGCAGGTGGCCTTCGTGCTGGCCGTCTCCCCGGGGGACATCGCCGGCGGCTGGGATCACCTGCAGTTCGCGGGCAGCACGGGGCCCTTCGCCGGGCTGGCGGCGACGCTCGGCCTGACCTGGCTGGCGATCCTGCTCTACGCCGACGCTTACGTCTCGCCCGCCGGCACCGGGCTGATCTTCGTCACCGCCGGCTCGCGGGTGCTGCACGCCAACGGGGCCCTGGGCGCAGGCCCGAAGCACCTGACCCGGTTGACCGCCTATGGGATTCCCTGGGTCGGGGTGCTCGTCATGTGGGCGGCAGGCTGTCTGTTCCTGCTGCCGTTTCCGGCCTGGAGCCGGATGGCGGCCTACATCTCGTCGATCACGGTGCTGACCTACGGGCTCGGTCCCATCGCCCTGCTTTGCCTGCGCCGCAACGCGCCGCACGCCGAGCGCCCGTTCCTGCTCCCGGGCGCCGGCCTCATCGCGCCGCTGGCCTTCATCGCCAGCAACTGGATCATCTTCTGGGCCGGCTTTAGCACGGTCTCCTGGCTGTTCTCGCTGATCGCGATCGGTTTCGCCGCGTACGTGGTCTACTTCCACTTGGTGGCCCGCAATCCGGCCCGGGAGTTCGGCTGGCGGCAGATCTCCTGGCTGCTGCCCTGGTTCGGCGGCATGTGGATCCTGAGCGCACTGGGCGGCCAGGGAGGCGGCCTCGGGGTGCTCTCCTTCCCGGTCGAGATCGTCGTCATCGCCCTCTGGAGCCTGCTGGTGCTGGCGCTGGCGATGCGGCTGTCGCTGGACCCGCACGAGACCCGCCGGGCCATCGACGGGATCCTGGCCACCCCGGGCACACGGCCGGCGGATGCCGCCGCCTGACGCCGGGGCCGGCCGCCCGCTTGCATCTTCCCGGGGCGGCTCTAAGCTTCGGACCATGGCTGTCCAAATGCAGACCGACGCGACCCGGAGCTACCCGGGCCGGGGCGGCGGCGCCCGGCCGGCGCCGCACTCGACGCCCGGCGCCGGCGGCATCGTGCGGTAACGGACCATGCATGGAGCACTCGGCGAGTTCCCCGCCTGGATCGTGGCGCCGGCCACGCTGGCCGGCGTGGCGCTCATCGCGCTGGTCGCGCAACAGGCGGTCTTCCGGGTCCTGCGTCTGCTGCTGCGCCGGCGGGACGCCGACCTCGTATGGATCACGCGGACCGACGCGCCCGCGAGCGCTATCGTGCCGCTGGTGGTCCTGGTCGCCGGCCTGCCCGTGGTCCCGCTTCCGGGCGTCATCGGCACCGGCGCCCGGCACCTCGCCAGCCTCGCATTGATCGCGGCCGCCGGCTGGCTGGCGACCCGCTCGGTCGACGCGCTGGTGAGCTCGATCGGGCGACGCTTTCCCACCGACCGGCCGGACAACCTGCAGGCGCGCAGGGTACATACCCAGCTGCGACTGCTGCAGCGGATCTCGCTGGTGGTCATCGTGGTCATCGTCGTGTCGCTGATGCTGATGACCTTCCCCGGCGTGGCGCGCCTCGGCACGACGTTGTTCGCCTCCGCCGGCGTGGCCGGGTTGGTGATCGGCATCGCGGCCCGTCCAACCCTGTCCAACCTGATCGCGGGCGTCCAGGTCGCCCTCGCCGAGCCGATCCGCATCGACGACGTCGTCGTGGTGGAGGGCGAATGGGGCTGGGTCGAGGAGATCGGCACGACCTACGTGGTGGTCCGGATCTGGGACCTGCGGCGCCTGGTGCTGCCGATCACCTACTTCATCGAGAAGCCCTTCCAGAACTGGACGCGCACCACCGCCGACATTCTGGGCACCGTCTTCGTGTATGCGGACTACATGCTGCCGGTGGAGGCGGTGCGTGAGGAGCTGCACCGGATCCTGCAGGCTTCGGGCATGTGGGACGACAAGGCCTGGGGACTGCAGGTCACCGACGCGGACCGAAACACGGTGCAGCTGCGGGCGCTGATGAGCGCGCCCGACTCCTCGCGCGCCTGGGACCTGCGCTGCCACGTCCGGGAGAAGCTGATCGCGTTCCTGCAGCGGGAGTACCCGCAGCACCTGCCGCGAACCCGGGTCGAGCTGGAACGCGACACCGGGCCTGCCGCACCGGACTGACCGGGACACCGTCTCCCGGTGCGGGCACACGCGACAGTGGCTGTCGGGCCCCCGGCTCACGCTGCAGGCTCCCGCAGCCATCTTACCCGCACCGCGGGGCTTTGCTAGATTGTGCCGGCAACACCGCGCACACGAGGACGGACCGCGAGGATGCTGAAAATACTCTGCGTCGGGGACATCCACCTGGGGCGGCGGCCGTCGCGGATACCCTCCGAGCTGGCGCCGCCGGGCGGCGAACGCGGGCTCACGCCGGCGGCCGCCTGGGAGCGCACAGTCGAGGCGGCCTGCCGGGCCGGCGTGGACGCGGTGCTGCTCGCCGGCGACGTGGTCGAGGGCGAGGACGACTTCTACGAGGGCTACCGACACCTGGACCGCGGCGTCCGGCAGCTCGCCAAGGCCGGGATCGAGGTCCTGGGCGTGGCCGGCAACCACGACTTCCGCGTGCTGCCGCGACTGGCCAGCGAGGTCGAGTCGTTCCGCCTGCTGGGCGCCGGCGGCGAGTGGGAACGGGTCACCCTGCAGCCGGCCGGCGAGCCGGTTACCGTCCACGGCTGGTCGTTCCCGGAGCGCCAGGTGCGCCGCAGCCCGCTCGGGGGTCGGCAGTTCGAGCGCGGCGACGGACCCAATCTGGGCCTGCTGCACTGCGACCGGGGACAGCCGGACAGCCCCTACGCCCCGGTCGCCCCGGCCGAGCTGGAGCGTGCCGGGCTCGACGGCTGGCTGCTCGGCCATGTCCACGCCCCCGACGATCTCGCCGCCGGGCATCCGTCCGGCTATCTCGGCTGCATCTCCGGCATGGACCCGGGCGAGCCCGGCGATCACGGCCCCTGGCTGCTGTCGATCGAGGGCGGCCGGATCCGGTCACTCGAGCAATGGGTGCTGGCGCCGCTGCGGTGGGAGCCCCTGGAGCTGGACCTGAGCGGCCTGGCTGAGGCCGAGGACGCCCGCAGGCAACTGCTGGAACGCCTCCGGGAGCGGGACGCGGAGATCGCTGCGAAAACCGCGCCGCCCGAGGCGGTCGGCCTGCGGGTGCGGCTGGTCGGGCGCAGCGCTCTCGGCCCGGAGGTGCAGCGGTTGTTGCAGCAGGACGAGCAGGCCGTCATCTTCGACGGCGCCGCCGGCAGCCGCTACTTCGTCGAGCGCTGCCTGTCGGACACCCGCCCGGTGGTGTCGCTGGAAGACCTCGCCCGGCGCAGTGATCCGCCCGGCCTGCTGGCGCGCCGCCTGCTGCTCCTGGAGCATCCGCAGCAGGAAGCGGCGCGCCGGCTCATCGCCGACGGCCGGCGGCGGCTCGAGGCGCAGCGGCACGATTCCCGCTGGCAGCCCCTGCCACCGGAGCCGCTGGACGACGCCGCGGTCGCCGACTGGCTGCGCCGCGCCGGCGCCCGACTGCTGCAGGAGATGCTCGCGCAGCAGGGCGAGGCAACCGAATGAAGCTCACCCGGCTCGACATCGAGCAGCTGCCGGGCATCCGCCCGGGCTTCACGATCAGCGACCTGGCAGCGGGCGTGAATATGGTTACCGGGCCCAACGCGATCGGCAAGAGCAGCCTGATCCGCGCCCTGGGTTACCTGGTCGGCGAGCCGACGCCGGCCGACCCGGCCGCGCTGTCGCTCGCCGCGGATTTCGAGAACGGCGGGCGCTGGACCGCCACGCGCACCGGCAGAGCGCTCGAGTGGCGCCGCGACGGGCAGGTCGCACCACCCCCGCCCCTGCCCGAGCACGCAGCGCGGCACTGCTACTGGCTCACGATGGAGAACCTGGTGCAGCCGGGCGAGGACGACGCCGAGCTGGTCGAGCGGCTGCGCCAGGCGCTCGCCGGCGGTTACAACCTGCCCGCGCTGCGCGACGGTCCGTTCGCGCTGCGTCCCCGCCTCGGCGGGCGCGAGCGGAGCGAGCTGCTTCAGGCGCAGCGCGAGCGCCGGGAGGTCGCGGCCAGCTACCAGGCCCTGCAGCGCCGCGAACAGCGCCTGCCCGAACTCGAACGGCGCGAGCGCCAGGCGCGCCGGGCCGGAGCCCGCGCGGAGCGGCTGGACAAGGCGCTGGCGCTGCTGGACGCCATCGGCGGGTGCGCCGAGGCGGAAGCGGCGCTGGAGAGCTTCCCGCCGGACATGGACCGGCTCCACGGCAACGAGCTCGCCCGGCTCGGGAAGCTCGAGGAGGCCCGCGACGGCCTGGCCGCGAGAATCGAGCAGACGCGGCGCCGCCGCGACGACGCCGAGGCGCGGCTCGCGCAGACCGGGCTGGCCGAGGCGCGCCCGCCGGAGACCGAGCTGGCGGCCCGGCACGACACGCTCGCCGCGATCGGCCACCGACTGGAGCTGATCGCCGACCGGCGCGCTGGCCTCGACCAGGCACGCGCCGAGGAGGGATTGGCGCTCCAGGCCCTGGGCGCTGGCGGGCAGCCGCCGCGCCTGGAGCCGGCCCAGGTGAGCCGTGCCGAGGCATTCGCGCGGCGGCTGAAGCAGAAGCAGACGGCACGCGACGACGTGGCGGCGCGCCTCGATGCGGACGACGCGGCGCCCGCTGAGGCCACCATCGAGCGCCACGGGCGCGCCGTGCAGGCGCTGCTGGAGTGGCTGGCGCACAGCGGGCGCGCCGGCCGACGGGATCGCCGGGGCGCGCTGCTCGCCGGCATCGGCGGGCTGATCGCGATCGTCGCCTCCCTTGTCGCCCGCGGCTGGCTTGCCGCCGGGGGTGCCGCTTTGGCGCTGGCCGGCGCCGCCTGGAGCCTGCTGCGGATGCGGACGGACCCGGCGCAGCAGGCCCGGCGCGACTTCGAGCGGCTGGGGCTGCAAGACGCGCCCGAACACTGGAGCCGGGCCGCGGTGACGGAGCTGGCGGACGCGCTGCAGGCACGCCTGGCGGAGATGCGCCTCGCCCGCCAGCGGGCCCTGGCGGCAGCCGAGGACCGCAAGCGCCTGGAGCGGATGGACGCGGAGCTGGCCGGGCTGGAAGGCGAGCGGGAGACGCTGGCCCGGGAGCTCGGCTTCCAGCCGACGCTCACCGCGGCGGCGATCGACGGGTTCGTGCGCCACGTGCAGGCCCGTGAACGGGCCGCGGCCCGCCGGCAGGCGCTCGAGGACGAGATACGGCGCCTGGAGGGCCAGGCCGCCGGAGCGATCGACGAGGTGCACGGCTTCCTGTCCCGCTGGGGCGTGTCCGCGGAGAAGGACCACGCCAGCCTGGCGGCGGCGCTTTCCGACCTGGAGCACCGCGCCCGGGAGGCCGCCGAGGCCCGTGATGCAGTTGCCGCCGCCGGGCGCGAACTCGAGCGCCTGGACCAGGACCTCGCGGCGCGCGAACGGGAGATCGCCGAGCTGTACGCCGAAGCCGGTCTCGGGGCGGGCCAACGGCGCAGCCTGGAGGAGCGCGTGGACCGGCTCGAGGGGTACCGGGATCAGCGTCAGCGGCTGCGGGACCGGCGGGGCACCGAGCGCGAACATCGCCGGGCGCTGCAGGACGCCCGCGAGCTGATCGAGCGGGTCGAACGCGGGGAGCGGGAGGCACTGGAGCAGGAGCGCGACCGGGCCCGGGAAGAGGCCGGCGAGCTCGAGGACCTGATCCGCGAACAGAGCGGGATCCGGGCCGCGGCGAAGGCCGCGGGGACCGACCGTGCGCTGGAGCGGGCCATGGCGGAGGTTGACCGCACCCGCTCGGCGCTGGCAGACCGGATGCACGAGCAGCTGTTCGCGGAGGCGGGCCAGTTCCTGCTGGACCAGGTGGAAGGCGAACACCGCGCCGAGCACGAGCCGGAAGTCCTGCGCGAGGCGCGCGAGCGCTTCCGCCGCTTCACTCATCACGCCTGGGACGTGGAGCTGACCGGGCAGGGCCTGGTGGCGCGAGACCTGGAGCAGGATACGGCCCGCCCGCTGGACACCCTCTCCTCCGGCACCCGAATGCAGCTGCTCCTCGCGGTGCGCCTGGCCTGGACCCGCCGGCTCGAGCAGGGCGCCGTGGCGCTGCCGCTGTTCCTCGACGAGGCCCTGACCACCAGTGACGAGCGGCGCTTCGCCGCCGTGGCGACCAGCCTGGTTGACCTCGCGCGCGAGGAAGGCCGGCAGGTGTTCTATCTCAGTGCCCGCCGGAGCGAGCTCGCCCTGTGGGAAGCGATCACCGGCGAACGGCCGCACCACGTCGACCTGGCGCGCGTACGCTTCGGCGAGCCGGGCACGGACGCCGACTCCTACGCCGTCGCCGCGGAGGAGCCGCTCCCCGAGCCGGAGGGCAGGACGCCGGCGGCGTACGCGGCCAAGCTGGGGGTGCCGCCGGTCGCGCCGGCGCGACCGGCGGGAAGCCTGCACCTGTTCCATCTGCTGCGTGACGACCTGCCGCTGCTGCACCGCCTGATGCAGGACTGGAACGTGCGGACGCTGGGCCAGGCCGAGCTCCTGCTCGCCAGCGACGTGGCCGGCAAGGCCGTCCCGGATGAGTCCGCGCGGGCCCGGCTCGCCGGACGTTGTCGCACCGCCAGGGCCTGGACCGAGGCCTGGCGCCACGGCCGCGGCCGGCCGGTGGACCGGATCGCGCTGGAGCAGTCGGGAGCCGTCACCGACAAGTTCATCGACCAGGTCACCGCACTGGCCGAGAGCTGCAACGGGGACGCGGAACGGACCATCGAGAGACTGGCGGACCGCGTCGTATCCGGGTTCGGCCCGAAGAAGACCGCCGAGCTCCGCGAATACCTGGAGGAACAGGGCCACATCAGCCGCGAGGATTCGCTGGACGCCGAGGGCCGCGAGCGGCGGACACTGCTGGATGCGGCCCGGGACGTCCCGGCCGCGGAGATCCGCAAGGTCGCAAGATGGCTCGAGGCGTCCGCCACGGAACCCGCGGGCCGGGGGGATCGCACCGCCTCCGAGCGCACCATCAACAGCGCGCAGAATCAGGCTTGAGCGATCGGGTCCGCGTGATCACACGGCGATCCCCGGATTCCGCGCCCGCTCCGGCCGGGCCGTAACCGCGCGTGAGCCGTCCGGCTCAGCCGATCCGGCCCAGGGCCGGAAACGCGGAAAGCAGCCAGTACGACAGCGCGGTCAGCTGGCCGCTCATGATCATCGCACCGAGGACCACCATGATCCCGCCCGCCACGACCTGCAGCCTGCGTCCCACCTCACGCAGGCGCCGCAGGCGCTGCACCGCGGCGGTGGTGAACAGGGCCAGCAGCAGGAAAGGCACGGCGAGCCCCGCCGCGTAGGCCGAGAGCAGCGGCACGCCGTGGCCCGAGGTCGCGCTGACCGTCAGGATGGCGCCGAGCACGGGCCCGATGCACGGCGTCCAGCCCAGGGCGAACGCCATGCCCAGCAGGAAGGCCCCCACGGGATGTCCGCCCCCGACGCCGGGGTCGAGCCGGAAGTCCCGCTGCAGCCACTGCGGCCGCAGGATCCCCGCGATCAGCAGGCCGAACACGATGATCACGGCGCCGCCGATCAGGTTGGTGGTGTACTGGTGCGCACGCAGCAGGCCACCGATCACGCCGGCACCGGCGCCGAGCGACACGAAGATGGTGGAAAAGCCCAGTACGAACGCCAACGTGATCACCAGCATGTGGGCGCGGTTGCGCGCCCCTTCCTCGCCGGCGCTCTCCACGGACTGCCCGGCGACGTACGACAGGTAGCCGGGCGCCAGCGGCAGCACACAGGGCGAGAGGAAGGAAATCAGGCCTGCAAGAAAGGCGGTGGCGAGACCGATGCCGGAAGCGCCCATGGGCGTCATTCTCCCGTGATGGAACCTGGTGGTCGGAGTCGGAGGCAGGCGAGCCGCCCGAAGTTGACCATTGTATGCGCACTCGGGCGCGGACACGATACTCGCCCCCGCGGGGGCGGGGCGATATGCAAGGGACCGGCCGCCGCGGTGGCCCGCCTGACGGGGTGACATGGAAGATCGCGTTCCCGTACGGCCGGCCTGGATTCTCGAGCGGCCCGAGGGCGTTGCGGAAAAAGTCCGCCCATGGCCTTTGCCAGCCTCGCAACCGGCAAACGCACTTTCCCGGTTGTGTCATTTTCCGGCACCTGCAGTGCATGAAGATGACACCACATCCCTGTAGCGCGCGTGGGCGGCCGAAAAGGCAGTGTCTCCTTCAGCGGCCCCCTAGCGCACGACCATGCAGCTGCAGGGCGCCTTCTGGCACACCTCGCGCGAGACACTGCCGAGCAGCATCCCCCGGAGCGGCCCGAGTCCCCGGGAGCCGACCACGACCAGGTCCGCGCCCTCGAAGCGCGCGTGGGCCAGGATGTCGGCCGCGGGGCTGCCCTCGGTCAGACGCACCGCGACCCCGGATAACCCGGCCCGCTCCGCTTCCTGCTGCGCGGCCTCGAGGATGCGCCCGTCAATGGCCTCCAGCGTGCTGACGGGGTTGTCCGCCTCGCCGAGCCCGGCCGCGGCCAGCCGCGCGATCAGCTCGTCCGTGTGCAGCGGCTCTTCCGGCTGGGGTTCCAGCAGCCGCTGCAGGGTTGTTACCCGGGCGACCTCTTCCGCCGGGCTCTCGCGCAGCGCCGCGTGGAGGATGACCACGTGGGCGTCGAAGCGCCGCGCGAGCTCACAGGCCTGCGTCACGGCGAGGTGGCCGTGGTGGGATCCGTCGGTAGCCACCAGGATGCTGCTGATCATGAAGGCCCCTCGCCGTGCTGCAAACAGGGATCCATTGAATCATCCGGCCAGCGGAGTGGGGACTGATCCAGGTCAGGCGATAGACGATCGCACCCGCGCGGTTCGTGCACCGCGCGGGGGCACGAGTCGACGGCCGACGACGTGCGGCGGTGGCGGGAACGCCTGAAACCGGCGCGCCATTGCGGCTATCCCTTATTGAGCCGCCATCCCGGCTGGCCAATACTCTGCCCGGGACAGCGCATGCACCCGATGCGGGCAGGCCCGCGCTGGCATCGACGATCGCCGGTCCGCACCCGCGGCCCCGGCCCAACAGAGCAAGGAAAGATGAAGATCCGCTTGAGCGATGATCTCGGGCACGACACCGACTTCACGGCGACCCACAAGACCTTCCAGAGCCGCCTGGTGCACAGCCTGGAAACATGGACAGCCGCAGGCAGGCCGACGGAATCGGCGCGCCTGTACGTGCAGAGCCCCGACGGTCGCTGGATCAGTCCCTGGTATCCCTATGCCGGCATGTCGGTGCCGGTGAACCGCTTCGTCTCCGAGACCGCCGCGGTGCATCTCTATCGGCTGGCCACCCAGGCCGTGCGGGCGGCGGGGTTCTACCCGGTCGACGCGGGTGCGCCGCAGGCGCCGGTCGCCTGACGTGACGGGAACCCGCCGGGGCGTCGCCGGCCGGCGCTCCGAGCGGGATTCCGCTTGGGGCAAGAAACGTTCCTGCCGGTTTCGTCAACCACGTGCGCCGGCTGCACGCAACGCATACTGTGCCTGCCCGCACGCACCAGCGGGCCTTGCGGGCCGGCAGAGGTCGTGCCGGACGATACGCCACGCCCCCGGCGACGCGCGTAGCGGGCCGGGCGTCGGCAGCACGCCCCGCAGCACCCCAGCCGGGATCCGCCCCGGCCGTGGTATGATCCGGCGTCGGTATGGCTCTCCTCGGCAATTCAGGTCGCAGCTTGATCTGGCGAGGATTGCATCGTGCGGCCCAATCTTCGCTGAAATGGCCGGGCCGGCCGGGCGCCGCCGGCCACCACGGGGCGCGGGAGCACGCGATGAGCGGAAAGGTCTACCGGGAACGAATCGAAATACCGCCGGCGGTCCGCCGTCTGTACCCGTTCACCAGCCATTGGCTGGAGGTCGACGGCTTCCGCATGCACTACCTGGACGAAGGCGGGGCGGACGGCAAGCCGGTGGTGGTGCTCCTGCACGGCAACCCCACGTGGTCGTTCCTGTACCGCGAGATCATCCCCCGGATTACCCCTTTCTGCCGCGCCATCGCGCCGGACTATATCGGCATGGGGCTATCGGACAAACCGGCCGACGAGGGTTTCTATACCCTCCCCGCTCACACCCGAATCATCAGCCGGTTCATCGAGCGGCTGGGCCTGCGGAACGTCATCCTGGTGGTGCAGGACTGGGGCGGCCCAATCGGCCTCGGCTACGCCCTGGCGCATGCCGACAATGTCGCGGGCATGCTGATCATGAATACCTGGGCGTGGCCGGAGCCGTCCGCGTTCCACGACGCGGTAGTGCCCTGGCGCATGCTGCATGCGCCCTTCGCGGGGCCCCATTTCCTCCTGCGCCGGAATGTCCTGATTGAGCGCGGCCTGTACCTGAGCACGGTGCGCAACCGCCACCGGCTCCGGCAAGGGCCGGTACTGGATGGCTACCGGCTACCCTATTCCAGCGCCGGGAGCCGCATCGCGATCCTCGCCTTCCCCCGCGAGATCCCGCGCCGGGAGGGGGACGCCAATTGGGCGCGCATGCGAAACCTGGAAAGAGGGCTCGGCCGGATCCGGTTTCCGTGCCGCTTGCTCTGGGGGGAACAGGACATCGTATTCCCTCCCGCCAACGCCAACCGGTTCCGGGAGCTGATTCCGGATTGTGCCGCGCCGCGGATGATCCCGGACGGCGCCCATTTCGTCCAGGAGGACGCGCCGGAGGAAATCGCCGATGAAATCATCCGGCTACTGGAAGACGCCGGCCGCTGACCGCCAGACCGCCCCGCAACGGGGCATTACCCGGGATCGGGCCGGTAACGGAGGCATTCGCGTGACCATCGAGCTCGTCACGGACAAACAGGCCGACGCGGCCGGGAACGCCGAGCAGCGCGTGCTGCTGGAACAGCGGCCGGATTTCTATCCCGAGTTCCAGGCAGCCCTGGACGAGCTGCTCCGGCCGCGCGCCGGCCGCCTCTGCTTTCGCGCGCCGTCCGGCGCGACCTACGTGTTGCGGCCGGCAGGTGGGGAGGGTCCCACGGGCCTCGAGATCCGCCTGCGCAAGGACCATGATCGGCCCGCCGACCCGGACGTGGTGGACCGCGACCTGTGGGCCTTCCTTGAGTGGCTGATGGACCGGGTCGGGGGTGAGTGGAGCAGCGAGGCCCTGGGCAGGACCGGCGCCATCTACCGGATGCCCGGCGCCCCCGGGCGCGACTGAGCCTCCCGGGTGCGCCAACCCGGCCGCGGGCAATGCCGCCTCCCGGCGCGTGCGCGGCGCTGGCGGCGCCGCGCCGCGGGTCACGCCGCCGGCGCCTGCCGGCGGCGCCGATGCAGGTACAGCGCGGGCAGCAGATTGGTCGTCAGCAGCGCGCTCCAGAGGATCCCGCCCAGGATCACCACCGCCAGGCCCTGCTCGGGTGCCGCGCCCTGGCCCCAGCCGAGCGCGGTCGGAAGCATGCCCAGCACGGCCGTGAGGGTCGTCAGCAGGATCGGGCGGAAACGCACCCGGACGGCCTCGCGGGCGGCGGCCTCCGGGTCCATCCCCACCGCCTCGTTGCGCCGCAGCCGGTAGAGCAGCACGATGCCGTGGTTCAGGCTGAGCCCCACCAGGGTGAGGAAGGCCACCAGGCCGGCGGCGTTCAGGCCGACCCCGCTGATCGCCAGGGCGGCGGCGCCGCCGGTGAACGCCAGCGGGACCTGCAGCAGCAACAGCCCGGGCGCGAGCAGGCCGTCGAACTGCAGCACCAGGAGCGCGACCATCAGCGCGAAGGCGGCGGCCGCCGCGGCGCCGATCGCGATCGCCGCGTGCACCAGGCGCGGGTACAGCCCGCCGACCGAGACCCGGTAACCGCGCGGCAGGTGCATGCCCGCGAGCACCCGGCCTGCGCCGGCGACCGCACCGCCGAGCGAGCCGTTGGGAGTGGCCAGGATGTCCAGGGCACGGGCCCCGTCGATGTGACGGATCTGGTTCGGCGCGGTCACCAGCTTGAGCCGGGCGAGCTGGCCGAGCGGGGTCCAGCCGTTGACCCGGATCGGCAGCCTGCGCAGCTGCGGCAGCGATCGGTCGGGCGCCCCGGCCGGGCGCACGTACAGGTCGAGGGGCACGTTGCCGCGCGGTATGCGGGCCACCACCCGGCCTTCCAGGAGCGGGCGGAGCTGCCGGTAGAGCTGCGCCGGGGTGATGCCGTAGGCCGCGAGGGCGCCGGCCCGGGGCTGCAGGCGCAGCTGGGTAACGGGGTAGGCGTCATTGTTGAACACGTCGGTCAGGCCGGGCAGCTTGCGCAAACGGGCCGCGACCTTCGTCGACAGCCGGCGGAGCTCGCCGATACGGCTGCCGAACACGCGCACCACGAACGGCTGCGGCAGGCCCGACAGGCTCTCGCCCAGGCGCTCGACGGTGGGGGTGTCGATCGATGTCTGCACGCCCGTGGTGCGGCTCTCGCGCTGCAGCCGTTGCCCGATGCGATCCAGGCTGTTGACCCCGATGCCGGGTTTCAGCGCGATCTGGATCTCGCCGGCATAGGCGGGCTCGGTGTAGGCGGTCGACGACGCCGAGCCGATGCGCGCGAAGGTGTGGGCGACGGCGGGATCCGCGCGCAGCCGGCGGGTCATCCCCGCAACCGTCGCCTCGGTCTGCGCCAGCGAAGTGCCCGGCGGCAGCGTGAAGCTCTCCAGCATCACCCCCTCGTTGGGCAGCGGCAGGAAGTTGACCGGTACCAGAAGCAGTCCCGCGGCGCTGGCCAGCAGCAGGGCCACGCAGATCCCCAGGCTCCACCGGGGGTGTCGCAGGACCCGATCGAAGACCCGCTCGTTGGCCCGTTGCAGGTGATCGATCGCGCGCGCCGCGCGCGTCGGGCGCGCCGCCGGGCGCGCGCGCAGCCCGCCGAGGGCGAGCGGGACCAGGCTGACCGAGACCAGCAGCGAGGCGCCGATGGCAAGGGCCATCGCCAGCGCGAACGGGAGGAAGAACAGACCGGCAAGCCCGCCCACGAACAGCAGCGGCACGAACACCGCGACGGTCGTGAGGCTGCCGGTGACGTCGGGGCTGAGGATGTCGGCCAGCCCCGCGCGCACCCCCTGCCAGTGCCCGTCCCCCTGCTCCCAGCGGTGGTAGACGGCTTCCAGGACGATGATGGCGTCGTCCGCGAGCAGGCCCACGGCGATGGTCAGTGCGCCCAGGGTCATCAGGTTCAGGGTCTGCCCGGCCGCGTACAGCCCGGCAATGGCCAGCAGCAGCGACAGGGGGATGCTCGCCGCCAGCGCCCAGATGCCGCGCCCCGCGCCCAGGATCCAGAACAGTACCAGCACCGCGAGCCCGGCACCCACCAGCAGGTTGCGGCCGAGATCCGAGCCGATCAGGTGCACCAGGTGACCCTGGCTGTAGGTCCGTACCCACTGCACCCCCTTCGGGAGCTGCCCGCGCGTGCTCGCGAGCGTGTGCTGCACCGCCCGCGTGACCGGTACGGTCGAGGCGCCGGGCTGCTTGAACACGGTAATCGCGATGCTGGGCTCGCCGTCGAGCCGCACCGCGCTCTGGATGGGTACCGGCGCGCGGACCACGCGCGCCAGGTCATGCAGCGGGATGGGCCCGGAAGGGCCCGGGACGGGCATCTGCGCCAGGTCGCGGACACGGCCCGGCAAGGCGCGGACCGCGATCGGGACATGCTGGTGACCCTGGTCGATGAAGCCGCCGGGGCGCAACAGGACGTGCCGCTTCAGGGCCGTGACGATTGCCGTTACCGGGACGTCGTAGGTATGCATGGCGGCGAGGTTTGGCTGGACCCACAGGGCCTCGGCGCCGGTCCCGTAGACCTCGACCCGCTGCACTCCCGGCAGCGCGCGCAGCGCCGGCTCGATGCCGGAGCGCACCGCACGCTGCACCTCGCCGGGGTCGACGTCCGCGGGAATGTGCGCCGTGTAGTCGGCGACCTCGTTGATGGCGTTGCCCATGATCCGGGCGCGCGGCTGGACCGCGGCCGGCAGCTCCGCCCGGGCGCGGTCGATGGCGCTGTTGACCGCCTGCAGGTCCTGCTGCGGGTCGCTGCCCCGGGCGAAGCGGACATCGGTCTGCACCGTGCCGTTGCCCATGGTCGAGCGGACGCTGTCCAGATCGGGCAGGGCCAGGACCTGGCCCTCGATCGGCCGCGTTATGGAGCTCTCCAGCTCGCGCGCGGTGGCCCCGGGCTCGTGGGTGATTACGCTGATCTGCGGGTAGTCGAAGCGCGGCAGCACCTCGACCGGGATGTGCATCAGGGCCCAGGCGCCCCACGCGACCAGGCCGCCGTAGACCAGCGCCCACAGCACCGGGCGCGTCAGGAGGCGGCGGAATGCAGCCATCGCCGGCACGGCTCAGTCGGGCGGGGCATAGTGGCGGGACACGGCGTGGTGGAAGCGGAGATCGGCGTCGCGCACGACCACCTTCTCGCCGGGGGAGAGGCCCCTCTCGATCACGGTCTCGTCGCCGCGGGCGGGACCCGGCGCCACGTGCCGGCGCCGGTCGCCGCCGGCAGTATGCACCAGGACCCACCAGTGGCCCCGGTCCAGGACCAGGGCCCGGGTCGGGATGATCACCGCCTTGCGCGCCGGGCCTTCCAGAACCACGGTGCCGGCCTCGCCGCTGCGCCAGCGGCCGGCTCCGCCGGCGGGCGCCAGGTTCACCTCGAGGCCGCCGTCGGCCCGCACGGTCGGCAGGATGCCGACGACGCGAACCGCGATCCTGGCCGCGCCGCTGGCGGGCTCGAAGTGCCCGCGCATGCCGATCCGCACGTGATCGGCGTCGCTGGCATAGTACGTCGCGCGCAGCCAGAGACGATGGGCGGGCAGCATGGTCAGGATGGTGTGGCCGGCGTCGACGCGTTCACCGTTGCCCGCCGAGAGCGAGCTCACCGTGCCCGCGACAGGGGCGCGGAGAGTGCTCTCGCGGCGGGTGGCGCGAAGATCGGCCCGGGAGGTGGCCAGGCGGCCCTTTGCCCTGGCGAGCGCGGCCTGCGCCCGGTAGACGGCCTGGCGGGTGCTCAGGTGGGAGGCGCGCTTCTGCCGCTCGCTGGACAGCGCGTGGCGCGCCGCGGCCAGCGCTGCCTGCGCGCTGTTCACGGCGGAGCGACGCTGTGCGAGCGCCGCCGCGACCGCCGGACCGCGCAGACGTCCCAGCACCTGGCCCGCCTTCAGGTGCTGTCCGGGGCTCGCCGACAGGCCCCTCACCACGCCGGCGCGGCCGGCCCGCAGGCGCGTGAGTGAAACCGGCCGCACGCGCCCGTAGGCCGTGTAACGCGGTCGCACCGTGCGGGCCGTGGCGGTCGCCAGTCCGGGATTGCCGCAGGCGACGCTCGATACCAGCAGCAACCCCAGCCCCGCGAACACCCGTGCCCACCCGGTGGCCCCTGGGCGCGGACTCCGGTGCATGGCGCAACTTTACCAGCTTGCCGGGCCGGGAACGTAGCCGGAAGATGACGATTTGGTCAGGATTGCTCGCGGCGCCGGTGGTACTGCCGGCGCACGTGCCCGGAACGCCGGCTGCCGCGGGCGCTAGGCGAGGCCGGCTTCGTTCGCGCCACCCGCCGGTGTCCGGGGCGCGTCGCCCGTGTCCGCGCCGACCTGGTGGTACTCGTCCAGCCGCGCATGGCGCATCCGCAGCCAGTAGGTCGTGGTGCTGTACGGCCAGTTGTTGGTGATCCTGCCGTCCGCGGTCTTGTACCAGCTCTGGCAGCTGGTGGCCCACACCGTCCGGCCCAGGCTGGTCCGGGCCTCCCGACGCCAGCGCTCCATCACCTCGGGGCGCAGCTCCAGGTACTTGAGGCGGCGTGCGCGAATGGCGCCGATGCACTGCATCACGTATTCCACCTGGCGCTCGATCATGAAGATGATCGAGTTGTGGCCGAGATTGGTGTTCGGACCGTAGAGCATGAAGAAATTGGGGAACCCCGGCAGGGTGACCCCGAGATAGGCCTCCGCGCCGTCGCCCCAGGCATCCGCCAGGGATTTGCCGGCGCGCCCGCGGACGCGCATCGGCGCGAGAAACTCGGTGCTGCGAAAGCCGGTGGCGAAGACGATCGTGTCCAGCTCGCGCTCGGTGCCGTCGCGGGTGACGATGCCATCCGCGGTGATGCGCCCGATCGGGTCGGTGACCAGGTGCACACTGTCCCGGTTGAGCGTCGGATAGTAGTCGTCCGAGATCAGGACCCGCTTGCAGCCCAGCGGATAATCGGGCGTCAGCGCCGGGTGCAGCGCCGGATCTGCCACCTGCTTGCGCATGTGCCTGAGCGAGGCCCACTCGCTCAGCCGCGCGACCAGGCTCCCGGGCCTGGCGAAGGCCGGCCAGCGCAGCTCGAGCTTGAGCCAGATGGACAGGCGCTGCAGCCACGGCACGACGGGCAGGCGCTTGAACAGCCAGCTCTCGAAGCGGGTGTACGGCCGGTCCTTTCGCGGCACGATCCAGTTCGCGCTGCGCTGGAAGATGTACAGCTCGGCGGCCTCGGACGCGATCTCCGGGATGAACTGGATCGCGCTGGCACCGTTGCCGATGACGCCGACGCGCCCGCCCCGCAGGTCGTGCTCGTGATCCCAGCGCGCGGAGTGGAAGCTGGTCCCGCGGAACGCGGCATGGCCGGGAATCCCGGGGATGAAGGGCCGGTTGAGCTGGCCGGTACCGTTGATCAGGATGCCTGCGCTGACGACCTCCCCGTCCGCGGTCTCGATACGCCAGCGCCCGCTCGCCTCGTCGAAGCCGGCCTGGCGGACCTCGGTGTTGCAACGGATGCGGTCGCGCACGCCGTACTTGTCAGCGCAGCGCTCGAGATAGTCCAGGATCTCCGGCTGCTGGGCGTAGCGCCGGGACCACTCGGTGTTCACCTCGAAGGAGAACGAGTAGAACATCGACGGCACGTCGCAGGCGGCGCCAGGATAGCTGTTGTCGCGCCAGGTGCCGCCGACGCCGCCCGATTTTTCCAGCACCAGGAAGTCGTCGATGCCGGCCAGGCGCAGCCGCATGGCCGCGCACAGCCCCGCGCTGCCGGCGCCGATGATCGCCACCTCGCACTCGCGGATCGCCGGTTTGCTGCTCGCGTCTGCCACGATCCTCGCCCTCGTCCGGCGGCAGCGGTCGCCGCCGGGCTCCGAAGCCCGGGCAACGGCAACCTGCCTGTGCCGGAGTCTAGCAGTCTTCCAGAAGGTATTGTCATGTCTCGGCGGCTGCCGGTGCCGGCGCCGACGCGCAATCGCGGGCTATTCCCGGTTGCCGTCACCTTCCCGGTCCGGCCTTGTGGCCGCCAGGCAACGGCCGGCCATTGACCCCCGCCCTGCCAGAACGCATCTTGGCTCTTTCACAACCGGCGCCGCCGGGTCCCGGCGGCAGGAGGAAGCGGGCATGGAACTGGTGGAACGGCTTTCCGGGCTTGACGGGCAAATGCGCGAGTGGCGCCATCACCTGCATGCGCATCCCGAGCTGGCGTTCGAGGAGCGCGCCACCTCGGACTTCGTCGCCGAGCGGCTGGAAGAATTCGGACTGGAGGTGACGCGCGGGATCGCGGGCACGGGCCTGGTGGGGACGCTGCGCAGCGGTGACGGCCCGGCGGTCGCCCTGCGCGCAGACCTCGACGCGCTGCCGCTGCAGGAGGACAGCGGCGCGCAGTGGAGCTCGCGGACCGCGGGCCACATGCACGCCTGCGGCCACGACGGCCATACCACGATGCTGCTGGGAGCGGCGCGCTACCTGTCGCGGGAGCCCCGGTTTACCGGCACCGTGCACTTCGTCTTCCAGCCGGCGGAGGAAACCGGCGGCGGCGGCGACGCGATGGTGCGCGACGGCTTGTTCGAGCGGTTTCCGGTGCGCGGGGTTTACGGCCTGCACAACGCGCCGCCGCTGCCCCGGGGCTGCTTCGCGATACGCCCCGGCCCGATGATGGCCTCGGCCGACGATTTCCGCCTGCGCGTGCGCGGCCGCGGCTGCCACGCCGCGATGCCCGACCTCGGGCGCGACCCGGTGGTCGCAGCCGCGCATATCATTACCGCCCTGCAGACCCTGCCGAGCCGAATGGTCGCCGCCACCGACGCCCTGGTGGTGAGCGTCACGCGGATGCAGGGCGGAACGACCTGGAACATCATCCCCGAGGAGGTGTTCCTGCAGGGCACGGTGCGCACGCTCAAGCCGGAAATCCGGGAACAGGCCCGCGCAGCCATCCGGCGGGTCGCGGAGGGTGTAGGCAGCGGGCTGGGCGTGGAAGTCGAGCTCGAGTACAACGAGCTGTTCCCGGTGCTGGTCAACCATGCCCGCGAGACCGAGGTCGCCGCCGAGGCGGCCGCCTCGGTGGTCGGCCCTGAAAACGTCCTGCGCGACGCGCCCCCCACCATGGGCACCGAGGACTTCGCCCACATGCTCAACGCCATGCCGGGCAGCTACATCATGCTGGGCACCGGCGAGCAAGGGGTCGCTCCCACGTCCCTGCACAGCCCGCATTATGATTTCAATGACGAGGCGCTGGCGCTGGGTGCCGCGTACTGGGTTTCACTCGCACGTAAGGTGCTGGGGGAGTAAGGGGGCGCGCGGGCACAACCCGCGCGCCGGTTTTAGGTTTTACCAATCTTCCAGAAGATGTTGTCAGGCCTCAGAGCCGTCGTACGCTTCGCCGGGTAGGCGCGGGAGCGACGGCGCAGTGGTGCTGCGTCGAGCGAGCGCACGACGGCTCCCTGAGCCGCCGTGGACGGGGTTGCTCGTCGGTCGTGTGCGCCACTACCCTCCCTCCTCGCGCCTTGCCACAACGGCTCAGGGTGCCGCTGAGACCTGACAATGCCTTCTGGAAGATTGGTAGGTAAGAAGGGCCCTTGGGGGCTTCCTACCGCCGATGGCCTTGGGCTGTCCGTGGTGAACACTTCACGCGTTTGCGCCCGACAAACTCGTTCCCGGACTGCGTGTCCGATCGCGCTCTTATCTAAAACCTAACACCTAACACCTAGAACTTCCCCATTTGATCTATGTCATGCACCGCGCAAGTGCTCTCGGCTAACCTGCTCTGCGCATAAAAATGTAGATTATCTACATGTATAGGCTCACAGGGGGCACCGGAGCCGCGCTGTGACCGGTACGCGGAAAAGTCGGGAGCACAACCATGGCACAAGAAAGCCTTGCGGAGCTGGCGGTCCGCCACGCCAGGCAGGAGCCGCCGGATCGCACCTCCACGGTACTCAAGTGGATCCTGTTGTTCGTCATCGTCGCCTCCTTCGGGGCGTTCGGCTGGGCGACGGTCAAGACCTACCAGAAGGCCCCGCCGCAACCGCAGAAAATCGTGACCCGCTCGGGCGCCACCGTGATGACCGGCGCCGACATCGTGATGGGCAAGGCCGGGTTCCAGCGGGCGGACCTGATGGACTACGGCAGCCTGTATGGCATGGGTTCCTACTTCGGCGAGGACTTCACCGCCGAATACCTGGTGCGCCTGGGTCACGCCACCGAGGCGGCGATCGCGCAACAACGCTACGGCAAGGACTTCTCCGACCTGGGAGAGGCGCAGCAGATCGCGGTGCGCCGCCAGATGCAGCGCGAGCTGCAGGGCATCCGGCTCGAGCACGGCGGCACGACGGTCCTGCCGGACTCGGTGGCGGCCGCGATCGGCGAGGTCCGGCCGCAGATCGTGCACGGCCTGCTTTCCAACGACTTCGTCAAGGGCTGGGCGAAGGCCGGGAGCCTGACGCCGCAGACCGCCAGGCAGACCGCGGACTTCCTGCTGTACTCCTCGCTGACCACGGTGGCGCGCCGTCCCGGCAAGAGCTGGTCCTGGACCAGCAACTGGCCGTACGAGCCCCTGGTCGGCAACCGGCCCACCACGTCCACGTTCACCTGGACCTGGGTCTCGGTGATGTGGCTGCTGGCCGGGATCGGCATCGTACTGTTCCTGTTCCGGCGCTACATCGACACCGAGGACAACGCGCCGAAGCCGGTCCTGCTCGGCGGCTTCCCGAAGCTGACCGAGAGCCAGAAGAAGACCGGCAAGTACTTCCTGGTGGTCGCCGCGGTGTTCCTGGTGCAGATCGCTGCCGGCGCCCTGATGGCGCACGACTACGCCGAGCGCACCAGCTTCTACGGGATCAACATCAACCACTGGCTGCCGTTCGAGTTCCTGCGCTCGGTGCACATCCAGTCGCCCATCGTCTGGATCGGCGTCGCCTGGATCGGCGCGGCCCTGTTCCTCGGCCCCCTGATCGGCGGGCGCGAGCCGAAGGGCCAGGGCCGGCTGGTGGACCTGCTGTTCTGGGTGACCATGCTGGTCGTGGGCGGCGCGATCGTCGGCGATTACATGGGCATCCAGGGCTGGATCACGAAGAACTGGTTTTGGTTCGGCAACCAGGGCCTGTCGTATCTCGAGCTCGGGCGCTTCTGGCAGATCGGCTTCTTCATCGGCCTGGCGGCCTGGAGTGCGCTGGTGCTGCGCGCGATGTGGCCCGCCCTCAGGTCGCTGCGCGGCAGGGTCCGGCTGGAGCACGTGCTGTACCTCAGCACGGTCAACATCGCGGTGCTGTACCTGTTCGGCATGATCCCGCTGACCGGCATCAACCACTCCTTCACCATCACCGACTTCTGGCGCTGGTGGGTGGTGCACCTGTGGGTGGAGCAGTCCTTCGAGCTGTTCACCGTGGCGGTGACGGCCTACCTGCTGATGTCGCTGGGCCTGGTTTCCCGCACGCTCGCCCAGCGGGCGATGTTCTTCGAGGCGATCCTGATCTTCCTGGGCGGCGACCTCGGCACCGGCCACCACCTGTACTGGGTGGGCGAGCCCGGGATGTGGCTGGGCATCGGCACCATGTTCTCGTTCATCGAGATCCTGCCGCTGGTGCTGCTGATCCTGGAGGCGCTGCACCAGCATCACCAGATCAAGCACCGCGAAGGCTTCCCGCACCGGCTGGCCTACCTCTACATCCTCGGCTCGGGATTCTGGAACTTCGTCGGCGCCGGCGTGTTCGGCGGCGGGACGCTCAACGCGCCGCTGGTGAACTATTACGAGCACGGCACCTTCCTCACCCTGGCGCACGCGCACACGGCGCTGTTCGGGGCCTTCGGCATGCTCGCCATCGGCCTGATCTATTTCGCGCTGCGCTACTTCGCCGGGGAGCGGCACCCGTGGGGCGAGAAAGCCGGGATCACCGCCTTCTGGCTCTACAACGGCGGCATGGCGCTGTGGCTGGTGCTGAACTTCTGGCCCATCGGCTGGCCGCAGCTGGCCGCGGTGTACAACCACGGCTACGCCTACGCCCGCAGCCTGCAATTCTATAACAGCACGCTGCTGTGGCAGTGGCTGCGCTTCCCGGGTGACGTGGTGTTCGCCGCCGGGGCCCTGCTGATGGCCTGGGACTTCTTCCGCAAGCTGCTGCCGCTGTGGCAGGAGGGGCGCGAGCGGACCGGCCGCGAGGCCGCTGCCGGCGGCGCGGTCGGCAACGCCCCGGCCGGCCGCATCGCGGAAGACCGGCGCCGCATCTGAGCGCTCCCGCTCCGCGAGCCGCCGCCGGGGTGTTCCTGGCGGCGGCTTTGGGTCCGGTTGGCGTTCGCGGCACAAGTCCCTATCATGCCGGCACCATGGCGGACGGGAATCCCCTTCAGCAGGCTACCGGCGGGACCGAGGCTCGACCCGACCCGGATGACCTGATCCGGCTGTTCGACCGTACCTTCGCCGACAGCGAAAACACCGTGCTCGTCCGTGGCGGGGACGCGCCGCTGTACCTGCCCGCCGACCGCGGGCATCCCCGGCATCGCATCCTGTTCGCCCACGGCTTCTACGCCAGCGCACTGCACGAGATCGCCCACTGGACCATCGCGGGGCCGGCGCGGCGCCGGCGGGTGGACTACGGCTACTGGTATCGGGGCGACGGCCGGAGCGCGGCCGGGCAGGCGGCGTTCGAGACGGTCGAGCTGCGGCCGCAGGCGATCGAGTGGGCCTTCAGCCTGGTGGCCGGCCGCCGCTTCCGGGTCAGCGTGGACAATCTTTCGGGCGCACCGGTGGACCGGCACGCCTTCCGGCGTCGGGTCCACCGCGAGCTGTGCCGGCTTGATCACGACGGGTTCCCGCCCCGGGCGCGGCGGTTCCTCCGGGTCCTGTGCAATGCCTGGGCGACGGTGTTGCGGATCCCGCCGGAGCCGGGTCAGGACTGATCCGCGGTCTCGTAGCTCTCCAGTTCGGCCCAGCGCTCGATCGCCCGGTCCAGCTCTTCTTTCGTCCGCGCAAGCTCGTCCAGCACCGGCTGGACCTGGGCGAAGGGCTGCTGGTAGAAACCGGGATCGGCCATCCGCTCCTGCAGTTGGTCGACCCGCTGCTCCAGCGCTTCGATCCGGTCCGGCAGGGCCTCCAGCTCCAGCTTCAGCTTGTAACTCAGCTTGGGCGGTCGCCGGTCGCGGCGGTCCGCTTGCGCCGCGGGTCGCGGCCGTCCGAAAGTGTCCCGGCGCGGGTCGTCCCGCTCGGTCAGCGCGCGCCCGCGGCGCGCCCAGTCGCTGTAGCCACCGGCGTAGCGGGTCACCCCGCGCCCGGCCTCGAAGGCCAGCACGCTGGTCACGGTGTGGTCCAGGAAATCGCGGTCGTGGCTGACCAGGATCAGGGTGCCCTGGTACTCCACCAGCCGCTGCTCCAGGACCTCGAGCGTTTCCACGTCGAGGTCGTTGGTGGGCTCGTCGAGCACCAGCAGGTTGCTGGGCCGGGCGAACAGGCGCGCCAGGATCACCCGGTTGCGCTCACCTCCCGAAAGCACGCCGACCTTGGTCATGGCCCGCCGGGCGCTGAACAGGAAGCCCTTGAGATAGCCGATGACGTGGCGATCCCTGCCGTTGATCCGGATGTAATCCCGGCCATCGCCGACGACGTCGGCGACCGTCCGTTCGGGGTCGAGGTGGCGGCGCATCTGGTCGAAGTAGGCGATCTCCAGCCCCGTCCCGAGCTTGACCGTGCCCCGGTCCGGCCCGATGCGGCCGAGCATGATCTGCAGCAGGGTGCTCTTTCCGACCCCGTTGTTGCCGATCAGTCCGATCCGGTCGCCGCGCAGGATCTTGAGATCGAGGCCGTCGATCAACGTCTCGCCGGCGTAGCCGTGGCTGACGTTGTGCAGCTCGATGACCTTGCGCCCGGAGGCTTCCGCTTCCTCGATGCTGATGCGCGCCTGCTGCTGCGGCTTCAGGCGGCGCGCCGCCTCCTCGCGCATCGCCTCAAGCGCCCGCACGCGGCCCTCGTTGCGCGTCCGCCGGGCCTTGATGCCCTGCCGGATCCAGGCCTCCTCCTCGGCGAGGCGCTTGTCGAACACCGCCTTGCGGTGCGCTTCCGCCTCGAGCCACTCCTGCTTGCGCCGCAGGTAGTCGTCGTAACCGCCCGGCCAGCTGCTCAGGCGGGTGCGGTCGAGCTCCACGATGCGCGTGGCCAGCCGGCGCAGAAACGCCCGGTCGTGGGTGATGAACAGCACCGCCCCCTGGAAGCTCCGCACCCGCTCCTCCAGCCAGCGGATGGTGGCCAGGTCCAGGTGGTTGGTGGGCTCATCGAGGAGCAGCAGCTCCGGGTTGGATACCAGGGCGCGGGCCAGCCCCACGCGCCGGCGCCAGCCCCCGGACAGCTCGCGCAGCCGCCGGTCGGGCGGAAGGTCGAGCTCGGTCAGCACGGCATCCACCCGCTGGTCGAGGTTCCAGCCGCCCTCCGCATCGATGCGCTGCTGTAGTGACTCGAGCTCCCGCAGCCCGGCCACGTCGGGGCCGGAGGCCGCGAGCTCGCGGTACTCGTCGATCAGCGACCCCAGGTGCGAAAGCCCGGCGCCTACATAGTTCCGCACCGTCTGCTCGAGCGAGGTCGGCAGTGACTGCTCCAGCTGGCTGATGCGCAGGTGGCGGCGGCGCCGGATCTCGCCCGCGTCGGGCTCCTGCTCCCCGGTGATCAGGCGCAGCAGCGTGGACTTGCCCGCACCGTTGCGGCCGATCAGGCACACCCGTTCGCCGGCGTCGATGGCGAGGGAGGCCCGGCGCAGGATCGGCTGGTCGCCGATGTCCAGGGAAATGTCGTCGATAGTCAGCAGGGTCATGGAGGGAGATTATACCGGCAGCGGCCCGGGCGCGGAGACCGGTCACGCCCGTTCGCGGCCGGTCCGGCACCACGTCGCCGTCGCCGCCATGTCCGCGGAGATTTCCTCCGGCGTCCTGGCCGATGCCTTCCGCTGCCCGCGGTCACCAGGCGTCGATCTGCGGCCGCTTGCGCTCGCCGCGCGCGGCCGCCGGCGGCCGCGCGGCGAGCCCGCGCGCGATCCAGCGGCGCGACTCGACCGGGTCGATCACCTCGTCGATCTCCAGATAGGAAGCCATGTTCAGCGCCTTGCCGTGCTCATAGGCGGCCGCCACCATGCGCTCGAACAGGCGCTGGCGCTCGTCGGGATCCTCCACCGCTTCGAGCTCCTTGCGGTAGCCCAGGCGCACCGCGCCTTCCAGCCCCATGCCGCCGAACTCGCCGGTGGGCCAGGAGACGATGAACAACGGCGCGTGGAAGCTGCCGCCGGCCATCGCCTGGGCACCGAGGCCGTAGCCCTTGCGCAGCACGATGGTGAACACCGGCACGCTCACGCTGGCCCCGGCCAGGAACATCCTCGCGGCATGGCGCACCAGCGCGGTCTTCTCCGCGTCCGGGCCGACCATGATCCCGGGCGTGTCGCAGAGCGTCAGCATCGGGAGGTCGAAAGCGTCGCACAGCTGCATGAAGCGCGCCGCCTTGTCCGCACCCTCGGCGTCGATGGCGCCGGCGAGGTGCTGCGGGTTGTTGGCGATGAGGCCCATCGGGCGCCCCTCGATGCGCACGAAGGCCGTGATCATGCCGGGCGCGAAACGCCGCCGGAGCTCGATCACCGAGCCGGTATCCGCGAGGATGTCGATCACCCGGCGCACGTCGTACACGCGCAGGCGGTTCTCCGGGATCACCCGGCGCAGCCGGCGCTGGTCCGCACAGTCCCAGTCCGTGACCGGTCCCTGGAAATACGACAGCAGCTGCTTTGTCGCCGCCACCGCCCCGGCCTCGTCCTCGACCACCAGGTCGAGCACGCCGTTGGCCTCCTGCACGCTTACCGGCCCGACCTCTTCCGGCCGGTGCACGCCCAGGCCACCACCCTCGATCATCGCCGGGCCACCCATGCCGATGGTGGTGTCGCGGGTCGCGACGATAATGTCGCTGCAGCCGGCGATGGCGGCGTTGCCCGCGAAGCAGCGGCCGGCGACGATGCTGATGCGGGGCACCAGGCCGCTCAGGCGCGCGTACTGCCTGAACGTCGGCACGTCCAGGCCGGCGACCGCGGCCGCGTCCGTGTCCCCCGGCCGACCGCCGCCGCCCTCGGCGAAGAAGAGGATCGGCAGCCGCCAGTCCTCGGCCAGTCGCAGCATGCGGTCGGTCTTCTTGTGGTTCATCTTGCCCTGGGTCCCGGCCAGCACGCTGTAGTCGTAATGCAGCACCATGCAACGCGACCGCGTCTCGTCGAACAGCGCGCCGTTGACCGTGCCGACCCCCGCGATCAGGCCGTCGGCGGGCGTGTTGCGGATCAGGTCGTCCAGCGAGCGCCGGCTGCGCTGGGCGGCGATCGCCAGCGGGCCGTACTCGATGAAGCTGTCCGGGTCGAGCAGGTCGGCGAGGTTCTCCCGGGCGGTGCGGTGGCCCACCTTGCGGCGGCGCCGCACGGCCTCCGGCCGGTTCTCGTCCAGCCCCAGGGCGTGGCGGTCGAGGACTTCCTGCAGATCGGGGCGGATGGCGTCGGGGTCGACGTCCTCCTCCTGCCCGGCCTCGGGCCCGGCGACCTCCGAGGGCGCGACGAACAGCAGCGGCTGCGCCTCGAACACGTTGTCGCCGGCGGCGGCGGCGATCCGGCGCACGCTGCCGCCCTCCTCAGCCGCGACCACGTACTCCATCTTCATCGCCGCGATCACCGCCAGCTGCTGGCCGGGATGCACCAGGTCGCCCTCGGCCACGTCGATGCTCACGATCCGGCCCTGCATCGGCGCGCGCACCGGCTCGGTGCCGGCGGGTGCCTCGGCCGCCACTGCCGGGGCGGGCTCGCCCGCGCCTTCGCCGCCGCTGAAGTAGCGCCGGGCGTGCGCGTCCGGGGGGGCGAGCAGGGCATCGAGGTGGTCCTCGACGAAGCGCGTGTAGATCCGGTGGGCGACGAAGTCCTCCTGGCCCAGCAGGTTGTACAGGAACGGGAGGTTGCTGGCGACGCCCTCCACGCGGAACTCGCTCAGGGCCAGCCGGGCGCGGGCGACCACCTCGCGGTACCCGCCGCGTCCGTGGGTGATCAGCTTGGCCAGCAGCGAGTCGAACGCCGGGCTGGTGGTATAGCCGGCGTAGCCGAAGGTGTCGACCCGAACGCCGGGTCCGGAGGGCGGCTCGAAGGCGGTGAGGGTACCGCCCGAGGGGTGCACCTCGCCGTCGTCGCCGATGGTCTCCAGATTGACCCGCAGCTGGATCGCGTAGCCGGCCGGAGCCGGAACGTTCTCCTGCCGCAGGTCCAGGTCCGCCAGCGTGGCCCCGCCCGCCAGGCGAAGCTGGGTCTTGACCAGGTCGACCCCGGTCACCTCCTCGGTGACCGTGTGTTCCACCTGCAGGCGCGGGTTCGCTTCCATGAAGGCGAACACCGGGGCATCTTCGGGAGCGTCGGCATCGACCAGGAATTCGAACGTGCCCAGGCTGGCGTAGGCGGTCTCGCCGGCCATGCGCAGCGCGGCGTCGGTGAGCTGCTCGCGCAGCACCGGGGTCAGCGCCGGACTGGGCGCGACCTCCACCAGCTTCTGGTGGCGCCGCTGAATGCTGCACTCGCGCTCCCCGAGGTGGATCACCTCGCCGGTGCCGTCGCCGGCGACCTGCACCTCGAGGTGGCGCGCGTGCCGGATGAGCCGCTCCAGGTACAGGTCCCCGTTGCCGAAAGCCGCCTTCGCCTCGGATTGGCAGCGCCGGAAGGCATCCTCCAGCTCATCCGGGTGATGCACGGCGCGAATGCCGCGGCCGCCACCGCCGGCGAGCGCCTTGACCATCACCGCCGCGCCTTCGCCCAGCTCCTCCAGGAACGCGCGCGCCTCCCGCAGGCTCGTGGGGCCGGCGGTGCCCGCCAGCAACGGCACCTCGCAGCGCCGTGCGAGCTCCCGGGCGCGGGACTTGTCCCCGAACAGCTCGAGCGAGGCGGGTTCCGGACCCACGAAGACGATCCCCGCGCCCGCGCAGGCACGCGCGAAGGCGGCGTTCTCGCTGAGAAAGCCGTAGCCGGGATGGATCGCGCCGCAGCCGGCCTGCCGCGCGATCGCGACGATGCGTTCGGCGTCGAGGTAGGCGGCAGGCCCGCTGCCGCCCAGGGCGATCGCCTGGTCGGCGACCGCCAGGTGGCGGGAACGGCCGTCGTCGTCCGAGTAGACGGCGACGGTGGGGATGCCGAGCTCGGCGGCGGCCCGCGCGATCCGGATGGCGACCTCGCCGCGGTTGGCGATCAGCAGCTTGCGAAGGCTCATCGACAGTGGTGCTCGCTTCCGGTGGTGTGCGGATGGTGTTTGGCACGGGCGCGGCCGCCGGCGGAACACCGGACACGGCCGCGGTCCTCCGTGGCGAGGAATGCTCGGGAGTGCGGCCGCGCGCCCCGTCGTGGAGCGGGTGCAGCGCCCGATTCTACCCGCGGCGCGCGGAGGGGGACAGGGCATGCCGGCCCGGATCGGGCTTCGCACCCTTCGGGAAGATCGGTAAAGGAAGGGCGGCGCCCCGATGGGAGGCACCGCCCGGGTTTCGTCGGCCGGCCGTCAGGGCTTCGGCGGCGGCTTCACCGGCGGCAGGTTGAGGACGTACTTGGCGATGGTCTGCGCCTGCGCCTTGCTCAGGTTGGGATGCGAGGGCATGGGAATGCTCCCGGTCCACGGCTCCCAGTAGCCGGTGCCGCCGTTGATGATGAAGTTGGCGACCGTGTCGACCGCGTCCTTCTTGCCCTGGAAGTGATAGGCCACCCAGCCGAAGGCCGGGCCGACCAGCTTCATCCGGTCCTTGTGGCAGGCCCGGCAGCCGTTGGCGTTGATCAGCTGCTTGGCGTTCTCGCTGGCGTGCGCCGGCATGGCGATGGCGGCGGCCAGCGCGAGCGCAAGCGCGGGGACAATTGTCTTCAGCATTTCCGGTTCCTCGGTATTGATGCTTAAGGCAGGACCCGTCCCGGCGTCCTGCAGGGCGGGGACGGGCGCGCGCCCGTCCCCGCCGTCAGGCCCGGCTCGCGGCTACCAGAGTACCCACGCGGTCAGGTACAGCGTGTCGTTGTCGGACGCGCTGCGGCCCGTGCCGTCGTAGTTGCTGCTGGAGCCGTTGAACTTGTTGTAGTGGATGTACTGGGCCATCAGCTGCACGTTGTACGTCGGCAGCCAGGTCCACTGGGCGATGAAGCCGCTGCTGTCCGGCGAGTTCGTCCGGCTGCCGGTGTACACAACAGGATTCGAGTTGCCCCGGGTCTGGAAGTAGCCCAGGGTCGGCCCGTAGCGCTCGTGCCAGTAGTACTGCGCGTTCACCTGCAGCGTGTTGAGGTGGTTGTCCGGGTGCGCCGGATCAGTGGCGTCCAGGGTCTGCGACTCATGCACCAGCATCGCCCGCGCGGTCAGCGACGAGTTCGACGGCGCCAGCAGCTGGTACTGGCTGTCCAGCGCGTAGTCCGTGTACTTGTCGGTCGTCCCGGTGACCCCGGTGGGGTAGACCTTCTGGGCGTAGCCGAAGGTGCCCACCTCGAACGAATTGGTGTAGTTGTTGGCGGTGTTCCAGTCGTTCTGCCAGGCGAGGCGCCAGTACGGTGCCACCCCGTTGATCACGTTGCTAGCCGTGGAATCCAGCGGTAGCGGTTGGCCGACCTGGGCCGAGCGGTACGCGCCGGCTTCGGCATAGATGCTGTTGTTGAACCAGGCGTAGGCGGTCACTCCGGCCACCGCGCCGCCGAGATCCATGATCTGCGGGCCGGCCGCCGGACCCGGAGCGTAATCCGAACTCAGGAACGGGTAGCCCCAGGCCGGGGTGCTGTTCCAGGGGTCGGTCACGGTCGGGTTGTTGTTCAGCGACACGCCCCAGACCACCGGCATGCTACCGAGCTTCGCGTCGTTGGCGTAGCGGATGTCGGTGTTGTCCATGCTGAACTTGTCGTCGGTCTGCGTATACGTGTACTGCAGGAACGCGCCCATGTGGCTGGAGATCTGCCCGGCGTAGAACAGGCTGAGCTGGTCGGGGAAGGCGACCGAACCGTTCTGGGTGTGCGACTGCGCCTTGTTCGTGAAGGTGTCCGACATCAGGATCATGGCGGACATGGGCGCGAACGGGCCGATGTCCTCCTTGGGCGTGTGCTGCGGCGTGGACGGCTTGAACGACTTCGAGCTCATCACGTAGCCGTGCAGCTTGAAGTAGCGCCCGAAGGGCTTGAGCTGTGGCGGCACCGTATGGCACGCGTTGCAGGACAGGCCGGTCTGGCGGGAGTAGCTGGGTACCGCCCACGCGCTTTGTGCGAACGACGCCAGCGCCAGGAGCAAAGCGCTCCCCAGCACCGGCAGCAGGCGTGCTCTCAAATCCATCGACTTTCCTCCTGGCTCGCCCCGGCAACGGCCCGACCGCGCAGGCCGCATACCCGGACGGTGGGTTGCGTTGTTGCGACGTTTCTTACCCTGTTGGAAATCTGAACCTTCCCTGAACGGTGCCTACTATAGTGCGATATCGCCCCCCCGGAAGATGATCTGGATCAAGTCAAGGAAACGCTCCGCGCGTGGGCCCCCGCGCCGGCGCACCGCTCATGTGGTCGAAAGATAGAAGACCAACGGACTCCACGCAAGACGAGCCCGGCCCGAGCCACAAGCCCGCCGGGCCCCTTGAGCGCGCAGCGCGCAGGGAACGTCAGCGCAGTCCGGGGTCGTGGCCGGGATCGGCCGCCCGGATTCCGCATCCGCGGTATCCGGGCGAGATGCTACATCCCGATCAGGTCGGCCTTGCGCACGGTGTTCTGCAGGACCCGCACGGATGCGGCGTCGACCATGATGCCGTCGACCGCGAGCGCGCCCAGCCCCTTCTCCTCGGCCTCGGCGTAGGCCCGGCACAGGCGCCGGGCGCGGTCGACCTCTTCCTGCGTGGGCGAAAAGACCTCGTTGCCCAGGGCGATCTGACTCGGGTGGATGGCCCACTTGCCGGCGAAGCCCAGGGTCGCGGCCCGGCCGGCCTCGCGGCGGTAGCCGTCCGGATCGCGGAAGTTGGCGTAGGGCCCGTCGATGGCGTCGATCCCGGCGGCGCGTGCGGCGATCACGATCTTGTTGCGGGCGTAGTGCCACAGGTCCCCGGGATAGCCCCCGCTGGTGCCGCCGATATCCGCCACCCGGATGCCCTGCGAGGCCGAGTAGTCGCCCGGGCCGAAGATGACCGCCTCCAGCCGCTCGCTGGCGCGGGCGATGTTCTCCACGTCGATCATCGCCTCGACCTCCTCGATCAGCACCTCGAGGCCGATGCGCCGGGTCAGGCCCAGGGCCTGCTCCATCTGCGTCAGCAGGACGTCGACCCACCAGACGTCGCGGGCGGACTTGATCTTGGGCACGATCAGGATGCCCAGCGATTCGCCGGCGCCCTCGACCACCTCGATGATGTCGCGGTAGGCGTAGGGGGTCTCGAGATTGTTGATCCGCACCGCGCGGGTCTTGCCGCCCCAGTCGAGGCCGTTGAGCGCCTCGACCACCCCGGCCCGGGCCCCGGCCTTGGCGGCGGGCGCCACCGAATCCTCCAGGTCCAGGAACACCAGGTCGGCGTCGCTGGCCGCGGCCCTGGCCATCATCTTCTCGCTGCTGCCGGGAGTGGACAGCTCCGATCGACGCAGTCGCATGTTCGGTTTCCTCGGTTGTCGAAAATCCCAGCATCACGCTGGTGCCGGCGACCACGGCATCCGCCCGGGCCATCGGGATCGTCATCGCCGCCCGGTCCGGATTCGTCCCGCCCTGCCGCGCCCCGCCGCGGCGCCTTGCGCGGTCAACGCGCCGCTGGCGCGGCTTCCGGCGGCAGCACGCCGGATGCCGCTGCACGACCGGACAAGGATCACGCCGGGTTGCCGGAGAGAAGCTCCACCGCCACGGGCGGCGCGCTTTTCAACGTCTGATAGACCACGCAATAGCGCTCCGTCAGTTTCTGCAGCGTCTCCAGCTGCTCCGGGCCGGCGTCACTGTCCACGTCGAAGCGCAACCGGATCGCCTTGAAGCCGACGGGTACTGCCTTGTCCAAGCCCAGTGTGCCGCGGAAGTCCAGGTCGCCCTCGGCATAAACGCGGCCCCGCCGCACGTCGATCTCCAGTGCCGTGGCGACGGCGCGCAGGGTCACGCCCGCACATGCCACCAATGCCTCGAGCAGCATGTTGCCGGAGCAGGCCAGCTGACCGTCACCGCCCGTGGCGGGATGCAGGCCCGCTTCCACCAGGGCCTTTCCGGTTTCGACCCGGCAGCTGACACCTTCGGCGTCCAGCTCGCCCTGGGCCGTGAGCGTAATGCCCGCCGCCTCGGGGGCGAACCGGTACTTGTCCTTGAGCGGCGCCTGCAACTCGCGCAATGCCTTGGCATCCATCGGTCGTCCCCCGCTTCACTGGTATGCCATTCCACTTATACCCCAGTTGCGGCCCGACCGGTGCGCACGCGCAACGCGGGCGGCCCCGGCGGATGCCCCCGGATTGCGCTGCCACGCCATGCGGCCTACGGCGGGCCCCGGTCGTCCCCCAACGCCGGCCCGACCACCCCGGCCCGGTGCAGGGCGCGGATCTCGGCGTCGCTGTAGCCGATGCCCCGCAGCGTCTCGTCGCTGTCCTCGCCCAGCAGCGGCGCCCGCCGCGTGGCGCTGCCCGGGGTACCGGTCAACTTGATCGGGTTGCCCGCCACCGTCACCGGCGTGTCGCAGCCCGGGTGCTCGACCTGGACCAGCATCTCGCGGGCCGCCACGTGCGGGTCGCGGAAGATGTCGGCCACGGTGTTCACCGGGCCGACCGGCACGTGCCCGCCGAGCACCTCGGTGATCTGCGCGCGGCTGCGCACGCCGGTCCAGTCCGAGACGATGCGGCGCACCTCACCGCCGTGGACCAGGCGCTCCTGGTTGGTGGCGTAGCGGGGGTCGGTGCCGTGCTCGGGGCAGCCCATCCGGGTGCACAGCGCGCGCCACTGCTCGTCGCGCGGCGCGGCGATCGTCACCCAGCCGTCGGCGGCCGGGAACATGTCGAAGGGGCACAGCAGCGGATGGGTATTGCCCTGCGGGCCGGCCACGGTCCCGGTGTAGGAGTATTGGTAGACCGGGCGCTCGCACAGCGACAGGATGCCGTCGACCATGGACACGTCGACCATCTGGCCCTCGCCGGTCTCCCGCGCGTGCGCCAGCGCGGCCAGCAGGCCCACGGCGGCCAGGGTGCCGGGGAACACGTCGCCCACCCCGGGACCGACCTTGGTGGGCTGCCCGGCGTCGGGCCCGGTGATCGCCATCAGCCCGCCCATGGCCTGGGACACGACGTCGTAGGCCGGCCAGCTCACGCAGGGGCTGTCGCCGGTACGCGGGTCGCCGAAGCCGCGGATGCAGGCGTAGACCAGGCGCGGGTTGAGCTCGTGCAGCGTCTCCCAGGACAGGCCCAGGCGGTCCATCACGCCCACGCGGAAGTTCTCCACCAGCACCTCGGCCTCGCTCGCCAGGCGCCGCAGCACCTCCCTGCCCCGCTCCTGGCGCAGGTCCAGGGCGAGGCTCTTCTTGTTGCGGTTGATGCTCTGAAAGTAGCCGCCGTAGGCGCGCAGCCGGTCGTCCTCGCGGAACGGCCCGCCGGGGCGCGTGTTGTCGCCGGAGAGCGACTCGATCTTGATCACCTCCGCGCCGAGCATGCCCAGCAGCAGGGTGCAGTAGGGCCCGGCCAGCATCTGGGTGAGGTCGATGACCTTCAGCCCGGCCAGCGGCCCGCCTCCGGCGGTGCTCATCGGGCCGCCTCCCGGCGCCGCAGCAGCACCCGCCGCTCGCCCTGGAACACCAGCCGGCGGTCCTGGTTGACGCCGTAGTGGCGGAAGCGCACCTCGCCGGCCCCGGGGCGGTCGCCGTCGTGCTTGTCCAGCACCTCGCTGTAGGCGTAGAGCGTGTCACCGTGGCGCACCGGGGCGAGGAACCGGACCTTGTCCAGGCCCAGCTCGGCCACCGCCTGCTCGGCGGTGTCCTCGCTGGCCAGGCCGATCACCATTGCGGCGGTGATGCCGCCGAAGGTGATGCGGGTGGCGAAGGGCGTGCCGGCCATCGCGTCCTCGTTGAAGTGTGCCTGGGCGGTGTTCATCACCAGGTTGGTCAGCAGCACGTTGTCCATCTCGGTCAGGGTCTTGCCACGGGCGTGGGCGTACACCGCGCCCACCTCGAAGTCCTCGTAGCAGTTGTCGCGGCCGGTCAGGGCGGGGGGTCGCGCGTGGCTCATGGTCAGCGTCCCAGGATCCGGTCGGAGATGATCCGTTTCTGGATCTCCGAGGTGCCCTCGAAGATCCGGGTCAGGCGGGCGTCCCGCCAGTAGCGCTCGATCGCGAAGTCGGTGGTATAGCCGGCGCCGCCGTGGATCTGCAGGCCCTCGCTGGTGACCTCCTCGGCCATGTCGCTGGCGTACAGCTTGGCCATGGCGTTGAGCGCCGGGTCCGAGCGGCTCGCGTCGATCTCGCTGGCGGCGTGGTACATGAGCTGGCGGGCGGTCTCGATGCGGGTGGCCATCTCGGCGATCTTGAAGCGGATCGCCTGGAACTTGCCGATCGGCTGGCCGAACTGCTCGCGCTGGCCGACGTACTCGATGGAGTCCTCCAGCGCGCCGCGGGCCAGCCCGATCGCGCGAGCCGCGGTGTGCACCCGTGCCACTCCCAGGTTCTGCGCGGCCAGGTAGAACGCCTTGCCCTCCTCGCCCATCAGCGCCGAGGCGGGCACCCGGAAGTCGTCGAAGGCCAGCTCCCAGGTCTTCCAGCCGCGGTAACCGATCTTGCGCACCGCGGTGGCGTTGATGCCGTCCGGGAAGCTGCCCCGCTCCTTCTCGATGTGGAACACGCTGATGCCGGCGTGGCGCCGCTTCGGGTCGACCTTCGGGTCGCTGCGCGCGAACAGCGTGATGTAGTCGGCGCCGTCGGCGAAGGTGCACCACATCTTGGAGCCGTTGATCACGTATCCGTCGCCGTCGCGCCGGGCGCGGCAGGAAATGTTGGCGACATCGGAACCGGCGTTGGGCTCGGACAGGGCGAAGGCGCCCAGGTACTCCCCGCGGGCGACCTTCGGCAGCAGCTCCTCGCGGCGGTCTGCCGGGAGACCGCCGAGGGCGCTGGCGCGGGCGATGATGCTGGCCACGCTCATCCACCCGCGGGCCAGCTCCTCGGCGATCAGGCAGTACTCGAACACGCCCAGGCCGAGACCGCCGTACTCCTTCGGGATCATGATGCCGAAGAAGCCCATGTCCGCCATCTTCTCCCGCAGCGACATGGGCATGTCCCCGCCCTCGGGATCGAGGCGGTTGGCCACGGGCAGCACCTCGTCCATGGTGAAGCGGCGCGCCGCTTCCCGGATCATGCGACGCTCGTCGGTGAGATAGCCCTGCGGGGCGCCTTCGGTCTCGCTCATTTGCCGGTATTTCCCTTGCGGATCATGTTGCTGCGGCGGAAGTGGATCACCCGCTCGCCGCGCTGGTTGAAGCCCTCGGTGTACCAGGTGACGATGCCGGCCCCCGGGTGACTTGCGGACTCGCGCCGGTCGACCACCTCGCTGCGGGCGGTGAGGGTATCGCCGGCGTAGACCGGTTTGCCGTATTCCAGGCCCTCCGCGCCGAGGAACGCGCCCCCGCCCTCGCTGAGGTCCTCCACCGACAGCCCGAACACCGTCAGGAACACCAGCAGCGGATTGACCGGCGTGTCGGGGTGGCCGTCGGCGCGCGCGTACTCGCGATTGAAGTACAGCGGGTTGTAGTGGAGCGTGAGGGAGTTGAACAGGCCGTTGTCGCCCTCGGTCAGCGTGCGGCCCCAGTGATGCTCGAATCGCCGCCCGGGCTCGAAGTCCTCGTAGACATGGCCCTTCGGCCAGGGCCGGGCGCGGGTCAGCAAGTCCTCCACGTCGGTGCTCATGGCTGGGCTTCCTCGGGGGTCCGGGCGCGGGCCGCATCCAGCAGCCGGCGAGACCCTGCCGGCAACAGCGCGACGGCGGATTGCTCCGATTGCATACCCGGGGTCCGGTGGTGTCAAGCGACCCCGGGCGCACCGTTCGGGCGCCGGGGCGCGCGAATATCGGCAGCGCCACGCAGCCGTCCCCGCTCGCGCGAGGCCACGGCCGCGGCGACGATCACGCTTTCCCGCGCCGTGGCCGTCAGACGGTTGGCCGGCCGGCGACGTACAGGGTCTGGCCGGTGACGTAGCCGGCCTCGTCGGAGGCGAGGTAGGCCACGGCGGCGGCGATGTCCTCGGGCACGCCCACGCGCTTGATGGCGTTGGCCTGGGCAGCGGTCTCCTTGAGCTGCTCGGGCGAGATGTTCCGCCGCGCGGCCAGCTGGCGGGTCATGGCGGTGTCGATGAAGCCCGGCGCCACGCTGTTGACGTTGATGTTGAACTTGCCCAGTTCCAGCGCCAACACCCGGGCCATGCCCTGCAGGCCTGCCTTGGCCGAGCCGTAGTTCACCTGGCCCGGGTTGCCCAGCGCGGCGCGCGAGGACATCAGCACGATCTTGCCGTACTGCTGTTTGACCATGTAGGCCTGCGCCGCGCGGCAGCAGTAGAAGCTCCCCTTCAGGTGGGTGTCGATTACCAGGTCCCAGTCCTCGTCGGACATCTTGAAGATCAGGTTGTCGCGGGTGACGCCGGCGTTGGAGACCAGCACGTCGAGGCTGCCGAACCGGTCATTGACCCGCTTCATGCACTCCTCGACCTGCTCGCGGTCGCTCACGTCGCACTGCAGCGCCACGGTCGTCTTGCCGCTGCCGTCGATGTCCTCGGCCACTTGGCGCGCGGCGTCCAGGTTCAGGTCGAGCAGGGCGACACTGGCCCCCTCGGCGGCGAGCCGCCGCGAAATGGCCTCGCCGAGGCCTTGAGCAGCCCCGGTTACGACTGCGGTCTTGCCTTCATAGCGCATGTCAGTTTTCCTCGTGACGGAGTTGTGGGCGTTCGGGTTCGGGCAGTTTCAGGTTTTAGGTTTTTAGGTAAGAGGGTGCAGTGCCTCTTTCACGCTCGCTGCCCGTTGGGGAGCGCCTGTGCGCGATCCGGGACCGTTTCGCGCCGACTCGCCAGATCCGTGTCATCACCGTTGGCCGCGCTCTTACCTAAAACCTAAAACCTAAAACCACGCCTTGCGTCTCAATAAGTTACCAACATAAGCCCCGGTCGCTCAGGTTTGTTCCTGCCCCCCCTCCGGCGCCGGATTCTGATGCTGCGGCGCATGCTCCCGCTTGTAGACCATCACGTTGCGCTCGAAGGTGATGACCACCGTGCCGTCGGCCTTGTAGCCGGTGGTGCGGCAGCGGACGATGCCGACCGTCCGGCGCGAGTTGGACTCGCGCTTGTCCAGGATCTCGGTCTGGGCGTAGACGGTCTCCCCCTCGAACAGCGGGTTGGGCAGGCGTACGTTGTCCCAGCCCAGGTTGATGCCGTTGCGCGAGATGTCGTTGACCGTCAGACCGGTGACCAGGGCCAGGGTGAAGGTGGAGTTCACCAGCGGCTTGCCGAAGTTCGTCCGCGCCGCGTAGTGCTCGTCGAAGTGGATCGGGTTCGGGTTGACCGTAACCATGGTGAACCAGATGTTGTCGTTCTGGGTCACCGTCCGTCCCAGGCGGTGGCGGTGGATGTCACCGACCTGGAAGTCCTCGTAGAAGTTACCGGGGTCGCCCTCGCGGATGCTCATGGCTGCTCGTCCTCGTCCGGGTACTCGATCGCGCCGGCCGCGGCCAGGCGGGTGATTTCCTCGCTCGCATAGCCCAGCCCGGCGAGGATCGCCGCCGTGTGCTCGCCGGCGCACGGGATCGGATCCATGCGCGGCTCGACCCCCTGCGGCAGACCGGGCGGCAGCAGGGCCGGCAGGGTGCCGCCCGGCACGGCCACCTCCCGCCAGCGGTCTCGCGCCGCCAGCTGCGGGTGCTGCGCGAACTCCTCGATCGTGCGCAGCCGGGCGCGCGCGATGCCGATCGCCTCCAGCTTCTCCTCGGCGGCGTCGGTGTCCAGTGCCGCGAAAGCCCGGGCCACGATCGCCTCCAGCGCCTCGCGGTTGGCCACCCGCCGGGCGTTGGTGGCGAACCGGGCGTCGTCGGCGAGCGCCGCATCGCCCGGCAGCTCCGCGCAGAAGCGCCGCCACTCGCGCTCGTTCTGGATCCCGATCAGCAGCGTGTGCCCGTCGCGAGTGGCATAGGGCCCGTAGGGCGCGATGGTGGCGTGGCGGGCGCCGTTTCGCTTCGGCGCGCCCTGTCGGCCGCTGGCATAGTACATCGGCGCGCCCATCCATTCGCCCAGCGCCTCGAGCATGGAGATCTCGATCGCCCGGCCGACGCCCTCCCGCTCGCGCTGGAACAGGGCCGCCAGGATGGCGCTGTAGGCATACATGCCGGCGGCGATGTCGGCCACCGAGATGCCCACCCTGGCCGGTGTCTCCGGAGTGCCGGTCAGGGAGACCACGCCGCTCTCGGCCTGGATCAGCAGGTCGTAGGCCTTGCGCGTCGCATAGGGCCCGTCGGTGCCGTAGCCGGAGATGGCGCAGCGCACCAGGCGCGGGTGGCGCTCACGCAGCGCATCCGCACCCAGGCCCAGGCGCTCCGCGGCGCCGGGCGCAAGGTTCTGCACGAACACGTCGGCGTCGGCCAGCAGCCGCTCCAGGATCTCTCCGGCCGCCGGGTGCTTGAGGTCCAGCACCAGCGACTCCTTGGATCGGTTGAGCCACGCGAAGTAGCTGCTCTGGCCGCCCGCCCGGCTGTCGTAGCGGCGGGCGAAGTCGCCGCCGCCGGTACGCTCGACCTTGATCACGCGGGCGCCGAGGTCGGCCAGCTGCCGGGTGGCGTACGGCGCGGCCACCGCCTGCTCCAGCGCCACCACCGTGATCCCGTCGAGCGGGCGCATCAGTAGGACCTCGGCAGACCCAGGACGTGCTGGGCCAGGTAGGCCAGCACCAGGTTGGTGGAGATCGGCGCCACCTGGTAGAGGCGGGTCTCGCGGAACTTGCGCTCGACATCGTACTCGCGCGCGAAGCCGAAGCCGCCGTGGGTCTGCAGGCAGGCGTTGGCCGCTTCCCAGGAGGCGTCGGCGGCCAGCAGCTTGGCCATGTTGGCCTCGGCGCCGCAGCGCTCGCCCGAATCGTACAGCTCGGCGGCGCGGTAGCGCATCAGGTCCGCGGCGCGGATGTGCGCGTAGGCCCGGGCGATGGGGAACTGGATCCCCTGGTTGGCGCCGATCGGCCGGCCGAACACCTCGCGCCCACCGGCATAACGGCTGGCGGTCTCGATGAACCAGTCGCCGTCGCCCACGCACTCCGCCGCGATCAGGATGCGCTCGGCGTTCATGCCGTCGAGAATGTAGCGGAAGCCGCGCCCCTGCTCGCCGATCAGGTTCTCCGCCGGCACCTCCAGGTCGTCGAAGAACACCTGCGTGGTGTGGTGGTTGATCATGGTCTCGATCGGCCGGATCTCGACCCCCTTGCCCACCGCCTCGCGCAGGTGCACCAGGAACAGCGAAAGCCCCTCGGTGCGCTTGCTGACCTGGTCCAGCGGGGTGGTGCGGGCCAGCAGCAGCATCAGGTCCGAGTGCTGCGCGCGCGAGGTCCAGATCTTCTGGCCGTTGACCACGTAACGCTCGCCCTTGGGTACCGCCTGGGTGGAGATGCTGAGCGTATCGGTGCCGGCATCCGGCTCGGTCACCCCGAACGCCTGCAGCCGCAGGTCGCCGGTGGCGATCCCGGGCAGGTAGGCCTGTTTCTGCGCCTTGGAGCCGTGGCGCAGCAAGGCACCCATGATGTAAACCTGCGCGTGGCACACCGCGGCATTGCCGCCGGAGCGGTTGATCTCCTCGAGGATGATCGAGGCCTCGGTCACTCCCAGCCCGGACCCGCCGTACTCCTCGGGAATCAGCGCGGCCAGGTAACCGGCGGCGGTGATCTCGTCGACGAAGGCCGTGGGGTACTCCCCGTTGCGGTCCAGCTCCCGCCAGTAGGCCGGACCGTAGCGGTCGCAGATGCGACGGACGCCGTTGCGCAGGTCGCGATGTATCTCGTCGTGCTGGTTGGCCATCGCGTCTCCCGGAGCGAACACGAGTTGCGGGTTTTAGGTTTTGGCCAAGAGCGCGCACGCCTTCAGCCACCGGGAAGTCGAACAGCTGCCGGAACAACCCCAGGCCCGGCGCGACGGCCCGCTCGGGGGTCTTGCCCCGCAGCGGCCGGCGCGCGCCCTTGGGCCGGCCGGTGGTGCCCGAGCTGTAGAGCATCCGCTCTCCGGCTGATCCCCCGGTGGCGCCTCGTAGTCAGCGAAGCCTTCGCTTCCGGCGCCCTCCAGCGGGACTTGGCATTCGCTTCCCGATGCCGCTCACTCTAGCAAGGGTTCCGGCGGCGCCGCACGGGCTCGCGGCCGGTTTGCTCCATCCGTTACACTGGAGCCATGAAACGCCAGGCCAGCGCCTATGGGCGCCGCAAGATCCGGATTCCCCGCGCGCAGCGCCTGTCCGCCTGCCGCTGCGGCGGCATCTGCAGGGACTATCCGCGTTGTCGCCACGAGCCCCAGGACCGGCCTCCACGGCCCCCGAACGGGAACCAGAGTTCCGCTTCCGGCTGAGCCGGCGCGCGCCGGTCGGGGCTCAGACCGCCTCGGCGGTGGCCAGTCCGGCCATGCCGTTCAGGCGGTCGCGGATCAGGCCCCGGGCCTCGGTGACGATGCGACTGACCAGCTCGCTGCAGCTCGGGATGTCGTGGATCAGGCCCTGGATCTGGCCCGCCGACCAGATGCCGTAGTCCGGGTCGCCTTTCTCATAGACCACCGCGCCGCGCTTGCCGGACACCAACGGCGCCAGGTCGTCGATGGTGGCGCCGCCCTCGCGCTCGATGGCGACCACCTCCTCGGCGACCTTGTTCTTCGCCACCCGCGAGGTGTTGCGCAGGGTACGGAAGATGAGCTCCGTGGCGCGCTCGTCGTTGGCCACGATCTGCTCCTTGATCTTCTGGTGGATGGGCGACTCTCTCGTGCACATGAAGCGGGTGCCCATGTTGATCCCATCGGCGCCGAGCGCCAGGGCCGCGACCAAGCCCCGCGCGTCGCCGAAGCCGCCCGAGGCGATCAGCGGGATCGCCACCTTGTCGGCCGCCGCCGGAATCAGGATCAGGCCCGGCACGTCGTCCTCGCCGGGGTGGCCGGCGCACTCGAAACCGTCGATGGAGACGGCGTCCACGCCCAGCTTCTCGGCCTTGATCGCGTGGCGTACCGCCACGCACTTGTGCACCACCTTGATGCCGTGTTTCTTGAACTCGTCGATGTGCTCCTGGGGATTGTTGCCCGCGGTCTCGACGATCTTCACGCCCGCCTCGATGATCGCCTGGCGGTACTCGGCGTACGGCGGCGGCTTGAGCGCCGGCAGGATGGTCAGGTTCACGCCGAAGGGCCTGTCGGTCATGCTCTTGCAGCGCTCGATCTCCCTGGACAGGTCCTCCGGGGTGGGTTGGGTGAGCGCGGTGATGAAGCCGAGCGCGCCGGCGTTGGCCACCGCCGAGACCAGCTCGGCCCGGCCGACCCACTGCATGCCGCCCTGCACGATGGGATGCTCGATCCCGAACATTTCGGTGATGCGCGTCTTGAACACGTTGGTCTTCCTCGTCGTTTCGCTGGATTTCGTCGTGGTCGAATGTCTTTGCCGGCGTACCGGACCGCCTGCCGCAGGCGCCCGGCGGCAATTCGCAAATGCGCTCGATTGTGCCACGAATCACCGGCCCGGTCAGAGAGCCTATTGCAGCCGCCTGGACAGGCCCACGGCGAGGATGTCCGCGCCGGGATCGTAGTGGCTGATGACGTGGTCGTGGTTGTGACGTTGCGTCGCTGCGACACGTCAAACCAACCGGCGGCAACCTGCAGGCGGCGCGGCCGCATGGCATGCGGTGGCCGGCTGAGCGCCGCCTTGCCGGTCACCCAGGCCTCGGCGGCGATCACCGCGGCGGCGAACGGGCCCGGGTTGAATGCGCGGGCGGGAGCAGCGACGGCGCCGCCGAGCGGCAGCACGAGACCCAGTCCCACAGAGAGTGCGGCGGTGGTTGGCAGGGATGGCTCGCCCCCTTTGTTGGTGCCCGGGCGCGGAGAGTATACCAGTGCTCTCGGGGCCGGCAGCCGGGGAACGCGCGGTTGCCGCACCGGCTTCCGCCACTCGCCGCTGTCAGGCATCGTCCTCCGCGCGGCCCACCAGAGAGGCGAAGCCCGGCGCGCGCCGGGCGAGGACCCGCAGGGCCTCGTCCTCCATCTCCCGGTAGCGCCGCAACACCAGCTCCCCGGCCTCCGTGAGCCGTGCACCGCCGCCCCGGAGGCCGCCCCGGGCCGTCTCCACCAGCGGCGAACGGAACAGGCCATTGAGATCGTCCACCAGGTCCCAGGCCCGCCGGTAGCTCATGCGCATGCGGCGGGCGGCCCGCGAGATCGAGCCGGAATCGCGAATCGCCTCGAGCAGGTCGGCCTTGCCCGGCCCGATGACGCCGCGCCGGCCGCGCGCGACGCGCAGGCGCACATGGAACCGCAACGAGTCCGCTTCGATGCTCCGTGACACCATCATTGCCCCACTGTCGTCACCGTTATGTTTTGTGATATATAGCGCGTTGCGGTCCCGAAACCAACTCCGAGGAGCGAACCATGACCATGAGGCTACGCGCAGCGCGCAACGCGTGTCTCTGGCTCACGCTGGCGAGTGTCGCGCTAAGCGGGGGCACTGCGCTTGCCAGGCCGACTCTCAGGGTCGCCTATGCCGGTTCCATGGGTACCGTCATGGACCGGAACCTGGGCCCCGCGTTCGCGAAGGGCCACGGGGCAGATTATCAGGGCATCGGGCACGGGGCATACGGCCTCGCGCGCCTGCTCGCCTCGAAGCACATGCGTGCCGACGTGTTCGTCTCGGTCACACCGGGCCCGATGCGCATCCTGATCGAGCGCGGCCTGGTGGACCACGCGGTGCCCGTGGCCAGCACCCGCATGGTGATCGCGTACAACCCGAACAGCCGGTTCGCCCCGGACTTCCGGGCCGCGGCCCGCGGAAAGCAGAAGTGGTACGAGGTCCTGCAGGAGAAGGGCCTGCGCTTCGGGCGCACCGATCCCGCCACCGATCCCCAGGGCCGCAACATCGTGTTCACCTTCCAGCTGGCCGAGCGCTACTACCACCGGCCGGGCCTGGTGAAGAAGATCCTGGGGAGCCCCGAGAACCCGAAGCAGATCTTTGCCGAGAGCGCGCTGATCACCCGGCTCGAGTCGGGCCAGATCGACGCCTCCTCCGGCTACCGCAGCGCGGTGGTTTCACGCGGCCTGCCCTACGTCAGCCTGCCGCCGCAGATCGACCTCAGCCGCCCGGGCCTGCAGAAGAGCTGGTACCGCAAGGCCGGCTTCCGCCTGAAGGGCAAGACCGGCAAACCCCGCGAGGTGCACCCCCAGCCGCTGGTATTCTACGCCGCGGTGCTGAACAACGCCGCCAACCCGAAAGCCGGGCGGCAGTTCGTGAAGTTCATGCAAAGCGCGAAGGGGCAGGCGATGTTGCGGAAGGACGGGTATGGGCCGCCGCACGGGAGCGTGCTGCGGTAGGCCTCTGTGCCGCCTATCGCAGCACGAGTGTTGAGTTTTAAGTGTTAAGCCTTAAGTATCAGCGCGTCGCCGCCTGGGCCGATCGGAAGCGGCCCTGCGGCACGCGTTCGGGTCGGAGACCTTCCGCTCCTCGCGCCTTGCCGGACAGACCGGCAGGGGCGCTGAGACGCGACCTTACCCCTGACCGGGTTAGTAACAGGTGGCTCGCCCGACAGGGCGAAATGCTTCCAGCACCAAACGCACGAACGATCCCGAAGCAACGCTCCCGTCGCGGTGGCACGGCATGCCTGGAAATCGGGGGCCGTCGCCATTGCGCGGATGCAGCGGGCGACGACCGACGCGTGCGCAGGCGTTGCCGGCGGAAGTGGCCGACATGAGCAGGCTCCGGCCCCAGTGGACCCTGGTGCTCGCCCTGGCCTGGCTGGCTTTCCTGCTGCTGCCGGTCACGGCGCTGGTGACGCATACGCCCTGGCGGCACTTCGCGCTCGCCAGCGGGGACCTGGCGGCGCTGCGGGTCTCGCTGGTCTACACGGCCGTGGCCATGGTCATCGTGGTGGCCTTCGGCACGCCGCTGGCCTGGGTGCTGGCCCGGCGACGCTTCCGGGGCCGCGCCTGGGTCGAGGGACTGCTGCTGGTGCCCCTGCTGACGCCGCCGCTGGCCCTGGGCATTCTGCTGACCACCCTCTACGGGCCTTACGGCTGGCTGGGCGGCTGGTTCTCGGGCCTGGGCGTGAGCCTGACGAACACGGCGCCGGCGTTCGTGCTGGCGCAGGTGTACGCGTCCGCCCCCTACTACGTGGTCGGTGCGCGCGCCGCCATCGAGGGGGTCACCCCGGAGCTGGAGCAGCTTGGGCGCACCCTCGGTGACTCGCCCTGGCGGGTGTTCCGGCGCGTCACGCTGCCGCTGTCCTGGCTGGGCCTCGCGGCGGCACTGTCGATCGCCTGGGTGCGGGCGTTGGGCGAGTTCGGTGTGGTACTGGTGATGGCGTACTACCCGCAGGGCATCCCGGTGAAGCTGTGGGTGAACCTGCAGGACTTCGGGCTTCCCTCCGTGTACCCGCTGCTATGGCTGTTCTTCCTCGTAGGCCTGCCGCTGCCCCTGCTGCTGGGCCTGCTGGCGTGGCGGCGTCGGCCGCAGGCGCGCCCCGACGCCGCGGGGGTGTAGGCATGCGGGTCGATTACCGGATCGAGCGCCCGGCGTGCATCGAGGCCCACTTTGAGCTGCGCGGTCTCACCGCCCTGGCCGGGCGCAGCGGCGCGGGCAAGACCACGCTGCTGCGCGCCATCTGCGGCCTGGTCCCGGCCACCGGGGAGCCCTACGCCGGTTTGCCGCCCGAGCGGCGCCGGATCGGTTTTCTGCCCCAGGACAGCGCGCTGTTTCCGCACCTGACGGCGCTGGGCAACATCGCCTACCCGCTGCGCGGACCGGATCGCCTGGAGCGGGCCCGGGAGCTGCTGGGCAGGGTCCGACTCGCCGGGCTGGCGGAACGTTACCCGGCGGAGCTCTCCGGCGGCCAGGCACAGCGGGTGGCGCTGGCCCGCGCGCTCGCCCGCGATCCCGAGCTGCTGCTGCTGGACGAGCCCACCAGTGCACTCGAGCCCGGCCTGCGCGATGCCGTCTTCGAAGAGCTGCGCGCCGTGATCGAGCAGGCACGGCTGCCGGCACTGGTTGCCACCCACGACTCCCACCTGGCCCAGCAGTGCGACTGGCTGGCGGTGCTCGACGGCGGACGCATCGTGCAGGAGGGGCCGCCCGAAGAAGTCTTCAGCCGGCCCGCGACCGAGTCGCTGGCACGCCTGCTGGGCTTCCGCAACATCTTCGGCGGTCGTGTGGCACGCACCGCGCCGGACGGCGAGGCGCTCCTGGATACCGCCTGCGGTTCATTACGCGCCCGCTGGGCGGGCGGGCGCGCGCCCGCCGGCGAGGTAAGCTGGGGCATCCGGGGCGAGGACGTGCAGTTGCTGCCGCCGCGCCAGGATCCGGTAGCCCGGCCCAGTGAGAACGTGGTCGAGGGTGTCCTGCGCAGCATTCGCCGGCAGGGCCTGGCCGTGGCCCTGCGCGTGGAGGGGCCGGTGACCCTGGACCTGCTGCTGCCCAGGCACGTGTGCGAGGGCCTGCAGCTCGCGGTCGACCAGCGCCTGGCCGTGCATTTGCCGCCGCAGTACGTCAGGATTCTGGGTTCAACCGGGCGCAATAATCACCCGGCAGACTGAACGGCGCCCGACAACACGGACGGCTCACGGCCGGGAGGGGGGGAACCGTGTCCGACACCACGTTGCGCCAGCTCGCGATGCTGCGCGAGGTGCCGCGCGCGCCGCGCAGGATCTCGACCGCCGAGCTGCAGGCGCGGCTGCAGTCCCAGGGTTTCGGGACCACGCTGCGCACGATCCAGCGGGACCTGGACAACCTGTCGTCGGTGTTCCCGCTGGTCTCGGACGAGCGTGAGCGACCCTACGGCTGGTCGTGGCGGGCGGACGCCAGCATCGTCGACCTGCCGGCGATGCCGCCCGAGACCGCGCTCACCTTCCGCCTGGCCCGCCTGTTCCTGGAGCCGCTGCTGCCGCAGCCGGCGATGGACCACCTGGCACCCCACATGGAGCGCGCCGCCGAGGTGCTGGAGCAGGGGGCATCGCCGCTCGCCGACTGGCCGGAGAAGGTGCGGGTCATCTCGCGCACCCAGCGGCTGCTCGAGCCGAACATCGATCCGGCCGTGGTGCGCACGGTTTACCATGCGCTGCTGGAGGACCGCCGGTTCGAGGCCGTTTACCGGCCCCGCAACCATCCGCCCGAGCGCCGCGAGTACAAGGTCAACCCACTCGGGCTGGTCGTGCGTGACGGGGTGATCTACCTGGTCGCCAGCCTGTGGAACTACGCGGACGTGCTGCAGCTCGCCCTGCACCGGCTCGAGCAGGCCCGGCCGCTGGATGAGCCGGTGACCCGGCCGCCCGGCTTCGACCTGGGACAATACATCGCGGAAAAGCACTTCGACTACCGCGTCGCCGACGAGCCCGTCCGCCTGGAAGCCCTGTTCGACGACGAAGTCGCCTACCACCTCTACGAGACACCCCTGAGCGCGGACCAGGAGCTCATGCCGCAGGGCGACGGCCGCACCCACCTGTCCGCCACCGTGGCCGACACGCTGCAGCTGCGCTGGTGGCTGCAGGGTTTCGGACGCTACGTCGAGGTGCTGGGCCCGGCCGGGCTGCGGGAGGAGTTCGCCGCCATCGTGCGCGCGTTGGCGCAGAGATATGAAAGCTAGCGGACGCGGCTGGGCCGTCCGGCGCGTGTGCCGGACATCGGCCCGGCGTTCGCTCGGTGGGCCGCTTCTGCGTCTCCCCTGGTTGTTACCACACCCGCGCTCCGCGACGTGGCATCCGCTCTGGTCAGCAAGTAGAGACTGCCGTGCCCGGGGTGCGAAGCGACCGTACCATGGGGGCTATTCGCGCCCGGCCTGCCGCACCTCGGCGTGGCGCTGCTCGGCATCGGCCCGTGCCCGGCTGCCGATCTCGCGCTCGAACTGGACCGACTGGCGCACGCCCCAGTAATAGATCACCAGCGACACCACGGCGACGGCCAGCACGTCCCAGCCGAACGGGATCACGCCACGCCCGCCGAAGTGTCTATCGCCAAGGTAAGACAGCGCCGTCATCGCCAGCAGGTAGACGATGATCCAGTAACCGTAGCGCACCGTGCGCATCTCGACCCGGCCCGCCAGCCCGTAGCCGACGTAGACCAGCACGCCCACGAACAATACCGCGAGGGTCTCGCCGGTGAGCGGCCATTTGCTCCAAAACAGCAGCAGCGAGGCGAACACGAACGCCAGCGGCGAAAGCACCCGCGCCGCCGGCAGCCGGTACGGGCGCGGCACGCGCGGAGCAATGATTCGCAGGCCGCCGCAGGATACCGGACCCATGGCATAGGCCACCATGAACGCGACATTGATCGCCGCGATCAGCTCGGCGTAGCCGCCGGTCGTGAGCAGCAGGAAGAACACCTCCGCCAGGAAGCACAGGAACAGGCCCCAGCCCGGCGTGCCCAGCCGCGGGTTCAGCCGCATGAACACGCGCGGCATGCTGCGGTGCTCCGCCATCGTGTACAGCACGCGGGGCACCGACCCCACGTTGGTGGCGTTGGGCCCGTTGGGCGAGACGATGCCGTCGAGAAAGATCAGGAAGGCGATGAACCCCAACCCGCCCGCGACCAACAGGTTGTACAGCGGAGCGGGGAGATTGGAAAGGGTATGCCACTGGCCCGGCCGGACACCGTACTGACCCAGGCCCTGCCAGTGGATGCCACCGACGAACACAATCGAGATCAGCACGTAGGTGAACATGGCGATCAGCACGGTACCGACCAGCGCAAGGGGCAGGTCACGACCCGGGTTGCGGGCCTCGGCGCCGAAATCCAGCGCCTGGCGGAAGCCGACGTAGGCGAACACGGTGCCGGCGGTGCCCAGGAACAGCCCGGAGGCGCCGTAGGGCGCGAAACCGCCGAAGGCCGAGAAGTTTTCGCCGCGGAAGGCCAGGAACAGGATCCCGCCGATGAACAGGACGATGGGGATGTACTTCAGGCTGGTGACCCAGTTCTGGAAGATCCCGAGGTAGCGCACACCGACGTAGTTCAGCAACGCCAGCAGCGCCAGAATCCCGATTGACATGCCGATGCCCAGGACTGTCAGGTGCTGCGAGGAAGTGGTCAGGGCCGGGACGTAGGCGGCGGCGTAGCGGGTTACCGCCACCGCCTCCGCCGGCGGGATGATCACGTAGGAAACGAACGCCGCCCACCCCGCGATATGCCCGACAAAGCTGCCGTGGGAAAGCTGGGGATACAGGGCCACCGCCCCGGGCGCGGGCCAGGCCGCCCCGAGCTCCGCATACACCAGACACACGATCAGCATGATCACGCCCGCGATCACCCATGCGAAGACGCTGGACGGGCCGGCCCGGGCCGCGACGACACCCGGCAGCAGCAGCCAGCCCGAGCCGATCACGGTGCCCAGACTCATCGCCAACAGCGTGAACCAGCCGAGCTCCTTCCTGAAGTGACGGCTTTCCGGTCCAGCAGTATTCATGCGTCGCTCCCCCTGTTCGACGAATGGGTAGCCCTGACGGTGTCCGGATCGGCCGCGGCCACGGGCGCCCCTCGCGACCCGGCCTTCGCCGGGTCGGCCCGAACCTTGCCGGGGCACGGGCTCCGGTCAGCAGCAAGCGTGGAGGACGCAGCATGGCGGCGCCTTGCCCGCGGTGCGGCACTGCCCTCAGGCTTGCATCCGGCCCACCGCGGCACCAAGCAATGCCATAAAGGCGCTTAGCGCCGGTCCATGCTCGCGGTGCGGCAGCCGGATCCGATGCAGCGCCCGGGTCAGCTCCAGGTCGGATACCGGGAGACGCGCCAGCAGGCCGGCGTCCAGTTCCGCGCTGACCGTGAGGTATGACACCGCCGCCAGCCCGGCACCGGCCAACACCGCGCGCTTGACGGCCTCCGGGCTGCCCATGGACATGACCCGCGACGGTTCGAGCCCCCGCTCGCGCAGCGATTCCTCGAACACCGCGCGCGTACCCGAGCCGGGCTCGCGCATCACCCACGGCTCGCCGCACAGTTCGGCCACCGACACGGGCGGGCCATCGGCACGCGGATGATCCGGCGATCCGACCACCACCAGCTCGTCGCTCATAAACACCTCACCGACCAGGTCGCCGGCCTCGGCGAGGCCCTCGGTAAACCCAATATCCACCCGGTCCCCGAGGACTCGCCTGTGAATCACCTCCGAGTTGGCGACTTCCAGGCTGACCTCCACCTCCGGGTGCTTCCGCTGGAACGCCGCCAGTACCGGCGGCAGCAAGTAGTTGCCGATGGTCATGCTCGCGCCCAGCACCAGCTGGCCTGCGCGCAGGCCCCGGAGGTCCTTCAGCAGCGCCTCGGCTTGGTGCTGGAGCGCGAACATCCGGCCCGCGTACTCCGCCAGCATCCGTCCCGCCTCGGTCAGGCGCACCCCCCGCGGCATCCGCTCGAGCAGGGCCAGGCCCAGGTTCGCCTCCAGCTCGCGCACCTGCCGCGAGACCACGGGCTGGCTGACGAACAAACGCTCCGCTGCCCCGCTGATGCTGCCGGCCTGCGCGACCGCATGAAAGACCGCCAGATGCTTGAGATTCATCGTGTGCCATCGATCGGTGACAGAAGATGGCAAGCATACCCTATATATCTTTCGCACAAGCGGCGGCCTGGTCCCGGACGTACCCATTCCGGCCGGACCGGGCTGGCATCTTCAGTAAAGGGAGCGCTCGAGGTTCCCGGAGGATGATGAGGACGCGGAGCCGCCCGGTTCCGGGCTGCCGGCGGAGGTCCCGGCATAGGCATTGCGATCCTCGAAGGGCGGCAGGTTGTCCGCCCGGAAGGTCTCGAACACGCTGGCGCTGGCGGCCCGGTGGACGCGCTTGCCGGTGGCCGGGTCGACGCGCGCGGTGACCAGGCCGGAGGGCTCCAGCGGCGGGCTTTCCGGCGTGCCCCTGAGGGCCGCGCCCATGAAGTCCATCCACATCGGCAGGGCCGCCCGCGCGCCGGTCTCGTAGTGACCCAGGGTCGCGGGCTGATCGAATCCCACCCAGGAGATCGCGACGAGCTGCCGGTTGAAGCCGTCGAACCAGGCGTCCTTCTGCTGATTGGTGGTGCCGGTCTTGCCCGCCAGGTCGGCACGTCCCAGCTTGCGGGCGGCCCGCCCGGTCCCGTGCTGGATCACTCCGTGCATCATCTCGGTCATGATGTAGGCGTTCTGCGCGCTGATCACGCGCGGCGCGCAGCCCTCCGTCTCGTCGCCGGTCCCGCCGGACGGACAGGCGCTCACGGGCTGCGCCTGGTAGAGCGTCTTGCCGTCGGGCCCGATGATCTTGCGGATCAGGTGCGGCTTGATCAGGAAGCCCCCGTTGGCGAACACCGAGTATCCCCGGGCCATCTGCAGCGGGGTCACGGCGGCGCTGCCGAGCGCCAGGGTCAGGTTGTCGGGTAGCTGCTTCTCGGGGAAGCCGAAGCGGCTCACGTACTTGCGTGCGTTCCCCAGGCCGATGCGCTGCAGGACCCGGATGGTGACCAGGTTGAGCGAATGAAACAGCCCCTGGCGCAGGGGCGTCGGCCCCGAGAAGGTGCGCTCGTAGTTCTGCGGACGCCAGGTGGCGTCGAAGCCGCCCGGTACGACCACCGGGGCATTGTTGACTACCGTCGCCTGGGTCATGCCCGAGTGCAGCGCCGCGGAATAGATGTAGGGCTTGAACGACGACCCGGGCTGGCGGTGGGCCATGAGCGCGCGGTCATACTTGCTCTGGCGAAAATCGAAGCCGCCGACCAGCGCCCGGGTCGCCCCGGTGCGCGGATCGAGCGCCACCAACGCGCCCTGCACTTTCGGGATCTCGGCCAGCATCCAGCCCCCGGACCCGGACTTGCGCGCGAGCCGTACGATGTCGCCGCGGGAGACCACGTCGGACGCGGTCTTCGGGGCCGGTCCGCGGGCATTCGGGCCCTTGTAGGGCCGCGCCCAGCCGAGCCCGTCCCAGTCGACCTGCACGCCACCGTGATCCAGGGTATAGACGCGGGCACTCTTGTCTTGCACGGCCACGACCACGCCGGTGCTCAGCCCGCCGAGCCCCGGGTGCTGGTTCAGCGCCTGGCGTATCCGGTGCACCGGAAGCGGTCCGCCGGACGGCGGCAGGGAAATCCTGCCTTCGGGCCCGCGGTAACCGTGGCGACGGTCATAGGCGAGCAGGTCTGCGCGGAGCGCCTGCACCGCGTCCTGCTGGTCCGAGGAATCCAGCGTGGTGATCACCCGGTAGCCGCTGGTGTAGGCCTTCTTGCCATACTTTTTCAGCATGTGCTCGCGCGCGAAGTCGGCCACGTAGCCGGCGGTGACCGGGATCTGCTCCCGGTGCAGCTTCGCGGTCAGCGGCTCGGAGATGGCCTGGCGGTAGGTGTCCCGGTCGAGGTAGCCGAGGTCCCGCATGCGGCCGAGCACGTAGTTGCGCCGCTGCGTCGCCGCCTGACCGTCGGACAGCGGATTGGCCGCCGACGGCGCTTGCGGCAGGCCGGCCAGCATCGCCGTCTGGGCCAGGGTGAGCTGATCCAGGTTCTCTCCGTAGTAGGTCTGCGCCGCCGCCGAGATGCCGTAGGCGCCCTCGCCGAAATAGATCTTGTTCAGGTACAGCTCCAGGATCTTCTGCTTGCTGTAGCGGCGGTCGATCCGCAGGGCCAGCAGGATCTCCCGGAACTTGCGCGTGAAGGTCTTGCGATCTGAAAGGAAGTAGTTGCGTGCCACCTGCATCGTGATCGTGCTGCCGCCCTGGGTCTTGCGGCCTGTCAGCGCCAGGTTCACCGCCGCCCGCAGCAGGCCCTTCACGCTGACCCCCGGGTGATGGAAAAAGTTGGCATCCTCCGCCGCGAGGAAGGCATGGATGAGCCGCGGGGGGAAGTCCTTGTACTTGACCGGCGAGCGCCGGTTCGGACCGAACTCGCCGATCAGCTGGTGATCGGCCGTGTAGATCTTCAGGGGCACCGTCAGCTTCGGATCCTTCAGCGAGGCGATGCTCGGCAGCTGCGGCGCGAAGTACGCATAGGCGCCCAGGAACAGCAAGGCGCACAGGAGCAGCCCGCTCACCGAAGCGGTGGCGACGAATCGGAACAGCCGGCCTGTCACGCTGGAAAGCCTCATGATCGCTGGTCGGCACCGGTCGGGGCGGTGTCCCCGGGTACTGTGCTCCCTGGTCAGTTGGACGCGATGGCGCGGGTCAGCTTGGGAAACCACTCCTTCAGGTGTCGGCTGAGCGAGAGCCAGGCGGCGGCGTGCCAGCGCCGCCAGAGGTCGCCCCCTCCGGAACCCTCGCCGCCGCCACCACCGGCACGCGGGCGAGAGTGTCATTATCAAGGCTTACGCTCAGCTTTCCCAGCCTCTCGCCCGCATTGACCGGCACGATCACGTCGCGCGGGAGCTTCAGCGCCACCCGCAGCTCCCGGTAATCGCCGCGCGGATAGGTCGCCCAGACCGGTCGCGCGACCCGTACGGCCACCCTGCCTGCCGCACCCTCCCAGACCTTCTCGCGCGCGGCCGCGGGTCAGATGCATTATCCTCGGGCCCATATCCGGCCGGGTTCCTCCGTACTCGTCAGTTCAGGGAATTCGCCCGGGACGCCCGCGTGAGTTCCGCGCCCCACCCGGCACGCTGCCGGTAAAGGGATGACCGCATGCTGATCGTGCAGATCGTGCTCATGCTGCTGGTGATCGTCGCGGCGTCCGAGCTGTTCACCAACGCCCTGGAGTGCCTGGGCGCCCGCCTGGGCATCTCGGAAGGCGTTACCGGATCGATCTTCGCTGCGGTGGGCACCGCGCTGCCCGAGACCCTGATCCCGCTGCTGGCGCTCGCCGCGGGAACGCCCGACCGCCAAATCAACGAGGAGATCGGCGTGGGTGCGATCCTGGGCGCCCCGTTGATGCTGTCCACCCTCTCCCTGTCGCTGCTCGCCCTCGTCTCGTTGCGCCGCCGCGGCCTGCGCGGACGCTTCCGGCCGGAGCGCTCGGGACTGGTGCGGGATCTCGACGTGTTCCTGGTGGCGTTCGTGCTCGCCGCGGCCATGCTTTTCGTACCCCACCGCTTGATCATCGTCCGGGTCGCGGTCTCGGCGATGCTGGTCACGTTGTATTTTATCTACCTGCTGCTGACCTTGCGCGCCTCGCCGGCGCTGGTGGACGAGGGCCACGAAACCCGGGCGCGGGCACCGCTGTTCCTGGCCCGCCTGCACCTGCCCGCGGGCTGGATCACGACCTGTATCCAGCTGGCCGGCGCCGTGCTGCTTCTCGTCACGGGTGCCCACGGGTTCATCGCGGCGGTCCAGCAGGTGTCCGCGCGCCTGGACGCATCGCCCCTGCTGCTCTCCCTGCTGCTGGTCCCCGTGGCCACCGAGCTTCCGGAAAAGCTTAACAGCATCATATGGATACGGGGCGGCAAGGATACCCTGTCGTTCGGCAACATCACGGGCGCGATGGTCTTCCAGGGCACCCTGTTGCCGGCGCTGGGGATCACCCTCACCCCCTGGACGCTGCGCCCCGACGTGGTCATCGGGGCGGCGGTGACCCTGGCGGCGGCCGCCTGGACCCGCCTGGCGCTAGCCACGGGTGGCATCCGCGTGTGGCAGCTGCTGTTCAACGCCGCCCTGTACGTGCTCTATCTGGTCCTCGCCCTGCATCCCTAGGGGCTGCTGAAAAGCGCGGTTTTCCGGCCGCCCCGGCGCGCTGCAGGGATGTGGTTCCTCGCGCCTTGCCGGACAGACCGACAGGTGCGCTGAGATGCGGCATTGCCTCGGACCGGGTTGCCGACCATGGAGCAACCGGGAAACCGCGTTTGCCGGTTGCGACGCTGAAAAAGGCCATGGGCGGACATTGTCCGCAACGCCCGAGGGGAACCGGCGGCACAAGCGGGCCGGCGTTTGTATCACGGCCGGTCAGCGCTGATAATGCCGGGCAATTCGGCCCGGCTGCGCGCGCCGGCCACCGGATGCGCAGCCCCCCGCGCAGCCCGGGCTGGCATGCGGCCGGCCCGCGCGGTACACAGCGCGCATACGAGACCAACACCGCCCCGGGGATACGCCATGCTGACCGCGCTGACCTTTCGGGACAAGCGCCTCGTCCAGACGCCGCTGCAGGAAGACGAGCCCATGCCCGCCGACGTCGTGTGGGTGGACCTGGTGGATCCGTCGGCGGCGGAGCGCGCCCGGGTGCAGGAGGCGTTTGACCAGGCGCTGCCCACCCCGGAGGAAGTCGAGGAGATCGAGGCGACGTCGCGTTTCTTCAAGGATGCCGACGGCCTGCACATCCACTCCTATTTCCTGCACGATTTCGAGGATACCCCGGTCAACGTGACGGTCGCGTTCACCCTCAACGGCGGCCGCCTGTTCACTCTCCGCGACCAGGAGCTGGCCACGTTCCGCATGCTGCGGCTGCAGGCACGGCGCCAGCCCGGCATGCTCTACGACGCGGTATCGATCCTGCTGTCCCTGTTCGCGGCCAAGACGGACCGCCTGGCGGACATCCTGGAGGAGGTCTACCAGTCCCTCGAAACCGCCAGCAGCACCATCCTGGCACGCGAGACCAACAGCGACATCCCGGGGGCGCTGGCGCGGCTGGCCGAGCACGAGGACCTCAACGGCAAGGCCCGGATGAGCCTGATGGACACCCAGCGGGCACTGTCCTTCATCCTGCGCAGCGAGAGCCTGGGCAAGGACCACCGGTCACTGGCGCGGGACATGCTGCGGGACATCGAGTCGCTGCTGCCCCACACCGCTTTCCTGTTCGACAAGATCAACTTCCTCATGGACGCCCTGATGGGGCTGGTCAACATCGAGCAGAACCAGATCATCAAGATCTTTTCCATCGCCGCGGTGGTCTTCCTGCCGCCGACGCTGGTGGCCAGCATCTACGGCATGAACTTCCACCACATGCCCGAGCTCAGCTGGCCCTGGGGTTATCCCTTCGCGGTCGTGCTGATGATCCTGAGCGGCATCGCGCCGTACTGGTACTTCAAACGTAAGGGGTGGCTCTAGCCCGCACCCCCGGACACGAACCCGGTCAGGGGCAATGCCGCGTTTCGGAGGACGCCCGACCGGTGAGGGCAGGGGACGGGGGCAGGCGTAGCAGCGCTACGCCACGCGGGCGCGGTGCCGTCGCCGGTCACGCGCTCTCCGGGCGGGGGCTCCTGCCGCCCGGTATGGACTTACCGGCACCGGGGGTCTCCCACGCCTTGCCGCCGCTGTGCCGTGGGAGCAGACTGGGAAGCAGCGCCGGTCGCCGGGAACGGCCCGCGGCAGGGCCGCGTGTGCACCCGCCTGCGGGGACCGGCCGTGGGCGAGCCGCTTCGGTTAATCGCAAGCGCGAGGAGAATCCCATGGATGATGCGTCGAAGCTGATCGAGGCGCGCGATTTCCTGATCCGTCATCGCGAGGATTATACGCGCGCGTGGGAAGGGTTCCGGTGGCCGCAGCTCGAGACCTTCAACTGGGCCCTGGACTACTTTGACCGGATCGCCCGGGACGAAGACCGGCTCGCGCTGTGGCTGGTGGACGAGGAAGGCGGCGAAGACCGGCTGACCTACGCCGAGATGCGCGAGCGCTCCAACCGGGTCGCGAACTACCTGCGCGGGCTGGGAGTGGGCCGGGGCGACAGCGCCCTGGTGATGCTGGAGAACGTCGTGGAGCTGTGGGAGACCATGCTCGCCCTGATCAAGCTGGGAGCGGTCATCATTCCCGCGACCACGCTGCTCTCGCGCAAGGACCTCGAGGACCGGCTGCAGCGCGGCGAGGTCCGCCATCTGCTGGTCGGCAGCGAGCATGCCGACAAGTTTGCCGGCCTCGCCGAGGGGCTCACCCGGATCGCGGTGGGAGACACGGTCGCAGGCTGGCACGCGTTCGACGATGCCTATGCGGCGCCCGCGGAGTTCGAACCCGATGGTCCCACCCGGGCGGACGACCCCATGCTGCTCTACTTCACCTCGGGCACCACCTCGCGGCCCAAGCTGGTGCTGCATTCGCACCAGACCTACCCGGTGGGCAGCCTGTCGACCATGTACTGGATCGGATTGCAGCCCGACGACGTGCACTTCAACGTCAGCTCGCCGGGCTGGGCCAAGCACGCCTGGAGCAGCTTCTTCGCCCCCTGGGACGCGGGCTGCACCATTTTCGTCTTCCGGCAGGCGCGCTTCAGCGCACCGGAGACCCTGCGCACGATCGCCGACAAGGGCGTCACCTCGCTGTGTGCGCCGCCCACGGTGTGGCGCCTCCTGATCCAGGAGAATCTCGGCGACTACCGCACCCGCCTGCGCAGCCTGGTCAGCGCGGGCGAGCCGCTCAACCCGGAGGTCATCAAGCGGGTCGAGAGTGCCTGGGGTCTGACCATCCGCGACGGCTACGGGCAGACGGAAACCACCGCGCAGATCGGCAACACCCCGGGACAGCCGCTGCACCCGGGCTCCATGGGCCGGCCGCTGCCCGGCTACCGGGTGGCCTTGCTCGACCCCGACGGGCACGAGGCCGACGAGGGGGAGATCGCGCTGGCGCTGGACCCCCGCCCCATGGGCCTGATGCAGGGCTACCGGGGCGATCCCGAACGCACGCGGGCGGCCATCGGCAGCCACTGGTACCGGACCGGGGACGTGGCACGCCGCGATGCCGAGGGCTACTACTGGTACGTGGGCCGGGCCGACGATGTGTTCAAGAGCTCCGATTACCGTATCAGCCCCTTCGAGCTGGAGTCGGTCCTGATCGAGCACGAGGCGGTGGCGGAAGCCGCCGTGGTCCCCAGCCCGGACCCGCGCCGGCTCAACGTGCCCAAGGCCTACCTGGTCCTGCGCCGTGGCCAGGAACCGGACGCGGCGACCGCGCGCTCGATCTTCGCCTTCGCCCGGGAACGCCTGGCACCTTACCAGCGCATCCGCCGGCTCGAATTCATGGAGCTGCCCAAGACCGTCTCCGGCAAAATCCGTCGCGTCGAGCTGCGCCGGCACGCCGAGCACGAGGCGGGACCCGGCGAGTTCCGCGAGGAGGACCTCGATCGCTGAAACCTCGGGAGTGGTGCCGCCGGGCGTTGGTCCGCCACTCACCCGGCGACCCGCACGTTCCTCGCCAGGGTCGTAAGCTGCACGCCGGCGTGCCCCTCGTAGAGGCGAGTGACCGTTTCGGCGTGTTGGTCGAGTACCCGTCGGCGCCGGATCCTTCTGGTCGGGGTCAAGAAACCGTTCTCGACCGTCCACGGCTGCGGCATCACCGCGACGCGCCGCACCTGGGCGTACCGCGGGAAATCCCGCAAGCGCTCCATGATGCGCCCGAGGAGGTCGGCTTCGAGAGCCTCGCTGGCGCAGGCCCGGGGGTCCCCGGGGTCCAACCCCAGATCCTTGAGATAGTCGGCCCGCAAGGACGGGTCGAGGACGACCAGGGCCGCCATGTACGGTCGCCCCTCCCCGAGCGCCAGCACCTGCCCGATCACCGGTTCGGCCAACATGGCCTTCTCCAGCTCCATGGGGGCGACCTTCTCGCCAGTGGACATCACGACGATGCCCTTGAAGCGCCCGCTGAGGTAGAGGCGCTTGCGCTCGAGTCCGGCGACCCTGTCTCCGGTGTGCAGCCAGCCCGTCTCGTCGATCACCTTGCGGGTGGCTTGGGGATCCTTCCAGTAACCCTGCATGATCCCCGGGCTGTTCACCAGCAGCTCGCCGTTTTGTTGCATCCTCACCCGCACGCCGGGCAAAGCCACGCCGACGCTGGCGGGCTCATTGGCGTCGCCGGGGTTGCAGGAGACCATCGGACCAGCCTCCGTGAGCGCATAGGCTTGACGCAGGTCCACGCCACACCCGAGGAACAGGCGCGCGATCCGGGGCGACAACGGGGCACCGCTACTGACCGTAAAACGCAGTCGGCCACCAAACACGGCTCGTACGCGACGCGCGACCAGCCGTTCGAGCACAGGCCAGGCCAAATGCGAGGGACGCCAGCCGGCCCGACCCTGCCGGCGTTCGAACCGGCTGTAGCCGATTCGCTGGGCAGCATCCCAAAGCGCCATGGACCCGCGCCCGCGCTCGGCCGCCTCCTGCGTGAGCCGCGCGAAGATACGCTCGAAGATCCGCGGCACGCAGAGCATCACCGTGGGCCGGAGCGCGGCCATGTCCTCCAGCAGCTTCCCGGGCGAACGGCTGAACGCGACTTCAACTCCCTGCAGCATCGCCTGGTAGTAGCCCGCCGTGCGCTCAAGGCTGTGCGCCAGAGGCAGAAACGACAACGCCACGTCTCCGGGACCGGCCCGGTTGATCCGGGTGCACGCCCAGGCATTCCAGAGCAGGTTGCGGTGCGAGAGCATGACGCCCCTGGGGCGCGCCCCGCCCGGCGGATAGATGATCGTCGCCAGGGCGTCCGGGTCGTTGTCCCGGGCGGCGAGTCTGGAAGCCGAGCTGGGAAGCCAACGGTCCCGTTCCACCAGTCTCGGGTCTTTGGCCGGGACCGGGCCGTCCATGACGACCACGCGATCCAGGCCGTCCAGAGCGTCCGCCGCGGCCTCGAGGCGGCGCCAGGCCGTCGCGTCCTGCAACAACAGCACCCGGGCGCCGGAATGCGCCAGAACGTAGGCCACGGTCGAGGGCTGGTGATCCAGGTGCAACGGCACGACAACCAGGCTCAGGCCGAGCGCCGCCTGGTCGGCCGCCACCCAGTCCGGGCCGTTCGGCAGCATGATCGCAATCCGGTCTCCCGGTTCGAGGTCTAGCGCGCGCAGCGCGTCCTGGAATCGGGCCACATAAGCGGCCATATCGCGCCAGGTCCACACCTGCCAGGCCTGGGTATGGGCCGCGTAGTGTCTGTAGGCCGGTGCCTCTGGCGTACGCTGCACACGCAGTCGGAAAAGCCCCCCAAGCGTACGGGCTTCCTCGTGGCCGATCGTCCCGTCATCCGGCGCTGTCGCGGCCCGATCCTTTTTCTCACCTGCCATTTGTTCTTCTCCCTGCTCCCCCTCGGATCAGGGCGTGGGCAGACGGGCTGCGGGCGGGAAAAAGCGATCCCGACCGCAACACCGTCCGGCGGCATAAGGCCCACGCGAAGATTGCTAGGGCCGACCCTAGCCGGACGCGGCGACAGACACCACAGCGTTCGTCCGGATATTCAACACCGCTTATCGGTTCCCACCCGCAAGCCCGGACGGATCGGGACGGCTCCGCGCAGCACGGCCCGGGAACCGGTGCGCGGCTGGCCGGCAGCCACCCGGAGGAGAGCCGCGCTCGACTCGCTCGTGCCGGTCGCCGCACGCGCCGCCGTCCCGACCCACGCGGAGCGGAGCGGCGCCGAGGGCCCGGGTGACTCAGGTTTCCGATCGGCCACGCCGTATTGCATCGAGCTGCCGGGCGGGGGGTGAGAGCATGCGGGCTTGGCCCGGCCGGGACCGGACGCGCGATAGGCGCTTGCCCTCATCGGCCGGGCGCGTGATTTCCGGGCATCAACGAGCCGTGGTTCGACTGCAGAATACGGCGGTCTCCCCGGGGATGAACGGCCCGGCGAGCGACGATCGGGTAACGGTGCGCCGGTGGCTGCGGCGCTATCGGGTGGGGGCGGGAGCGGCCTCCCGGGTCGTTCGTCGCGGCCGCACCACGGCCACGGCAGGTTGAACCAGCAACCGCCCGTCAGCCATTCAGGTTTCTGCGAGGCGCAACCTAATCAGGCTGCACGGTTAAACGATCTTGCCCGCCTCGATGAAATAGACGAACAGCACCGCCGCCGGCACCAGCGGCAGGATCATCCAGGGCAGGTTGCGAAACAGCCCTCCAGCGGGGCGCTCCGGCCCGCGGTCCTCGTGCTCCTCACTCATGCTGCCTCCCCGGGTTGCAATGCGCCGCGGGCGCCGCTCCATCCGGTGGCGCGGCACCTCGTCCATTGAGATCACCGCCGGGCGGGGAAAGTTCAACCGGGCCGTTGTTCAAACCAGGGTCGCGAGCAGCGCCAGGGCGCCGATCCCCGCGAGCACGCAATAGAGCGCGAATGGCCGCAGGGCACGGATCTCGTGACCACGGAAGTAACGCATCAGGAACGCGGTACTGACGTAGGCGAAAAACCCGGCAAGCAGTCCGCAGGCCACGATCCAGCCAATTTCCCCGCCGGTGACCAGCGAATCGTGGAACAGCTTGGGGACCTCGAGCAGGCCGGCGGCGCCGATGATCGGCGTTCCCAGAAGAAACGAGAACTCCGCCGCGTCCGCGTAGGAAAGCCCCGCGCCCAGTCCCGCCACCAGCGTCGTGCCCGAACGGGAGAACCCCGGGATCAGCGCCGCCGTCTGCGCCAGCCCCACCCATGCAGCGCGCACGAAGTTCAGGCGGGCCGAGCCATGCCCGCCGCGGCGCCGGTGCAGCCAGTCCCCGAGCAGCAGCACCAGCCCGTTCGCCGCCAGCGCGACCGCGACCAGGCGGGCGTCGCCGAACAGGTGGCGAAGCCGATGCTCCAGGATCAGCCCGACCAGGCCCGCCGGGACGGTCCCGACCACCAGCAGCCACAGGCGCTGCGCCTCCGGGCTGGAGCCGTGCCCGGTCACCTGCCGCAGGCCGCCGCCGATGAGCGCGATCCATTCGCGCCGGAAGTAGAGCAGCAGCGCACCCGCCGTGCCGAGATGCAGCACCACCAGGAAGGGCAGGAACCACAGCGCCTGGCGGTCGATATTCCAGTGCAGCACGGCGGGCACCAGCACGCTGTGACCGAGGCTGCTCACCGGGAACAGCTCGGTCAGGCCCTGCAGGATGGCCATCAGGATCAGATCGACCGGGTTGGCGGGTGCGTGCATCAGGTGCTCCGGTGGCAGGGGGCGCGATGGCGCCGATTATCCGTATCCGGCACCTCCCGCGCCAGCCTCCCCGGGTCCGGCCACGCGCCACGGGGTGACCCCGTGGGCTCGGCGAACGGCCGAGCGGATCAGCCGCGGCGGGGGAACTCCAGGTGCACCCCGAGGCCGGGGTGGTTATCGGCCAGGCGCATCGATCCGCCGTGGGCATCGGCCACCGCTTTCACCAGGCTCAGTCCCAGCCCGTTGCCCGGCCGACTGCGACTGCTGTCCAGGCGCACGAAGCGCTCCAGCACGTCTTCCCGCCGGTTTTCAGGAATGCCCGGACCGTCGTCCGCGACGGCCAGCACCGCCCTGCCGTTCTCGCTGCGCAGCGACAGGTCGATGGTGCCGCCGGCGGGCACGTACTTGATGGCGTTGTCGAGCAGGTTGCTCAGCGCCTGCGCCAGCAGCTCGGCATGGCCGTCGATCAGTACCCCGGGGGCGAGATCGACCCGCAGCGCGAGCCCGGCCTCTTCGGCGGCGGCTCCGTAAAGCTCCGCCACGCTCTGGCACAGCGCGGACAGGTCCAGCTGCCCGAACGGCTCCCGACGCACGCCGGCCTGCAGGCGCGCGATGCTGAGCAGCGCGTTGAAGGTGCGCAGCAAGGCATCGGCATCGGCGATCGCCTGCTCCATGGCACCGCGATAATCACCGGTGTCGCGCCCCTGGCGCAGGGTGACCTCGAGCCGGCCGCGCAGGCGCGACAGGGGGCTGCGCAGGTCATGCGCGACGTTGTCGGTGACCTCGCGCATGCCGCGCATCAGTGCCTCGATACGTTCGAGCATGGCGTTGAGGCGGCGCGCGAGGTCGGCGAATTCGTCGTCCCGCTGCCCCAGCGGCACGCGCCGGGACAGGTCTCCCGCCATGATCTCGCCGGCGGTCCGGGAGATGCCGTCGATGCGCAGCAGCACGCTGCGTCCCATCCAGACGCCGCCGCCGACGCCGATGGCCAGGGCGGCTGCGAGCGCCACGAGCAGTGAGACCAGAATGTGTCCGCGCAGCTCGTTGGCCTCATCCAGCGCCTGCGCCACCAGCAGGTGGTCGCCGTTGGACAGGCGCACGACCCGGGCCCGCATCCAGCGGGCCTGGCCGCTGGCTCCCAGGTCGTACACCGCCAGTGTCACGGGCGCTCCGGTCCGCGCGCGGCTCGGCCAGTTGCGGAGATTGCCGGCCACGTGGCGATGGCCGGCGCCCGCCAGCATGTAGACCCGGCGACCCGGGTCGGCCGGCCCGGCCGGCGCCACCAGATGCTGCTCCACCCGGCTGCGGGCCCGTACCGTCTGCTCCAGCGCCTGCAGGCCACGGTCCCGGTAGAGCGCCACCAGCGCGTCGCTCTCGCTGACCAGTCCGGTGTCGATCTGGGCCCGCAGCTGGGCACTGGCGAGCCAGTAGACGATCATGAACAGGACCGCGACGGTCAGGCTGAACAGCCCGGCGTAGAGCATCGCCAGGCGGAACGCGGTGGTACGCCGCAGGCGTGACGCCCGAATCGGCACGCGCGAGAGATGCCGCTCAGGACTCACGCAGGCAATACCCCGCGCCGCGCACGGTGTGCAGCAGGGAGTTCCGGAAGCCATGGTCGATCTTGCGCCGCAGCCGGCTGATGTGCACGTCGATCACGTTGGTCTGGGGATCGAAATGGTAGCCCCAGACATTCTCCAGCAGCATGGTCCGCGTGACCACCTGGCCGGCGTTCAGCATCAGGTACTCCAGCAAACGGAACTCCCGCGGCTGCAGGCTCAGCTTGCGCCCGGAGCGGGTAACCTCTCTTCCCAGCCGGTCCAGCCGCAGGTCCGACACCGCGAGCACCGGCACGGACAGCCCGGAGTGCGCGCGCCTGCCCAGGGCCTCCAGCCGCGCCAGCAGCTCGGCGAAGGAGAACGGCTTGACCAGGTAATCGTCGCCCCCGGCGCGCAGCCCCTCGACGCGGTCGTCGACCTCGCCCAGGGCGCTCAGCACCAGCACGGGCACGTCCCGGCCCGCGCGCCGCAGGGCACGCACGATCTCCAGCCCGTCCATCCGCGGCAGCATCCGGTCGACGATCACGAGGTCATGGTCTCCGGCCAGCGCGCGCGCCAGGCCGTCGCACCCGTCCGCGGCGCTCTCCGGCAGGTGTCCGCTCTCGCCCAGGCCTCGCGCCAGGTACGTCGCGGCCTCGGAGTCGTCCTCCACCAGAAGAATACGCATGGCAAGTATGCTCCGCGGGGCATCGGAACAATGCTCCCGGCGCATTCTACACCTCGGCGGGTCCGCCGGCCCGGCGCCGGGATTGCGGGCCGCTGGTGTCGGTCGTGGTTCCGATGTTCAACGAGGCCGCGGCGATTCCGGTCTTCCTGGAAACCCTGCGCGAGGTGCTGACGGAAGAGCGCATCCGCTTCGAGATCGTGTTCGTCAACCACGGCTCCACCGACGCGACCGTGGATTTGCTCATCGGCGCGCTGCGCGATGATGCACGCCTGCGCCTGGTCAACCTTTCCCGCAATTTCGGCATGGAGGCGGCACTGACCGCGGGCATCGAGGCGGCCCGGGGCGACGTGGTCATCCCGATGGACGCCGACCTGCAGGATTCGCCGGCGCTGGTCCCGGCGTTCCTCGACCGCTGGCGGGCCGGCTATGACGCGGTCTATGGCGTGCGCGCCGCGCGCCACGAGGACGGGCTGCTCAAGCGTACCACCGCGGGCTTCTTCTACCGCGTTTTCAACCGCCTTTCCGACACGGGGATTCCGGCCAACGCCGGCGATTTCCGGCTCATGGACCGCCGTGTGGAAGCCCTGCGCCAGTGCCGCGAACGCAACCGCTTCATGAAGGGACTTTTCTCCTGGGTCGGATTCAGCGCCACCGGCCTCGCCTACGAGCGGCCCCGCCGCCCGGCCGGACGCACCAAGTGGCGCTACTGGAATCTGTGGAACTTCGCCATCGACGGCCTCACGGGATTCACGACCGCGCCCCTGCGGATCTGGACCTATGTCGGGGCGCTGCTGGCACTGATCTCGTTCCTCTACGCCCTGGTCATCGTCCTGCAGGTGCTGGTGGAGGGCATACGGGTGCCGGGCTATGCCTCCCTGATCACCGTGGTGCTGTCCCTCGGCGGCATGCAGCTGCTCTCGCTGGGCCTTGTCGGGGAGTACCTGGGACGGCTGTTCGCGGAGTCCAAGGCCCGGCCGATCTACCTGGTCGAAGGGGTCTACGACGGGGGCGAGGCGCCCGCCGGCGAGGGTGCCTCCGGGCACCGACCGCTCGAGTCGCGGCGATGAGAGACGGTGACAGCTCCGCGGGTCGGCTGACCGGTGAAGTCCTCCAGCTGGCCCGCTTCTCCACCGTGGGGCTGGCGGCCACGGGTGTGCATGCGGGGATGCTGGTGCTCCTGGTCCAGCTCCTGGGCAAGGATCCCCTGGCGGCCAACGCCGGTGCGTTCGCCTGCGCTTTTTGCGTGTCGTTCTTCGGCCACCACGCCTGGACCTTCGTATCGCGGCTCTCGCGGCGCCGGGCGGTCTGGCGCTTCCTGCTGGTACAGGGAACGGCGTTCGCGGTGAACAACGTGCTGCTGGTCAGCCTGCTCCGGATGCATGCGCTGCCGAACCTGGCCGCGGCGCTGGTTTCCCTGCTCGTGATGCCGCTGGCCACCTACCTGATGAGCCGGGCCTGGACGTTTCGTCCCTGGGCGTGCCAACGTGCCGGTCTTCTCGTTGCCAGCCTGCGTCACGGGGCACCACCCGGAGCCGCGCCGGCGGGCAACAGGTAGACCTTCACCCGCGAGCGGTCCAGGAGCTGCAACAGGGGCGAACCCCACTCGGCGCCTTCCGGGTCACCAGCAGGTAGCGCCCGCTGCGGGGCGCATTCGGCCGGAAGCCCGGGACGTGGTAACGCGTCTTAAAACCCGTGCGCGACGCCGATCCCGAAGCCGTGGCTGCGCAGCTTGATGCGATTGCCGTCCTCGTGGCTCTGCTCATTCTGCCGATAGTATCGGTCGAACCAGTACACGCGCAGCCTCCAGCCCGCGGAGAAACGGCCGCTGAGACCCAGCTGCGCGCGCCATTGCGCCTGGTCGATGGTCACCGCCCCGCCCTCGTGGCGCAGGCTGTAAACCCTTGGCAGCCGTCCACCGGTCGCGTCCGCGATCAGTCGGACCCGGCGGCCAAGCGGATAGCGAAGATGCACGCCCAGGGTCGGCACGGGGAGCTCCTGGGTGATGAAATCCTCCTTGGTCTCGTGCCCGACGCTGCTGGGGGCGATCGTTCCGTGCAGACGGAAGGTGAGCCCGGTGTAGGCAAGGCCCACGCTGCTCCACAGCCCGCCGCCCTGGCCGAAATCCACCAGCCGGCGCCAGTAGGCACCCCGCAGGGCCCAGAAATCCTGGTAGTGCGTGACGGTCTCGAGCCGCCCTGGTGCGATGGTCGTGCCGTTGTAGAGCACCGGCGCGGCCAGCTCGGTGCTGCCGCGGATCGTGGAGACGCTGAGCGACATATGCACCGCGTTGACCGCGCCGAAGTCGCGCCACGCCCCCAGGCGCAGGGTGTGCCAGCGATCGGCGATGCGGCCCATGGGTAGCCGGGTTCCCCGGATGCTGTTCTCGCGCACCTGCACCCAGCCGCCCGGGGTTCCGGTCTCGCCCTCGATCAGGCCGTGCCATTGGGTGGCGGCGTGGACGGGTTGCAGGATGCCCGTGCCCGCTGTGAGGAGGACGATGACCAGGCCCGGGGCAACAGTCGGCAATAAACGGGCAAGCATGGGGTTCCGATACATCATCACCTCCGGTTTCGGCCCGGGGCCAAAGCCGGGGCCGCGCAGTCCGCATACGACCCCGGATCTTTGGACCGGCACATTCGTTGGCGTTCCCGCCGGGCGCGGTGGCGCAGTGGTTCCGGAACGGTGTCCGCCGCCCGCGACCGGGTTTGTGGAACGAAATGGAATACTCCTGACTCGAATAGACCGACGGTCGTGCCCACGGCGGACGGGTCGTCGGCACGGGATCTGCAATCTGGCCTCGCGAGGACGATCTATGGACTGGAAAGGCAGACTCGTCGTGGTCCTGTGTCTGTTCTGCGCGTTCACGGGGGTGGCAGTGGCCGCCGGCGGACCCCTGGGAATCGACTACCGGCTGTCCTACGACAACAGCGGGATCTACAAGCGCAGCTATCAGCATGACCTGATCTACGCCATGGTCGCGGGCGAGCTGGGCGGCGCATTGTGGTTCGGCGGCAAGAGTCGCCTGGGGCGCACGTTCTGGCAGGCGGTCGACTCGTCGGCGCTGGCCGCCGGCTCCACCTTCGTTCTCAAGCGCGTGTTCCAGCGCACGCGTCCGGAGCAGGAGAACAATCCGGATCCGAACAAATGGTTCCAGGGCTGCTGTAACAACCTGAGCTTCCCCAGCGGGGAGGTCGCCGGGGTGACCTCCATCGTCACGCCCTTCATTCTGGAATACCATCGCCAGCAGCCGTGGATCTGGGGGCTCGAGCTGCTGCCGGTCTACGACGCGGAGGCGCGCATGAAGACCTGGGGCCACTGGCAGACGGACGTGCTGGGCGGGTTCGTGTTGGGCACGTTTACCGGCTATCTGGCACACGAGCGTAAGATGCCCTTTCTGCTGAGCGTGCTGCCGCACGGTTTCATGGTGGGCCTGCACGAACGATTCTAAAGCGCGTCGGCGCCGGTTTCACGGCGCGCGCGCGACGCCGCGGCCCCTCAGGCGTTGCTGCAAATGTCCGTCCATGGTGTTTTTCAGCAGCCCTCTCAGGGTCCACCTGCCTCGGCGGGCAATCGCTTGCGTGTCCATCGACCCACACCCGGTCCCCGTACCCGGCCGTATGGCGCCACCGAATCGAGCCCATGCAACCCCCGGCGCCCGTCCCCGGGTGCTCTGACGGTGAGAGCTGCCGCAGGTGCCCCAGGAGACCGGCACCCGCCGGCGCGGATAAAAGGGCCGCGCCGAACCCGGATCGTATCGGCTCGCTGCGACGACTTGTTTCCTTCCCGTCCCCCGGATCCGGGGCGCGAATGGCGGCCGGGGGGCTCGCCTTACGAGATGGTAATAGCGACAGGGGCCAGAATCGGCGACCATTGCCGCGCTCTTCCCGATCGACCCGGAACGCAGGAGCGAGACCGACGGTGACGTCCCGCCACCCGACCCGCATGCTCGGCACGGCCTGCCTGGCCCTGGCCCTGGCCGGCTGCGCCAGCTATCACGCGGAGCCGCTGCCGTCGGGGCCGGACCTCGCGCGGAGCCCGGTCCTGAACATCTCCCCGGGCAGGCTCCGCATCCCCGGCCTCAGGCCGCACCCGTTCGATGCCGCCCAGGGGCTGGACGTCACCGATGTAGTGATCCTGGCGGTGGTGAACAATCCGCAGCTGAAGGCGACGCGCCTGCAGGCCGGGGTGGCCCAGGCCCAGCTGCTGCAGGCCGGGCTGCTGCCGAACCCTCAGCTCAGCGCCAGCTTCGTTCACCCTACCAGCGGACCTCCGCCGCTCACCAACGGCCACACCTTCGGTCTCACCCAGGCGCTCGAATCCCTGGTCACGCGCGGGGCGGCGAAAGCCGGCGCCCGGGCGCACGAGAAGCAGGTCAACCTGGAGATCCTGTGGCAGGAGTGGCAGGTCGCCCAGCAGGCCCGGCGGCTGTTCATCCAGGTACGCTCCCAGGACCGCCTGGCGAAGATCCTCAAGACCCAGGTCGACCTGAGCTCGCGGGCCTACCGGCGGGACGAACAGGCGCTCCGGCAGGGCAATCTCACGCTGTCGGCGGTCTCGGCCGACCTGGTCAGCCTGACCGATGCGGACACCCGCCTGCGCAAGCTGCAGCGCCAGCGCAACCAGAGCCGGCACCGGCTCGACGCCCTGCTGGGTCTGAAGCCGGGTGTTCACCCCGAACTGCGCGGCTCGCCCGACGTCCACCCTTTTAGCCGGGGGCAGTTCCGGCAGGCCCTGCAGGCGCTGCCGCGGCGGCGGCCCGACCTGCTGGCGCTGCAGGCCGGCTACCACAGCCAGGAACAGGCCGTGCGCAAGGCGATTCTCGCCCAGTTCCCGGCGCTGAGCGTGGGCCTCAGCGGCGGCCAGGACAACAGCGCAGTGCACTCGGCCGGCCTGTCCGTCACCCTGTCGCTGCCCCTGTTCAACCACAACCAGGGGAAGATCGCGATCCAGCGGGCGACCCGCGCGGCCATGCACCAGGCCTACCAGGCGCGTCTCGACCAGGCGGTCAACAAGGCCCACGAGCTCTACCAGGCCACCCGCATCATGCGCCGCCAGCTGACGCAGCTGGAAATGCGCCTGCCGGTGCTCAGACAGACCACCGAGGCCGCCCGCAAGGCCTTCCAGCAGGGGAACATGAGCGCCGGCACGTACATCAGCCTGCGCTCCAGCCTGCTCGCCAAGCGGGCCGAGGCGGTCCGGCTGCAGGCCTCGCTACAGACCAGCCAGGCGGCGCTGGAGACGTTGCTGGGCATGACCCTGAATCCTCCGGCCTCCGACGCAGGGGAGAACCACTCGTGAGGCGACTCGCCACCCTCGCCCTCGTCGCGGCGGCAGTGGCCCTGGTATCGCCGGCCGCGCACGCCGCGGACGCCGCCACCAGCGTCCAGGTGCGTACCGCGCCCGTCCGCCGGCACCGCCTATCGCGGACCATCACCGCCTTCGGTGTGGTGCGGCCGAACCCCATGGCCCAGACCACGCGGGACGCGACCTATGCCGCCTTCGTCCAGCGCCTGGACGTCAGCCTGGGCCAACCGGTGCACAAGGGGGACCCCCTTCTGGTGCTGCGCACCGCCCCCTCGGCCCGGGCAAACTACCTCAGCGCCCGCGCCGAGGTGCGCTACGCCCGTCAGGCGCTCAAGCGCAAGCGGCAGCTGCTGAAGCAGAAGCTGGCCACGCACGCCGACGTGGACTCGGCCGAGAACGCGCTCGAGAAGGCGAAAGCGGCCTTCGCCGCCCAGCGTCAGCTCGGCACCGGGCACAAGACCCGCGTGATCCGCGCGCCCTTCACCGGCATCGTCAGCCAGCTGCCGGTCAAGCCGGGCAACGAGGTGCAGGCAGGCACGCAGCTCTTCCAGCTCGCGCGGCGCGACCGCCTGCAGGTGGCGCTGGGCGTCGAGCCGGACGAGGTCGGCCAAGTCCGGACCGGGATGGACGTGACGGTCATGCCGCTGTTCGGGGCCGGCGGGGGAGTCACGGCGACGGTCGACCAGGTGAACTCGGTGGTGGACCCGGACACCCGCCTGGTGGACGTGATCGTGCATCTGCAAGACGGCAAGGCCAGGTCTTTCCTGCCCGGGATGCGGGTCAAGGGGGCCATCACCCTGAAGACGATCAAGTCGCTCGCGGTCCCGCGCTCGGCGGTGCTGCGTGACAGCAAGGGTGACTACCTGTTCGTCGTCCGCCAAGGCAAGGCACACCGGGTCGATGTGCACAAGGGACTGGAAGCCGGGGCCCTGGTGGGGGTGAGTGGCCACCTGCAGGCCGGCGAGCCGGTCGTGGTCGAAGGCAACTACGAACTCTCCGACGGCATGGCCGTGCGCAAGGCGCCATGAGCTTCGCCGACTGGGTCCAGAACCACCGCCGCTCGATCCTCTTCCTGCTGGCACTGCTGACCCTGAGCGGCGCCGTATCCGAGTTCGGCCTGCCGGTGGCGCTGTTCCCGCAAGTGCAGTTCCCGCGCGTGCGCGTGATGCTGGACGCCGGCTCGCGCCCGGCCCAGGAGATGATGCTGCAGGTCACGCGGCCCGTGGAACGGGCGGTGCGGGGCGTGCCCGGCGTGCGCTCAGTGCGCTCCCACACCAGCCGCGGCAGCACCGACATCGCGATCAACTTCGCCTGGGGCCACAACATGGTGAATGCCCTGTTGCAGGTGGAGTCGGCGATCAACCAGATCATGCCCGACCTGCCGCCAGGCACGCGCTTCACCGCCAAGCGCATGGATCCCTCCAAGTACGGGCCGGTGATCGCCTACAGCCTGACCTCGAAGCAGCACAATCTCGTGCAGCTGCGCGACCTGGCGGAATATCGCATGGTGCCCTACCTCTCCAGCGTCAAGGGCGTGGCCAAGGTCACGGTGCAGGGCGGGCGCAAGGCGGAATACCGGGTCACGGTCGATCCCGCCCGGCTGAATGCGCTGGGGCTGTCGATCGAGGACGTGGCGAAGGCGCTGTCGGCGTCCAACGTGCTCACCGCCGTGGGCCGCCTGCAGGACCACTACAAGCTCTACCTCGAAGTCTCGGACACGCGCTTCCACAGCCTCGACCAGATTCGGCACACGGTCCTCAAGAGCGGCTCGGACGGCCAGGTCCGGCTGGAGGACGTGGCGAGGGTGGGGCTGGCCACGGCGCCGGAGTACAAGCGCTTCACCGCCGACGGCCGGCGTGCCGTCCTGCTCAACGTCTACCAGCAGCCGGGCGCCAGCGTGGTGCAGCTCTCGCGCGATCTCAAGGCACGCCTGGCACAGTTCCGGCCGAAGATGCCCGCGGGGGTGCACCTGCACCAGTGGTACAACCAGAGCGTGCTGGTCAAGTCCGCGGAATCCAGCGTGCTCGATGCCATCTTCATCGGCGTGGTGCTGGCGGGGCTGGTCCTGCTGGTGTTCCTGCGCAGCTGGAAGATCACCCTGGTGGCGGTGATCGCGGTGCCGGCGGTGCTGGCGGCGACCATGCTGCTGCTGTATGCGCTGGGCATGACCCTGAACATGATGACCCTGGGCGGGATGGCCGCCGCGGTGGGCCTGATCATCGACGACGTGATCGTGATGATCGAGCAGATCGTGCGACGGGTGCAGGAGACCGGCGAGCACGGCATCCAGCGCATCCTGCGGGCCGCACGCGAGTTCACCCACCCCCAGGTGGGCTCATCCACGTCCACCATCATCATCTTTGTACCGCTCGCCTTTCTCAGCGGCGTCACCGGTGCCTTTTTCAAGGCGCTCTCGCTCACCATGGCCGTGAGCCTGTTCATCTCCTTCCTGGTGGCCTGGCTCGCGGTGCCGCTGCTGGCCGACTTCATGCTGGGGCCGAAGGACACCGAGCGCGAGGCGGTGGGACGCTTCGGCCGACGGATCCGGCGCGGCTACAGCCGGCTCATGGTGCGCCTGCTGCGGCGTCCGGCCTGGCTGCTGCTGGGGCTGGTACCGCTGCTGGCGGTGGCTTTCGTGGCATTTCAGCACGTCGGAACCGGTTTCCTGCCGCACATGGACGAAGGCGGCTTCATCCTGGACTATCGCGCGCCGCCGGGCACCTCGGTCAAGGAGACCAACCGCCTGCTCGACCAGGTCGCGTCCATCCTGAAGAACAACCCGTACGTGCAGACCTGGTCCCGGCGCCAGGGCGCCCAGCTCGGGGGCGGGATCACCGAGCCCAACACCGGCGACTTCTTCGTCCGCCTCAAGCCGCCGCCGCGGCCCTCGACCGAGCAGGTCATGGCGAGGACGCGCAAGGAGGTGCACCGGCAAGTGCCCGGACTGGATATCGATCTTTCGCAGCTGATCGAGGACGAGATCGGCGATCTCACCTCGGTGCCGCAGCCAATCGACATCCGCCTGTTCGGCAACAACGTGGCGCACCTGCGCAAGCTCGCGAACGGGGTCGCCGACGCCATCGGCAAGGTGAAAGGGGTAGTGGACGTGCGCAACGGCGTGGTGATCGCCGGTGACGCCCTCGATGTGCACGTCGACCGGGTCAAGGCGGCGAGCGAGGGGCTCACCCCGCAGGCCATCAGCCGGCAGCTCCAGGCCTACCTCGGGGGCGTGGTCACCACGCAGGTGCGCAAGGGTGTGAAGTTCATCGGCGTCCGGGTGTGGGTGCCGAAATCGCTGCGCGACCGGACCGGCCAGGTCGGCAAGCTGCTGCTGCGTGCCCCCGGAGGCAACCTGGTCCCGCTGCACCGGGTGGCGCAGGTGAAGATCGTCTCCGGCCAGCCGCAGCTGACGCGCTACGACCTCAAGAGCGACGTGGCCGTGACCGCGCGCATCAGCGGGCGATCGCTCGGCAAGACCGTACAGGACGTGAAGAAGGTGCTGCAGAAGCCGGGACTGATTCCCAAAGACGTCTACTACCAGCTAGGTGGTCTCTACAAGCAGCAGCAAATCGCCTTCCGGGGCCTGATCGAGGTCTTCGTCGCGGCCGTGGCGCTGGTGTTCTTCCTGCTGTTGTTCCTGTACGAGCGCTTCCGGGTCGCGCTGGCCATCCTGGTACAGCCGCTGCTCGCGGTGAGCGCGGTGTTCATCGGGCTCTGGCTCACCGGGGTGGAGCTCAACATCACCGCCATGATGGGCATGACGATGATCATCGGCATCGTCACCGAGATCTCGATCTTCTACTTTTCCGAGCTTCGCCTGATCGACACCGGCCAGCCGCTGGCCTGGAACCTCATCCGGGCCGGACGCAACCGCATGCGCCCGATCGTGATGAGCGCGCTCGCCTTCATGCTGGCGCTGCTGCCACTGGCACTCGGCCTCGGCCAGGGCTCCGGCATGCAGCGCCCGCTCGCCATCGCCATCATCTCCGGCCTGCTGGTGCAGATTCCGCTGGTCCTGCTGCTGCTACCGGTGCTCTACGCGCTGCTGCGGCGCCGGGCTGGGCAGTCCAGCGGTGACGCCTGACCGCGGTACCGAGCCATCCCGGCCGGGCCGGTGCACTGCCCTCGGGAAAGCCCGCAGACCCGTCGGATCCGCGCCGCACACGGCTCGCCCGGCCGAACGCGGCCGCCGGGGGCACCCGGGAGGCAGTGACCTCCCGGGCCGATGGCGGCGGCACCCGACCGCCCGCGGTAGCCCCGCGGACCCGCGTCAGCTGCCGCCCTGGTGCATCGCCGCGCGCGCCTTGTGGATCAGGAAGTCCACCACCTGCAGCGCGCGGTTCTCGCCGCCGGCCATTTCCGGGCTGGTCACGTACTTGCCGTTGACCACCAGGGTGGGCACGCCCATGACCGCGTACAAGCGCACCAGGTGATCGGCACGGCGCAGCTTCGCATCCACCGCGAACGACTGCCAGGCATCATTGAAGTCGCTCGCCGACACTCCGTGGCTGATATAGAAGTGCCGCCAGGCGGACTCGCTGGCCAGCTGCCGGTGCTGCTGGTGAATGGCCTTGAAGATGGCATCGGTCATCTTGCGGTCCATCACGCCGAGCACCTGGCCCACGTAGTAGCCCCGGGCATCGATGCGCCAGCCGGGGTTCAGGGTCGCGGGAATGCGCACGAAGTGGATGTTCTTGCGATGCCCGGCGAGCCACTGTTCCAGCGCCGGCTCGAAGTGGTAGCAGTGCGGGCAACCGTACCAGAACACCTCGGCGACCTCGACCTTGCTGCCGTTGCCGAGGATCTCCGGGCTCTCCACCGTGCGGTAGTCCCGGCCCGCGACGAACCGCGGCGCCGCGCTCGCCGTCCCCGCGAGGGCGAACACCACCAGCGCGGCCAGCCAGGGCAGGCAGCGACGAATGCATCTCCGTCGGGATGCGGGAATTGCCTTGCTCACTGGATCACCTCCGGCCGCCGGGTGCGGCATGGTGTCGGCCCTAGTGCAGGCCCTGGACATAGGACGCGACCGCCTTGATCTGCTTCGCGGTCAGCTTGGATGCAATGGTGTCCATGATCTTGGCATTGGCGGTCCCGCTGCGCTGACCGGAAGCGAAGGCCTTGAGCTGCTTGACCACGTAGGCGGCGTGCTGGCCGCTCAGGCGGGGATACCCGGCCGGTCCGTTGCCCAGTCCCTTCGGCCCGTGGCAGGAGCTGCAGGCAGGGACGCCGGTCTTGGTGTCGCCGCCCTTGTACACGCTCTTCCCCAGGCCGGCCAGATCGGGATTGGTCTTGCCGATCGTGGTCGTCTGGCTGGAGAAATACGCCGCCAGGTTCGCCATGTCCTGCTTGCTCAGCCCGGCCGCCATGCCGTTCATGATGGCGTTGGTGCGCTTGTGCGACTTGAATGCCCGGAGCTGGGCATAGATGTAGCTGGCGTTCTGCCCGGCGAGCTTGGGAAACTGGTCACTGGTGCTGTTGCCGTCCTGTCCATGGCAGGCGGCGCACTGCTGCGCCTTCTGCTTGCCGGCCTGCGCGTTTCCCTCCGGGCGGGCGAATGCGGCGGACCACGCAGCCATGGCCGCGCAGGCGACCACGATCGCAAGCGTCTTATTCATGATTATTGGATCTCCTGTCGCAATTCCGGGGATTCGGAAAGATGGGGTATCATCAGCCGCGGCCGGAGCGCCCGGGCACACTGTCGTGATGGCCGCAAGAGACGGTGGATTTTATACCGCCCCGCCGAGCAACGGTCAAACACCGCCATGACGCATCCTGACTACCGGCAGTCCCGGTTCCTCACCAGTGCCGACGCGCTCGCCGGCATGCCCCCCGACCGCGGTCGGGAGGTCGCCTTTGCCGGGCGCTCCAATGCCGGCAAGTCGAGCGTGATCAACGCCCTGACCGGTCGCCGGGGACTCGCGCGAACCAGCAAGACACCGGGGCGCACCCGGCTGCTCAATTTCTTCGAGCTGGACGGGCAGCGCCGCCTGGTCGACCTGCCCGGCTACGGCTATGCCCGGGTGCCGGAGGCCATGCGACGCCACTGGGGCGAGCTGATGGAAGCCTACCTGGCCGGTCGGCGGAGCCTGCAGGGCATTGTGCTGATCATGGACGCGCGCCATCCCCTGCGGGAATTCGACCAGCAGCTGCTGGCCTGGCGGGCTGCCCGGGGCGTCCCCTGCCACGTCCTGCTGAGCAAGAGCGACAAGCTGGGGCGCGGCGCCGCCAGCGCCACCCTGCATCGTGTCCGCGCAGCGCTCGGGCGGGAGGACGTGACCGTGCAGCTGTTCTCGTCGCCCAGACGCGAGGGGGTCGACGAGCTGAGCGCGGTACTGGATGCGTGGCTGGCGATGGAAGAGACGGTGGACAAAAAAAACCCCGGCGGGTGAAAGGGGGAAACCGCCGGGGCCCATTCGGGGCACATCCAGTTTCGGGGCAAACCGGAAGGCCCTGTCACTCAGGGAAGGATGCATGAGCGCCATTTGCGACGCTCACTAAAACAGACAAGCACTCCGAAAAAAAGTTCTCACTCGCGGGAGAATTCTTTTCCCAGGACTCCGTGGCCCCAGGGAGTTGCTGAAAAACAGTGTTTTCCAGCAGCCCCCTAGTGGGCCTCGTCCCAGTTGCCGCCCACCCCCGCCTCGACCTCCAGCGGGACGCCGAGATCCGCCGCCCCCGCCATGCGGCGCTTGACGTCCTCCACGAAGGCAGCCACGTGTGCATCCGCGACCTCGAACACCAGCTCGTCGTGCACCTGCATGATCATGCGGCAGTCGTAGCCGGCGCGGGGAAGCCAGTCGTGGATCGCGATCATGGCGCGCTTGATGATGTCCGCGGCGGTGCCCTGCATCGGCGCGTTGATCGCGGTGCGCTCGGCGTACTGTCGCCGCTGGCCGTTGCCGGCATTGATATCCGGGATGTACAGGCGGCGGCCGTAGACCGTCTCCACGAAACCCTGCTCGCGGGCCAGGCGGCGGGTGCGGTCCATGAATGCCTGGACCTTCGGATAACGCGCGAAATAACGGTCTACGTAGGCCTGTGCCGACTCCCGGTCGATGCCGAGCTGGCGCGCGAGCCCGAAGGCCGACATGCCGTAGATCAGGCCGAAGTTGATCGCCTTGGCGGAACGGCGCTGGTCCGCGCTGACCGAGTCCGGGTCGCCGCCGAAGACCTCGGCGGCGGTGGCCCGGTGGATGTCCTCGCCCTCGGCAAAAGCCCGCAGCAGCCCCTCGTCCTGCGACAGGTGGGCCATGATGCGCAGCTCGATCTGGGAGTAGTCGGCCGCGACCAGGCGGCAGTCCGGCGGCGCGATGAAGGCCTGCCGGATGCGCCGGCCGACCTCCGTGCGGATGGGAATGTTCTGTAGGTTCGGGTCCGAGGACGACAGGCGGCCGGTCGCCGCGACCGCCTGGTGATATGAGGTGTGCACGCGACCGGTCTCCGGGTTGACCTGGGCCGGCAGCTTGTCGGTGTAGGTGGATTTGAGCTTGCTCACGCTGCGGTAATCCAGGATCAGGCGCGGCAGCTCGAACTCCAGCGCCAACTCCTGCAGCACGTCCTCGGCGGTCGACGGCTGGCCCTTGGGGGTCTTGCGCTGCACCGGCAGCCCCAGGCGCTCGAACAGGATCTCCTGGAGCTGCTTGGGCGAGCCGAGGTTGAACGGGCCGCCGGCCGCCTGGTGGGCGCGTTCCTCGATCGCGGCCATGCGCTCGGCCAGCTCCCGGCTCTGTCGTTCGAGGAGGGCCGTGTCGATCAGAACGCCATTGTGTTCCATGGTGGCCAGCACCGGGACCAGGGGAATCTCGATCTCCTGGTAGACCCGCCGAACGGACGCTTCGGCCGACAGACGCGGCCACAGGGACCGGTGCAGCCGCAGGGTGATGTCGGCATCCTCGGCGGCATAGTCGGAGGCCTCCTCCAGCGCCACCTGGTCGAAGGTGATCTGCTTCGCGCCCTTGCCGGCGACGTCCTCGAACTTCACCGGGCTCAGCCCGAGCTCACGCACCGCCAGCGAGTCCATGTCGTGCCTGCCGGAGGCGCTGTTGAGCACGTAGGACTCGAGCATCGTGTCGTGCGCGATGCCGTCCAGGTGCAGGCCGTGATTGGCCAACACGTGCCAGTCGTACTTGAGGTTCTGTCCCAGCTTCGCCCGCTCCGGGTCTTCCAGCAGCCCCCGCATCGCCTCCAGCACCTCCTCCCGCCCGAGCTGCTCGGGAGCGCCGGGGTATGCGTGGGCGACCGGGACGTAGGCGGCCTCACCGGGCTCGACGGCGAAGGACAGCCCCACCAGGTGCGCGCGACGGTAGTCGAGGGTGTCGGTCTCCGTGTCGAACGCGAACAGGGGCGCCTCGCGAAGCCGCGCCAGCCAGGCGTCCAGACGTTCGCGGGCGAGCACGCACTCGTAACGGCGCTCGTCCGTCCCCCCGGGGGGAAGGGCCGGCTTTCCCGCCCCGGACTCGTCGAGCTGGCGCAGCCAGCTGTTGAACTCCAGCTCCCTGTAGAGGCGGCGCAGGGTATCCGTATCGCTGTTCCCGGGTACCAGGTCGTCCGGCCCGAGCCCGAGCTCGACGTCGAGCCGGATGCGCGCGAGCTCGCGCGAGAGCGAGAGCTGCTCGAGATTCTCGCGCAGGCACTCACCCACCTTGCCGCGGATCTCGTCGGCGTGCTCGAGCACGCCGTCCAGGCTGCCGTACCGGGAGAGCCACTTCGCCGCCGTCTTGGGACCGACCTTCGGCACCCCGGGGATGTTGTCCGAGGTATCGCCGACCAGCGCCAGGTAGTCGACCATGAGCTCCGGCGGCACGCCGAACTTGTCGATCACGCCAGCGCGGTCCAGCAGCGTGCCAGACATGGTGTTGACCAGCGTCACGTGGCCGTTGACCAGCTGTGCCATGTCCTTGTCGCCGGTGGAAATAAGGGTGTCCATGCCGCGTTCGGCCGCGATGCGCGAGAGCGTGCCGATCACGTCGTCGGCCTCCACGCCCTCGACCTGCAGCAACGGCAGCCCCATGGCGCGGACCATTTCGTGCAGCGGCGCCACCTGGGCCGCCAGGTCGTCCGGCATGGGCGGGCGATGGGCCTTGTAGGCCTCGAACAGGTCGTCGCGGAAGGTGGGGCCGCGGGCATCGAACACCACCCCGATGCGCTGCGGGCGGTAGTCGTTGAGCAGCTTGCGCAGCATGTTGATCACGCCGTACACGGCTCCGGTAGGACGACCGCGGCTGTTGGTCAGCGGCGGCAGGGCGTGATAGGCGCGATAGAGATAGGAGGAAGCGTCGACCAGCACCAGCGGTCGGCGCCCGGGTTCCGGCGTGGACGGCGGGTCAGTCATCGGGCAGCAGCTCCTCGCCTGCCATCAGGTCGGCCGCGGTTTCCCGCCGGCGCGCCAGGTGCGTGCGGTCGCCATCCACCAGGATCTCCGGCGGCCGCGGCCGGGCATTGTAGTTCGACGCCATAACGAACCCGTAGGCCCCGACGGAGCGCACCGCAAGCAGATCCCCGGCCGCCAGCGCCAGCTCGCGGTCGTGACCGAGGAAGTCCGCGGTCTCGCACACGGGCCCCACGACCTCGTAGCGCCGCACCGGCGTGCCCGGGTCGGGAACCACGGGAACGATCTCCTGCCAGGCGTCGTACAGAGCCGGGCGCAGCAGGTCGTTCATGCCGGCATCGACCACCGCGAAACGTCTGCCCGAGTGCTCCTTGAGATACTCGACGCGCGTCAGCAGCACACCCGCGTTGCCAACGATCACCCGTCCGGGCTCAAGCAGCAGCTCCAGGTCGCGCCCGGCCAGCCGATCGACCAGGGCCGCGGCGTACTCCGCCGGGCTTGGCGGTGCTTCGTCCCGGTACGGGATACCCAGGCCGCCGCCGACGTCGAGATGCTCCAGCTCGATCCCGGAACCGGCCAGCCGATCGACCAGGGCCAACACCCGGTCCAGGGCAGCCAGGAAGGGCGCCACGCGGGTCAGCTGGGAGCCGATGTGACAGTCCACGCCGGTTACGCGCAGCCCCTGGCGGGCGGCGGCCTCGCGATAGAGCGCTTCGGCGCGGCCAATCTCGATGCCGAACTTGTTCTCGCGCAATCCCGTGGATATGTACGGGTGGGTGCGGGCATCGACGTCCGGATTGACCCGCAGCGAAACCGGCGCGACCCGACCCGTGTCGCGGGCCACCCGGTCCAGTCGGTCCAGCTCGGGCTCCGACTCGACGTTGAAGCAGCGCACGCCGACCTCCAGCGCGCGGCGCATCTCCGCCTCCGACTTGCCCACCCCGGAGAACACGACGCGCCCGGGAGCACCCCCGGCGCGCAGGACGCGCTCGAGCTCCCCGCCGGAGACGATGTCGAAACCCGCCCCGAGGCGCGCCAGCAGGTCCAGCACTGCCAGGTTGCCGTTGGCCTTGACGGCGTAGCAGACCAGGTGGCGGGTGCCGGCGAGCGCCTCCCGGAACACCCGGTAGTGGCGCTCGATGGTCGCGCGCGAATACACGTATGCGGGGGTGCCGTAGCGGGTCGCGAGCGCGGCCAGGTCGACCCGCTCGGCGTGCAGATGACCGTCGATGTAGTGGAAGTAATCCAACGCCTGTCCTCGGGGGCTGCACCGCGGACCTAGCCGGTCGGCTGCCCCGGTCCCGGGGATTGCTGCTGCGAGGGCTGCTGCCCGGGGTGCGGCAGATACAGCGGGCCTTTCTGGCCGCAGCCCCACAGGCCGCCCAGCGTCAGGGCCGCCAGCGCGGCGGCCCAGAGCAGATGTCGCAGTGCCCGCATGCCGCTCTTCCCGCGCCTCCGGTCGCCGCGCAGCTCGCCGGCAGGCCGGACAGTATACTAGAAGTGACCGACAGTCCGCGGATCGCTTGGTCCCGCCCGCGCGGGTAGGGGACAATGCCACCATTTCGACCCAGGGGGACCGCACGATGCTGGAGACAGTGGAACACCAGATCGGGGACCGGCCCGACGCGAGCGTGGTATGGCTGCACGGCCTGGGAGCCGACGGGCACGACTTCGAGCCCATGGTGCCGGAGCTGCGCCTGGAAGGCAGCCTTTCGGTACGCTTCGTGTTCCCCCATGCTCCCGTGCGGCCGGTGACCATCAACGGCGGCATGGCCATGCGCGCCTGGTACGACATCGTTTCGCTGGAGGGTGACCGGCCGGACCGCGAAGGGATCGAGGCTTCGGCGGCGGAGGTCGCCGCGCTGCTCGAGCGCGAGCGGGATCGGGGCATCCCGCCGGAGCGCACCGTCCTGGCCGGCTTCTCGCAGGGCGGCGCCATCGCGCTGCACCTGGGCCTGCGTCGGCGGCACTCGCTGGCCGCGCTGATCGCGCTGTCGAGCTACCTGCCTTTGGCCGAATCGGCACCGGCGGCGGGTGACCGTCCGCTACCGCTCATGATGGGTCACGGCGACCAGGATCCCATGGTGCCGCCGCAGGCCGGCGAGGCTTCGCGGGACCGGCTGCTCCAGCTCGGCTACCCGGTGGAGTGGCATCACTATCCCATGGGCCACGCGGTGTGCGGCGAGGAGCTGGCCGACACCCGCGCCTTTCTGGTGCGGGTCCTGTCTCAGCGCTCGATGGTGTAGATGAAATCGGCGCTGTTGTTCACCCCGGTCTGGGTCTTGAGCGTCCATTTCGTGCTGAGCCGGTAACGGATCCGGAAGCTGGAGATCGCGTCGAACACCCCGTAACCGTAGCTGACGTAAAGGCGCGGCGAGAGGTAGCGTCCGACCACCAGTGAAGTCCGCTGGAAGCTGCCGTTGAGCGTCTCCAGCGAGAGATTGCCGACCCCGAGCTCGCTGCCCACCCGCTGGGCCAGCAGCGAGCCGCCCTGCACCCCCAGCGCCGCGGCGGCATTGCCCATGGACTGACTCTGCGACGCGGGCTGCTGGCCGGGAACGGGCCCGAGCGCGGACTGGCCGAGGTTTTGCGATCCCGGCGTCGCCCCGGCGGCCTGCCCGGGTATCGTGGTCGTGGGCCCGCCCGGTAGCGGGTGTCCCGCGAGCAGGTACGCCAGCTTGTCCGAATCGGTCATCGGCTGGCTCGACCAGAGGCTCACCGAGGGTTGCTGCAGGGTTCCGCGTACGTTCAGGCCCACCTGGAGGTCGTTGGAGATGCTCCGGGTCGCGCGCACGTCCAGTGCGGGGTTGGCCACCGGGCCGCCGGTGAACAGCAGCCGCCCGCGATCGATGGTGAGCTCCTGTCCGTAAGCCTTGTACTGCCCGTTCTCCACCGACAGCTCGCCGTTGCCGATGGTGGGTTTGCCGGGATGGTCGTCGATCGTCAGGTTGCCCCGGATGTCGCCCTTGAGGCCGTAGGCGGCAAACTTCACCTGCTTGCCGACCGCCAGCTTCAGGTGCGCGTCCAGGGTCCACGGATGCGCGGGCTTACGCGGCTGCGGGACGCCCACCAGCACCTGGTCGCTGGTGGGGCGCACGACCGAGGTCATCTCGCGCGGCGTGAGCGTCGCCCGTGGCACTGTCACCTGCCCGTCCACCTTCACGTGGTGGCCCTCGAGAGCGATATCCAGGTCCGGGGTGACGAACACCGAGGCCTGGCTGATGTCCGCCGCCTGAAACCCGCTGCCGCCGATGTGACTGCGCGCCTGCAGCTGGCCCTTCAGGTAGGCCACATGGCCGTCTACGGACAGCGTGCCACCGCCGGATTTCGCTCCCGCGTGAAAAGCGATGCGGTTGCCGTTGCGGGCCTCGGCACGCAGGTTCACGTCGGTCAGCTTGATCCCGAGACGCGGCACCTCCATGGACGCGCGATCGATCGTCGCGCCCCCGGAGAGCACTGGCTGGCGCAGCGTTCCGGCAATCCCGAGATCGGCATGCAGGTGGCCGTTGACCGTGGCGAGATCCGGCACCAGCTCGCTGACCAGACCGACGCCGTCGGTATCGACCAGCACCCGCGCCCGCACGGGGGTCTCGCCGCCGACAGCGGGGTGGCCATCGTACTTCGGCAGCGCCGCCTGCAGCTCGAATCGCCCCCGCGGCTGGATCCCGGCCTGCAGGCGCATCTGGACCCCGTGCTCCCGGTCGGCCTGGAAGTCCAGCCGGGCATGATCCAGATCGAGCAGCACCAGCGGCGGCACGTCCGTTCCCGGACGCTCCTTCAGCATGCGTCCGCCGCTGAGATTCAGCTGCCCTTTGCCGAACAGCAGTCCGCCGGCGGTGTGGCGGATGCTGGCGTGCCCGGCGAGCGTGCCGGTGACACGCACGTCCCGGGCCAGATAGGGCTGCAGCGGCTTCAGCGGCAGCCCATGCAGAGCCAGTTCGAGCGTTTCCCCGCCGCCCACGGCCCAGTGCGCACGGAGGCAGGCTCGGGCCCCGGCCTGGTGCAGGCAGGTCTGCGCCAGGTCCGCCGCCGAGCGCGAGACCTCCAGGCCCGCAGGCGCCGCCAGCCTCCAGGCCGGATGGCCGGACGGGTCAAGCTCGAACCGGGTCAGGCGGCCGCGCCAGCGCGGTGCCTGCGGCTCGAGACCGCCCCGTGCGTCGACCGTCGCCGTACCGGCCGGCCCGTCGAGCCGGGTGCGGATCGTCTGGTCGGACGTGGTGCCTTGCGCATGCAGCGAAACACTGCGAATCCGGCGGCCGGAGAGCTGCAGCCCGGAGGCGTCGAATCGCACATCCAGGGGTGCGCTGCGCCGCCGTCCCAGGCGGGCCCGCAACGACGCTTTCGCGACCCTCACCCGCCCCGCGCGCAAACCCGTCAGGTCGGCTGTGCCCGCCAGCCGCGGTTCGCGCCGCGCACCCGAAACCCGCAGCGCCACGTCCGCGTTGCCGGCGAGCCCGGGTGCAAGATCGGCCAGGTCGCCGGCCGTCGCATGCAGGTCCAGGGCCCAGCGCGATGCGACATGGCCTGAGCCGCGCACCCGCACGCTGCCGGCGCGGACATGGAGCCCCTCCAGCGTCAGCACGTCCCCCTTGAGGGCGACGCTTCCGCCACCGCCCAGCGGCTTGCCGCGGAGAGTGCCGCCGAGACGCCCGAGATCGACGCGCAGGCTGCGGCCCTTGCCCGATCCCCGGCCCGAGACGCGCATCGCGAACGTCACGGCGCCTTTCCAGTCCCGCCCGAGGCTCGGGGCGGCTGCCGGGTCCAGCCCCTTGCCGGCCAGAGTGGCCTGCAGCTCAAAGCCGGGCGCGAAAGCCACGCGTCCGCTGCCGTCGACGTGGCCGTCGAGCAGCGCAGCGCGGAAGCTCGCCAGTCGCACCCCGCGGGTGTCCCCCCGCCCGCTGGCGGTGACATGGACCGGCAGGGTGCCGCCGGCCATGGCGAGCGCGGCACGGGCATCCAGCTCCAGCTTGTAGTCCGCCGGCCGCCCGCTCAGCGCGAGATGCCCGGACGGGCTGACGATGCTCCGGCCGCCCGGGGCCCAGTGCACCTGTTGCCAGACCAGCTTCAGCCGCATCGGGCGCGCACCGGCGGAGAAGTCCGCGGACAGCCGGCCCGAGGGTGCGGCGGGGTCCAGGGCATCGAGCTTCGCCCGCGCGCTGCCGCTGAGCCGGTGCAGGTCGCCGCCAGCCGCGGCATCAAGCTCCACGCGCACCCGTGGCAGCGCCGGCCGGATCGCCGCCAGCGGCAGGCCGCGGGCTTGCAGGCGCGCGCTCCAGCGGAGCTTGCCGAACGGATCGGCCAGCGTCACGTCCGCCTCGGCGTGCCAGGGGAGACGGGCTTTCTGGTGCAGGTGGAGCGCCGCGTCCGGGCCGGCCAGTTGCCCCTCGAGTCTGCCCTCGGTGCGGACGGGCGGGACCCCGGGCGGGGCCGCCCGCATGTCCAGGGCCAGGCGCACCGGCCAGTCGCCGCCGAGGCCGACGTTGCCGCGGGCGTCGAGGCGATCCTCCCCGCGGCGCAATGACAGGGAGCGCACCGCGAGCCGTCCGCTGCGCCGCAAGGCCAGCCTGGCCTGCAGCCGGTCCAGGTGAAACCGGCGGCCCCCCGGGGGTACGACGGTGACGTCGCGCACCGTCAGCCCCCGCAGCGACACCGTCAGCGGCAGGCGGAAACGGCGCGGCAGGCCGCCCCCGCGGGCGCCGCCGGCGGCCGGGTGCAGCTGCACGCGCACGCCCTCGAGCTCGAGGCTGGCGATGTTCAGCCGCCCCCGCAGCAGCGATGCCGGATGCCACGAGAGCCGTACGCGGTGCACATGCACGGTTTCCGACGGCAGCGCCAGGGTCGTGTCCCGCAGCACGGCCGGCCCGAACAGCGGGCCCCGGGTCGAGCCGACCGTCACCCGTCCTCCGGTAGCCGACGGCGCCCGCGCCGCCAGCCAGGTCAGGACCGCGGGGCTGCTTCCGGCGGCATACACGCCGGCGACCAGCAGCAGGGCCAGGGACGGCAGCACCACCAGGAGAATGCGCAGGATGCGGCGGGTCACAGGTCGGGCCCGAGCGTGACGTGCAGGCGATAGTGCGGGCTCCGGTAGCCGATGGTGTGCGCGAGGTCGATGCGCAGCGGTCCCACGGGTGTGTTCCAGCGCAGCCCGACGCCCGCGGCCTTGGCCAGGTTCAGTTGGGTGCCATCGAAGGCGTTGCCGGCGTCGTAGAAGACGGCCGCGCCCCAGTTGCCGATGATGCGGTGATCGTACTCCACGCTGCCGGTGACGATGTTGCGGCCGCCGACGACCGTTCCGCTGGCGTTGCGGGGACCCAGGGACTGGTAGCCGTAGCCCCGCACACTGCGGTCACCGCCGGCAAAGAACCGTTCCGACAGAGGCAGGTTCGAGAACTGCTGCACGTAGCTGGTGCCGCCCTCCCCGCGCAGGATCAGGCGGCCCCGCGGGCCCACGGGAACGATCGCCTTGGTCGTGAGGTCCACCTGCAGGAAGGTGTTGTCCGATCCGAGGCGGCGGTCGGCCCCGCGGATATCCAGTGTGGCACGGACCCCGCGGCGCGTGTAGATCGGGTTGTCCGCGTCCGTGTAGATCACGTAGAGCTCGGGCAACACGAGCGTGCTCTGCTGCTCGGGCCCGCCGGCCAGGCGATAGTTCTCCCGCTGGTAGCTCAGCTTATAGGTGCGTTGCCACATGCCGAAGGTCCGGTTCTCGCTCACCGACAGGGTCCGGATCAGGCTCTCACGGTCCTGGGGCGTGTCCCGCTCGACCCCGAAGCCGAAAGCGAGGTTGTCGGTAGCCGGATTGTAGATCGGAATCAGGTAGCGACCCTGCAGGCTCTTGATCACGGGTGAGAGCAGCAGGTTGGCGCTCGCCCGGTGGCCGTAACGGTTGATGCGCCGGTTCTCGAATCCCAGGGTCAGGCGGGGGCCGGTATCGGTGCCGTAGCCCAGGCCCACGGTGTACTTCTGGGGCGGGCGGCCCTCGAGATAGACGTCGATCGGGACCCGCCGGTCATGGGCCTCCTTGCGGCGCGGCTGCACCCGCACGTGAGAGAAGTATTCGCTATCGTCGAGCGCGTACTGGAAATTGAGCAGCTCGCTGTTGTTGTAGTAGTCGCCGGGCTTGAACTTCGCGAAGGCGCGCACCAGCCGTGGTGTGAGCACGTTCTGGTGCAGTCGCAGCTTGCCGAAGCGGTACCGCGGACCGGTGTCCAGGGTCAGCTCGACCCGCGCCCGGCGTTCGGGCACGTCGACCACCAGGCGCGAGCGCGTGTAGTGGGCGTCGAGGTAGCCGCGATCGTAAGCCCGCTGCAGCAGGCGCGACTTGCCTGACTGGTACTTGCGGTGGTCCAGCTGGTCCCCGGGCTGCAGCGGAAACGCCTTGCGCGCCGCCTGGAGGTGGGAGTCCTGCGCCCCCGCCCCATTCAGCACAATATCCACCGCCCCGACCCGGGCCGGCTCGCCCGGCTGGACCTCGTAGCGGGCGGTCCAGTGGCGGTCCTTGTGCGTCAGCCGCGACGAAACCCGGACCTGGTAGTAGCCGTATGGCTGCAGGGACTGCTTGATCTGCCGCGGCCCAAGCGCGAACAGGCTGCGGATCCGGGCCGCGGAAACCCGGCCATTGCTGGCCTGGACCAGCGAGACGTAGCCGCGTGCGTTCTGCAGCATGTCGCCGCTGATGCCCTCGATCTTCACGTCCACGGTATCCGCACGCGCCGCGGTGGCAGCGACCAGCAGCCACAGCGCGATGCACCAGCCGGCCCGGATTCGGTGGCGCACGGGCGTCAGGTCTTTCCGAGGTTCTCGATCTCCACCGGCTCGCCGTCGATATCGGGCTCGAAACCGAAGATTCGCCCGTAGAACGAGACCTCCGCCTCCAGGCTGCGGACGACGGCGTCGGCGCTGCGGAAACCGTGCCCCTCGGCAGGGAAGGTGACATAGGCGACCGGCAGCCGCCGCTGCCGCAGCGCGCGCACGATCTCCTCGGCCTGGTCGGGCGGCACAATGCGGTCTTCCAGCCCCTGGAAGAAGACGATCGGGCAGTTGAAGCCCTCCAGGTGGTGGATCGGCGAGCGCTCCCGGTAGACCTCGGCCCGTTCCGGCCAGGGTGCCACCAGCTCGTCCGTGTAGCGCGACTCGAACTTGTGCGTATCCCGCGCCAGCGCCTCCAGGTCGCTCACGCCGTAATAGCTGGCGCCGGCCCGGAATGCATCCTCGAAGCAAAGCGCGCACAGGACCGTGTAGCCGCCGGCGCTGCTGCCGCTGATGGCGGTTCGCTCCGGATCCACGCGCCCTGCCGCCGCCATCTGGCGGGCTCCGGCCGCGCAGTCGCGCACGTCGTAGCGACCCCAGTTGCCATAAAGGGAGCGCCGGTAATGACGGCCGAAGCCGGTGCTGCCGCGGTAGTTCACATCCAGCACCGCGAAGCCCCGGCTGGTCCAGTACTGGATGCGCAGGTCCAGTGCGGTGCCGGCGGCGCCGGTCGGTCCGCCGTGGCACTTGACCAGCAGCGGCGGCCGCTCGCCTTCCGGCGGCCGGTACCGGGGATTGGCGGGCGGGTAGAAGAAGCCATGGGCACGGCCGCCGTCGCTGGCGAAGCTCACCGCCTCGGGCTGCGACAGCAGCGCCGGATCCAGGTCCAGGGTGTGCGCCTCGCGCAGCACCTCGGGGTGCCCCCCCTCGAGCCTGAGCACGCGCGGCGCGAGCCGGGGCGAGGCGGCGATGCAGGCGGCGGCGGCGCCATCGGCACACACGCCAGTGAAGTGACTGTAGCCCAGCTCCAGGGGCTGGACCTGCTCCCGGTCGCCGGACCACTCCCGCTCGATCCACGCCAGCGCCCAGGTGCCGTCACGAGTGTGTGCCGACAGGATCCGGCCGTCGCTCATCACGGCGTAGGTGCGCATGCCGAACTGCCACTGCGGCAGCCCGAACTCGGCCTGCATCGGGACCACGGAGCGGATCTCCTCGCCGTCCCAGAAGTACAGGTTCCACCAGTCACTGATGTCGGAAACGAAGAACAGTTCCCCGTCGTTGCCGAATTCCGGCTGGAAGATCGATTCCGTCGTGCTGCCCGCGATCAGTCGGGGCTCACCGAGTCGCGCCGCCGCCGGCTCGAACGGGGCGAGGTACAGCTCGGTGCCGTCCCAGGGCATGTTCGGGTGATCCCAGCACAACCAGGCGAGCCGGCCGCCGGACCCGTCCAGGCGCGGGCTGGCATAAAAGTCCCGGCCCCGCTGCAACACCTGGATCTGCCCGCTGCCGTCCTCCACGTGCACCAGCTCGGCGGACGGCTCCTTCTCGCCCAGGGCGAAGCGCTCGGCCACGCATACCAGCCCGCCCGGGACCGGCAGCAGGTCGGCGAACCGCCGCGCCTCGTCCCGGGTGATCCGCGTCGGCAGCCCGCCGGGGTCCACGCGATAGATATCCTGGTCCTCGTCGTTGACGAACCACACGCGGCCGTCGCGCACCGCATAGGCGCCGCCACCGTACTCGTGCGCCCGGGAGCGGGCGCTGAATCCCCGGTCGATCACGTCCTCGGGCGCGTCGGCCCCCGGACGGCATCGCACGACGACGTTCCGCCCCTGCTCCGCGGGGCGCGTCTCGGCCCAGTACACGCTCCCGCGGTCTATCTGCGGCTGGCCCAGGCGCACGCTGCCGCCAGCGATAAGCCGTGCGCTGATGGGCGAACGCCAGGCGCCGCAGGAACGCGTCTCGATCTCGCTCATGATGTCTTCCCGTCGCGCGGCTGCCGGGCAGCTACAGGCTCTCCCGCATGTCCCGGACGCCCGCGCTGGTGAGATGAAAGTCCAGCCGCGTCGTTCCCTCCTCGCTGCCGTCGGGGCGAAAACGACGCTCGATCAGGCAGGCTTCGCCCGCCCGGGCGACGACCAGCACAGTCGAGCTCCGCGTGCCGTATTCCGCGCCCCGCACGAAGCGCGCGGAGAGCCAACGCTCCCGCTCGCGGCTGACCCCGGTCTCGGGCAGCGCCTCGTCCGGCGCCGGAGTCTCGTCCGCAAGCAGGCCGAACAGCGCCTCCGGGTCGATCTGCCCGGCCCCGGCGAGCAGCCGGCTGAAGTCGGTGCGCCCGCCCGCCAGCTTGGGCCAGGGTGTGTCCAGAAGGTCGTTGCTGAGACCGTAAAGACCCGGCATCAGGCGCCGCGGGGCGCCGTCGCGGTTGCTGTAGTACCATAGCCCGTCGCCGTCTCCCGCCAGCAGGTTGAACCCGCGGTATTGCCGACGGCGGCGCTGCACCTGGCGCAGATACTCCCCGGTCGGTCCCGGGTACAACAGCGCACCGCTCACGAGCTCGCCGCGCGAACGGGCCGCGTCCGCTGGCGGCTCGCTCTCGCGGTAGTTGGTAACCGCGGCGAAGCGGCCGGCGCGCGTGACGCCCAGCCAGGTGCCACCGGCTTCCAGATCGCGCCCTGCCACCACCTCGGGATGGTCGTTCCAGAAGGCGGCCGGCGCCGTCGGACGTCGGTGGAATTCGTCGCGGTTGGCCGCGACGACCACACGATAGCGTGGATGGGCCTCCCAGGCCACGAATAGCAAGCACATGTCGGCTCCCGTGACGGCGCGAAGCCGGCCCGCCCGCTACCGGGCGGGCCGGATCATCGCGCCCGTTCCATAATACTAGTCCGGTCAAAGGCGGTGCTACGGCCAGCCGGGGCGTGCCTGGCGATACGGGGTCGCGACCCGCTCCCGCGGCGACTGCTAAACTCCAGCTGTGGGGCCGCGCGCGATCGGGCCCCGGCAGGTCGCGGCAGAGTGTCACCGCGCGGTTTCGGGGAAAGAGCCGATGAATACCGCCCGCAGGCGGAGACAGCAGCCGGTCGAGCAGCACCACGTGGTGATCGTCGGCGCCGGCTTCGGCGGACTCTACGCCGCACGCCGGCTCGCTCGGGATCCGGATTTGCGGATCACGGTAATCGACAAGCGAAACTACCACCTGTTCCAGCCCTTGCTGTACCAGGTCGCGACCGGCTCGCTCTCGCCCGGCGAGATCGCGACGCCGATCCGCTCGATCCTGCGCGACCGCAACAACGTCCGCGTGATCCACGCGACCGTCACCGACCTCGACCCGGCGGCCCGGCGGGTGCTGTTCAAGGGTGGCGAGACCGTGTATGACACGCTCATCGCCGCTACCGGCGTCAAGCACAGCTACTTCGGCAACGACCGCTGGCGCACCCGCGCGCCGGGTCTGAAGACGGTGGAGCATGCGCTCGAGATTCGCCAGCGGATCTTCAGCGCGTTCGAAGCCGCCGAGCTGGAGCCGGACCCGCACGAGCGCCGGGCCTTGCTCAGCTTCGTCGTGGTTGGCGGCGGCCCCACCGGGGTCGAGCTCGCCGGCGCCCTGGGCGAACTGGCCCACCATACGCTGGTGCGCGACTTTCACAACATCGACACCCGGGGGGCGCGGATCGTCCTGGTCGAGGGGGCGGCGCAGGTGCTGCCGAGCTATCCGGCCGACCTGGCCGCCGCCGCGACCCGGTCGCTGCGCCGACTCGGCGTCGAGGTACTCTCGGATACGCTGGTCACGGATATCCGCGAAGAGCGCGTGCTGCTCCGTCATGCGGGCGAGGAGCGCGCGATGACCGCGGCGACCGTGCTGTGGGCTGCCGGCGTGCAGGCGTCGAGCTTTGGCCGGGTCCTGGCGGAGCGCACCGGTGCCCGGCTGGACCGGGGAGGCAAGGTGGTGGTGAACGCCGACCTCTCGCTACCCGGGTACCCCGGGATCTTCGTCATCGGCGACCTGGCCCACTTCGAGCACGACGGCCCCGCCCTGCCCGGTGTCGCGCCGGTCGCGGTCCAGCAGGGACGGTACGTGGCGCGGCTGCTGGAGCGTCGCCGGCATGGCCGGAGGACGGTGCCGTTCCGCTACGTGGACAAGGGCAGCATGGCCGTGATCGGGCGCCACGCCGCGGTCGCACACATCGGCCCGGTGCACCTGCGGGGCTTTGTCGCATGGCTGGCCTGGGTAGTGGTGCACGTGACCTACCTGATCGAGTTCGGCAACAAGCTGAGGGTGATGGTGCAGTGGGCCTGGACCTACTTCACGCGCAAGCGCGGGGTGCGCCTGATCACCAGCGTGCCGGAGGCGGCCACCGAGCAGGCGCGCCGCATGCACTTGTGATGGCCGGCACCGGCGTCCGCAAGCCTTCAGTACGGATCGTCGGTCCGGGAGAAGAGATCGCGGGCGGCGGCGACTACCGCGTCCGCTGCCTCGAGCTGGGGATAATGACCGATGCCGGTGAGCCGGCGCACGTCCGCCAGGGGTACCAGCTCGGCGTAGCGGTCGGCCATGCGACCGCCGGACACGGGGTCCGCGACGCCGCTGACCAGCCGCATCGCGCGGGTGCTCCGGGTCACGGATCCCACCCAGCGCTCGCGGTTGCGCCGCCTTTCGGCCGTGTAGCGGATGGTCCGGCACATGGCGTGGTGACCGTTGCGGTAGCTCACGAGCGCCCAGAAGCGACGCATCTCCGGCGCGTCGGGCCGGGTTTCCGGTCCGAAGAGGCGCGACAAGCCGCGGACGAAGGCCCGCTCGCTGATCAGCCTGCTGATCAGCGGGCCCGGCGGCCCGGCAAGCCAACTCTGCATCCGGGGGGGCTGATGGCGCTCGGGAAACATGCCGCCGTTCAGCCACAAGATGGCACCCAGGCGCAGCCCGGCCTCCCCCGAGGCACGTCGCTGCTCACACCGGTGCAGCAGCTCTTGCCCGACCGTGTCGCCGAGACCGTGGGCCAGCAGTTCGACGCGATCGATGCCCCGGGCGGCCAGCAGCCCCTCGACGATGTCCGCGTGCTCCAGCACGCTGTAGTCGTGCGCCACCGGCTTGTCCGAGAATCCGAATCCCAGCAGGTCCGGAGCGATCAGGCGGAAATCGGAAGCGAGAGGCTCCCATACCCGGTGCCAATCCCAGGATGCCGTGGGGAAGCCGTGCAGGCATAGGACGGCCCGGCCCTCGCCGGCGTCCCGATAGAAGATCTCGTGACCGTGGTGGACATAGCGGCTTCCCGCCTCGCGCCACGCCGCCAGCAACGCGTCCAAGGCGGTTACTCCAGCAGCCGCAGGGCGAGCGCCGAGGCGCAGCCCCAGGCCGCGTTGAACAGCAGCACGAAGCCGGGGGTCAGCCAGCCCAGGCCGAGGCCCGCGATGCCCCAGGGGGTCCAGCGTGGAAAGACCAGCAGCAGCTGCACCAGCGTGGGCACCAGGCTCACGAGGAACCCGCTGCGCAGCGGGCGCGCGCGGGAAACCGGCAGCAGGAACAGCGTGCCCCAGATCCCGCCCCAGACCACGCGCGGGTAGAGCAGGTGGGGCGTCAGCGCGGGGGCGATCGCCACGTGCAGGGCCGTAGTGATCCCGAGGCCACCGGCCCCCCACGCCAGCAGCGCGTTGACCAGGCCACCGGCGGATCCGGCGCCATAGGTCAGCACGATTCGACGCAGACTCAGGGCCATCGGGCTCCCTCCCCGGGGTTTCCGGGCGAGCGGGTTGGCGGAGGTCGGGCGAACATTCTAACCGGTACGGGGAGCGCGCGGTGGATCGCGCGGCTGCCGGGCCTCAGGTGCCGCGGTCGAGCCCGAGCTGGCTGATCTTGCGGGTCAGGGTGTTGCGGCCCCATCCCAGCAGCTGAGCCGCCTCCTGCCGACGTCCCCCGGTGCGTCGCAGGGCGGTCTCGATCAGCACCCGCTCGAACACCGGCAACGCCTCGTCGAGCAGATCAGCGCCGCCGCTCGCCAGGCGCTGCTCGGCCCAGCGCCGCAGCGGGGCTTCCCAGCCGTCCGGGAGATCACGGCCCGCCGGCGTCTCGCGGCGGCCGAGCTCGGGCGGCAGGTCCTCCAGGTGAAGCTCGCGCCCCGAGCCCATCACGGTGAGCCAGCGGCAGGTGTTTTGCAGTTGCCGCACGTTGCCCGGCCAGTCCAGGGACCAGAGGTAGCGCTCGGCCTCGGGAGCGAGTTTTTTCGGCTCGGTGGTCAGCTCGCGCGCGGCGGCGTCGAGGAAATGGCGCAGCAGCGCCGGAATGTCCTCGCGCCGCTGCCGCAGCGCGGGCAAGTGCACCCGGATCACGTTCAGCCGGTGGTAGAGGTCCTCCCGGAAATGCCCTTGTGCAACCGCCGCTTCGAGATCCTGGTGAGTAGCCGCGATGATCCGTACGTCGGCCCGGATCGGCACGTGACCACCCACGCGGTAGAACTCGCCGTCCGAGAGCACGCGCAGCAGGCGTGTCTGCAGCTCCGCGGGCATGTCCCCGATCTCGTCGAGGAACAAGGTGCCGCCGTCGGCCTGCTCGAACCGCCCGCGGCGTTGCGCCTGGGCTCCCGTGAAGGCACCACGCTCATGCCCGAACAGCTCGGACTCGAGCAGGTCCCGGGGAATCGCCGCGGTGTTGATCGCGATGAAAGGCTTGCCCGCGCGGGGCCCGTGCCGGTGCAGCGCGCGCGCCGCCAGCTCCTTGCCGGTGCCGGATTCGCCCGTGATCAGGACCGTGATATTGGAGCGGCTTAGGCGGCCGATGGCCCGGAACACCTCCTGCATTGCCGGTGCTTCGCCGACCAGTTCCGGGGGCTCGCCCCCTCCGGCGTCGGGTTCCGCTGCGGCGGACGTTTCCTGGTGCCGTTGCTTCCAGGCCCGGCGGACGAGCGCCACGGCCTCGTCGATGTCGAACGGCTTGGGCAGGTACTCGAAGGCACCACCACGGTAGGACGCCACCGCGCTGTCGAGGTCCGAATGCGCCGTCATCACGACCACCGGCAACTCCGGATCCTTCTCGTGCAGGCGCCGCATCAGCGACAGACCGTCCTCACCGGGCATCCGGATGTCGGTCAGCACCACGTCGGGCAGCCCCCGGCGGACCCCGTCCTCCGCAGCGGCGCCATTCTCGTAGCCGGTGACGTGCATCCCGGCCGCGTGCAGTGCCCGCTCCAGCACCCATCGCATCGAGGCGTCGTCTTCCACTACCCAGACGCGGATCTCAGCCATACCCCGCCTCCCCCGCCGCGGACAGCGGCAGGAATATCGTGAAACAGGTCTCCCCCGGCCGGCTGTCGCACTCGATCAGGCCGCCGTGACGACCCACCAGGTCCTGGGCGAAGGACAGTCCCAGCCCGGTGCCGTCGGGGCGACCGGTGACCAGGGGATAGAAGATGGTGTCACGCTGGTCCCCGGCAATGCCGGGCCCGTTGTCGACGATCTCGATCCGGGCCACGAGGCGGTGCCGGCGGTGCCCGAGCGTGAGCTGGCGCGCGCTGCGCGTGCGTAGCCGGATGATGCCGTGGCCGCCGGCCGCGGCCTGGTCCTGCACCGCTTCCGCCGCGTTGCGTACGATATTGAGCACCGCTTGGATCAGTTGTTCCGGGTCTCCCTCGAGCTGAGGGATGCTGGGATCGTAGTCGGTCTCCAGCACGATCCCCGGGTGAGCTTCGGCGTCGACCAGCATGCGCACGTGCTCGAGCACTTCGTGGATGTTGACCGGGCGGCGGCGTGGCGGCCGGGAGGGCCCGAGCAGGGAATCGACCAGATTGCGCAGCCGGTCGGCTTCCGCGATCACGACCCGCGTGTACTCGCGCAGGCCCCCATCGTCCAGCTCGCGCTCAAGGAGTTGCGCGGCCCCGCGCAGCCCGCCCAGGGGATTCTTGATCTCGTGGGCCAGCCCGCGCAGCACCGTACGCGATACCTGCTGCTGGGCGAGCAGGGCTTCCTCGCGCGTAATCCGCAGGCGCCGGTCGAGCACCGCGATCTCCAGCAGCAGCGCGGCATCCCCGGCGTCCCCTACCGGCGTGATGGTGATATCCGCGGTCACCCGACGCCCGCCGGCGAGCGGTAGGTCGAACTCCCGAACGGTGTAGGGGCCGCCGGAAGCCAGCGCCTGGCGAAGCTGCGCGCGCAGCGCGCCGGCACCGGGAACGAGCAGCCCCACCGGGTGGCCCGCCCGGTGCTGCAGGCTGGCCCCGAACAGGCTTTCGGCGGAGGGGTTCATGTATACCACCCCGAGATCGCGGTCGAGCAGCACGATCGCCGTGGTCAGCGAATCCAGGACCGCGGGGGCGAGCCGTGCGCTCATCTTTGCGGGTTTCATGCCATGGTCTATTGCAAGAACTGGGCCAGGCGGCCGGCTGTGACGGGAGGAGGACGCGCGGCCCCATTATGCACCGATCTGGTGCATAAGGCTCGCGGGCGGCCACTCCTTCGGTCAGGGTCCGTGCGGCTGGGTCGGCATGCTGGGGGCGCGGTTCATCATCATGCCGTTGTTCCGGTGGATGAAGGCGCGCTTCATGTAGAAGGTGTGGCTGGCGGACCGGATCAGGGGCTTGCCCGAAGAGTCGACCACCTGCACCCGCACGGTATGCGTGCCGCGGTCGATGTTGTCAAGGGTCGCTGAGCCATCAGCCGTGGTCTTGGCGAGCTTGCCGTCGAGCAGCACCTGGACGCGGTCGCCCCGGCGTGCGCGCAGGTGCGGCTGGAGACGGTAGACGACGCGGAGCCTGCCCTGGTTGTTGCGGATGGTCTGCTTCGGGGACGGGTGGCTCAGGCTCAGGCTCTGGTAGCCCGCCGCCTTGCTCGCGCCCTGCTGGCCGGGAGCGCCGTTGCCGCCGGTTTGCAGGTTCTTCGGCATCTTCTGCGCCGGTACCGTCTGCGGTGAACCGACGTCGACCTTGTGCGAGCCGGGCGCGGGCTGGTCCGAGTAGTGCACCACGCCGTCGCTGTCGGTCCACTTGTAGATCGTGGTCGCAGACGCGCCGCCCCACGGCAGGGCCAGGGCCAGCGCGAGCAGCGCGATGACGGTGGATCTGGTCACACGGCTAACGTAACGCCTCCGCTTGCCCCTGACAAACGCCGGCGGCCCGGGCCGGGCCGCCGGCTCGCATTGGGACGCTCAGACGCTGTAGTACATGTCGAACTCCACCGGATGAGTCGTCATGCGCAGGCGCGTGACCTCTTCCATCTTGAGCGCGATATAGGCGTCGATCACGTCGTCGGTGAACACTCCGCCCGCCTTGAGGAAATCCCGGTCAGCGTCGAGCGCGTTGAGCGCCTGCTCAAACGAGTAGGCTACCTGCGGGATCTTCTTCTCCTCCTCTGGCGGCAGGTCGTACAGGTCCTTGTCCATCGCCTCGCCCGGGTTGATCTTGTTCTGGACGCCGTCGAGACCGGCCATCAGCATGGCCGAAAACGCCAGGTAGGGGTTGGCGGTGGCATCCGGGAAGCGGATCTCAATCCGCCGCGCCTTGGGGCTGTTGACCCACGGAATGCGGATCGAGGCGGAGCGGTTGCGCGCCGAGTAGGCCAGCATTACCGGGGCCTCGAAGCCCGGCACCAGGCGCTTGTAGCTGTTGGTGCTGGCGTTGGTGAAAGCGTTCACGGCGTGCGCGTGCCTGATCACGCCCCCGATGAAGTGCAGCGCGGTATCGGACAGCCCCCCGTAGCGGTCGCCCGCGAACAGGTTCTGGCCCTCCTTGGATACCGAGCAGTGGGTGTGCATGCCGTTGCCGTTGTCGCCCACCAGCGGCTTGGGCATGAAGGTCGCGGTCTTGCCGTAGCCGTGCGCGACGTTCATCACCACGTACTTGAGGATCTGGACCTCGTCGGCCTTCCTGACCAGCGTGTTGAAGGCGACCCCGATCTCGCACTGGCCGGCGGTGGCCACCTCGTGGTGATGCACCTCGGTCTTCAGGCCCATCTCCTCCAGCGCCAGGCACATCGCCGAACGGATGTCGTGCAGCGAGTCCACCGGCGGCACCGGGAAATATCCGCCCTTGATGCCGGGCCGGTGCCCCACGTTCCCGTCGGGGTAGACACGCTCGGAATTCCAGTGGGACTCCTCCGAATCGACCTTGTAGAAGGCACCGCTGATGTCGGCGCCCCAGCGCACGTCGTCGAACACGAAGAATTCCGGCTCCGGCCCGAAGTAGGCCGTGTCACCGATGCCGGTCGAGGCGAGGTAGGCCTCCGCACGCTTGGCCAGCGAGCGCGGGCAACGGTCATAGCCCTGCATGGTGTTCGGCTCGATCACGTCGCAGCGCATGTTGAGCGTGATCTCCTCCGAGAAGGGGTCGATCACCGCGCTCTCCGAATCCGGCATCAGGATCATGTCGGACTCGTTGATCCCCTTCCAGCCCGCGATCGAGGAGCCGTCAAACATCTTGCCCGACTCGAAGAAATCCTCGTCAACATCGTGGGCGGGCACGCTGACGTGCTGCTCCTTGCCCTTGGTATCGGTAAAGCGCAGGTCGACGAACTTGACGTTGTCGTCCGTCAGGCTCTTTATTACGTCGTCAGCCGACATCATTCATTCCTCCGGTCGGGGGATGGTTCGGTTCCAATCGGGCCGGTCCGCGCCGGCATCCATGGAGTCGGTTTAAGCACGATTCGTGCCATGCACCGGGATCGGGCCGCCGCCCAGGCTCCGCGGGAGCCTCGGCTGGTCTTGCACAAAAACAGCGCACTATTTGCGTGCCGCGCCCTGTTTTGGTGCGGGCGCTGGTTGGGACCCGGTTGCCCGCCGCCGACGCTAATGGTAGCGCACATCGACGCCAGCGACGTCCGGGTGTGCCAGGGCGGCGGCCCGGATGCGTCGCGCGAGCTCCCGCGCCTGGCCGATGTCGGACAGGATGTCCAGCGGCAGCACGAGTTCCATTCGGATTCGTCCGTCGAGGTAGTGCAACGTAACTTCCTCGATGCGCTCCGCGCCCGGGATGTCCCGCCAGCGGCCCTGCATGTCGTCCATGAGCTCGGCCCGCAGCGGCAGGTGGACGCCGGGATGCCAGGTCTCATCGTCTTCCGGATCGATGTGCACCAGCACGTCCGTCACCTCGGGCACCCGCTTCACCAGCCGCTGGTGCACCAGCTCGCTGATCAGGTGACCCTCGGAGACGCTCAGCCGCGGATCCACCTGGACGTGCACGTCCACCAGCGCGTCGGAGCCCATGCGCCGGGTGCGCAGGTCGTGCACACTGCGAACGCCCCTGACCAGCCGGATCTCGTCGCGGATCTCCCGCACCCGCTCCTGGTCGAGGGCCGTGTCCACGAGCTCGCGGGTGCTGTTCCAGCCGAGATCCCACCCGATCTTGGCGATCATATAGGCCACCACGATCGCCGCCACCGAGTCCAGGTACGGCAGGCCGGCGATGGTGCCGGCAATGCCGACGATCACCACGAGCGAGGAGATCGCGTCGCTGCGATGATGCCACGCGTTTGCCTTGAGCATCACCGAACGCAGCCGCCGCGCCACCCGCGCCGTATAGTGGTAGAGCCACTCCTTGGCCACCACCGACAGGCCGGCGACCACCAGCGCGGCGTAGCCGGGGCGCGCCAGCTCGCCGGGATGGAACAGCCTGTCGACCGCATCCACCGCAATGCCGATGCCGACCGCGACCAGGAACACCCCCAGCGCGACCGTGGCGATGGTCTCGAAACGCGCGTGGCCGTATGGGTGGTCCTGGTCGGCGGCACGGTCGGCGTGCCTTGCGGCGAATACCACCAGCCCATCGCTGAGCAGGTCCGAGAACGAATGGATGCCGTCGGCCACCAGGGCCTGGGAGTGCGCGACCAAGCCCACCGCGAGCTTGCCGGCCGCCAGGACCACGTTGCATGCCGCACCCACCAGCGTGACCCGGCGGGTGTCACGGTAACGCCCGGTGCGGGCGGATTCCTGGTTGCCGGTCGCTGCTGCCACGCTGATCCCGTCTCCGAATGCTGAGCGCGCAGCTTAGCATCCGCGTTGCGCCCGCGTGCACGAGCGACGGCCCAGCCGCTATACTGCGCGCTTGTCGCGCCGGGGGCGCCGGCCGCGGCCCGAGACGCGGCATTGCCGAAACTTGACCAGGTAACGGACCATGAGCGGCGAGCTGCCAACCAGCTTCCAGCAGCTGATTCTGCTGCTCCAGCAGTACTGGGGGCGACAGGGTTGCGTGCTGGTGCAGCCCCAGGACATGGAGGTGGGCGCCGGCACCTTCCACCCGGCGACGTTCCTTCGTTCCATCGGTCCCGAGCCCTGGCGCGCCGCGTATGTGCAGCCATCCCGCCGCCCTGCCGACGGGCGCTACGGCGAGAATCCCAACCGGCTCCAGCATTACTACCAGTTCCAGGTCGTGATCAAGCCCTCGCCGGGTGACCTGCAGGAGCTTTATCTCGGTTCCCTGGTGGCACTGGGAATCGATCCCCTGGTACACGATATCCGGTTCGTCGAGGACAACTGGGAATCCCCGACCCTCGGCGCCTGGGGGCTTGGCTGGGAGATCTGGCTCAACGGCATGGAGATCACCCAGTTCACCTACTTCCAGCAAGTAGGGGGGCTCGACTGCCGCCCGGTGACCGGGGAGATCACCTACGGGCTCGAGCGCATTGCGCTTTACCTTCAGGGCGTCGACAGCGTCTTCGATCTCACCTGGGCCGATGGACCGCAGGGCCGGGTCAGCTACGGCGACGTGTTCCACCAAAACGAGGTGGAAATGTCTCGTTACAACTTCGAGTATGCCGACGTACCGTCCCTGCGGGACTGGTTCGACCGCTGCGAGCGCGAGTGCGGGCGACTGGTGGAACGGAACCTGCCGCTGCCGGCGTACGAGATGGTGCTGAAGGCCTCGCACACCTTCAATTTGCTGGACGCGCGCAGCGCCATCTCCGTCACGGAGCGCCAGCGATACATCCTGCGGGTCCGGGACCTTGCCCGGCGTGTAGCCCGGGAGTATTACGGCGCGCGCGAGGACCTGGGCTTCCCTTTGCTGGCGCGGGAGGGCTCCGGTGACTGAGCGCGCGGACCTGCTGGTCGAGATCGGCACCGAAGAGCTGCCCCCGCGGGCGCTGGCGGACCTCGAGAAGGCGTTCGCCCGGGAGCTCGTAGCCCGCCTGGCGGTGCACGAGCTGGGTCACGGTGAGGCACGTAGCTTCGCGACCCCACGGCGCCTGGCCGTGCGCATCCGTGCGCTCCAGACCATGCAGCCACCGCGCGAGGTGGAAAAGCGGGGACCGCCCGCGGACCGGGCGTTCGACGCCGGAGGCCGGCCGACCCGGGCCGCTGACGGCTTCGCGCGCTCCTGCGGCGTGGCGGTGGAAGAGCTCGAGACCCGGGATACGGCCCAGGGGCGGTACCTGTTTCACCGGTACACCCGGCCCGGACGCCCGGCCTCTGCGCTTCTGCCGCAGCTGATCGACCAGGCGCTGGGGGCCCTTCCCGTGCCAAGGCGCATGCGCTGGGGGCGGGGCGACGCGGAGTTCGTGCGCCCGGTGCGATGGGTGGTGCTGTTGCTGGGGGACGAGGTGGTCCCGGCCCGATTCTTCGGTCAGGCGTCTGACCGATTCTCGCGCGGACACCGCTTCCATCACCCGGACCCGATCCGGCTGGACCGGCCGGACCGGTACGAGGCGTTGCTCCGGGATCCCGGTCACGTGGTCGCCGATCGCGAGGAGCGCCGGGCGATAGTCGAGGAGCAGGTCCGGCGGGCAGCGGCGGGCGTGGGTGCGCGGCCGCGCATCGAGGGGGAGCTCCTCGACGAGGTGACGGCTCTGGTGGAGTGGCCGTGCCCGGTTGTGGGCAACTTCGACGAGCGCTTCCTGGCGCTTCCGCCCGAGGTACTGATCGCGACCATGGAAGGGCACCAGCGCTACTTCCCGCTGTGGCACGGGGAGCGGCTGGCGCCGGCTTTCGTGGCCATCAGCAACCTTGCAAGCCGGGACCCGGAAGAGGTACGCCGCGGCAACGAGCGGGTCGTGCGACCGCGACTGGCCGATGCCGAATTTTTCTGGCGGCAGGACCTGGCGCGCTCGCCCGAGCAAATGGCCGAGGGCCTGGCCAGTGTTGTATTCCAGGAACACCTGGGCTCACTGGCCGACAAGAGCGCCCGGGTGGCGGAGCTGGCCCGCTTTGTGGCCGGACGCGCGGGGGCCGACGCCCGGCAGGCCGAGCGCGCGGCGCGGCTGGCCAAGGCGGACCTGCTGAGCGAGATGGTGGGGGAATTCCCGGAGCTGCAGGGGATCATGGGCGGCTACTACGCCCGGATGGCCGGCGAGGCGGAGCCCGTGGTCGCAGCCATTCGCCAACAGTACCAGCCGGCGTACGCCACGGACGTTATCCCCGAGGGCGGGGTGGCGCAGACCCTGGCGCTTGCGGACCGGCTCGATACGCTGGCCGGTATCTTTTCCGTTGGACAGCGCCCGAGCGGCGACAAGGACCCGTTTGCGCTGCGGCGCTCGGCGCTCGGCGTGATGCGGATCCTGACCGAGGCGGAGCTCGCGCTGTCCCTGCCGGAGCTGCTGGTAGAAGCATGCCGGCTGCAGCCGATGGAGAGCGATGCCGGGCTGCCCGACGAGCTTTACGATTTCATGTTCGAGCGGCTGCGGGCGCACGCCCAGGAGCAGGGCATCCGGGCGGATGTGTTCGACGCCGTGCTGGCCCGCCGGCCGGTGTCGCCGCCGGATTTCCAGCGCCGGCTGCGCGCGGTCGAGGCTTTCCTGGAGTTGCCCGAGGCCGAGGCGTTGGCGGCCGCCAACAAGCGCATCGGCAATATCCTGCGCAAGGCCGATCCCGAGGACCTCGACAACGCGGTGGACCGCGGCGCGCTGGAAACGCCGGAAGAGCGCGCCCTGGACCGGGCTTTGGAAGTGCGCCGGGAGCGGCTGTCCAGGCTGGTCGGGAGCGGCGACTACACCGGTGCGCTGGCCACGCTGGCGGAGTTGCGGGAGGCTGTCGACGAGTTCTTCGACCGGGTCATGGTGATGACCGGCGACGCGCAGCTGCGAAGGAATCGCCTGGCCCTGCTGCAATCAATACAGGCACGGTTCCTGGAGATCGCGGACATCTCGCGCCTGCAGCCCGGGGTGGCGGCATGAGCCTGATCGTTCTCGACCGGGACGGGGTGGTGAACGAGGAGGTCGAGGATTACCTGGCGTCCGCCGAGGCCTGGGTCCCGATCCCGGGCAGCCTCGAGGCGATGGTCCGCCTGGCGCAGACCGGCCACCGGCTGGTGATTGCGAGCGATCAGCCCGCGATCGGCCGCGGGCTGATCACGCCCGACGTGCTGTTTGCCATCCATCGCCGGATGCAGCGGGAGCTCGCCGCCCTCGGTGGCAGCGTCGACGGTCTGTTCTTCTGTCCCCATCTGCCCGAGGACGACTGTCACTGCCGCAAGCCGCGGCCCGGACTGCTCGAGGACATCGGCCGGCGCTTCCAGACGGAGCTGGAGGAGGTGCTGGTGGTCGGCGACCAGCTGGGAGACCTGGAAGCTGCGATCAGCGCCGGGGCCCGCCCGGTGCTGGTGCGCACGGGCCGGGGGGAAGCCACCCTGGCCGCACTGGACGAGCGGCCGGACGTGCCCGTCTACCGGGATTTGAATGAGCTTTCCCTCGCGCTGGCCGAGGCTGGCAGGGCCGCCGAGTCACGCCCATGACGCCGGGCGAAAGGGCAAGCCCGAAAGCGCTGGCGGGGTCACTCGTTTATTACGCGCAGGCGGCGGTTACGATCCCGGTCTGGGTGGTCCTCCTGGTGCTGGCTCTTCCCCTGCCCTATGGCATGCGCTACCCGCTGATATACAGTTGGATTGCGGTGCAGCGCTTCTGCCTGCGTTGGCTGTGCCGCGTCCGGGTAGAGTACGAAGGTACCGGGAATCTGCCTGCGGGACCGGCGATCGTGTTCTGCAAGCACCAGTCGATGCTCGAGACCCTGCTCACCCAGAAGGTGATGCCGCCGCAGACCTGGGTACTCAAGCGGGAGTTGCTGCGAATCCCCGTGTTCGGCTGGGGCCTGCGTTCGGCAGCTCCGATCGCGATCGATCGGAGCTCCGGAAAGCGCGCGCTACGGGAGGTGGTACGCCAGGGACGCACACGGCTCCGGCAGGGAATCTGGGTGGTGGTCTTTCCTGAGGGTACCCGGGTACCCCCGGGCCGGACCCGTTCGTTCGGGGCCGGTGGCGCGATGCTCGCCGCGGAGACCGAAGCCCCCGTGGTGCCGGTCGCGCACAACGCCGGCGAGCACTGGCTGCGCGGCCGCATCCTGATCAAGCCAGGTATCGTTCGCGTGCGTATCGGGCCGGCGATCGATACCGCCGGGCTCAAGCCGCGGGAGATCAACGCTCGTGCCAAGCAGTGGATCGACACGAATACCGAGGCGCTGGCAGCGCGGCCGAGGCCGTGCGGCGCGCGTCGGGGGAAAGCGCGGGTGGGACGTTCAGCTGGATCCCGGCGCGCGCCGCGCTGACGCCGATCCCGGCACACGGGCCCGGGAAAGCACCTGTCCGGGACGGCAGTTGGCCCGTAACGACCTGACCGAACTGGAATTATCGATTGGACAGGCGCGGGGCCCTGGGCGGCACGGTCTCCGCGGCCAGCCTCGGACGCCTCAGATGTCGAGGTTAGTCACCAGCAGCGCATTGCGCTCGATGAACTCGCGCCGCGGTTCGACCTGGTCGCCCATCAGCGTGGTGAACATGTCGTCGGCCGCGACCACGTCTTCCACGCTGACCTGAAGCAGGCGGCGGGTCTCCGGGTTCATGGTGGTCTCCCAGAGCTGCTCCGGGTTCATCTCGCCGAGCCCCTTGTAGCGCTGGATGCTCCGACCCTTCTTGGCTTCCTCCATGAGCCACTCCAGCGCCTCCTTGAAGGAGTCCACCGGCCGGGTGCTGTTGCCCCGCTGGACGTAGGCGCCTTCCCCGATCAGGCCGTCGAGCCGCTCCCCTAACTCGATCATGGAGCGATACTCCGCGGACTCGAACATCTCCCGGGGGAAACGGATGTGCTTGGCGATACCGTGGCGGATACGCTCCATGACGAGGCCGTCCCGGCCGGCGCTGACTAAGCCGTAGCGTATCCGGTGGCCGCGCTCCGCGTTCAGTCGTGCGAGCAGATCGTGGGTCCAGCGCTCGAGCTGCCCGGGGTCGGACATCAGGTCCGCGGTTACCGCCGGCATGTAGATCATCTGCTCCAGAATGTTCTCGTCGTAGCGCCGGTCCAGGCGGGTGACGGTCGCCATCACCTGCTCGTAGCGGCGGGCGATGCCCTCCAGCGCGTCGCCCCGGACCGGGGGCGCGTCGGCGGACACGTGCAGCTCCGCGGCCTCGAGCGCCGCCTGCAGTAAGTAGGCAGTGAGCTCGGCATCGTCCTTGACGTACTGCTCCTGCTTGCCCTTCTTCAGCTTGTACAGCGGCGGCTGGGCAATGTAGACATGGCCGCGCTCGACCAGCGCATACATCTGGCGGTACAAGAAGGTCAGCAGCAGGGTGCGGATATGGGAGCCGTCGACGTCCGCGTCGGTCATGATGATGATGCGGTGGTAGCGGAGCTTGTCCGGGTCGAAGTCCTCGCGGCCCACGCCGCAGCCAAGCGCGGTGATCAGGGTTGCGACTTCCACCGAGGAGAGCATCTTGTCGAAACGCGCCTTCTCCACGTTAAGGATCTTGCCCTTGAGCGGGAGCACTGCCTGGGTACGGCGATCCCGGGCCTGCTTCGCGGAGCCCCCGGCGGAGTCGCCCTCGACGATGAATAATTCGGAAAGGGCTGGATCCTTCTCCTGGCAGTCGGCGAGCTTACCGGGCAGGCCGGCGACATCGAGCGCCCCCTTGCGCCGCGTCATCTCCCGTGCCTTGCGCGCGGCCTCGCGCGCCCGCGCTGCCTCAAGCATCTTGCTCGCGATCACGCGCGCGTCGGCCGGGTTTTCCAGGAGGTACGCATACAGTGCTTCGGCCATGGTGGACTCGACCACGCCCTTGACCTCCGAGGAGACCAGCTTGTCCTTGGTCTGGGAGGAGAACTTCGGGTCGGGCGCCTTGACCGAGATGACCGCCGTAAGGCCCTCGCGGGCATCGTCGCCGCTGATGTTGACCTTTTCGCGCCGGGTGAGACCGCTTTCCTCGATGTAGTTCTTCAGGGTCCGGGTGAGCGCCGAGCGGAAACCGGCCATGTGGGTGCCGCCGTCGCGCTGGGGGATGTTGTTGGTGAAACAGAACACGCTCTCCTGGTACGAGTCGTTCCACTGCATCGCGGCTTCAACGGTGATACCTTCGCGCTCGGTATTAAAATAGAAGACTGTATGGTGCAGCGGGGTCTTCTTCTGGTTCAGCAGCTGCACGAAAGCCCGGATGCCGCCCTTGTACTCGAAGACCTGCTCGCGCTGGTCGCGCTCGTCCGTCAGGACAATTCGGACGCCGGAATTCAGGAAGGACAGCTCGCGCAGGCGTTTCGCCAGCAGGTCGAAGTGGAAGTGGATGTCGCTGAAGACCCGAGGGCTGGGGCGGAAGCGCAGCGTGGTGCCCGTGCGATCGGTCTGGCCGACCGCCTCGAGAGGCTGCGTGGGCTCGCCATCGGCGTAGGTCTGGCGAAACACGCTTCCGTCGCGACAGATGGTGAGCTCGAGGTACTCGGACAACGCGTTGACGACGGAGACCCCGACGCCGTGCAAGCCCCCGGACACCTTGTACGAGTTGGCGTCGAACTTGCCGCCGGCATGCAGCATGGTCATGATCACCTCGGCGGCGGACCTGCCCTCTTCCTTGTGCATATCCACCGGGATTCCCCGCCCGTCGTCGATCACCGTAACGGAATTGTCCTCGTGCAGGATGACCTGGACGGCGGTACAGAAGCCGGCCAGAGCCTCGTCGATGGAGTTGTCTACGACCTCGAAGACCATGTGATGCAGCCCGGTGCCATCATCGGTGTCACCGATGTACATGCCCGGGCGCTTGCGAACGGCCTCGAGTCCCTTGAGTACACGGATGCTGGAGGAGTCGTAGGAATTGGTGGCGCTCATAGGGGCTCTTCGGGTCTGGAAAAGAACTATTCTACCACTTCCCGGACCTGGCCGTGTTCCACGTGGAACATCCGTCCCGGAAGCCGCTTTCCGCGCCACGGCAGCTCCGCGCGCGACACGCCGGTAATGAATTTCTGCGCCGGCAACTCTTCCAGTACCGCCCAAAACCGGTCCCGGTAGGCTGGCCCAAGCTCTGCGCCGGCATCGTCCACCAGCAGTACCCCGTTCCCCCTGCCCGCGGCTTCGGCAGCGAGCATCTCGGCCAACACCAGCGCACCCGATACCACCTTCCCCTGCCCCCGGGAGACCCACTCCCGGGCCGGCCGCCCCTCCATCCGAATGTCGAGCTCCGCACGATGTGGCCCCGCCCCGGTATGGCCCCGCTCCACGTCGCCCGCCAGCTGCCGCTCCAACGCCCGCTCGAGCGTGACCCCTTCCGACCAACCCCGGCGGTACCGCAGCTCTACCCGGCAGTCCCGCCCCAGCACGCGGTTCACGATCTCCTGCACGTGGGGACCGACGCGCGCGACGAACCGGCCCCGGGCGCGGTCGAGATCCCCGCCGGAGGCCCCCAACTCCCCGTTCCAGGCCCTGGCCAGGCGCCCCGCCTGCGCGCCCCCCCGGCGAAGGACCACGTTGCGCTGCCGCAACGCCCGGGCGTACCTCCGCCAGGCCTCCAGGTAGCCATGTTCCACGTGGAACACACCCCAGTCCATGTAACGCCGGCGTTCGCCGGGCCCCCCCTCGAGAAGCCGGTGCACATGCGGATCGATAACCTGTACCGGCAACCACGCAGCGAGCTCGCCGATTCCCCCGGCCTTCCTTCGCGCCACCCGTCCCTGCATCGCCCCTTCCTCCAAGCGCAGCCCCAACCGCACGCTCGCTCCGTCCCCCCTACCCACCCGCCCGAACACTATCAGCTCCCGGCACCCGTATCGGATCAGCGCCCGCCGCCGGGATTCCCGGAACGATCTTCCCCGCCCCAGAAAATAAATCGCCTCGAGGAGACTCGTCTTCCCCGAGGCGTTGTCGCCCACCACCACGTTGACCGAGTCCGCGAACTCCAGGTTCACCTCTGCAAAGCACCGAAAATCGCGAGCACCCAGACTCCGCAGCCCCATCCTGTCGCTCAGAGTCGCATTGGCATCACAACATGTCGGCTGCTCGGGTTGCCCGGCGCCTGGATCAAACAGCTGCTGTTCGCATCCTTCAGGATCAGCTCCACCGACTCACCCTCCAGCGCCGCAAGCGGATCCAGCAGGTAATTCACGTTAAAGCCCACTTCCACACCATCGCCCTCATACCCCACCTCCAACTCCTCTTCCGCGGACTCCTGCTCCGGGTTATGCGCCTGAATCGCCAGCCGCCCGGCAGCCAGCTGCAAACGGATTCCCCGATACTTATCGTTCGAGAGGATTGCCGCACGCGCCAGCGCCTGCCGCAACAACTGCCGGTCAACCTCCACGTACTTGTCCCCGTCCCGGGGAATCACCCGCTCGTAGTCAGGGAAGCGCCCGTCGATCAGCTTCGAGGTGAAGCGCAGGTCCCCCAGAGTCACCCGCACATGGTTCGTGCTCACCTCCAGGTGCGCCGGCTCGTCATCTTCCCCCAGCAGCCGCTGCAGCTCGACCACCCCCTTGCGCGGCACGATAACCTGGCGCAGCTCCGATTCACCCGTCGCCGCCTCCACGTCACACAGCGCCAACCTGTGCCCGTCCGTGCCGACCGCCCGGAGCATGTCCGACCGAAATTCCATCAGCAGGCCGTTCAGGTAATACCTCACGTCCTGGTGCGCCATGGCGAACGCAGTCTGGCCACAAAGACGCTTCAGCCCGGCCTGGCCCACCTGAAGCTCCAACAGTCCGTGAATCTCTTCCACCACGGGAAACTCGGCCGCCGGCAACGTGCTCAGGGTGAAGCGGCTCCGCCCGGACCGGATCGTCACCTTGTCCCCCTCCAGCTCCATCGCCACGGTTGCGCCTTCCGGCAGCGTCCGGACGATGTCCACGAGCTTCCGTCCCGGCACCGTTACGGCGCCCGGGTGCGCATTTTCCAGCCCGGCCCGTGCGACCAGCTCCACCTCGAGGTCGGTGGCCGTTACCGACAGCCCGTCGTCCCGCACCGCCAGGAGCACGTTCGATAGCACCGGCATCGTCTGCCGCTTCTCGACCACCCCGACGATTGCTTGCAGTGGCTTCAGCAATTCTTCGCGTTCGATCTCGAATTTCATCGCTCTGCCAGCCCGTCCTGGTTAATCGCCCGTCCACCAGTCAAAATGAAGTTCCTGTTCTTTACTCTATTATTATTAGCCCGTCGTCAGCCCGGGGACTGTTGCGTTAATGCCTTCCCACCCAGAGACTTGCGCCCGCCAAGGCCGGTTTACCTCCTGTGGGCGGTCGGTGGAAAACTGTTGGACCGATTCCGTTGCGCTGCGTCGCTGCCGTCGCGTTCACATCTTGCGCAACGGTTATCCACATCCGATCCCCAGGTTGGCCATCAGCTCGTCAGCGTCCGCAACAGGTTGGCGTAGTCTTCCTCGCATCTGGCGTCGCTTTCACACAGGGCCTTCACGCGGCGGCACGCGTGCAGGACCGTGGTGTGGTCCCGGCCCCCGAACTGTTCGCCGATTTCCGGCAGACTGTGGCTCGTGAGCTCCTTCGCCAGCGCCATCGCGATCTGCCTGGGACGCGCGATGGAGCGGCTGCGCTTCGTCGACAGGAGGTCGGAGCTGCGCATCTTGTAGTACTCCGCCACCGTTCTCTGGATGTTCTCGATGGTGACCAGTTTCTCCTGCAGCGCCAGCAGGTCCTTGAGCGCGTCCTTCGCGAAGTCCAGCGTGATCGGCTGCCCGGTGAAATGTGCGTTCGCGACGACGCGGCGTAGGGCGCCCTCGAGTTCACGGACGTTGGAGCGGATGCGTTTGGCGACGAAGAACGCGACCTCGTCCGGCAGGCAGACCCGGCTCTGCTCCGCCTTTTTCATCAGGATGGCCACGCGTGTCTCGAGCTCCGGCGGTTCGATCGAAACGGTCAGGCCCCAACCGAAGCGGGACTTGAGACGCTCTTCCAGCCCGTTCACCTCCTTCGGATAGCGGTCGCAGCTTAGAATCACCTGCTGCTGGCCCTCGAGCAGGGAATTGAACGTGTGGAAGAATTCTTCCTGCGAGCGCTCCTTGCCGGCGAAGAACTGGATATCGTCGATCAGCAACGCGTCAACGGCGCGGTAGAACGCCTTGAACTCGTTGATCCGGTTGTGCTGGAGCGCCTTCACCATATCGGCGACGAAGCTCTCGGAATGCAGGTAGACGACCCTCGCCTCCCGGTTCAGGTTACGCAGGCGATTGCCGACCGCGTGCATCAGATGGGTCTTGCCCAGCCCGACACCGCCGTAGAGGAACAGCGGGTTATAGGCCTCACCCGGGTTCTCCGCCACCTGCCGGGCTGCGGCGACCGCCAGCTGGTTCGACTTGCCCTCGACGAAAGTCTCGAAGGTAAAGTTCCGGTTGAGCCGGTTGCCCCTCGCCGGTTCCCGGCGCCCCCCCGTCGGCCACGCCTCGCGTCCAGCGTGCCCGTGCTCGCCCGCCCGGCGCTCCCGGGGCCCACCTGCGGCAGCGCCTACCTCCAGCGTCACCTGCGCCTGCCCGTCCCCGTTCAGGTCGGCGACAACATCCCGGATCAGCGACAGGAAGTTCTCGTGCACCCAGTCGAGCACGAACCGGTTGGGGGCAAAGATGTGAAGGTTGCCGTCTTCCTCGACCGCCTGCAGGGGACGGATCCAGGTGTTGAGCTGCTGCTCCGGCACCTGGCCTTCGAGGTAACGGATACATTGGTTCCACAAGGAAACGTTCACCTTCCCCTCGAGCGGACGTGGGCTGCAGTGCATCTGACGGAGCCGGAGCGGCCAGTGCTTACCCCGCACTTTTCGCCGGCCGCACAGAGCAGTCTATACCCGTGGCACCCGCTTATCCACAGCCTCCCGGGAGCCACCCGGCGGTTGACACCGCCGGTCGGCACCAAGTACCCTCACGCGCTTCCCTCGCCGGTTTCCCGGGCGATGGAAGCCAGCTCCCCGCAGCAGAATCAGGTACCGGTAGGCACTATGAAGAGAACGTTTCAGCCCAGCAACATCAAGCGCAAGCGAACCCACGGGTTCCGCGCGCGGATGGCGACGCGGCGCGGAAGGCAGGTTCTCAAGGCACGGCGGGCCAAGGGTCGTCACCGTCTCACCGTCTAGGGCCGCCCGGCGGCCCATGTCTCGCGCCCGCTTTCCCCGCACCGCGCGGCTTCTGCACCAGGCCGAGTTCCGGCGGGTGTTCCAGCAGGCTGAACGCTCCGCGGACTCCTGCTTTACGGTGCTGGCGCGGAGCAACGACGCCGGCGCCGCCCGCCTCGGGCTCGCGATTTCCGTCCGGCGGGCGGGGAATTCGGTCCAGCGCAACCGTCTCAAGCGGATCATCCGGGAAAGCTTCCGCCGGCACCGCGAGCAGCTGCCGGCCGTCGACCTGGTAGTCATGGCGCGCCCGGCAGCCGCGGCGGCGGACGCGGCACGCCTGCGGGCAAGTCTCGAGCGGCACTGGGAAAGGCTGACGCAACGATGCGGTTCCTGCTGATTGTTCTGGTTAAGGCCTATCGGCTCGTGGTGAGCCCCCTGCTCGGGCCACACTGCCGCTACTATCCCAGCTGCTCGCAATACACGCTCGAGGCGCTCCGGCGGCACGGCACTCTGCGGGGCGGCTGGCTGGCCATCTGCCGCGTGGCACGCTGTCATCCCGGATTTCCGGGCGGGTACGATCCCGTTCCCGAATCCCCCAAGAGCTCCACCCATGGATAACCTGCGGTATTTCCTGCTGGCCGCCCTGGCGTTCGTCGGCTTCCTTCTGTGGCAGTCGTGGCAGCACGACTATGGCCAGACGGCGCCGCCCCCGAAGCCGCCGGCCGCGACACAGCAGCAGGGCCAGGGCACCGGCGCGAGCCGGGCGTCGGCGGCAGCCGCGAAGAAAACCGGCAAGGAATCCGCGCAGTCCAGCCAAGCGCAAAGCGGCTTGCCGAGCGCCCCGCAGAGCAGTGCGAAGAAAAGCTCGGGCAGCGCCGGCGCGGCGACTAGCCCGACCCGGCAGTCCGCGCAGCAGGGCACCCTGGTTCACGTCGACACCGACGTCCTCCACGTGGTGATCTCCACCCTCGGCGGGGGCATCCGGGACGCCAGCCTGAGCAAGTATTCGGAGTCGTCGAACAACCCCAACGTGCCGTTCCGGCTCCTGACGGCCGACCCCTCCGGTCTCTATGTCGCCCAGAACGGTCTGCTGTCGCCCTCGGGCGCCGAGGTCCCCAATCACCACAGCAGCTACCGGGTGGCGCGCACGCATTACCGGCTCGCCAAGGGTAGCGACACCGTCACCGTGCCCCTGCACTGGCGCAAGGACGGCATCAGCGTCACCAAGGTCTATACCTTGCAGCGGGGCAAGTACACCATCGGGGTGAAGTACCAGATCCACAACGCCACCGGCAAGCCACTGACCGTGCGCCAGTACAGCCAGCTTGAGCGTCGCCACGTTGCGGCCCACCACGGCCTCACCGGCATGTTTCACGAGCATACCTTCAAGGGCGGCGCGTACTACACCGGCAAGTACGAGAAGGTGTCCTACGGCGATCTCAAGGGCAGCCCGGTCAAGCAGAGTACGCACGGCGGCTGGGTCGCGATGGTCCAGCAGTACTTCGTGGGCGCCGCCATTCCGCCCTCGGGTGCGGAGGACTTCCTGTACGGCAAGCAGATCGGCGACGACCGATACGTGATGGGCTTCGTTGCCCCTTCGCACGAGGTTGGCCCCGGCCAGGATACGACCCTCGACAGCCGCCTGTACGTCGGCCCCCAGCTCCAGAACCGCCTGGCTTCGATCGCCAAGGGGCTGGACCTGACCGTCGATTACGGCATGTTGACGGTCATTGCCAAGCCGCTGTTCTGGCTGCTGTCGAAGCTGCACATGCTGCTCGGGAACTGGGGCTGGGCCATCATCGGCCTGACGGTGCTGATCAAAGCGGCGTTCTACAAGTTGTCGGAAGCCCAGTACCGCTCGATGGCCAAGATGCGCAAGTTCGCCCCGCGCATCAAGGCCCTGCGGGAGCGGTACGGCGACGACAAGCAGAAGCTGAACCAGGAAATGATGCAGCTCTACCGGCAGGAGAAATTCAACCCGTTGGGGGGCTGCCTGCCGCTGATCGTCCAGCTGCCGGTATTCCTGGCGCTGTACTGGGTGCTGCTGCAGAGCGTGGAGCTGCGCCACGCTCCGTTCATGTTCTGGATCCAGGACCTGACCAGCCCGGATCCGTACTACGTGCTGCCGATCCTGTTCGGCATCAGCATGTTCTTCCAGCAGAAGCTCAGCGCTTCGGCTATGACCATGGATCCGACGCAGCAGAAGATCATGATGTTCATGCCCATCGGGCTGTCCATCTTCTTCGCTTTCTTCCCGTCGGGACTGGTGCTCTACTGGTTGACCAACAACGTGCTGAGCATTGCCCAGCAATGGTTCATCATGAAGCGGATGGAGGACGGCAGCGACCGTCACCGACGCAAGAAGAAGGCCTGACGTCCCCTGGCAGGTCCTTCTCGGGGGATGCCGTGCCCGCTGACCCGGATACCATTGCGGCCATCGCGACCCCTCCGGGTGTCGGCGGCTTGGGCATCGTCCGCGTTTCCGGTCCGGCCGTCGTCGGGATCGCCGGGGCCCTCCTGGGCGGACTCCCGCGCCCGAGGCTCGCGTGGCACCGCCGGTTCCTGGGCGCGGCGGGCGAAGCTCTCGACGACGGCCTCGCGCTGTACTTCCCGGGCCCGCGCTCCTTTACCGGCGAGGACGTGCTGGAGCTGCACGGTCACGGGGGGCCGGTAGTGCTGGATGCGGTCCTGGAACGCTGCCTCGCCCTGGGCGCGCGCCCGGCCCGGGCCGGCGAGTTCACCCAGCGGGCCTTTCTCAACGGCAAGCTCGACCTCGCCCAGGCCGAAGCGGTGGCGGATCTCGTTGCCAGCGGCTCACGCGAAGCGGCGCGGGCGGCGCTGCGGTCGCTGGAGGGCGCGCTCTCGCGCCGGGTGGCCGACCTCGCGGACGCCCTGACCGAGCTCCGGGCGTTCATCGAAGCCGCGATGGACTTCCCGGACGAGGAGCTGGATCTGCTGGACGGCGGCCGCATCAGGGCCCGCATCGAGGAGCTGCTCGGCCACGCCGGCGAGCTCCGGGACCAGGCGCGCCAGGGCCGCCTGATGCAGGAGGGCATGCGCGTGGTACTGGCCGGTCCACCGAACGTCGGCAAGTCGAGCCTGCTCAACTACCTGGCCGGCCACGACGCCGCCATCGTCAGCGAGGTTCCCGGCACCACCCGCGACGTGCTGCGCGAGCACATCCAGCTCGACGGACTCCCGCTGCACATCGTCGACACCGCCGGGCTGCGGGACAGCCCGGATGCCGTCGAGGCGGAGGGGATCCGTCGGGCCCGCGGCGAAATCGAGACGGCGGACCGGGTGCTGCTGATGGTGGAGGACAGCTCGGCCGAGGCGGCGCCCGCCGGGCTGCTCCGGGCGCTGCCGGAGCACTGCGAGGTCACGCTGGTGCGCAACAAGGTCGACTTGGGGGGCACGGCAGCCGGGCCGGTGCCGGGCAGCGAACCGCCCGCCCTGCGGGTGTCGGTGCTGACCGGGGCCGGGCTGCCGGAACTCCGGGAGCATCTCAAACAGTGCATGGGATACCGGGGCCCGGAGCAGAGCGGCTTCAGCGCACGCCGCCGACATCTCGAGGCACTGGAGCGGGTGAACCGCTCGCTGCACGACGCGGCCCGCGCGCTTGCCAGCCACGAGCCCGAACTGGTCGCCGAGGACCTGCGCCAGGCCCAGCAGGCCCTCGGCGAGATCACCGGCGTGGTGACCACGGAGGACCTGCTGGGGAGGATCTTCTCCAGCTTCTGCGTCGGGAAATAATATTTGTTATAACGCCGTCTCCAGCTTGACCAGCACCGGCTGCACCAGGGTTCGACAGCCTCTACAATGGATTCCCGGCAGACGAGGGCGCGGACCATGAGCTACCCGGGCAGCTATGACGTGATCGTCGTGGGCGGCGGCCACGCGGGCGCCGAGGCGGCGCTCGCGAGCGCACGCACCGGCGCCGCCACCCTGCTGCTGACCGACAACCTGGAGACCCTGGGGCAGATGAGCTGCAACCCGGCCATCGGCGGCATCGGCAAGGGTCACCTGGTGCGCGAGATCGACGCCCTCGGGGGCCTGATGGCACGCGCGGCCGACCAGGCCGGGATCCAGTTCCGTCGCCTCAACGCGAGCAAGGGCCCCGCGGTGCGGGCGACCCGCTGCCAGGCGGACCGCAGCCTGTACCGGCGCGCCGTGCGGGCCGCGCTCGAGACCCAGCCTGGCCTGTCCCTGTTCCAGCAACCGGTCGACGATCTGCTGGTCGAGGGCGACCGGGTACGCGGGGTAGCGACGCGCATGGGTCTGCGCTTTCACGCCGGGGCGGTGGTCCTGACCGTGGGGACGTTCCTCGGAGGGCGCATCCACGTGGGCCGCTCCAGCCAGGCCGGCGGCCGCGCCGGCGATGCGCCCGCAAATGCGCTCGCCCGGCGCCTGCGGGAGCTCCCGTTTCACGTGGATCGTCTCAAGACCGGTACCCCGCCGCGGCTCGACGGCCGCAGCATTGACTATTCGCGCCTGGCGGCCCAGCCCGGCGACGAGCCGCGGCCCGCGTTCTCCTTCCTGGGCGATCCATCCGCGCACCCGCGCCAGGTGTGCTGCCACATCACCCAGACCAACGAGCGCACGCACGAAATCATCCGCGAGGGACTGGGTGACTCGCCCATGTTCACCGGGGCGATCACGGGCAGCGGGCCCCGCTACTGCCCGTCCGTGGAGGACAAGGTGGTGCGTTTCCCCGATCGGAGCTCGCACCAGGTATTCGTCGAGCCCCAGGGACTGGACGTGCACGAGGTCTACCCCAACGGCATATCGACCAGCCTGCCGTTCGCGACCCAGCACCGCCTGGTACGTTCCATCCGCGGCTTCGAGCAAGCGCACATCACCCGGCCCGGTTACGCGATCGAGTACGACTATCTCGACCCGCGCGACCTGGATCCCTCGCTGGCCTCGCGGATCCTCGCCGGGCTGTACCTGGCGGGGCAGATCAACGGCACCACCGGCTATGAGGAGGCCGCCGCGCAGGGGCTGATCGCCGGTCTCAACGCTGCTCGCCACAGCCGCGGCGAGGCGCCGTGGACTCCCCGGCGGGACCAGGCCTACATCGGCGTCCTGATCGACGATCTGACCACCCGCGGCACCCGCGAGCCCTATCGCATGTTCACCAGCCGGGCCGAATATCGCCTCCAGCTACGGGAGGACAACGCCGACCTCCGGCTGACCCCGGAGGGCCGGCAGATGGGCCTGGTCGACGACGGGCGCTGGGCACCGTTCGAGGCTCGCCGGGATGCCCTCGAGCGGGAACGCGGCCGTCTGCGCGGCACCATGATCCGGCCCGGCGGCCGGCGCCGGCAGCACCAGGCGGAGGTCCTCGGGCGGCCGCTGCAAAACGAGGTCAGCGCCTTCGACCTGCTGCGCCGGCCCGAGGTGGGGTACCCCGAGGTGGCGGAGCTGATCGGCGGCGGGACGGAGCGCGCCGACGTGGTCGAGCAGCTCGAGATCGAGGCCCGCTACGCCGGCTATGTCGAGCGCCAGCAGCGCGAGATCGAGCTTTCCCGGCGCCACGAGGAAACCGCGCTTCCGGCCGACCTGGACTACGGCGCGGTGGCCGGACTGTCGAACGAGGTGCGGGAAAAGCTGCTACGGGCCCGGCCAGCGACGCTCGCGCAGGCCGCGCGCATCCCGGGCGTGACCCCGGCGGCGATCTCGCTGCTGCTGGTTCACCTGAAGCGGTGCGGCGCCGAGCTGCCGCGAACGGCCTCGTCGTGAGACCGTGTCCCGCTGCGGTCCGGCCGCGCGCCGCCGGCGGTGGTAGAGCCCGGGCGCGGGGCCGTGACGATGCCCGACCGGAGGCCCGCGGATGACCGATCCGGATGCCACGCGCAAGGGACGCGGTGCGGCGAGCAACCGCGACAGCCGCTACCATCGGCTGCGGCACGAGAGCTTCGACGACGGCTGGCCGCCCGACGAGGCGCCGGAGCCGCTGCGGACGCGGCTCGAGCGGGACGGCAGCCGCTCGATCCTCAACCGGGTCCGCTCGCCGGACCTGCCCTTCGACCGCACCATCAATCCCTACCGGGGCTGTGAGCACGGCTGCATCTACTGCTATGCGCGGCCCTCGCACGCCCAGCTCGGCTACTCGCCGGGGCTGGATTTCGAGAGCCGCATCGTCTACAAGCCGGACGCGGCGACCCTGCTCCGGGATGAGCTGGCGCGACCCGGCTACGTCTGCCGCCCGATCGCACTGGGCGGCAATACCGACATCTATCAGCCGGCCGAGCGCCGGCTCGGCATCACGCGCGCCCTACTGGAAGTCCTGTGGGAGTACCGCCACCCGCTGACGCTGGTGACCAAGTCGGCCCTGGTGTTGCGCGATGTCGATCTGCTCTCCCGGATGGCGGAGCAGGCCCTGTGCCAGGTGATGATCTCCGTGACCACGCTGGACCATGGGCTGGCGCGCCGAATGGAGCCGCGTGCCGCGGCGCCGCTGCGTCGGCTCGAGGTCATCCGGCGGCTAGCCGCGGCCGGCATTCCCGTGGGCGTGCTGGTGGCCCCGCTCATCCCGGTGCTCACCGACCCCGAGATGGAGTCCATCCTGGCCCGGGCTCGCCAGGCCGGCGCGAGCTTCGCCGGGTACACCCTGCTGCGCCTGCCGGGCGAGGTGGCCGAGCTGTTCCCGGAGTGGCTGTCGCATCATCGGCCCGGCCACGCCGCGCACGTGATGAACGCGATCCGCGACACCCGCGGCGGACGCGACAGCGACGGCGCGTTCGGACGGCGCATGCGCGGGACCGGCGCGAGGGCCAACGTCATCGCGCAGCGCTTCCGCCTCGCGCATACCCGCTATCGCTTCGCCCCGGCGCCGCCGCTGGATACCGACGCCTTCCGCGTTCCGGGAACCGGAAACCAGCTGCCCCTGCTCTAACCACGGCAACCCGGAACAGCGCCTACCTATCCGGTGCGGTCTCCGGGCGCGTCGGCGCTGTCTTCGATCAGCTCCAGCAACGCGGGCAGCCGCCGCTCCAGTGTCTCCGGGTCGCTCGCCGCGAGGGTGATATGACCCAGCTTGCGTCCCCGCCGCGGCGACTTTCCGTAGCTGTGCACGTGTGCGCCCGCAATGGCGGCGACATCCGCCAGGGCGGGCTCGCCGCCGATGCAGTTGACCATCGCGCTTGCCCCGGCGCTGGCGGCATCGCCCAGCGGCAGCCCCGTGACCGCCCGCAGGTGGTTCTCGAACTGGCTGGTTTGTGCACCCTCGATGGTCCAGTGCCCGGAGTTGTGCACCCTGGGCGCCATCTCGTTGGCGATCAGGACGCCGTCGCGCAAGAAGAACTCAATCGCCAGCACGCCGACGTAGTCCAGCTCCGCCAGAAGCGCACCGCCGTGCGCCTCGGCCTGCCGTTGCAGCACCGGGGCCCGGTACGGCGCCCGGGAGACCCGCAGGATGCCACCGCGGTGACGATTCTCCACCAGGGGATAGAAGGCGACCTCGTCCCGGGTGGAGCGCACGCACAGCAGTGAAACCTCGCGCTCGAACTCGACGAACCCCTCCAGGATCGCCGGCCGCCCGCGCAGATGCTCCCAGGCCCGGTCTATGTCGCGCCGCCGGCGCAGCAAAAACTGGCCCTTACCGTCGTAGCCCAGCCGCCGGGTCTTGAGCAGCGCGGGCAGGCCCAGCCTCGCGACCGCGCCTTCCAGCTCCTCGCGGCTGTCCACCGGGCGGTATGCTGCCGTGTCGATCCCCAGGGTGCCGAACAACCGCTTCTCGGGGAGCCGGTCCTGTGCAGCGGCCAGGGCGTTGCCGGGCGGGTGCACCTCCACATGACCGGCAAGCCGCCGGGCGACGTGGGCCGGGACGTTCTCGAAGTCGTAGGTCACCACGTCCACCTGGTCCGCGAGCTGATCGAGCGCATCGGGATCGTCGTACTCGGCCTTGATCAGCGGGGCCACCCGCCCGGCGGGAGCGTTGGGATCGGGGTCCAGCGCGACAAAACGATAACCCAGCGGAATGCCGGCCAGCACCAGCATCTGTGCGAGCTGGCCACCGCCCAGGATGCCGACCTTCATCAGGACTCCCCGGGATCGGGATGTGCCAGGACCTGCTCTGTCTGCCTCCGGCGGTAGCCGTCGAGCGCATCGCATATTCCGGGGTGCTTGTTGGCGAGGATCGCCGCGGCGAGCAGGGCCGCGTTGACCGCCCCGGAGCGCCCGATGGCAAGCGTGCCCACCGGGACGCCCGCGGGCATCTGCACGATCGAGAGCAATGAGTCCATGCCGCTGAGCGCACGCGACTGCACCGGGACGCCCAGGACCGGCAGGCTGGTCTTGGCCGCCAGCATGCCCGGCAGGTGGGCGGCACCGCCTGCCCCGGCGATGATCACCTCGAGCCCGCGTCCGCGTACCCCTGCCGCGTACTCGAACAGCAGGTCCGGCGTGCGATGGGCGGAGACCACGCGTGATTCGTACGCTACGCCCACGGCATCGAGCGTCTCCGCCGCGTGGCGCATCGTTTCCCAGTCCGATCTGGAGCCCATGACCAGGCCGACGAGCGTGTTCATGGCGGCGATTGTATCAGACCCGGGGTTCCCGACTACCGGGGCGGTGGCCCCGCGCCGTCGCGCAAGATGCCGCGCAAGGGGGCGCAACGCGGTGACGGGGAGACCTCGGCGGCAGCCGGCGGGGATTCACAGGTGCGGGTTTTTCCGCGAATTCCCCGAACGCTTGCTCGGATTTAGTCCGCAAGCGCCTGCCTGCGGCTGTTTTTTGCCTTCCGGCGTCGCTATGCTGTCGTACCGGCACTAACGACTTCCGGCATCACACTGACAGGCCACTCGGGAGACAGACGTGGAATTCGAGTATTCCGACAAGGTGAAGAAGCTTCAGAAGCAGCTCCAGGAATTCATGGAGGAGCATATCTACCCCAACGAGCGGGTCTATCACGAGCAGCTCGACAGCGCCGAGGATCGCTGGAACTTCGTCCCGCCGATCATGGAAGAGCTCAAGGAGAAGGCGAAGAAGGCCGGCCTGTGGAACCTGTTCCTGCCCGAAAGCGAGTACGGCGCGGGCCTGACCAACCTCGAGTATGCCCCGCTGTGCGAAATCATGGGCCGCTCCGGCATTGCGCCCGAGGCGTTCAACTGCGCCGCCCCTGACACCGGCAACATGGAAGTGCTGGCCCGGTACGGCACGAAGGAGCAGCAGGCGCAGTGGCTGGAGCCGCTGCTGGAAGGCAAGATCCGTTCCGGGTTCTCCATGACCGAGCCCGCCGTGGCGTCGTCGGATGCCACCAACATCCAGTGCCAGATCAGGCGCGAGGGCGACGAGTACGTCGTCGGCGGTCGCAAGTGGTGGACCTCCGGCGCCGGCGATCCGCGCTGCAAGATCCTGATCGTCATGGGGAAGAACGACCCCGAGGCCGAGCGCCACCGGCAGCAGTCCATGATCCTGGTGCCGATGGACAGCAAGGGGGTGAAGCTGCTGCGCCACCTGCCCGTGTTCGGATACGACGACGCCCCGCACGGGCACATGGAAATCGAATACGACAGCGTGCGGGTGCCCGCGTCGAACATGCTCCTCGGTGAGGGACGCGGTTTCGAAATCGCCCAGGGGCGCCTCGGTCCCGGACGCATCCACCACTGCATGCGCACGATTGGCCTGGCTGAAAGGGCGCTGGAGGCGATGATCGCACGGGTGAAGCAGCGCGAGACCTTCGGCACGCCGCTGTACAAGCAGGGCGTGATCCAGGAGTGGATCGCCGATTCACGCATGGAGATCGACCAAGCCCGCCTGCTGACGCTCAAGGCCGCCTACATGATGGACACCGTCGGCAACAAGGTGGCACGGTCGGAGATCGCCATGATCAAAGTCGTGGCGCCGAACATGGCCCTGCGGGTGGTCGACCGGGCGATCCAGGCGCACGGCGCGGCTGGTGTCACCTCGGACTTCTTCCTCGCCAAGGCGTGGTCCGGGCTGCGCACCCTGCGCCTCGCCGATGGCCCGGACGAGGTTCACCGTCGCACGGTGGCCCGCATCGAGCTCAGCAAGACCATGTGAGCCAGGTGCGCCCCGGCCGCCCGGCCGGGGCGCATTCGCTCGCCCGCACTCCGCTGGCCTTGCCGGCGTTCCCCTTGCTTGGATCGGCAATCGGAAAGGGTGCGCGGCGCGCGTCAGTCATCGCGGTGGCGGAACTCGCCCTCGATGGTGTAGTGCCCGGCGGTCCCGCGAGCGGATCGGCCGCCGGTGGTGTCCCGGACCTCCATGCGCGATAGCATGTGGCGTGCCAGGCGACGGCGCAGCGGCGGTACCAGCAAGGCGAAGCCGAAGGCGTCGGTGATGAAGCCCGGCGTGAGCAGCAGCGCGCCGCCCAGTAGCAGTCCCATGCCTTCCAGCATCTCGACGGCCGGTATCTCGCCCCGGCCCATGGCCTGGCGCACGGCGCTCATCGTCTGCATGCCCTGGTGGCGCATCAGGGCCGCACCGGCGACCGCGGTCAGGATCACCAGCGCCACGGTGGGCAGCGCGCCGATGATCGAACCAACCTTGATCAGGACCACGATCTCCGCGATGGGGATCAGCACGAAGACCAGGAATAGCTGTGAAAATGGATTCATAGGGGGAAAGCCGCAAGTGCTTTGCCGGCGTCGGGAAGGGGGCCGCTCTGGCCGCCGTCTCTCCCCGGGACGCCCGCCGGCCATGTTCGAAGCGTCCCGGATCGGCCATTATACCTCAGGTACCGGGGACAGTTCTGCAGGAACAGCCCGACCCGCTCGCCGCGCGCCACGCCCGGGCCGCGCGGGAAGGCAGCCAGCCGGCAGGCGGCATCGTAAAGCCCGGCCCAGCCGATCTCGCGCCGGCAAAAGATGTAAGCGGGTCGCCGGCCGTGCTCGTCGGCGTTGGCCGCAAGCTAGTCGTGCAGGGGGCGCTTGCCGCGCCGGTACCTTCGAGCAGGCCGGCAAATTGGACCACGTGCCGGCGATTGGCCACAATACCCCGCGATGGCCTCACGCCGTCCGCGCCGCGGGCGGCCCGTGACGGAAAACCCCATGATTCCGCGCGCCTTTGTCGCCTTGCCCGTCTGCGCCGGGCTGCTGGACCGCCTGCAGCAGGCCGCGGCGGATCTCGAGCAGCGCCTGGAGCGCCCGCCACCGCTGCGCTGGCTGCCGCGCGAAGCGTTGCACCTGACGCTGGTTTTCCTGGGACGGGTCGAGGACGATGCCCTCGCGGCGCTCACGCGGGGGCTCCGGGAGGCGGCGGCGGACGCGGCGCCGTTCGACTACCGGGTGCCCTCGCTTGCCGGCTTCCCGTCGGTGGCGCGCCCGCGGGTGGTGGCGGCCGTGGTTGCGCCCTGTCGCCCGCTGGAGGCCCTCGCGGAGGCAGTGCGCGGAGCGGCGGCGGGCGCCGGCCTGGAAGTGGAGCGCCGCCCGTTCCGCGGCCACATCACCCTGGCGCGGGCACGCGGGAGGCGACTGCGCCTGCCGCGCGAGCCGGTCCCCGTCCAGGTCGCCTGCCGTGCGTGGGAACTGGTGCTGTACCGTAGCGACCTGCGCCCCGGGGGCGCCGTGCACACGGCCCTGGAACGTTACCCACTGCAACCGGCGTCACCGCCGGCACCGGAGTGAACATGGACAAGCCCGTGAGATCACGGCAGCTTCATCGCGGCCGCGTGGTGGACCTGCGCGCCGAGACGGTGCGGCTGCCGAATGGCATGGAGATGGAGTTCGAGGTCGTGCGCCATCCCGGCGCTGCGGCCGCCCTGCCGCTGGACGCGGACCAGCGCGTGTGCCTGATCCGGCAGTATCGGCCCCCGGTGGGCTGGATCTGGGAGCTGCCGGCGGGAAAGATCGACCCGGGCGAGGAGCCGCTCGCGGCTGCCCGCCGGGAGCTGGAGGAGGAGACCGGCGTGCGCGCGCGGCGCTGGGACGCGCTGGGAGCGATTCTCACCGCGCCCGCGTTCAGTGACGAGGTGATCCACCTGTACCTGGCACGCGAGCTCGAGGCCGGAACGGTCCGGCGCGAACCCGGCGAGGTCCTGGAAGTCCACTGGCTGCCATGGAACCGGGTGCTGGACATGGCCCGCGGCGGCGAGATCCCTGACGCCAAGACCCTCGCGGCGATCTTCCGCGCCTCCTGGCACCCGGACACGGACCCGGGCTGGGGTGGCCGGGAACGCTGGTAATTTCCATATAACCAAACGCGCTGGTGAAACCGGGGCGCGTGACGCACACTGTGCGCCCGGCCGCGCGCCCGGCGACGGCCGTAATCACGGCACAAACGCGGGATGGAGGATTCCCCATGAAGATCGAGACCCTCGCCGTCCACGCCGGCTATGCACCGGATCCCACCACCCGCGCGGTGGCGGTACCCATCTATCAGACCACGTCCTACGCCTTCGACGACACCCAGCACGGCGCCGACCTGTTCGACCTCAAGGTCGAGGGCAACATCTACACGCGCATCATGAACCCGACCAACGCCGTGCTCGAGCAGCGGGTGGCGGCGATGGAAGGCGGTGTCGGCGCGCTGGCGATGGCCTCGGGCATGGCCGCGATCACGGCCGGGGTACTGACGATCGCCGGCAGCGGGGACAACATCGTCACTACCACGCAGCTCTACGGCGGGACCTACAATCTGTTCGCGCATACCCTCCCGCGCCTGGGGATCGACGTGCGGTTCGTGGACTCCGACGACTTCGAGGCGCTGGATCGCAGCATCGACGCTCAAACGCGCCTGGTCTATTGCGAGTCCATCGGCAACCCGGCCGGGAATGTCGTGGACCTGGAACGGGTGGCCGAGGTGGCGCACGCGCATGGCGTGCCGATGATGGTGGACAACACCGTCGCCACCCCGTACCTGTGCAAGGTCTTCGATCACGGCGCGGACCTGGCGGTGCACTCGCTGACCAAGTACATGGGCGGCCACGGCACGAGCATCGCCGGGATCCTGGTGGATTCGGGGCGTTTCGACTGGGTCGCCCACAAGGACCGCTTCCCCGGTCTCAATGAGCCGGATCCCTCGTACCACGGGGTGGTGTTCACCGAGGCGATGGGCGAGGCGGCCTACATCGCACGGGCCCGCACCGTGCCCCTGCGCAACATGGGCGGCGCACTGTCGCCGTTCAACGCCTTCCTGGTGCTGCAGGGCATCGAGACTCTGCCGGTGCGGATGGACCGGATCTGCGAGAGCACCTGCGTGCTCGCGCAGCACCTGAAGTCGCATCCGGGCGTCAGCTGGGTGCACTACGCGGGGCTGGAGGACGATCCCTACCACGCGCTGGCCCGGAAGTACTGTGGTGGCCGTGGCTCCGGCATCCTCAGCTTCGGCATCGAGGGCGGCCGCGACGCCGGCGCGCGGTTCATCGACGCCCTCAAGCTGGTGACCCGCCTGGTCAACATCGGCGACGCCAAGTCGCTCGCCTGTCACCCGGCGACCACGACCCACCGCCAGCTCGGCCCGGAAGAGCTGGCCCGGGCGGGGGTGACCGAGGACCTGGTGCGGCTGTCCATCGGCCTGGAGCATGTCGACGACCTGCGCGAGGACCTCGACCAGGCGCTGAAGGCGGCCGGCTAGTCCGGGCCGGCCCCGCCGGGCCCCCCCGCCGCGGGGGGCCCCTCCGTTGGCCGCACGCGCACGCCCTCGCGCAGCTCGTTGCCGGGGTGAGCGACCACGGTGTCGCCGCGTGCCAGTCCCGAGAGTATCTGCGTGGCGAGCCCGCTTCCGTGTCCGACGCGGACCGGCTGCACGCGCAGCCGGCCGTTGCGCACCAGGAACACCGCCCAGCCGTCGCCGCGACGGAACACGGCACTGGCCGGTACCTGCAGCACCTGCTGCCCTCGCCAGAGCACGAAGCTCGCGTCCACCCGGTAGCCGTCCCCCAGGGTGCGCCACTGCGCCGGGGGTGAGACGATGTCGGCAACGACCCAGACCCGCTGCTCCTCCACGCCCAGCGCCGATACTTTGGTGAAACCCGCCGGCTCGACGGTGCGGACCCTCGCCTGCAGCGGCTGCGGGCCGCCCCAGCGTTCCAGCCGGACCGGCATCCCCGGCCGGATGCGCACGGCGTCGCTGGAGAGCACGTCGACCGCGACCTCCAGCGAGCGCGGGTCGCCCACCGTCGCGATCGGCGCGCCGCCGGCGATGACGCCCTCGCTCTTGCGGGCGATGCCCAGCACCAGCCCGGAAACCGGCGCCCGAATCGGCAGCAGCGTCTCGGACGCGGCGCTGTCTCCGGCGAAGCGCAGCGCTGTCTTCGCCGCTTCCAGGCGATAATGCGCCACCCGCGCCTCGAAGCGCGCAGAGCGCAGCTCGGCCTGCCGCTGGCGAGCCGCGCTTTCGGCGCGCTCAAGGGCTTGCCGGGATACGTGCCCTGCGGCATGCAGCCGGCGCAGCCGCTGCTGCTCGGCGTCCGCATAGGCGGCGGCCGCGGTGGCGCCGTCCACGCGCGTCCGCGCCGCCTCCAGGGCCGCCCGCGACTGGGCCACACGCGCCTGCGCCGCGGCCCGGGCGCGGGCGTCCAGCACCGGTGCCGGAACCGGTCTCAGCTCGGCCAGCACCTCTTTCCGCTGCACCCGGTCCCCGACCTCCAGCCGGACCCGTTCCAGGTAGCCGGCGACCGGGGCCGAGACCTGGTAGCGGTCCTTCACCCGCGTGCGGCCCTCGGCCGTGACCGACTCCTCCAGCGGCGCGCGGCGCGCCGTCGCCGTGTCCACGGGCACCGCGCGCGGCCACAGGCCCCACGCCAGCCCGGCGACAACCACCAGGGCCAGAAGCGAAAGCCAGGCGATGCGTCGCGCATTCACGGGCCTACTCCCTCGTCTTGAGCGCGCGGACCAGGTCCAGGCGCGCGACACGCCGCCACACCAAGAGGGCCGACAGGGCCATGGCGGCCATTACCACGATCGCCGCGAAGGCATAGGTGCGCGGCGCGATCACCAGCGGCACCCGGTAGAGCTCGGAGCGCATGCCGTGGGACAGCAGGAAGCACAGCGCGCGGCCCACGAGGAATCCCGGCACCAGGGCGGTGAGGGTGATCAGCGCCAGCTCTCCCACCAGGATGTAGGCGGCCTCGGCCCGCGCGAAGCCCAGGATGCGCAGGCTCGCGAGCTCCCGCGTGCGCTCGACCAGTGTGATCCGGGCGCTGTTGTAGACCACGCCGAAGGCGATCACCGCCGCCAGCAGCGTGGTGATGAAGGTGAAGATCAGCAGGGTCTCGCCCATGGTCGCGTGAAAGCTCTCGATCGCGGCCTCGCGCAGCGTCACGCCGGCGACCGCGGGCATCTCACGCAGGCGCCGGTACAGCGCCGCGCGCTCGCCCGGCCCGCCTGCAACCAGGGCACCGGAGGCCACGTCGCCATCCCCCAGCGCACGGTTCAGGGCCGAAAGCCGCATGTAGCCGCTCACGCCCAGGTGTTCGCCCACCACGCCCACGAGCGGCAGTCGCAGGACCCGGCGGCGCCCCTCCAGCACCTCCACGGCGACCTCCTGACCGGGCCGCGTGTGCAGCATCTCCGCCAGGTAGTCGGTCATCAGCAGCCCGTCCGGCGGCAGCGTCACGGGGCGCAGGTCGGCGTCGAGAAGGTGGTGCAGCCGGCTCCCGGGTGCGTAAGCCTGGATCCCGCCGCGGTAGGTATAGGGACCGTGCCGGAAGCGCACCGAGACTACCCGGAACGGCTCCGCCCATCGCACCCCGGGCAGCCCGCGCAGCTCGTACAGGGCTCTGCGGGACGCGGGGTCGCGGAAGGTCACGGTCAGATCCTGGTTCTGGATGCGCTTGAACTGGACCTCGGTGATGTGGGTAAGCACATCGGTCTGGAATCGGCCGACCATCATGATCGCCACGGCGAAGGCGATCCCGGTCACCGACAGCAGGGATTTCACCGGCTCGCGCTCGAGGTGGCGGACCACCATGCGCGTGGGCTGGTCGAACAGGCGTTGCAGTCCCAGCCGCTCGAGCAGGGTGCGGCGATAGACCGGCGGAGGCTCGGGCTGCATCGCGGCCGCCGGCGGCAGCCGCGATGCCCGACGCACCGCGAACAGGGTGCCGGCCAGCGCCGCCATCCCGGTGATTGCCACCGCCTCGCCGACCACCCCCGGGGCCAGCCGGTAGTCCAGGAACGGGAAGCGGAAGAACCCGCGGTAGATGTCGCTGACCACGTGCCCGAGCCACGCGCCGGCGGCGATCCCGAGACCGATGCCGGCCAGTGCGATGACCGACGCCAGCATCACGTAGTGCAGCGCGATGGCTCGAGGGCCGTAGCCGAAGGCCTTGAGCACGCCGATCTGCCCGCGCTGGGTCCGGATCAGCCGCGACATCACGATGTTCAGCAGGAACGCGGCCACCGCCAGGAAGATCCCGGGCAGCAGCGTCGCGATGGTGCGCAGCTGCTGCAGCTCCTGGCTCAGGTAGTGGTGGGAGAACTGGTCTTCCCGGTCGTAGGCGCCGAGCCCGCCGTAGAGCGCGAGCACGCTGTCCAGACGCTTGATTACCGGCGCGGCGTCGGCTCGGGGCGCCAGCCCGAGCACGACGTCGTTGAATGCACCGTCCATGCCGTAGACGTTCGCCAGCGGCGTCCGTGCCATCCACAGCACGCCGTAGCGCCGGTAGTCCGGGAACATGTCGCCGGGACGCATCTGGTAGATGAACTCCGGCGACAGCGCGATGCCGCAGATCCGGAGCCGTTCGCTGCGCCCGTTGATCACGGCCCGCAGAACGTCGCCGGGGCGCAGTCTATGCGCCTCGGCGAAAGCCTCGCTGACCAGCGCCTCGGCGCGTCCGGCGTCCGGCCGGGGCAGCCGGCCCGAGCGCAGGTAGAGCCGGTTGAGCGCCGGCTGACCCCGGTCGGGGATCGAAACCACCACGGCGGTGACCGGATCGGGGAAGCCCGGCAGCTGCAGGCGTGCCTGGCCGAGAACCCGCGTCTCCACGCGGGCCGTGCCCGGAATCGCCCGGATCTGCGCGGCGACGGATTCCGGGGCGCGCTTGAGCGAGGCAAACACCTCGCCGAAACGGTACTCCCGGTAGAACCGGCCCTCGGTCCGCTGCAGCGAGTCCAGGGTGCTCGCGGCCATGAGGTAGGTTGCCACGCCGCCGGCGATCACCAGCGCGATCGCGACTCCCTGGGCGCGCAGCCGCCACAGGTCGCGCAGCAGTTTGCGATCCAGTGCGCGGGTCACCAGCTCAGTTCCCGCGGATCGACCCGCGTGGGATTGCGGCGGATCTCCCCGACGTGTCCGTCGCTCATGTGGATGACCCGGTCGGCCATCGCGGCGATGCCGGCGTTGTGGGTGATCACGACGGTGGTGGTGCCCAGGTCCCGGTTCACACGTGCCAGGGCCTCCAGCACCACCACGCCGGTGGCGGAATCCAGCGCACCCGTGGGCTCGTCACACAACAGCACCGCGGGATTCTTGGCGATGGCACGGGCGATCGCCACGCGTTGCTGCTCGCCGCCGGAAAGCTGGGCCGGAAAGTGGTTCAGCCGGGCTCCGAGCCCGACCAGCTCCAGGGCCGCCTCCGGGGTCATCGGACGCGCGGCGATCTCGGTGACGATGGCAACGTTTTCGCGTGCCGTAAGGCTCGGGATGAGGTTGTAGAACTGGAACACGAAGCCCACGTGGTAGCGCCGGTACGCGGTCAGCTCCCGCTCACCCGCCCGGGTCAGCTCGGTCTGCCGGTACCAGACGCGCCCGGAGGTGGGCACGTCCAGGCCGCCCAGGATGTTGAGCAGCGTCGATTTCCCCGACCCGGACGGCCCCAGCAGGATCGCCAGCTCACCGCCGTAGAGCTCCAGGTCCACACCGCGCAGTGCCCAAACCTCGACCTCGCCCATGAGGTAGCGCTTGCTCAATGCCGAGGTGCGGAACACCACCCCGGCCGCTGGGGACTGGACGCTCGGGGTGGAAGACATGCGGGCGATCCGTTCATCAGCCGGGCCTTGAACCAGCATATCGACCCGCCGGCGGACGGGGCTGATGGGGATCAAGCCCCGGCGAGGCGGCCGACCTTAGAGTGGGCATGACGTCGCAAGAGCGAGGATGATCCGCATGCCCGACCTTCCCGAAAGCCGGGATCCCGACATCGAGCAGACGCTGGGCCTCGACCGCGGCGACAGCCGGCGCCGGTGGCTCTTCGTCACCCTCACGGTCCTGGTGCCGCTGCTCGCGGCCGGGGCGGCGGTGGCGTGGTGGCTGCACCCCGCCCCGGGGCCGGATTATCAGACCGTGGCGGTCCGCCGCGCGGACCTCACGGCGAGAGTCACCGCCACCGGAACGCTGGCGCCGGTCAACGAGGTGCAGGTGGGAGCCGAGATCTCGGGGCGTATCGCGGCGGTCGACGCCGATTATAACGACCATGTGCACAAGGGGCAGGTGCTGGCACGGCTCGACACCGAGCAGCTCGAGGCGCAGGTGCGCCAGGCGCAGGCGAGCCTGGCCTCGGCCCGCGCGGCCCTGACCGAGGCCCGCGCGAGCGCCCGCGAGGCGGAGCTCGCCTGGCGTCGCACGCGGAAGCTGTTGCGCACCCGTGCGACCTCGCAGCAGAACCTCGAGGCGGCGCGGGCGCAACGCGAGCGTACGGTGGCAGCCGTGGACGTGGCGCAGGCCCAGGTGACGGTCGCGCGGGCTGCCCTGGAGGCCGCTCGCACCACCCTTTCCAAGGCGGAGATCCGTGCCCCCATTGACGGCGTGGTCATCTCGCGCGACGTCGAGCCGGGGCAGACGGTTGCCGCCAGCTTCCAGACACCGGTGCTGTTCGTGCTGGCACAGGATCTCTCGAAGATGGAGCTGCACGTGGACATCGATGAGGCCGACGTCGGCGCGGTAAAGGCGGGCCAGCACGCCGTCTTCACGGTGGACGCCTACCCGGGACGCAGCTTTCCCGCCGAGCTGGTCTCGATCCACAACGCCGCTCGCACGGTCCAGGGCGTGGTCAGCTACGAAGGGGTGCTAACGGTCGACAACTCGGCCATGCTGCTGCGCCCCGGCATGACCGCGACCGCGGAGATCACCACCGCGACCCGCCACGACGCGCTGCTGGTTCCCAACAGTGCGCTGCGGTACACCCCTCCCGGTCACGGCGCCGGCCCCGGCGAAAGCGGCGAGCGGGTATGGATCCTGCGGGATGCCCGGCCCGAGCCGGTCAAGCTCCGTACCGGGCTGAGCGACGGACGGGACACGGTGGTGCTGGAAGGCGACCTGCGTCCCGGCGAGCGGGTCATCGTCGACACCCGCCGGGAACGGCCATCGTCATGAACGGCGGTGCGCCGGCGCTGGTCCGCCTGACCGGCGTGCGCAAGAGTTACGGGCGGGGCGCCGCGCGCGTGGATGCGCTGGCGGGGATCGACCTGGGCATCGGCCAGGGAGAGTTCGTGGCGGTGATGGGCCCGAGCGGGTCGGGCAAGTCCACCTGCATGAACATCCTCGGCTGCCTGGATACCCCCAGCGCGGGGTCCTACCGCTTTCGCGGTGTCGAGGTCGCGCGCCTGTCCCGGGACCAGCGCGCGCTGCTGCGCCGCCATTACCTGGGGTTCGTGTTCCAGGGCTACAACCTGCTCAGCCGCACCTCGGCGCTCGAAAACGTCGAGCTGCCCCTGGTCTACCGGGCCGTCGGGCCCGGCCGTCGCCGCAGCTTGGCGCTGCAGGCGCTGGATGCCGTGGGTCTCGCGCCGGTCGCCCAGCACACTCCGGCGGAGCTTTCCGGCGGCCAGCAGCAGCGCGTGGCGATCGCCCGGGCGATCGTGACGCGGCCGTCGCTGCTGCTCGCCGACGAGCCCACCGGCAATCTCGACTCCGCACGCAGCCGCGAGATCATGGAGCTGCTGTCGGGTTTCAACCGGGAGCGCGGCATCACCATCGTGATGGTGACCCACGAGCCGGACATGGCCGGCTGGGCGCGGCGCGTCATCCATTTTCTGGACGGCCGCATCGAGGCGGACGGCCCGCACGCGGAGCCCGCGGCGTGATCGGCAACATGCTGCTGATGGCGCTGCGCGAGGTACGCCGCCACGCGATGCGCTCGGCGCTCACCATGCTCGGCATCATCATCGGGGTCGCCGCGGTGATCACCATGGTGACCCTGGGCGGCGGCGCCACCGCGCGCGTGACCGGCGAGATCGCCTCGCTGGGACGTAACATGCTGGTGCTGGTGCCGGGCGCGAGCCGTCACGGCCCTGCGATGACCAGCGCACCTGCGCTGGACATGGCGGACGTCACCGCGATCCAGCGCGAGATTCCGGGTCTGGCCGCGCTGGCGCCGGCGGCGAGCCGGCCCACCCTGGCGGTCTACGCCAACCGCAACTGGCCCACCACCGTGACCGGTACCGACGACGCCTACCTCCGGGTGCGGGACTGGTCACTCTCTGCCGGACGGGGCTTCGACACCGCCGAGCTGCGCGCGGGGCGGATGGCGTGCCTGCTGGGGGCCACGGTAAAGAGGGAGCTTTTCGGCGCCCAGGACCCGCTGGACGCGGTCATGCGCCTGGGCAAGATACCCTGCCGGGTGATCGGCGTGCTGGAGGCGAAGGGGCAGTCGTCCTTCGGCACCGACCAGGACGATCTCGTGCTGGTCCCGATCCGCGCCTTCCACCGCCGCATCGCCGGCAACCGCGACGTCGGGGTGATCTTCCTCTCGGCCCGCTACAGCGGGGACACCCGGGACATCCAGCGGCGGGTCACGCAGCTCATGCGCGAGCGCCGCCATATTCCGCAGGCAGCCGAGGACGATTTCACCGTGCGCGACATGAAGGAGATCGTGAGCGTGCTGGAAACGGCCACCGGCGTTCTCACCACCCTGCTCGGGGCGATCGCGGCGGTGAGCCTGGTAGTCGGCGGCATCGGTATCATGAACATCATGCTGGTGTCCGTGACCGAGCGGACCCGGGAGATCGGTATCCGTCTGGCCGTCGGGGCCCGCGAGCGCGAGGTGCTCCTGCAGTTCCTGGTCGAGGCAGTGCTGCTTTCACTTCTGGGCGGAGTGGCCGGCGTCGCGCTGGGCCTGGGATGCTCACTGGCCGCCGCCCGACTGGTGCACGTGCCGTTCATACCCGACGTGCCGATCATGGGCATCGCATTCGGCTTCGCCGGGGTGATCGGGGTGGTGTTCGGTTACTTTCCCGCCCGCAAGGCGGCCCGGCTCGACCCCATCGAGGCCCTGCGCCACGAGTAGCGGCCGGCGGCTTCAGGCGTCGTCGGGATGGCGGACCAGGGTGGTGCCGCCGGGATGGTCCATCTGCACGCTGAGAATGCGGTTGCCGAGCATCCGGATGCGCCCGCGGTGGCGCAGCTCATCGTCGGTGGTGAACTCGAACGCGTAGGTGCGCCGCAGGTGCAGCCGACCCGATGCCGCGCGCCCCGGGGCCAGCCGGGCCAGGGCCACGGTGTGGTCGAGCAGCTCCACGTCGACCTCCCGGCACGCCCGGCGACAGGCGGCCAGCGCCGTCTCGCGGGCGCGCAGCGCAGCAACCCAGATCCATACCAACACGCCCAGCGCCAGCAGGAAGGACAGTGGACTCATCACCGCGCTACCAATCTGCTCAAGGGTATTGTCAGCTCTCAGAGCCGTCGTGCGCTGCGCCGGCCAGGCGCGGTAGTGCTGCGTCGAGCGAGCGCAACACCGTCGGCGGAGCGCACGGCGGCTCCCGGAGCCGCTGAAACCTAACAATACCCTCGGGAAGATTGGTCGTGTACCCTCGCCGGAGTGGATACTCAGCGGGGCAAAGAATCGGGCTACGAGCCGTCCGGGGCCGTGCGGCACCTGGGCGCGGCGGACCCGGAGCTCGCGGCGCTGATTGAGCGTGTGGGCCCGTTGCGGCTCGCGCCCCCGCAGCGGCCGGAGCCCTTCCGCGCCCTGCTGCGCGCGGTCGTTTACCAGCAGCTGGCCGGCAGCGCCGCGGGCGTGATTCACGCGCGTGTGCTGGCCCTGTTGGGCGACGCCGGGCCGGATCCCGCGGCCCTCGCCAGGGTGGCCGACGACGCGCTGCGCCGGGCAGGCCTGTCCCGCAACAAGCTGGCCGCCCTGCGCGACCTCGCCCGCGCCGCGCAGGATGGTACGCTGCCCCATGCCGATGCCCTGAGCGCGATGCCGGACGAGGAGATCATCCGGCGCCTGTGCACCATCCGCGGTATCGGCCGTTGGACGGTGGAAATGCTGCTGATCTTCGATCTCGGACGCCCGGACGTCCTGCCGGTCCGCGACCTCGGGGTGCGCAAGGGCTTCCGCAACCTCCGCGGGCTGGACGCCCTTCCCACGCCCGGCGAGCTGGGGTCTCACGGCGAGCGCTGGCGGCCCTACCGGTCGGCGGCCGCGTGGTATCTGTGGCGGGCGGCGGAGGGCGGAGGGCCGGATACGTGGTCCTGATCGGGCGGGAGCGGAGTGGGCGCAGACAGGGGGCGCCCAAATGCGGAGGCATTTGCGTTTTAAGTGTTAAGTTTTAAGGAAAGCCCGAAAGACATTATGGGGGCGTGCTTGTCGGTCAGCGCAGGTTCCTCCTCTGGCAGGCTTTCGGAATGCGCTCGCTGCATAAAACCCTGCCGCCGGGATCCGGCACGCTCTTTGCTTAACACTTAATACTTGAAACTGCTCCCTGGCGTTTGCGCGTCACCGCGCAAAGGCCAGGGAGCATCTCCCCCGATCCATCAACGCCTGCAGCTCGTGCCGGTCCATGCGCATGGCGTCGGCGGGGAGCACCAGGAGGCGGGCGCCTTCGGCGCGGGCGAGATCGCCGATCAGGGCGGCGTCAACCGCGGTGATCGGGCGGAAGCGGACCGAACGGGCGTGGCCCCGCAGCTGCTCTGCGATCTCCCGTTCAGTCCTGTCGGGCCCGTGGCCCGTGCGTTGTGGCACCAGCACGCAGAGCTCCAGACCTTCGGCCCGGGCCACGCGCGCGGCGGTGAGCAGGGCGGAGCGGGCGGCGGGTGTGTCCTCGTAGAGCACGACCACCGAGCGTCCGGAGCCCCACCCGTCGCGCAGCAGCAGCACGGTCCGGGCGGACTCGTTCACAAGTTGCTGCACGCCGGGGGCGCTCCAGCGGCGCAGGCCGACCACCACCGTGTCCGCCTGGCGGGACGCTTCCAGCAGCTCCTGCACGATCTCGCCGCGCGCCACGCGAAAGCTGTGCTGGGCGCGCAGGCGCGTGGCGCTGCGCACCAGCAGCTCCCTGGCCTGGCTCGCCTGGGCCCGCATCTGGCGTTGCAGGCGCTCGGGATCGAGCTGGCGGTGGCTGGCGTTGCCCGTGGTCACCTCGCGCGAAAAGGGCAGCGCGGCCAGCTCCAGCAGGCGCGCGTCCTCCACGAACAGGCCCAGCAGCTCCGCCTCCATCCCGCCGGTCAGGGCAGCCAGGGCGTCGAGCCCGGAGCCGGTCGCGGGCAACGAATCAAGCGCGACCAGGATTCTCAGCACGGGCCGGGTCGGATCGGTGCTGCTCATTCCTCGTCACCCTCCGGTTCATCGCGTGCCTGCGGGTGCCGGTCACCGAACTTCCTGCGCTTCTCGGCCAGCTCATGCAGGCGCCGTTCGACCCGGGCGTTGACGGTACCGGGCGGATAGCGGCCGGAAGCATCCCGGGCGCCGGCCTCGACGCCGGTCAGCAGCGCAACCGCCTGGTCCACCGTGGTGACCGGGTAGATGCGGAAGCGTTCCGCCCCGGCCGCCTCGACCACGTCCGCCCGCAGCATCAGGTGCTGGATGTTGTCGGCCGGGATCAGCACGCCCTGCTCGCCGGTCAGTCCGCCGGCCGCGCAGACGTCGAAAAAGCCCTCGATCTTTTCGTTGACCCCGCCGATGGCCTGCACACGGCCAAGCTGGTTGACCGAGCCGGTGATCGCCAGTGATTGCTTCAGCGCCAGCCCGGACAGGGCTGAGAGCAGGGCGCAGAATTCACCCACCGATGCGCTGTCGCCATCGACGCCGCCGTAGGACTGCTCGAACACCAGGCTGGCGGCCAGGGACAGCGGACGGTCCGACGCATAACGGGCGGCCAGTAGCGAAGACAGGATCAGCACGCCCTTGGAGTGGAGCCGGCCGCCGAGCTTCGCCTCGCGCTCGATGTCCACGACCTCGCCGCTGCCCAGTCGTGCGGTGGCAGTGATGCGCGAGGGCTGGCCGAAGGTGAGATCGCCCAGCTGCATCACCGACAGGCCGTTCACCTGGCCCACCGCGCTGCCCTCGGTGTCGATCAGCAGCGTGCCGCGCCGGATCGCCTCCCGGACGCGGTCGCGTACCCGGGCCAGTCGCTCGACCCGCATGTCGATCGCCTTCGCCACGTCGCCGGCGCCGACGACGTCCCGCTCGCCCTGCGCCGCCCAGTGGTCCGCCTCGCGCAGCAGGTCCCGGACGGTGCCGGTGTGCATCGAGAGCTTGCGGGCGTCTTCGGTCAGGCGCGCGCTGTGCTCGATCAACCGCGCCACTGCATCGCGGTGCAGGGGACGCAGGTCCAGGTGCCGCGCCATGGTCGCGATCAGCTTGCCGTAGGCGCGGGTGGCTTCGGGCGTCCGATCCATGTCGTCCTCGAAATCGGCCGCCACCTTGAACAGCTCGCCGAAATCGGGATCGAGCGCATAGAGCAGGTAGTACAGGCGGCGGTCGCCGAGCAGCACGACCTTGACCTCCAGCGGGACCGGCTGCGGCTCGAGCGATACGGTGCTCACCAGGCTGAGCATCTGGCCCAGCGACTCGATCCGGATCTCCTGGCCGTAGAGTGCGCGCTTGAGGCTCTCCCAGGCGTAGGGCTGGGTCAGCACGCGCTCGACGTTGAGGATCAGGTAGCCGCCGTTGGCCCGGTGCAGCGCGCCGGCGCGGATCATGCTGAAGTCGGTGGTGAGTGCGCCGAACTGGGAGAGGTGCTCGACCCGTCCCATGAGGTTCTGGTAGCTGGGATTGGGCTCGTACACGACCGGTGCGCCGGCCGCGCCGGACCGGTCTACCAGCAGGTTGACGCTGAACCGGTTGAGCGAGCGCCGGCCGCCCCCCCCCAGCATCTCCAGCATGGGGTTGCTTTCCTCGCCGGAAGTCATGAAGTCCTGGGCGCTGTCGACCAGCTCGGTCTGGACCTCGTCGAGATAGGCCAGCACTTCCGGCAAATCCCCGTGGCGCTCGCGCAGCTCGTGCAGCAGCAGTCCCACGACCGACATCGTGACCTCGCGGTCCAACGCCTTCTCGCGCTCCTTGCGTTCCTTGAACCAGCGCGGAAACTGCTCGATATTGCGCCGCAGGAGCTCGCTCAGCCGGCCGATGGTCCCCTCGATCCGCTGCTTCTCCTCGTCCGGCAGCTGCTCGAACTCCTTCTGCGGCAGCACCTGTCCGTCGCGGGTCGGCGCGATGGCGAAGCCATGCGGCGTCTGGATCAGGGTCATATGCTCCTTCTCCGCCGCCTCCTGGACCTCGCGCAGCGCCCGTTGCTGGTGCTCGTTGAACTCCTCTTCGATCTCGGCCCGCCGGTTGCGGTAGTCCTCGGTCTCGAATGCCGCCGGAATGGAGGTCTTCAACTCTTCCACCAGGTGCTGCATGTCGGCGCGGAGCTGCGCGCCGCGGCCAGAGGGAAGACCCAGCGCGCGCGGCTGCTTGGGATCGGAGAAGTTGTTGAGGTAGGTCCAGTCCCCGGGCGCCTGCCGCCCGGCGGATTCGCGCTCCAGGAACTTGCGGACCACGGACTCCTTGTCCGTCTCGGCGGGGCCCAGCACGTACAGGTTGTAGCCGTCTCCCGGCATGCGCACACCGAACTGCACCGCGTCCATGGCCCGCTGCTGGCCAATGATCTCCTCCAGGTCGGCCAGCTCGGCGGTCGTGTCGAAGCCCAGCGCGTCGACATCGCAGCGCTGGTAGAGGCGGGTGATGGGCAGGGGTTCGGGCAGGGGCATGATTCCGTTCCGGCGCGATTGAGGGTATGTTTACTAACCCGGCTGTCGCCGGGTTCCTGATCACGGCGGCGTACGCCGCCATCCGGATCCAGTCTGGCAGCGCTCGCCGCTGCCGGTGATGATGCAGGTCAAACCACCGGCTCCTGCGGCCGGATTGAGCCACGACCGCTTCCCTGACACCATGCCGTGACGGTGCGGGTTCGCCGTGGTGACGGTGGCCCGCGGAGCCAACGGAGTCATCTCGCATGTCCGGCGCATCCCCCGCCAATCGCGAACCGGTCACCGACAGGCGCCAGCTCGTGGCCTACCTGGAATCCGGCTGCAAGCCGCCAGAACAGTGGCGCATTGGCACCGAGCACGAGAAGTTCGTGTACCGGCTCTCGGACCTGCGCCCGGTTCCCTACGAGGGCCCGGACGGGATCGGCGCGTTTCTCGAGGGTCTGCGGCGTTACGGCTGGAAGCCGGTGCTGGAGAACGGGCAGACCATCGCCCTCTCGCACGAAGGCTGCAGCATCTCGCTGGAGCCGGGGGGGCAGCTGGAGCTGTCGGGCAAGCCGCTGGAGACCATCCACCAGACCTGCGACGAGGTGCACACGCATCTCGCACAGGTCAAGGCGGTGGCCGAGGAGCTCGGCGTGGGTCTGATCGGCCTCGGCTTCCAGCCGAAGTGGCGCCGGAGCGACGTGCCCTGGATGCCCAAGGGCCGCTACGCCATCATGCGCGCCTACATGCCGACGGTGGGCTCGCTGGGGCTGGACATGATGCTGCGCACCTGCACCGTGCAGGTGAACCTGGACTTCGCCTCGGAGGCGGACATGGTGCGCAAGTTCCGGGTGGCTCTCGCACTGCAGCCGGTGATCACCGCCCTGTTCGCGAACTCGCCCTTCGTCGAGGGCCGTCCGTCCGGCTACCTCAGTTTACGCAGCCACGTCTGGACCGACACCGACCCCGACCGCTGCGGGATCCTGCCGTTCGTGTTCGAGTCCGGCATGGGCTTCGAGCGCTACGTCGACTACGCCCTGGACGTGCCGATGTATTTCGTCCATCGCGAAGGACGTTACATCGACGTCGCCGGCCAGTCCTTCCGCGACTTCATGGCGGGGCGCCTGCCCGGCCTCCCCGGCGAGCGCCCGACCCTGGGCGACTGGGAGGATCACCTGACCACGCTGTTCCCGCAGGTTCGGCTCAAGCGCTTCCTGGAGATGCGCGACGCCGACGGCGGCCCCTGGGGGCGGCTGTGCGCGCTGCCCGCGGTGTGGGTCGGCCTGACCTACGACAGCGCCGTGCTGGACCAAGCCTGGGACTACGTCCGCGACTGGACCCCGGAAGAACACGCCCGCCTGCGGCGGGAGGTTCCCCGTGATGCGCTGGGAACCCGCTTTCGTGACCGCAGCCTGCGGGAGGTCGCGGTCGACGTGCTCACGCTGGCGCGCGAAGGGCTGCGCCGTCGCGCCCGCCGCGGCGTGCGCGACGTCGACGAGAGCCCCTACCTCGACGTGCTCGATACCATCGCGCAGTCCGGCCGCTGTCCCGCGCAGGAGCTGCTGGACGCTTTCCACGGTCGCTGGCGCGAGAACATCGACCCGGTCTTCCGGGAATACGCCTATTAGCCGGGCTCCGGCTGACAGCGCGGGCAGATCCAGGCGTGGCGCCCGGAAAAACTGAGCCGCTCCAGGGCTGTGTCGCAGCGGGGGCAGTGCGCATCCTTGCGCCGGTAATGGATCAGGTAGCCCGGCGGCATCCGTTCGGGCTCGGCAGCGGAATCGATCGCCGTCTCCAGCACCGCGTGTATGCAGTGGTACAGCCGCCGGGCCTCGGCGCCGGTCAGATCGCGCGCCCGGCGGGCCGGGTGCATCCGGGCCTGGAACAGGATCTCGTCGGAGTAGACGTTGCCGATCCCGGCGAGGGCGCGCTGGTCCATCAGCAAAGACTTGAGCCCGGCACGCGAGCCGCGCAGCAGCGCGGCGAAGGCGTCCGCGGGCAGCGCCAGCGCATCCGGGCCGAGCTCGCGCTGCCGCAGCCATTCGTCGAGGTCGACGGCGAACCCAACGTGACCCAGCTTGCGCGGGTCCGCCACGGCCAGTGCGCCGCGGTCGAGGGCGATCGCCAGCCGCGTGTAGGGCGGCTCCGGCTGACCCGGCTCGAGCAGCTCGGGCCGGCCCGACATGCCGAACTGCAGCGTCAGGGCGCCGCCCCCTTCGAGCCCGGCCAGCAGGTGTTTTCCGCGCCGGCCGATCTCCCGGAAACGCTTTCCCGCGAGGGCCCTCGCGAGCTGGTCCGGTCCCAGCCCCTCCAGCATCCCGGGCGCCTCTACGCGCACCGCGCGCACGCGCCGGCCGCGCAGGTTCCGCAGGCTGCGGCGGAAGCATTCAACGTCGGGAAGCTCGGGCATTGGAGACCCTCGGTCAGCGCCGCAGGCGGGCGAGCAGCTCGCCGAGCGGCAGGGTGTTGATCACCCGCCCCGGCTCCACCCAGCCGCGCCGGGCCTGGTCCACGCCGAACCGAAGCAGGTCCAGCTGGGCTGCCGAGTGCGCGTCGGTATTGATCGCCAGCGCCACGTCCAGCTCGCAGGCCATGCGGCAGTCGCTGTCGGACAGGTCCAGGCGCCGCGGCTGGGCGTTGACCTCCAGGATACAGCCGCGCTCGCGGGCGCCACGCATGATGCGTTCCATGTCCAGCTCGCAAGGCTCGCGCTCGCCGATCAGGCGCCCCCGCGGGTGGGCCAGGATGGTGCAGCGGGGATTGTCCATGGCCCGCAGGATGCGCTCGGTCTGCCGGCGCCGGGACAGGCCCAGGCCGTAGTGTACGGCGCACACGGTCAGGTCCAGGCGGTCCAGCACCCGGTCCGGCAGGTCCAGGCTTCCGTCCTCGAGGATGTCCAGCTCGATGCCCTTGAGCAGCCGCATGTCCGGCAGGGTCTCGGCGATGCGGTCGATCTCGTCGATCTCGGCCAGCAGCGCGTCCGCGTCCAGGCCGTGGGCCATCGACACGCGACGCGAGTGATCCGTGATGGCGAGGTACTCGTGGCCGCGGTCCGCGGCGGCGCGGGCCATTTCCCCGATGCTCTGCTGACCGTCGGTGGCCCGGGTGTGGCAATGCAGGTCACCGCGCAGGTCGCTCGGCTCGATCAGCCGCGGCAGGGCACCGCGGGCCGCGGCCTCGATCTCGCCGGCGTCCTCGCGCAGCTCCGGGGGGATCCAGGGCAGGTCCAGGGCCGCATACACCTCTTCCTCGTTCCGCCCGGCGACCCGGCGGCGACCGCGGAAGACCCCGTACTCGTTGATCTTGAGCTTGCGCTGGCCGGCGATGCGGCGGACGTGGATGTTGTGCGCGCGCGAGCCGGTGAAGTACTGCAGGGCCGCCCCATAGCTGATCTGCGGCACGACCCGCAGGTCCACCTGCGTGCCGGAGCGCAGCATTACCGTGGAGCGCGTCCGGCCCCGCGAGATTACCTCGCCCACGTCCTCCCAGGCCGTGAAGCAGTCCATCACCGACGCGCCGCGGCGACAGGTCACCAGGATGTCCAGGTCGCCTACCGTCTCCCGCCGCCGCCGGAAGCTGCCCGCGACCGCGACCTCGAGCACGCCCTCGCAGCCGCCCAGCCACTCGCTCAGCGGTCGCGCCAGGGTCTCCGCCTCGGCCAGCAGGGTGCGCTCCGAGGCCGCCCGGGTGCGCGCCAGCGCCGACCGCAGCGCGGCCTCGGTCTTCTCGCCGAAGCCTGACAGCTCGCGCACCGCGCCCGTGCGCAGCGCGCGCTCCAGGTCCTCCGGGCCGGTGATGCCCAGCTCCCGGTAGAGGGTGCGCACGCGTGCCGGCCCCAGGCCCGGCACCTTCATGAGGTCGCTCAGGGTGCCGGGGGTGCGCCGCTCGACCTCCTCCAGCAGCGGAAAACGGCCGGTCTTGACGATGCCGATGATGCGGTCGGCCAGGTCCTCCCCGATCCCCGGCAGATCGGTCAGGTCCTCGCCGGTGGCCACGCGATCGGCTACCGGATGCGACAGGCCGCCGATCACGCGTGCGGCGTTGCGGTAGGCCCGGACCCGGAACGGGTTCTGCTGCTCGATCTCCAGCAGATCTGCCAGACGCGCGAACAGGCGGGCAATCTCGGCGTTCTGCACGCTCATTCCAGCTCCTCCGCGACCAGCAGCGCCAGCGGCAAGTGTTGCAGCACGTGTGAAAGCGACACCCCGGCGCCCGGGCGCTCGAGCCGGATCCCGGTAAGCGCCTCGCGATAGGACCGCCCCGCCAGCCATTCGGGCAGGGCCAGGACGGTGTCTCCCCAGACCGTGCCCAGCGGCATGCGCTGTCCGCCTTCCGCGGGTCCTGTGAGGAGGCGCGGGGCGACGGCGATACAGGCGGGCCCGCCGGGAAGGCCGCGGGCATGCGCCACGATCCGGGACCCCCAGCATCCCGACGGCTCCAGTGGCAGGTAGTCGCCGTCGCGGAACAGCGCGGGGAAGCGCCGCCGCAGGCGCAGCCCTTCGCGCAGCAGGTGCATCTTGATGCGCCCGTCGGGCCACCGCCGAAGCAACCCCGCGACGGCCGCGCCGCGGGCTCGCGGCGCCAGCCGGTCCATGTCGTGCAGAGACTTGAGGCAGCGCCGGCGCCGGTCGAAATCGACCGGCCGCCGGTTGTCCGGATCGACCAGCGAGAAGTCCCACAGCTCGGTGCCCTGGTAGAGGTCGGGGACGCCAGGACAGGTCAGCTTCAGCAGGCACTGGGACAGGCTGTTCAGCGCCCCCAGCAGCGCTACCGGCCGGTGGAAGGCGGCGAAGTCCTCGACGAACGCGGCGCCGGCCGAAGGGTCCAGCAGGCCGTCGACCAGCGCGCACAGGGCCCTTTCGTATTCCTCGTCAAGGCGGATCCAGGAGGTATGGCGCTTCGCCTCGCGTGCGGCCTTGAGCAGATAGCCGCGCAGGCGCTCCCGGTAGCTCGACCAGCCGTCGGCGTCCAGTTCGTGCAGCGGCCAGGTCCCGACCAGCGTCTGGTAGAACAGGTACTCGTCCTCGCGCGCGGGACCGGGGCCGGCGACCAGCTGCCGGCGCAGGCGGCGCCAGCGCGCCAGCGCCGCACGCCATTGCCCGGGAAGCTCGGACAGCACGTCGATCCTCGCACGCACGTCCTCGCTGCGCTTGGCGTCGTGGGTGGACGTGGCGAGCATCGGGTGCGGCCACCGCTGCGCACGCAGCCACACCTGCCGGTGGAACGCGGCCGGGTCGACCCCGAAGCGGGAGGGATCACCGCCCACTTCGTTCAGCGACACCAGGCGGTGGTAACGATACAGCGCGGTGTCCTCCAGGCCCTTGGCCATCAGCGCGGCGGTGTACTGCTGGACGCGCATGGCGAAGTCCGCCACCCGCCAGCGCTGCGCCTCGTCCGCCTGTCCGGCACGCAGCAGCAGCAGGTCCTCGACGAAATCGATTGCGCTGGTGTCGGTGCCGGCGTTGCGGCGGCGCGCGAGGTCGGCGGCGTGACGCACGTATTGCGCATCGGTATCGGTGATACCCTCGCCCGTTACGTAGGTGCGGTACACCGGAAAGCAGGCGAGGATCTCGGACAGGGCGTAGCGCAAGCCACCCAGGGTGAAGTCCCGGGTCCTCCAGTCCGACTCGGAGAGCCGGTTGAGCGCGTTGGCCAGCACGTTCAGCTCGCTGGCGAGGCTGACACGCATGATATGCCGGCGCGACCGGTACAGGATCTCGTCGAAGTCGTGGTGCGCGCCTGTGAACCAGTTGTAGATGCGCTCCAGGCGCCCGCCCGCCGCGGGGTCGACCAGCAGGCCGCCCGCCAGCGCCGCGAAGTCGTAGCCGGTGGTGCCGTGGACCGGCCAGTCGTCGCGCAGGGACTCGCCCGCGGCGAGGATCTTTTCCACTGCCAGGTATACCGGCGGCTCCGGGTGCCCGGGCGGTGCCACCGCGCTGAGCCTGTCGCGCAGGCGCCGGAGATACTGCTGCGGGTGGTAGAGGCCATCCGGATGGTCGATCCGCAGGCCCTGGACCCGGCCCTCGGAGACCAGCGCCAGCACCAGCCGGTGGGTTGCCTCGAACACGCGCAGGTTCTCCGTACGCAGGCCGGCAAGTTCGTTGACGTCGAAGAAGCGGCGATAGTTGATCTCGTCGCCCGCTACCTGCCAGTGGGCGAGCCGGAACGCCTGTGCCTCGAGCAGCTCGTGCAGCGGCTGGAAGCTCGCCGCGTCCCCGGGGCGGCCGTTGAAGAATCCGGTCACCGTCCGTTCCAGGTGCTCCCGGGCCTGGGGATGCTGCCGGCACAGCGCCGCCAGGGTCTGCTTGTGGGCGCGGCAGGCCTGGAGCCGCGCCGCGCAGCGCTCCCGGGAGGGATCGGTTCGTTCGGGCAGCTCCTCCAGGTCGCCGGCCAGCCGCTCCAGCGCCGGTGGCGCCGGGTGGTCAGCCCCGAGCCGGTCGGCGAGCAGGCCGAGCTGGCTGCGCAGCAGCCGTGGCCAGGTCGCCGGGTCCAGCGGGAAGCGGTGCTCGTGGTAGAAGGCGCTCCAGGAGGCCTTGGCCGGGTCCAGCTCCAGCCGCAGGGCGCCGCTTTCCAGCACCACCCCGTAGTGGTCGCCGAGTACCGGAACCAGCACCTTGCCGTGGAGCTCCGGCTTGACCGGGTGCCAGTCGATGTCGAAAAAGTCCGCGTAGCGAGAGGCCGGCCCCTGCTCCAGCACGTCCAGCCACCAGCTGTTGTCGGCGCCCATCACCCCCATGTGGTTGGGCACGATGTCCAGGATCAGTCCCATGCCCGCAGCGTGCAGGGCGTCGGTCCAGGCCTGGAACTCGTCCCGCGCACCGAGCTCGGGGTTCAGGGCCGAGTGGTCGACGATGTCGTAGCCATGGCTGCTGCCCGGTCGCGCCTTCAGGCAGGGCGAGGCGTAGCAGTGGCTGATCCCGAGCGAGTCCAGGTAGCCCACCAGGCCACGCGCATCGGCGAAGGTCAGCCCGGCGTTGAGCTGCAGCCGGTAGCTGGCCCGCGGGACCACGGCCGGGTCGTCGCCCTGCGGGCGGGGTTCTTGTCGGGGCCCCGCCCCCGCGCCGCTGCGCCCTTCGGCGGCGAGCGCGTCGGCGACCCGATGCAGCCGGCCGTCCGCCGGGTAGCGCTCCAGTCCCAGGGACAGCTTGCGCCGCCAGTTGGGGTACTCGTCCACCGTCCCCGGAAGGTTCATCTGCTCGCGCTGACCGAACAGGTCTTCCAGCTGCAGCGCCATCAGCATCGCCGGGCTGCGGGCGAGATAGCGCTGCAAAGCACCGGCCAGGGCCTCGGTCATGCGCGGCACCGCGGCGGGATCGGTGTCCACTCCCTCCGGGAGCAGCCGCTCGCGTTGCAGGGCGTGGAGCAGGTCGCTCCGGTCCCGTTCCCGCTGTGCCTGCTGCGCGTCCCGCAGGGCCTCGCTCGGAAACAGGGCATGCTCGGTGCGCAGCACCAGGTCGCGTCCCTCCCAGAAGCCGGACAGGGTCGGCAGGTCGTGGGTGCCGGCCGTGGCTAGCGCCTGCGGCGGGTATTCCTCCGGCGCGCGAAAGCCGCGCCCGGTCTTCTCGAACATCAGCACCCGGTACGACAGGATCCGGCGGTTGGCCAGCGCCTGGCGCAGCGCGTCGGGCACCGTGCCCAGGTCTTCGCCGATGACCAGGCAGCGATTGCGCTGACTCTCCAGCGCCAGGATCCCGAGCAGATCGTCCAGCGGATAGGCGACATAGGCGCCTTGCTCGGGAGAGGCCTCGCGGGGCACGCAGAACAGCCGCATCAGCCCCATCACGTGATCGATGCGCAATGCGCCGGCGTCGCGCATGTTATGCCGGAGGGTGGCGATGAACGGCGCGTACGCCGCCCGGCGCAGGCGCTGCGGGATCGGCGGCGGCAGCCCCCAGTCCTGCCCACGCAGGTTGAAGTCGTCCGGGGGTGCGCCGATGCTGACGGTGATGGCGTAGAGATCCTGGTTGGCCCAGGCTTCGGCCCCGTCCGGGTCGACACTCACGGCGAGGTCCTGGTACAGCCCGACTGCCATTTCCCCCGTCCGCCGCGCGGCGGCATCGAGCTGCTCCCGCACCAGCCACTGCAGCCAGGCATGGAATTCGATGCGGCCGGCCCGGCTGGCGGCGAACGCCGCGACCTGCGGCGTGTCCGGTCGCCGGTAGCGCTCCGGCCAGGACGGCCAATCGGGTACGGGCGGGTCCTGCTCCAGGAAGTGCTCCTGCAGCGCCTCGAACAGGGCGTGCCGCTGCAGCGCGCGGCCCCCGGAGCGCCGGAATTCCCGGAACGCCCGGCCCCGCTCGCTGTCCGGTTCCAGGTGCCGCTCGCGAAAGTGCCGGTGGAGGCGCTCCAGCAGTGGCAGCTTGACCGCCGCGACCCCCGGGTAGTCGACCAGCTCGCTCTCGCGCAGTGCCTGCAGCTCCGCCTGGAAGTCGGGATCCTGCACCATGGCGGCGGCCTCCGGGCATTCGCCCAGCTCCGGGAGGCGCTCGGCGTCGAGGTAGAGAACATTGCGGAACAGCCGGCTGGAGGGCCGGTAGGGGCTGCAGCGCTCGGGCTGGTGCGGGAACAGCGCATGCAGCGGACTCAGGCCCAGCATGTCGGCGCCGAGGTCGCCGGCCAGCCGGGCCAGGTCGTCGAGGTCGGTGAAGTCGCCGATGCCCCAGTTGCGTGCGGACCGCAGGGAATAGAGTTGCACCGCCGGGCCCCACAGCCGCCCGCCCTGCTCCAGGACAGGCGGGAGGTAGCAGCGGGGCGGCACGGCGATCACCGGCATGCCGGCGGGCCGCTGGCCGTCCAGCTCGAACCGGTGATATCCGGCTGGCAGGCCGTCCAGCACCAGCTCGTAACGGCCGCAGGCGACGCCGTCGATCTCGCGCCGCTCCAGCACGGCGAGCTCGTCGAGGCGCAGGGTGCCTTCGCGTGGCTCGCCCGCCTCGGGCAGCAGCCGCCAGCGACCCGGCGATTCGGGCGCGGTTGCGGGCAGATGCAGGCGGATGTGCAGCGGCGCATCGGCGGAGGTGACCAGCACCGGATCGAGCACCTCGCGCCACGGGCGCTCCCCGGCTACCGCGAGTGCGGCGCGCATCGCCGCCGGATCGTCCGCCGGCACCCCCATGGCGCGCAGCAGCGCGCGCGCGGTCTCCGCGCTGGTCGCGTGCTGGTTGCCCCAGATATCGTGGTAGGCCGGCTCGATGCCGTGGCAGCGCGCCAGGCGCTCCAGCAAATCTTCCGCGTTCACCCGCGGGCCTCCCCCCGGTCCTGGTACCAGCGCGCGCTCCAGGGCGCCAGCCGCCAGCTGTCCCCGGCCGGCGACGGGGCCTCGCCGGCGGTGAACAGCAACTCGCCGCGGGCCTGCGGCAGCGGCGCCGAGGGCGCGGCGTGGAGGTTTGCGGCGAGGGTCAGCCGGGATCCGTCAGGGAGGGTCCACGTGATGCACACGGCTCCCGGTCCGATGGCGCCTGCATTTTCGGCGCGGGCGCCGGCGAGGCCCGGCAGCAGGTTCCGGCGCAGTGCCAGAAGCTCACGGTGCAGGGACAGCCACGCCGCGTGGCCGTCGCGCGCGATCTCGCCCCAGTCGAGCACGCAGCGGGTGAAGGTGTTCCGGTCGCCGGGGTTCGGGATGCGCCGGCGTGCCCCGGGGCCGGCGAACGCCGGGAAATCCGCGAACTCGTCCCGCCGCCCGTTCGCGACCTTGCGTGCCAGGGCGGGCTCGAAGTCGCAGAAGAACAGGAACGGCCGCCTGCTGCCCCATTCCTGGCCCATGAACAACAGTGGCGGTGCGGGGGCGAGCAGCAGGATGGTGAGCGCCGCGCGCACCGCGTCGGCGGGCGCCAGCGCCGTGATGCGCTCGCCCAGCGCCCGGTTGCCGACCTGGTCGTGGTTCTGCAGGAAGCCGACGAAGGCGCCGGGCGGCAGGTGGCCGCTGGGCGCGCCGCGCGGTCGCCCGCCGCGGAAGGCCGAGGGCTCGCCCTGGTAGGCGAAGCCCTCGGTGAGGCAGCGCGCCAGGTGCGCCGCGGGGCGGTCCGCGTAGTCCCGGTAGTAGCCCTCGCGCTCGCCGGTCGTCAGCAGATGCAGAACGTGGTGCAGGTCGTCGTTCCACTGGGCCGTGTAGCCGTTCGGCCGGTCCAGGCGGTGTGGGTCGTTGCGGTCATTCTCCAGCACCAGGTGGACGCTCCGCCGACGGGCCGGTCCGTCGTGCACGGCCGCGGCGATCGCGTCCAGGATGTCCGGGCGCGAGTCATCCGCGATGGTGTCCACGGCGTCCAGGCGTAGGCCGTCGAGGTGATACTCCTCGAGCCAGTAAAGGGCATTTTCGACAAAGAAGTCGCGCACCGGGCCGGCATCGACCCCGTCGAAGTTGATCCCGGCGCCCCAGGGCGTGTGGTGGCGCCGGGAGAAGAACTGCGGGGCGTAACCGTGCAGGTAGTTGCCTTCCGGGCCGAAGTGGTTGTAGACGACGTCGAGCAGGACCATCAGGCCGTGGCCGTGTGCCGCCTGCACCAGACGCTTGAGGGATTCCGGGCGCCCGTAGCTGCTGTCGGGTGCAAACGGCAGCACGCCGTCGTAGCCCCAGTTGCGGCGACCGGGGAAGTCCGCCACCGGCATCAGTTCGATAGCTGTGACGCCCAGGTCGCAGAGATGGCCCAGGCGCCCGCGCACGCCGTCAAAGCCGCCAGCGGGCGTGAACGTACCCGGGTGCAGTTCGTAGATCACGGCCTCGCTCCAGAGCCGCCCGCGCCAGCCGTCGTCGCGCCATTCGAAGGCTGCGGGATCGATCACCTCGCTGGGTCCGTGTACGTCCTGCGGCTGGTAGCGCGAAGCGGGATCCGGACAGGCCGCGCCGCCGTCGATGCGGTAGCGATAGCAGTCCCCGGGCCCCAGAACGCCCGTGACGAGTTCGAACCAGCCCCCGCGCTGCGGGGCCATGGGCAGCTCCGGATTGCCGTCCGACACCACACAGACCGACGCCGCCGCCGGCGCCCAGAGCCGGAAACGCACCTGGCGGTCGGGCATGATCTCGGCGCCGAACCCGGTCTCGCGGTGGCGCCGGATCACGGCGACTGCCTGTGGGTTCCGTTGGTCTGTCGCAGCACCGCCATGCTCCGGCCCTGCAGCGGGTAGCGCTGGCCGGCGGCGTACAGCGACTGTGGGCCGCCGGAGGCCGTGTCCACGACGGCTTCCCATACCGCGACCGCCGGGGCGCCCGGAATGCGGAACGGCACCGCGCGCGGGTTGGCGTTGAACAGCAGCAGGAAGTTGTCGTCCACCAGCTGCCGGCCCCGGGCGTCGTACTCCTCGAGCCCGTCGCCCAGCAGGAACATCCCCAGCACGCGCAGCTCCGGCTCCTGCCAGTCGTACTGGTCCATCTCCTCGCCTTCGCGGGTGAGCCAGGTGATGTCCTTCAGGCCGACGCCCTCGACCACGCTGCCCTCGAAGAAGCGCCGGCGACGGAAGATGGGGTGCTCGCGCCGGAGCGCGACCAGGTGCGCCACGAAGCGCTGGAGCTCCAGGTCCCGCGCCGCGGGATCCCAGCTGAGCCAACTGACCTCGTTGTCCTGGCAGTAGGCGTTGTTGTTGCCCTGCTGGGTACGTCCTGCCTCGTCACCGGCGACCAGCATCGGCACGCCCTGGGAGAGCAGCAGGGTGGTGAGGAAGTTGCGCTTCTGGCGGCCGCGCAGGGCCAGGATCTCGGGGTCGTCGGTCGGCCCCTCGACCCCGCAGTTCCAGCTCAGGTTGTGGTCGTCACCGTCGCGGTTGTCCTCGCCGTTGGCCTCGTTGTGCTTGGCCTCGTAGCTGACCAGGTCCTGCAGCGTGAAGCCGTCGTGGGCCGTGACGAAGTTGATGCTGGCCACCGGTCGCCGGCCCCCGGCCGCGTACAGGTCGCTGGACCCGGTAAGGCGCGACGCCAGCTCCGGCACCTGGCCCGCGTCGCCGCGCCAGAACGCGCGCACCACGTCGCGGTACTTGCCGTTCCATTCCGTCCAGCCCACCGGGAAGTTCCCCACCTGGTAGCCGCCCTCGCCCAGGTCCCAGGGTTCGGCGATCAGCTTGACCTGCGACAGCACCGGGTCCTGGTGGATGATGTCGAAGAAGGTGCCCAGGCGGTCCACCTCGTGCAGCTCCCGGGCCAGCGCGGAGGCTAGGTCGAAGCGGAAGCCGTCGACGTGCATCTCCAGCACCCAGTAGCGAAGGCTGTCCATGATCAGCTGCAGCACGCGGGGCTGGCGCATGTTCATGGTGTTGCCGGTGCCGGTGAAGTCCATGTAATAGCGCGGCTCGCCGGTCTGCAGCCGGTAGTAGACCGGGTTGTCGATGCCGCGAAAGGACAGGGTCGGGCCGAGGTGGTTGCCCTCGCAGGTGTGGTTGTAGACCACATCCAGGATGACCTCGATCCCGCCCGAGTGCAGCGACTTCACCATGGTCTTGAACTCGTTCAGGTGGCCGGTGGCGGAGAAACGCCGGTCCGGCGCGAAGTAGCCGATGGTGTTATAGCCCCAGTAATTGACCAGACCCAGGTCGGCCAGGCGCCGTTCGGTGATGCTGTGGTGCACCGGCATCAGCTCCACTGCGGTCACGCCCAGACTCTGAAGGTGCGCGATGGCGGGCGCGCTGGCCAGGCCCGCGTAGGCGCCACGCAGGGTCGGCGGTACCTCCGGGTGCAGGAAGGTGAAGCCCTTCACGTGGAGCTCGTAGAGCACTGTCTCGTGCCAGGGGATGCGGGGCGGATGATCGTCCCCCCAGGTGAAGGCGGGATCAATCACCTTGGACTTGGGCATGTCCGCGGCGTTGTCGTGCGAATCGAAGGACAGGTCCTCGTCCGGGTCGTCCAGCAGGTAGCCGAAGTGGGCGTCGCTCCAGTGGATCTCTCCCTCGATGCTCTTGGCATAGGGGTCGATCAGCAGCTTGTTCGGATTGAAGCGCCGCCCCGCCTCGGGCTCGTACGGGCCGTACACCCGGTAGCCGTAGAGCTGCCCCGGGCGGGCCTCCGGCAGGTAGCAGTGCCAGACCAGGTCGGTGTGCTCGCTCAGCGAGATACGGCCGGTCTCCTCGCGGCCGGTGACGTCGAACAGGCACAGGTCCACGGACACCGCCTGTTCCGCGAACAGCGCGAAGTTCACCCCTTCGCCGTCCCAGGTGGCGCCCAGGGGATAGGGCTTGCCCGGCCAGACTGCCCAGCGGTGGGTGCTCATGCCTCGGTTGCCGTCTCCGGCGGCGTCAACCCAGCTCGATGCGTTCGCGCGCTGCGTGCAGCAGCGCGACCATGAGCGTCAGGTATTCCCGCAGCTGACGCGTGATCAGGAAATTGTCGCGCACCAGATTGTGCGCCTTTTGTCCCATTTCCGCGATCCGGTCCGGCCGCGCGATCAGGTGCCGGATCCGCAGCGCAGCGCCTTCCGGGGTGCTGACCAGGTAGCCGGTATGGTGGTCGAACACCTGCAGCCGGATTCCCCCGGTGTTGCCGCCGATCACCGGGCGATGTTTCCACATGGCCTCGGTGACGGTCAGGCCGAAGCCCTCGCGCAAGGATTTCTGCAGGACCACGTCGGCGCAGCGCTGCAGGGCATTGACCGTGCGATGGTCGTCCGCCGGCAGCAGCAGTACGTGCACGTCCGGATCGTCCGCCGCGGCGGACCGCACCTCCTGCAGCACCACGTCGCCCTCCGGGTCGTCGCTCGCGCTGCCCCCTGCGAGCACCAGCTGCAGCCGGGGCAGGTAGCGGAGCGCGAGCCGGAAGGCGTGGATCACCCCCACCGGGTCCTTGAAGCGGTCGAAGCGCGAAACCTGGACCACCAGCGGCCGCTGCGGATCCAGCCCGAAACGGGCGCGAACGGCCCCCAGCTCGGCGTCTTCCAGGTCGATGTTCTTGTCCGCGAGCGGATCGATGCTGGGCGGGACGATGTATTCCGGGCAGGGCAGCGCCTGGGCGAACGCGGCCAGCGAGAACACGCTCGCGTCGTAGCCGCCGACGATGTTCCGCAGGTATTTCCACACCGGCCGGTACGGGTGGCTGACGTCGATATGGCAGCGCCAGATCCACTTGCCGTGCCGCTCAGGGAAGAAGCGCAGCAGGTAGGCAGGCTGCGGATCGTGGATGAACACGAACTCCGCCTCGGCGAGCCGCGCGCCCAGCAGGCTGGCGGCCCGCTCCGTGGTGGTCTCGTAGGCCTGGACCAGGCGTTCGGAAAGATTGACCGGCGAGCCCTGGAGGCCGTTGTGCATGTTCTTGGTGCACTGGAAGAAGTCCTGGTCGCCGCTGATCACCTCCCACTGCGCGTCGACGCCGAGTTCGCGCGTGAGCGGCACCAGCTTGCCCAGGATCTCCGCGACTCCGCCGCCGACGCGGGTGGAGTTGACGTGCACCACGCGCGCGCCCTGAAGTGGCGCGGCCAGCTGCGCCAGGTGGTCGATCATCGCCGGCCCGACCACCTCGGCGTACTGGTCCAGGAGGCTCACGCGCCCTCCCCGCCGGTGAACGCGGCCACCAGGCTGGCGCGCAGCTCGTTGAGCCCGCCCTCGTAGGGGTCGACCCCGGACAGCCGGTCGATCAGCGCCTGCCGGTCCGGTCCCCAGCCCTGCAGCCAAGCGCGGAAGTCGTCCACGCCGAGCGGCTCGCGCCGGCGGGCGTCGATGAAATGGTAGAAGAGGCTGCTCGGCGGCAGCGCCGGGATCACGTCGGCCAGCTCGTCCGGGCCCCGGATGCGCCGGTCGGTGTCGAACACGACCGTCTGGCAGCGGATAAACTCGAACGGACGGATCGCGTGCATCCAGCCGAGATCCTCGGATTCGTACAGGCTTTCCTCGACCCGGTCGAGAAGCTCCCGGCGCAGGTCCCCGAGGTCCGGGTGATCGGTCGGATCGAGCACCGCCAGCCGTTCGGCCAGCGGTGCATAGTGCAGCGCGTGCCGCGCCCACTCGGCGAAGTCGTTGTTGTACTCGCGCGGCTCGAACCGCTGCTGCAGCAGGCCGCCCCAGAAGTGGTAGTACAGGCTCTCCAGGGCCACGACCCGGAGGTGGTCCTGCAGGTCCCCGAGCGTGACCGCGCGCAGGCCGGTGGCGATCGCGATCAGGGCACAGTCCTTGACCGCGAACTCCCCGGGATCGGGCTCGGGGGCGGCGTACTGCCCGCCTGGCTGTGTCATGCCGGGCGTCCTCGCAGCGACCCCTCCGTACGGTTGCGGTCGGCGCTCCCGAGCATCGGGTCAGTCTCTGGCGCGGGAGCCGCGGTCGTTCGTGTGCTCGAACTCGGCTTCCGCGACCAACCAGTCTTCGAGGGGATCACGGCCCGGGAAGCCGCGCTTCTCCGCGCGCCAATAGGCAGCTTCGGCAATGCGCCGGTGGCGCTCGTGCTCGGGGATCGCCTTGCGCATCGCCGCGGCGGCCTTGGCCGAGCTGGTACTGGTGGTGCGTGTCCCGGCCATGATCGTGGCCTCCTTCCGGCTCCGGGCAAAAGACCGTCCCCTCTGCTCTGGCAGCGGCCCGGTGCGTCCGGTCCATACCGCGGCATGGCCGGGCCACGCGGGCAGCGCGACAAGCGTATCCACAACAGCCCGCGGCCCGGCAGACCCATTAGATGCTGCTGCCAGGACTCCGACATTGACCCGTATCAAGCTCTTGCGACGCCGGGCGAGGCACCCTGTGCGACAGGCCGACAGGAGCGTTGCGATGAGGCATTACCTCTGACCGGGTTGGCAAGTCGTTGACCATCCCGTGCCCGCACCAAAAAGAAAGGCCCGGAGCCGGCGGGCTCCGGGCCAGGCGCGCGGAGGAGATGTGTTCGTGCGCTGCTCAGTGATGGGTCACCGCGCGGGAGGTATCCCCGATCCCTCCCTCGGTCACCAGGTGCTTCAGGCCCGTCGGGTCGAGCAGGCGGATCTCGTTGCGGTTGGTCGCCAGCAGCCCCAGACCCTGGAACCGGGTCAGCACCCGCGAGACCGTCTCGGTGGCCATGTCCAGGTACTTGCCGATGTCCCGGCGTGACATGGACAGGTTGAACACCTCGGTCGAGTAGCCGCGCCGGCCCATGTTGTCGGCGTGGTCCAGCAGGAAGGCGGCCAGGCGCTGATCGGCGGTGCGACGCTCGTTCTGCAGCATTCCGGTCAGCCGCAGCACCTCCCGGCTCATGCCCCTGATCAGCTCGCGCCGCAGCGTCACCGAGCGCTCGGCGACCTGCCACAGCCCCTCCAGGGGCAGCGTGCAGATGCTGGAGGTCTCCAGCGCCGCGGCGTTGGAGCGGGCCTCGCCGGTGGCCAGGGCGTCGAAGCCGATCGTGTCGCCGGGCAGGTGGAAGCCGATGATTTGCTCCTCGCCGTCCTCGGTAATGACGTAGCTCTTGATCGACCCGGAGCGGATCACGTAAAGCGCCGGCAGCTGGTCTCCCGCGAGGAACAGGTGCTGTCCGCGGCGGACCACCCGGGAGGGGCGCTTGACCGGCTCCAGCAGGGCCGCATCCGCGGCCTCCAGCGATGCCGCGATACAGTTCTGCCTGGCTCCGCACCAGAGGCAGGAATTTTTGCGCTGCTCCAGGTCGACGATCGCTGACATGCCCATCTTCGTACTCCCCTTTTCCTTCGCCGGCTTGGCCGCCGGTGTTGCTTCCCGCGGGCGCAGGCACCTGCGGCCCGCTCGATTCATCGTGTGAAGCAAACTCTAGGAGGAAGGGGAAAGGGGCGAAATACGTAATTACCCGTACCGGGACGGGAAGTCCGGACGGGTTGTCTGCGGATGGCTAGGGCTGCGGCTTGCCCACGGCCTGCTCGATGCTCTCCAGCAGGTCCGCGTCGTTGAAGGGCTTGGTGAGTACCCGCGCGGCGCCGGCGGCACGTGCGCGGGTAATCAGGGGATCTTCCTTGTACGCGGTGATCACGATCACCGGGATATCGTTGCCCTGGGCCCGGAGGTGCTCCTCCAGCTCCGCGCCGTTCATCCCCGGCATGTGCAGGTCAAGCACCAGACACTGGTTCTCCGCCCGCGCGTAGCGGGACAGGAACGCCTCCGCCGAATCGAACGCGGCCACGGTCCAGCCGCAGGCCTGGACCAGCAGGGACACGCCGTCGCGCACGGCATCGTCGTCATCCACGATGTACACGGTTCCGACCGGGTCGGTCAGTCTTACGGCGTTGGCGTTCATCCCCCTGGCCCGTCTCGCTTGCATCCGGTTCCGTCGCCGCTCCCGGCGGCCGATGGCGACCATTCAACACCAGCCGCCGCGGCGGAACATTGACGCCAGTCAGCGTTCGGCCGGGCGCTCGGCTCGCCGGCTCCCGGATCGACGGCCGTCCCCGCCGCTGCCCGGTTGCAGGAGGATACCCCGACCGCGGCACCGGTGGAAGCGCCACGCGGGTGTCCCGCGCGGCTCGCTGAACAGCCACGCCAACCTACGAGGATTCGTACCGTCTTCCCAGCTGCAGGTTCATTTGCACCAGCTCCGCCACGGATCGGGCACCCATCTTCTTCATGATGCGCGAGCGGTGCAGCTCCACGGTGCGTTCGCTGATGCCCAGGTCACTGGCGACCACCTTGTTGGCCTTACCGGCCACGATCAGCGCCATGATTTCCCGCTCCCGCCCGGTCAGGGTCGCCGCTCGCCCCCCGATCTCGGAGCGCTGGCGCGACGCCTCCGCGCGCCGCCGGTCCTGCTCCAGGGCACGGCCGACCACGGCCAGCATGTCGCGTTCGCTGAACGGCTTCTCGATGAAGTCCAGCGCACCGTGCTTCAGGGCGCGGACCGCCGCCGGCACATCGGCATTGCCGGTGAGGATGATCACCGGCATGTCGATGCCCTGCTCCCGCAGGCGGTCCTGGGCCTCGAGCCCGTTCAGGCCGGGCATGTTCAGGTCCAGCACGACACACCCGCGGCTGCCGGGGCCGCAGTCGCGGAGGAAGGCGTCGGCGGACTCGTAGCTCAGGACCCGCCAGCCCTCGGTCTCCAGCAGAAGCCCCAGGGCGTCCCGGATCGCGTTCTCGTCGTCGACCACGTAGACGGTCGGCGTCGCGGGATCAGAGATCATCGTGCAAGGGTATGGCAAACGTGAACCGCGTGCCATGCGGATGGTTGCGGGCGAGCCCGATGCGGCCGCCATGGCTGCGTACGATCGAGTGGCAGATCGACAAGCCCTGCCCCATGCCGTTCTCGTACTCGTGCCGGTCAGTCACATCGCGCACCACGCCGGCGAAGTAGCGGTGGCCGTCGTGCTCGAACTCGCCGACGGCCAGATCCATGGGGAAGGTAGTGCCGTCCCGGCGCAGTCCCGTAACCTCGCGCCCGGTGCCGATGATGTGCTTCTCGCCGGTCTCCAGGTAACGCTGCAGGTAGCCGTCGTGCTCATCACGGTAGGGCAAGGGCATGAGTATGCGCACGTTCTCGCCCGTGAGCTCGCTTTCGCGGTACCCGAACAGCTGTTCCGCGGCGGGATTGAGGCTGTCGATCACGCCCCGGCGGCATCGGCGTCGGTGGGCTGCCGGTGCCGGTACGTCCTGTAGGGCGCGAACCTCGGTGCGGCGCGATGCCGGACGCGCCAGACACGAGAATAGGAATCATCTGTATTTGTAAATGGTAGTCGAGAATCGGCCCGGAGCAAAGCCCTGCACACGAGACGCAGCCGCCGCCAAACCGGCGCGCGGAATGACGCGAATCAAACAACCGGCTGCGTGGTGCTGCTAGGTTGTAATGCGGCGCCGACGTGTCCTGTACAGTGGCAGCCGATGGAGGCGCCAGGCCCCGCCCCGGATGTTCCACGCAGCCATGGGGAGACGCGATGCCGTCCCGCAAGTCCGCCCAGGCCGGCCGGCCACCGGCCGACAGTCGCCGGCCGGTGATCGATCCCCGGCGTATCCGCGCCGTGCTCGCGGATCTCGACGGGGTGGTTACGCGCACGGCGGCGCTGCATGCGGCGGCCTGGAAGGAAGTCTTCGACGACTTCCTGGCCGCTCACGCGCCCGCGGGCGGGGCCGGGCCGGCGCCGTTCGACGCGCAGCGGGATTACTACGCCTATGTCGACGGCAAGCCCCGCTATGACGGCGTCGCGGCGTTTCTGGCCGCACGCCGCATCCGGCTGCCTTGGGGCACCCCCGGGGATCCGCCGTCGGCGGAGACGGTGTGCGGCATCGGCAATCGCAAGAACGAGCGCTACCTCCGGCTGCTGCAGGACCGGGGCGTGGAGGTGTTCGATCGCTCCGTGGCTTTCCTGCACCGGGCCCGGGAGGCGGGGTTGGCCACGGCGGCGGTGACCTCCAGCCGCAACGGGCGCCTCGTGCTCCAGCGCGCGCGCCTGGAGGGACTGTTCGACCTGGTGCTGGACGGGGTCGATCTGGCCGAGGCCGGCCTGGCGGGCAAGCCGGCGCCGGACATGTACCTGGAAGCCGCGCGCCGGCTCGGCGTCGGGCCCCGGGAAGCAATGCTGGTGGAGGACGCGGTGTCGGGCGTCCAGGCGGGCCGCCGGGGCGGCTTCGCGCTGGTCGTGGGCCTGGACCACGGCCGCAACGCAGGCCTTCTGGGGCAGGCCGGGGCCGATCTGGTGGTGAATGACCTGGAACGGTTCACCTTTGCCAGCACGGGTGCCGTACCCGATCGGCCGGAGATGGTCGCCGCGATGCTCGCAGGCCGGGATCCGGCCCTGTTCCTGGATTACGACGGCACCCTGACACCGATCGTGGACCGGCCGGAGCAGGCCGTGCTGGCGGCGTCCGTACGCGAGGCGCTGGCCAGGCTCGCGCGGCGGATGCCGGTGGCGGTGGTGAGCGGCCGGGCGCGGGAGGAGGTCGCCCGCATGGTGGGGCTCGACGCCCTCTACTACGCCGGCAGCCACGGCTTCGAGATCAGCGGCCCGAACGGGTTTCGCCAGGCGTATCCCCGCGGCGAGAAGTACGTCCCGGCGATTCACGAGGCGGCAACGCGCCTGGGTGCGCGGCTCGCCGGCGTCGAGGGAGCGCTGGTGGAGGACAAGACCTACGCCGTGGCGGTGCACTACCGGCTGGTATCCCATGCCGACCTTCCCGCGGTGCGGCAGGCCGTGACCGAGGTCCTGGCTGCCCATCCCGAGCTGCGGCGGACCGGCGGCAAGAAGGTATACGAGTTGCGCCCGCGGCTGGAGTGGGACAAGGGGCGCGCGCTGGACTGGCTGATGCGTGCCATGCACCTCGATGCCGACCGCGTGTTGCCCGTCTACGTCGGCGACGACGAGACCGACGAGGACGCCTTCGCCGCGCTCGCCGGGCGCGGGGTCGGCATCCTGGTGGCCGCCCGGCCGCGTGCCACGGCGGCGCGCTATCGCCTGGCGGACCCGGACGCGGTGGCAAGGCTGCTGGAGTGCCTGGTGGCCGGGAGCGGCAACGAGTCATGAGCGATTGGACCCTGACCCGGGACGGCTTCGATCCCGCCGGGGAAGGGCTCCGGGAAGCGCTGTGCACGTTGGGCAACGGCTACTTCGCCACGCGCGGGGCGTCGGCCTGGGCCGAGGCCGACGGGGTGCACTACCCGGGGACCTACCTCGCCGGCGGTTACGACCGCCTCGTGACCGCGATCGCCGGACGGGAGGTGGAGAACGAGGACCTGGTCAATTTCCCCAACTGGCTGTGCCTGCGCCTGCGTATCGCCGACGGCGCATGGCTGCGCCTCGCCGATGCCGACCTGCTGGAATACCGCCAGACCCTGGACCTGCGTCGCGGGTTGCTGCTGACACGCCTGCGCTTCCGGGACGCGGCGGGACGCACCACGCGCCTCTCGGAGCGGCGTCTGGTGCACATGGCGGAGCCGCACCTGGCCGCGCTGCGCCAGATCATCGTGGCCGAGGACTGGACTGGCACCCTGGAGCTGGCATCCGACCTGGATGGCAACGTGAGCAACACCGGAGTCGCGCGCTACCGGGAGCTCGACGGCCATCACCTGGAGCTCCTGGATGCCGGTCACGAAGCCGACGACGAGGCCTGGCTGCGGGTCCGCACCCGCCAGTCCCGCCTGGTGGTCGCGCTGGCCTCACGCACTTGCCTGGCCCGAGACGGGCAGCCGCTCCGGGTCGCGGCGCGCCGGACCCGTGAGGGCGGCCGCGTGGGACGCACGTTCCGGGTGAAGGTCGCGCCGGGCGAGCCGCTGACGGTCGACAAGACGGTCGCCCTGTACTGCTCGCGCGATGCCGCCATCTCCGAGCCGCTGCTCGCGGCCCGCAATGCGGTGCGGGGCGCTGCCGGATGGACAGCGCTGGAGTCGGACCACGTGCGGGCGTGGGAGCACTTGTGGGAGCGCTTCGGGATCGACTTCACCGAACGCGACGGCAGCGACGGCAGGGAGGCGCTGCGGGCGCTGCGCGTGCACACGTTCCATCTGTTGCAGACGGCGTCCCCGCACGTGATGGACCTCGACGCGGGCGTGCCCGCGCGCGGCCTGCACGGCGAGGCCTACCGGGGGCACGTGTTCTGGGACGAGCTGTTCGTGTTCCCCACCATCAACCTGCGGATGCCGGAGATCACGCGGGCGCTGCTGATGTACCGCTACCGGCGCCTCGGCGTGGCTCGCGCCGCCGCGGCCGGCGCCGGGTGGCGCGGTGCCATGTTCCCCTGGCAGAGCGGCAGCAGCGGCCGCGAGGAGAGCCAGAAACTGCACCTCAATCCCCGGTCGGGGCGCTGGATACCGGACAACAGCCATCTGCAGCTACACGTCAACGCCGCGGTAGTCTACAACGTGTGGCAGTACTTCCAGGTGACCGGCGACATGGAGTTCATGGCCTTCTACGGCGCCGAGATGCTGCTCGAGATCGCGCGTTTCTGGGCCAGCCGGGCAAGCTGGAACGAGTCCGTGGAACGCTTCGAGATCCGCGGCGTGATGGGCCCGGACGAGTATCACGACGCCTACCCCGACGCGTCCCGCCCGGGTCTCGACAACAACGCCTATACCAACGTGATGGCGGTCTGGGTGCTGGTGACGGCGCTGGAGCTCCTCGAGCGGCTGCCGGCCGACCGGCGACGGGAGCTCGAGCGGTTGCTTGCGATCGACGCGCCGGAGCTCGAGCTGTGGGACCGGGTCAGCCGCCGCATGCGGGTACCCTTCCACGAGGAGGGCATCATCAGTCAGTTCGAGGGCTACGAGGAGCTGGCCGAGCTCGACTGGGCGGCCTACCGGGAGCGCTACGGTGACATCCAGCGCCTCGACCGGATTCTGGAGGCCGAGGGCGATACTCCCAACCGCTACCGCCTGTCCAAGCAGGCGGACGTGCTGATGCTGTTCTACTTGTTCTCCTCGGAGGAACTGCGCGAGCTGTTCAGCCGTCTGGACTATCCCTTTACCTACGAGACGATCCCGCGCAACGTGCAATACTACCTGCAGCGCACCGCGCACGGCTCCACCCTGAGCCGGGTCGCCCACGCCCGGGTGCTGTCACGTTCGGACCGGCCCCGCGCCTGGGCGGAATTCCGCGAAGCGCTGGCGAGCGACGTGCACGACATCCAGGGCGGTACCACGGCCGAGGGCATCCACCTGGGTGCGATGGCCGGCACCGTTGACCTGGTCCAGCGGTGCTTTACCGGGATCTCGACCCGCGGCGACACCCTCTGGCTGGATCCTTGCCTGCCGGAGGCCCTGGACCGCTTGGCGGTGCGTATCCGCTACCGCGGACACGCGCTGGAGCTGGTGCTGGAACCGGCCCGGGTGCACCTGACCGCCTTGCGCTCCACCGCGAGTCCCGTCACCGTGGCCCTCGACGGCAGCACGTACACGCTGGCCCCCGGCGCGGAGCTCGATCTCCCGCTGCCGACCGGCCGATAACCAGCATTACGCATACGCGCCCGGCACGGCCCCGACGCCGTGCCGACAGCCAGCACGACGCCCCCTGCCCGGCCTGGCGGCCGGACCTCCGGAGAACCGCCTCCGGGTCGAGGGCGGAATGGCTACCAGCGGGCGCGCTGGCGTGGGCGCTGCTGGTTGCGGGGCTGGGCCTCGTTGATACGCAGGGTTCGCCCCCCCATTTCCTTGCCGTTGAGTGCCTCGATCGCGGCATCGGCCTCGGCGGCCTCCATTTCCACGAAACCGAAGCCGCGCGGGCGGCCGGTGTCGCGATCGGTGATCAGCTTGACGGTACCGACGGTGCCAAAGGGCGAGAACAGCTCGCGCACCTCGTCTTCGGTCGCGCTGAACGGCAGGTTTCCGACATAAATAGACTTCATGGCCACGTTCACTAAGCAGGACTGAACACCCCCGGTCCGGGCCGATCGCCCGCAGGCCGGAATCTGCGGAAAGGGTCTATGCCCGGCGCCGGGCAGCGCATGGCCCGCACGCGAAGCCCGTTCGGTCCCGGACGAGGACCCGTTCCTTCGGTCGTTCTCTCGTCCCTGTCCCCGAGGCTAGGCGGCGGGCGGCGTGTCCCGACGGGCACGTCGGAAGGGCAAGTTCACGAACCAGAATGCAGAATAGTGCAAGCCCCTGATCCTGTCTATCAATTTCAAGCTACCGTCCGTCGGCCCGCCGTTGCCTGCCGGCTCCGGCCTGCGCTGAGATACTCAGGATCAGCAAGACCTGAAGCGGCCCGGCCGGTCGGCGTGGCAACACGCCGACCGCCGTCGCATGTCCTGCTCGAGTTCCGACAACAACGAAAAGCGTATGGCACGCACGATATGAGTCCACCCCGACGGCTCCGGCACCAGGCCAGGGGCGTCTGTCTGGCCCTCGCTCTCGCCGGCTTGCTTGCGGGCGTCCTGTGGTTGTGGGAGGTGCCGCCGGGCCGATCGCACGCCGCGTCGTTCTCGCCCGTGGTCGCGCTGGTGTTGCTGCTGTCCATTTTGCTGCTCTGGCTTGGCTTTGCCTGGCGCCGGTTGCGCCGGCTCGAGCGTTCGCGCGGCGCCCTGGAGCAGCGCCTGCAGGTGCATGACGCCTTCCTGTCCGAGTTCCCGGGCTCGGTCTACACTCTCGACGCCGAGGGCCGGATCGCGGGTATCAGCGGGCAGGGGAAAATGCTCCTGGGGTGGCCCCGGGACGAGCTGAAGGGCACGCCCTACACGGCCCTGCTGCCTCCCGAGGAGCTCGCCCGGGCGAGCCGGCTGATGTCCCGGGCGTTCGCCGGCGAATCGCTACACTTCCGGACTACGCTGGTCCGCCGCAACGGCGAGCAGGTGACGGCGCACTGCACGGCGGTGCCCCTGCGCCGGGACGGACGCATCATCGGCGTACGTGGGACCGTGCGGGAAGTATCACCGTCGCGGGAACCGGGCGCGCGGCTGCGGGCCAGCGAGGAGCGCCTGCGGATGCTGTTCGAGCACAGCCTCGACGGGATCCTCCTGAACCAGCCGGACGGCGGAATCCTCGCGGCGAACCCGGCCGCCTGCCGGCTGCTCGGCCGCACCGAGGCAGAGCTGATAAGGCTCGGCTGGCGCGCGCTGGTGGCGGAATCGGCACCGTCGATGGCGGCCTACCTGAAGGAGCGCGCGCGCAACGGCCAAGCGCGTGGAGAGCTGGAACTGGTCCGGGGCGACGGCAGCAGCGTCGCGGTAGAGGTGAGCGCTCGGGCGTTCGCCGATCCCAACGGAAAGACGCGCGTGGCGGTGATCCTGCGCGATCTGAGCGAGCGACGCGAGGCAGAGTCCCGGGAGCGCGAGAGCCGCGAACGCTACCGTTCGCTGTTCGAGCTGAGTACCGACGGTGTGTATGTGGTCGACCGCGAGGGCCGTTTTCTCGAATTCAACCACGGCGCCAGCCGCCTGACCGGGTATGCCCCGGAAGAGGTGATCGGGGAGCACTTCCGCAAGGTGCTCCCCGAGGATCAGCTCGAAACGGTGCTGGACCATTTCCGCGGCAGCCTCGTGGCGGAGGCGCAGCAGTACGAGCTGGACCTGCTGCGGTGCGACGGCAGCCGCGTCACGGTCGAGCTGGCCAGCACGCCGATCGTTCGCGACGGCGAGGTGCGCGAAGTCTGCGGCATCGTGCGCGACGTGACCGAGCGACGGCGCGCCGAGCGGTTGCTCGACGAAGGATGGCAGCGCTTTCGCTCCCTGTTCGACAACAACCCGGACGCGGTCTATTTTCTCGACCGCGAGGGCCGCTTCGTCTCCGCCAATGCGAGCGCACAGGAGATGACCGGCCGCGACCTCGAGTCGCTGCGTGCCCTGCCGTCATTTGCCCGGGTGATCGATCCGGCGGATGTCGACAACTGCTGGAACGAGTTCCGGCGCATGCTCGCCGGCGAGCTGCGCAGCCTGGAGTTCGCCGTGATCTCGGCCAGTGGCGAGCGCCGTGAGATGACCGCGACCGGCGGACCGGTCGTGGTAGACGGCGAGACCGTCGGTATCAGCGGGGTCGCCAAGGACATCACGGCACGGCGCCAGGCCGAGGCCCAGGCCCGGATCGCGGCCAACGCGCTGGACAATATGGTCGAGGGCGCCGTGATCACTGACCCGGGCTGGCGCATCATCTCTGTCAATGGCGCGTTTACCCGGATCAGCGGCTACCCGGCGGAGGAAGTGCTCGGGAAAACGCCCCCACAGGTCGGCTCTGGCGGCCACAATGCCGCACTGTACCGCGAACTCGCCCGTGTGTTGCCGACCACCGGCGCCTGGCAGGGCGAGATCTGGCACCGTCGCAAGAACGGGGAGCGCTATCCGGCGCTGGTGGCGATTAGCGCGGTGCGCGACGATGCCGGCCGGATCACGCACTACGTGGCGATCTTCAACGACATGTCCAGCCACCGCGACACGGAGGCGCGGCTCGAGTTCCTTTCCTATCATGACGCTCTCACCCGCCTGGCCAACCGCGCCCTGCTCCTCGAACGCGGGCGGGAAGCGGTCCAGCGGGCGCGCCGCCGCCGCGGCACTGCCGGGCTGCTGCTGCTCGACCTCGACCAGTTCAAGACCGTGAACGATTCCCTCGGCCACGACGCGGGCGACGCCCTGCTCAAGCAGGTCGCCGATCGGCTGCGGGAAGCCGTTCGCGAGAGCGATACGGTGGCCCGGGTGGGGGGAGACGAGTTCGCGGTCCTGTTGGACGAGCTGGATGACAGCCAGGACGCGGGGGCGGTGGCGCAGAAAGTCATCGATGTACTTTCCCGTCCTTTCGAGCAGGACGGCGGGCAGCTGTTCACCTCCGCAAGCGTGGGCATCAGTTGTTATCCCCTCGACGGCCGGGATGTGGAGACCCTGCTCAAGCACGCGGATGCCGCCCTCTACCGAGCCAAGGAACTCGGCCGCAACACGTACCAGTTCGCCTCGCCCGAGATCAACGCGGCGGCGGCGAAGACGCTCGCGGTCGCGGGCGAGCTGCGGCGGGCGCTGGAACGGGAAGAGCTGGTGCTGCATTTCCAGCCGTGCGTCGAGCTCGCCAGCGGGCGCGTGATCGGCGCGGAGGCGCTGGTTCGCTGGCAGCATCCCCGGCGCGGGCTGGTGCGGCCGGGTGAGTTCATACCGGTGGCGGAGCAGAGCGGGCTGATCGGACAGATCGGCGAGTGGGTCCTGCGCGCCGCGTGCTCGCAAGCGCGCGCGTGGGAGCGCGCCGGCCATCGCCCGCTGCGCATGGCGGTCAACCTCTCCCCGCGCCAGTTCCGCGACCGGGAGCTGGTGGACCGGGTCAGCCGGATCCTTGCCGAAACCGGGCTCGATCCGACCCGCCTGGACCTGGAGATCACCGAGGGCATGCTCATGGAGGATCCGGAGCGCACGGCCCGGATGCTGGCGCAGCTGCACGCGCTCGGCCCGACCGTGGCCATCGACGACTTCGGCACCGGCTACTCTTCGCTGAATTACCTCAAGCAGTTCGTGGTCGACTATCTCAAGATCGATCAGTCCTTCGTCCGCGGCCTGCCCGGCGACCCGGAGGACCTTCAGATCACGCGGGCGATCATCGCCGTCGCGCAGAGCCTCGACATCCGCCTCGTCGCCGAGGGAATCGAGACCGGGGAACAGGCCGCCATCCTCCGCGAGGCAGGCTGTCCCGAGGGTCAGGGTTTCTTCTATGCGCCGGCCCTGCCCGCCGATTCCTTCACCGAGCTGCTGCGTGACGGGGTGAGCCTGCCGCGCGGCGGCTGAGCCGGCGTTGCACCTGCGCGTGCCGTTGAGGCACGTCAGCCCGAATTCCGACGACATGCGCAGGCGACAGATGCTGCAGCGGCTGCGGGCCATGCACCGGCAAATGCAGCAGATGCAGTCGCTGCTGCACCGGACGGCCGGGCAGCGGCAGCCGGCGGCACGAGCTTCGGCATCGGCCGGCTGAGCTTGCGCCGGCATGCCTGCCGCAGGCGTGCAATTTTGCGGATCTGTGCCATGCTTATGGCGTGAGGGTGGCAGGTCCGTCCTGGGCAATGGGCCGGACGGATCGTCAGTTGATGTGCACGGACGGGCTCCACATGCCGCCGGGATGCGGGCTTCCCTGAGTAGTGAAGCGGCGACGCGCGTTGCGTTGGTGTGACGCAGGTCACGGCGGGCGGGTGTCGCACGCGTCACAATGTCGGCACGTGGACGAGTGCCCGGCGGGCCGTCGCCGCACACGGCGTGCGGGCACGGTGGAGGATTCCGCATGCGCAAGCATCACACCATGGCAGGTAACCTCGCCGGGATCACCCTGGCGAGCCTCTTCCTCGCCTCTTCGGTACCGGAAGTGCGTCACCTCGCGCCGGGATTGTTCGAGGTATGGGCGAGATTGCTTCCGGGCGTGGACGGCACCGGAAAGGTCAGTCTGGCGGTGGGGACAGGCGAAGCCTGGGGACTGGGCTGGTACTTCGCATTCCTGTGGCGCGAGTTGCTCTCCGAGCGCGGCTGGGCGTTCCGGGAGCGGCGGGTGTCCGGCGCCGACGATTCGCATTGACCGGACCCCCCCGCGGATCGGTTCAGGCGCCCGGTCCGGCCTCCCCGTCACGGATGGACGAGCTTAGCGCCCCTTGTACACGCCCGGCCGCTTTTCCAGGAACGCCCGTGCCGCTTCGCGATGGTCCTCGGTGTTGGCGCAGCGCACATGCCGTTCCGCCTCCCGGTCGAGAGCCTCGCTGAAGCTCAGGCGCTGCGAATCGTTCAGGTTGGCCTTGATCCCGGCCAGTGCCAGCGGCGGTGATGCGGCCAGGCGCCGGGCGATCCGGCCAACGTGCCCCATCAGGTCCTCGTCGGGCAGGGTTTCCGATACCAGACCGTAGCGCTCGGCATCCCACGCGTCGAAGCGGTCCGCCAGCAGGTACAGCGCCCGGGCGCGCGCATCGCCGACGATGCGCGAGAGGCTCCAGGTGCCGCCGAAGTCGCCCGACAGCCCGGCATTCAGGAAGGCCGTGCTGAACCTGGCAGAGCTCGCTGCATAGCGCAGGTCGCAGGCACAGGCCCAGGACAGGCCGGCGCCGGCGCAGGCACCATTGATCGCCGCGATCGTGACCTTGGGCATTTCGTGCAGCAGCTGGGCGCTGCGCATCGAGCCTCGCAGGCGCGCGATCTGCCCCTGCAGCGGCAGGTCGCCGCCAAAGCCACCGGCGGACAGGTCGCCGCCCACGCAGAAGCCGCGACCCGCCCCGGTCAGGACGACCACGCGCACGTCGTCGTCGCTGGCCGCCTGCTGGATCGCCTCCACGGCCGCCTCGATCAGCGCCGGATTCATGGCGTTGAGCTTGTCGGGCCGATCGAGGGTGATGGTCGCGACGCCGTCGATGGATTCGTGCCGCACGGTATCGTTCATGGCCTGTTTTCCCCTGAATCCGGGTTACCGTGGCCCGAGCGGCGTGCGCGCGACGGTGCCGCCGGCCGGTCGTGGGAGACGGGAGACAGGATACCCGAGGCGTGGGTCCGGGCGCAGCCCCCGTGGCGGGTACTGCACCTGACAATGCCTTCGCGAAGTGGTACCGCTCATCGGCGTGTCGGTCGCACCGCCCCGACCGGCACGTAGCCTTCGGCCAGGCGACGAGCGTGGCGGGCATGCGACAGGCGCAGCCCCGCCAGCACAATAATGCCCGCAGCCACCACCGACAGCCAGGCGTCCGGCGCGGCGGCGACCCCGAACAGGGTAGCTGCCAGCACGGTGATTTCCATCGCGGCGCAGCGCCGGGCCTGCTGCCGGCAGCCAAGGTGGAAATAGCCGCCACCGGGCAGCAGCAGGCCCTTCCGCGCGCAACTCGCCGGATCGTGAAAATCCAGGCCGCAGCCCTCGCAGCGGCGGGTGCCCGCGCCGAGGGTGGCAGTGCAGCGGGGACAGAGGTAACGCTTGCATCGGCGCCGGCCCGACTTGCGCGGCGGTGGCAGAGCCTTCAGAAGCCTCCGGACCTTGGCCCGGTCGGCTATCGGTATCCCCGGCAGGCGTTCCCATCCGCCGCCGCCGAACCAGAAGATGAGGGTGCCGCCACGCAGCTCGGCCCGCTGGCGCTCGGTGTAGCGGATCTGTGCCACGGCGCAGCGGCGTCCACCGCGCCGGGCCACCGGGACCTGGAACAGGCGGCGGTCGGTGAATACCAGCAGGGCACGGCTGGCAGGCTCCTTCCTTAGAACGCGCCACGGACCGGCGTGCCGGGCCAGGAGTGTGATCATGGTGACCCGTTCGCCATCCTCGAGATAGCGCTTGAGCGAGCCGAGCCGGGCGGCGAGCCGTGTCCGGCGGCGAACGAGCCCCGCCTCGCGGATTCCCCGGTGATTGCTGAGAAGCATCCTTGCGTCGACAGGCAAAGCCCCGACGTAGTCCTTCGTCGAGCCGGGCATGGTGACCTCGTTTCCGTACTGCGGCTCGGGTCTTGCGTCGCTTCGCGCCGGCTCCCTGCCGGCGAACTCCTTATCTTGCAGAATCGGATGTTAGTATCCGGGTCGCTGGAAGTCCAGGCGCTGCTCGTGCCCGCGGATCTCGTCGGTCAACGCGGTGACGCCGGCCTCACTCGACAGGTCTGCCGGTATCCCGACGCACTCGCCGTGCCCGGCGAGCTCGCCGGGCACCCGCGCGCAGTCCTCCGGCTTTCGCGAGGCGATGTAGACGCGCGCGCCGCCCGAAACGAGGACACGCGCGATCATCCGGCCGATGCCGCGGGTGCCCGGGTCACGAGGGCAGCCTTGCCGCTGACGCTGAACAGGTCCTGCATGGTGTCGTTCTCCGTGTCGGTGGCGTGCGGTCAAGTCGGGCAGGTTCGGCGATGCGTCCCAAGCGGTCCCGCGTCCCGGCAGCCTCACTGCCGGCCCACCCAGCCCGCCGGGTCCAGCCGGTACCAGTCTCGCAGCGCCGCGTACAGGGTTGGATGCGCGCGGCGCAATGCCCGCGGATCCTGGATGAACAGCTCGCTGAGCACGGCGAAGAACTCGGCGGGCCCGGTGGCGCCGTAGGCATCGATCAGCGTGGGTCGTCCGGCGGCCAGGGCCGCCCGGAGGTCCCGGTAGCCGGCGCTCAGCACGGCGGCCCACGCGCGGTAGTCCGAAGGGTTGCGCTGGGGCGGAGCCCCCGGAGCGCCCGGATATTCGTCGTCGAGCTGGTGGGCGAACTCGTGCACCACGACGTTGCGCCGTCCAGCGAGGTCGCGGACCTCGTCCCAGGCCAGCATCACGCGTCCGGCACGCCACGACTCTCCCGCCAGCACGTCGCGCCGCCTGCCGTGCACCCCTGCGGCGTCCACCGTTTCCCGCCATGCCGCGAAGGCGCCGGGAAAGACCACGATGTCCCGCACCGCCGGGTACGCGGGACCCGGACGATTGACTATCAGCAGGCAGGCGTACGCGGCGATCGTCAGCCGCACCCGGTCGTCGATCGGCATGCCTTCGGCGCCCAGATAATGCTTGCGCGCCAGGAACACCCGAACCCGGCGCCGCAGGCGCGCCCGCAGACGACGCGGAAGCAGGCGATAATGGGGTACGCTGCGGCGCAGCTCGGCGTCCCAGCGGGCGGGAAACGGCCGGGCCGAGATACGCTCGTCGCGCCAGGCACGAAGCCGGCCGGCGAACGTCAGCCAGCCCGCGACCAGGGCGCAGAGGCCGAGCGCGACGGCAAGAACGGCGGCTGGGCTCATCTGCGGGGTCGGCTCCCCGGTTGCTGTCCCGCGGGCACGTATATCATGAGCAAGGAGCCTGCGGCAGAGGCCGCCCGGTCAGCAAGCGAGGAGCGCCAGTGAGCGAACGGTTGGGCATCACCTACGAGCTGTCCTGCGGACGCGGCGAAAGCCCGGAGCGGAAGGCGCGCGGGATCGCACTGGAACAGACCGTCGAGCTGCCGGCGGCCACGCTGCCGCCGGGCATCGAGTCGGCCATGGTCGGACGCATCGAGACGCTGGAACCCGCCGGCGGAAACCGCTTCCGCGCCCGCATCTCCTATGCTCCGGAGACTGTCGGCGGCGAGCTTACCCAGCTCCTCAACGTGCTGTTCGGCAACATCTCCCTCAAGCGAGGCATCCGGATCACCGGCATCGCCTGGCCGGCGGCGCTGCTTCGGCGGCTTGGCGGGCCGGCGTACGGCACCGCCGGCATCCGGCGGCTGACTGGCGTCCGCGAGCGCGCGCTGCTGGGTACCGCGCTCAAGCCCATAGGGCTGGACGCGGCGGCGCTGGCGCGACGCTGCGAGGCATTCGCCACCGGCGGCATCGACCTGATCAAGGACGACCACGGTCTCGCAGACCAGCCGTCGGCGCCGTTCGCGGATCGGCTCCAGCGCTGCCAGGAGGCCGTCACACGCGCCAACGCGCGGGTCGGCGGCAATGCCCTGTACCTGCCCAACGTCACGGCGCCCTTCGCGGAGTTCCCCCGGCGCCTTGAGGCAGCGCGCGCTGCCGGCTGCCGGGCCGTCCTTGTCAGTCCCTGGCTCGCCGGCCTGGACAGCCTGCGCTGGGCCAGGGACCAGTTCGGTCTGGCACTGATGGCGCACCCGGCCCTGACCGGGAGTGCGTTCGGGCGCCGGCACGGCATTGCCCCGGAGCTTGTTCTCGGGGACCTGTTCCGCGCGGCCGGCGCGGACGCCTCGATCTATCCCAACGCGGACGGCCGCTTCGGCCTTTCCCGCCGGCGTTGCGAGGCGATCAACGGGCACCTGCGGGGCCCGCTCGGGGAACTGCATCCGGCCTTCCCGGTCCCCGCTGGCGGCATGGACGTGGCCCGGGCACCGGGATGGGTGCGCCGCTACGGGATTGATACCATTCTGCTCATAGGCGGCAGCCTCTACGCCCGGGGCGACCTGGTTCGCGGGGCGCGGGAGCTGCTGGACGCCGTACGGGAGCAGCACGCATGAGTGAACAGGCATCCAAGGTCATCCGGGGTGAGGCCTTCCGCTGGCAGGGCGTCGGGGTGCGCGAGTACAAGAGCGAAGGCACGCATTTCCGCGGAATCACCCGCCAGACCCTGATGGGGGAAGGCGAGAACGGACAGTCCCTGAGCTTCGTGACCCGGTATTTCGAGGTGGAGCCGGGCGGCTACTCGTCCCTCGAGCGCCACCGGCATCCGCACGCCGTGGTGATCATCCGGGGCCGGGGGGAAGTGGTGCTCGGCGACCGCGTGGAGCCCGTCAGCCCGCCGGATTGCGTCTACGTGGCGCCGGATACCTTTCACCAGTTCCACGCGACCGGCGATGAGCCGCTGGGCTTCCTGTGCACCGTGGACCGCGAGCGGGACCGGCCGCGGCTGCCGGACGAGGAGGAGCTCGAAGAGCTGCGCCGGATCCCTGCCCTCGCCCGACGGATCCGCTACTGAGGTCGCTTGCCGCCAGGCAGCATGCGCTGCAGGACGCCGTCGCGGCTGACGAACTGGTGACTCAGTGCCCCCAGCAGGTGCAGCGCGACCACTCCGATCAGGATCCCCGCCACGACCTCGTGGATCTCCAGCACGGTGTGGGCCGCCGCCTTGCTCTTGCCCGCGATCAGCGGAAGGTTGAACAGCCAGTACACGTTCACGGGGTGTCCGGAGCTGTTGATCAGCAGTATCCCGAGGATCGGCTGGAGGATGAGGATCAGGTAGAGCAGGCCGTGCGTCGTGTGCGCCATGGCGCGCTGCCAGCCCGGCAGGGAAGCCAGAGACGGGCGGGGGTTCACCAGGCGCCACAGGATGAGCAGCCCTCCCAGCACCAGCACCAGGAAGCCGGTGGAGGCGTGCAGGTGGATCAGGAACCCTTTGGTCGGATCCCCGTCCGGCATGTCGGCCATCACGTAGCCGACCACCAGCATCCCTGCGATCAGCAGCACCAGCAGCCAGTGCAGCGTCTTGGTTACGCTGCCGTAGCTTTCCCGGTCATCCCTCACCATGCGCGCCTCCTGGGTCGGTAAATTTGTTCGCTGGCCACGCCGGGTGCCGGATCGTGGCGGATTCCGGTTCGTGCGCTCGAGGCGGACCCGGGCACGGAGTCACCCGGGGCCCGGCCACGCGACCGCGATCGGGCCCGGCTGGCGTAGTCGCAATCCACGGATCCGCTTTCCGCGCCCCGCGGACCGGGCGCAAGTGTAGCGGTTTCGGTACGGTGGGTCATCCCGCGAGCGGTGTCGTGTGCGGGGACAAAAAAAGACGGCGTGGGAAATGGGGGGATCCACGCCGTCGGTCGGGAGGGGGGCCTCCCTTGAAGAAGTCGTTGCGGCGGATTAGTCCTCGGAGCCGCTGTCCTCCACGCTGCCGTTGGCGTCGAGCGTGACCCCCTGCTCGCGGGCGCGCGCCTGCATCTGCTCCCGGTGCTGCTCGCGGTATTGCTGGCGCTCCTGCTCCGTCTGCATGTTCCGCAGCCGGTCGCGGTACTGGCTGATTTCCTGGTCGGACATCAGCTGCTGCCCGTAGATCCGGTCCTGGTCGCGCAGGCGGTCCTGATCCCGGGTCCGGTCCTGGTCGCCGGTCTGGTCCTGCATCCGGTCCCGGTCCTGCGTGCGGTCCATGTCCCGGTCGCGGGACTGGTCCATGGCCTGGGGACCGTTCAGGCTCTGGTGCTGCCGATCCTGGTCACGCTCCTGGTCCGGCTGATCCAGCTGGTCCTGGTCGCGGGTCCGGTCCATGTCCTGGTCCTTGGTCTTGTCCTGATCCTTGAGGCGGTCCCGGGTCTGGTCCACGTCCTGGTCGTGCAGGCGGTCCCGGGTGCGGTCCATGTCCCGGTCCTGCATCTGGTCCGGCGTCTGCAGCCGGTCCATGTCCCGGGTGCGGTCCTGATCCTGCCCGAAGCTCACCGCGGGCAGCGCGATCAGGGCGAGGAAGCCGCCGATCAGCGCTCCCTTGAAGATTGCCTTGGCGTTCATCCTTGCATCTCCCTATGAGTGACAGTGCCTTCCGGTGCCCTTCGTCGCCCCAATGGGGGCGCGCCCCTTATCCGTCGCCGTGCCCGCCCAGTGTAGGCCGCCACGCGCCTGGGTCGTTGACGCGGGTCAAGCTGCGGCTCACATGACATTATGGTGGCCCGTTCAGAGCGAAGCTGTGAACAGCAGCCCGGCGCCCCAGTCCGGACTGCCGTCGCTGAATCCCTTGAGCACGTAAGCGGTGAACCGGTGCCGCGCGGAAAGGTCGCGGGTCACGAACAGGGTGGCCTCCCGGGCGCCCGAGCCGCCGTCGATCGGCGCCTGGCTCGCCTGGTAGATCAGGCCGGCGCGCAGATCGGGATGCATGTGCCAGGAGCCGCCGACGGCCCCGTAGGCGGTGTTGTTGAGATCGTACCCGGGCGGGTCGCCACGCAGCCGGTAGCCGCCCTCGACGATGGTCGTGAGTCGGCCCAGGTAGCTGTAGGCGTCGGCCTGCACGGCGTAATCGTTCTCGCCCGTGCCGAGCCCCTTGTCGTAGTCGGCGGTGCCGAACTTGATCTTGCCGGTGAGGTCGATGGCGGTGTTGAGCGCGGCGCTGTTGACCACGTCGTACAGGGTCGCGCCGGCGATGACGTCGCCCAGGCCGCTCTGGGTGGTGCTCGAGCCGGCTCCCGGAAGCACTTCGCCGCCGCCCGTCCGGCTCCCCGTTACCCCGCCCAGCGCGGTGGTCATGCCCGTCCCGGTCCCCGTGCCCATGCCGCCGCTGTCGATGATCAGCGTGCCCGGCGGTGCGCTGACGCTCAGGAACGGCACGGTCAGGCGCAGGCCCCAGCGCCCGCTGCGGTAGCGCGCGGTCAGCGGCACGTACAACTGGTCGATGGAGCTGGTGCCGCCGTAATCGCCGCTGCTGTATTCGGCGCCCGCGGACAGGCTCAGGCCGTCGCGCGCGGTGACCGGGGCACAGACGAGCAACAACAGCGAGAGCCCCGTGCCCAGGGCGCCGTACCATCCCTGGATTCGCTTCATGGCGGTTGCCTCTGCGGACCGATTGTCCGGCTGGAAGCGTAGGCTTCCCCCGGGTGGCCCGCGTTGACGCAGCTCAAGGTCCGGGCATTGACAAGCCGGCGCCGGGTGCCGACGGCAAGCACTGGTTTCCCCGCCGGGTGTCGCCATGGACGACCGGCTTCCGCTGCTCCCGCTGTCGCGCCCCCTGCTTCCCGGAGGCGGCATGAACCCGCGTCTGTTCGCGACGCGCTACCGCGGCATGGTTTCCGCGCGCATGCGCCCGCGCGAACTCGACCGCGCCCCGTGCCGGAGGGCCGTGGGGAACGCCTAGATCACCCGGGAAAAGGCCGGCCGCTCCCGGGCACGATCCCGCAGGTAGGCGTCGAACACCATCGCGACGTTACGGAGCAACAGCCGTCCCAGCGGCGTTACCGCCAGCCCGGTGTCGTCGATCTCCACCAGGCCGTCCGCTGCCAGCGGTGCCAGGTCCTCGAGCTCCGCGGCGAAATGGCTCCGGAACCGGATCCCCTGGCGGCGCTCGAAGTCGCGGAAATCCACCGCGGAGTGACACATGATGGCGTTGATCACGTCGCGGCGCAGGCGGTCGTCTGCGGTCAGAACGATGCCGCGCCAGAGCGGCTGGCGGGCGCTGTCCAGGGCGTCGTAGTAGCCGTCCAGGTCACGCAGATTCTGGCTGTAGGTGTCTCCCACGCGGCCGATCGCGGAAACGCCCAGGCCGATCAGGTCGCACTCGGCGTGCGTGGAGTAGCCCTGGAAGTTGCGATGCAGGCCGCCGCCGCGCTGGGCCCGGGAGAGCTCGTCGTCGGGCAGCGCGAAGTGGTCCATGCCGATGTAGACGTAACCGGCCTCGGTCAGCCGGTCGATGGTGAGCTCCAGCAGCGCGAGCTTGGTCTCCGGGTCGGGGATCTCCTCGGCGCGGATCTGGCGCTGGACCTTGAACAGCTCGGGCAGGTGCGCATAGTTGTACACGGCCAGGCGTTCGGGCCGCAGCGCCAGCACGGTCAGCAGGGTGCGCTCGAACGATTCCAGTGTCTGCCGGGGCAGGCCGTAGATGAGGTCGAGATTGACCGAGCCGAAGCCGGCTTCGCGCGCGGCGTCGATGCACTCGGCAGTCTGCTCGACGGACTGAATGCGGTTGACTGCGGCCTGGACCGCCGGGTCGAAGTCCTGCACCCCGAGGCTCATGCGATTGAAGCCGAGCCCGGCGAGCTGGGCCACCTTCCCCCGCGAGACCGTGCGCGGGTCGATCTCGATCGAGAATTCGCGGCCGTCCTCGCGCGAGAGGGGGAAGGCTTGGCCCAGGGCCGCCATCAGCCGCGCCATGTCCTCGCCGCCCAGGTACGTCGGCGTGCCACCGCCGAAGTGCAGCTGCTCGACCACCCGGTCCGAATCGAACAGGGGTGCCTGCAAGCGGATCTCCCGCTCGAGCCGCGCCAGATATTCCCCGGCGTGCCGGTAGTTGCCGGTGATCACGCGGTTGCAGCCGCAGTAGAAACACACGGTCCGGCAGAACGGGATGTGCAGGTAGAGCGAGAGCGGGCGCGGGATCAGCTCGCCGTTGGAATGCTCCGCCGCCTCGCGGTAGTCCGCCACCCCGAAGCCGTCGTGAAACTGGGGGGCGGTCGGATAGGACGTGTATCGGGGACCGCTGATGTCGTACTTGCGCAACAGGTCGCGGTCGAACTCCAGGCTCTGGTCCATGTCAGGCGCCCCCCCGGGTCGGGTGATAGTGCGTTGATGGGCTGATCCTAGCGCGGAGCGGCCGGAACGCCCTTGACCTGGATCAGGGACAGGGGGGTCCATTCCGAGGGAGTGCCGGCGGGCCGGTATCCCCCGCGTTTGCGGCTGGCAGCCCAACAGCCGTCGACCTGCGCGCCGGAAGTGCGAATAATCAGGCCGTTAAGCCGGGGATCAGGACCGACCCTGGTCGATATTGCGGGTGAGATTGACAACCTGCACCTCGAGCGCCGTGGCCAGGCGCAGCAGACTGACCACGCTGATGTTGCGTTCGCCGCGCTCGACTGCACCGACGTAGGTGCGGTGCATCCCGGCGCGGGCGGCAAGTTCTTCCTGCGAGAGGCCGCAGGCGAGCCGTTCCCGCCTGATGTTCTGCCCGAGCTTTTGCAAAACCCTGTCTCCCATTGAGCTGATCATCATCCGCGGTTCGGGGTGAAGCTACAGACTATGAGTAGCACCCCTGCCCCCGAACAGGGGGGAAGCCGACAGTTTGCGGGGGCGCCTGTGGCGGGCTTGAGGCGCTGCCTGATGGTGGCGATGCGTGTATCCCGTGGGCTCGCGTCGCGGGCGACGGGCGGATAGGCGCGGCGAGATCCCGATGAGCGGTGCCCGCCGCGGGCGGCTGGCACCTCCCCGCGCTACTTGCGGAACAGGCGCAGGGCCACGTTGACCTGCTTCCTGACCTTGTCGCTGTACGGTGGATACAGCTGGCTGGAGGCGCTGAAACGGTCTCGCAGAATGGCGCGCGCGTGGGAGAACTCCCGGAAGCCATAGATGCCGTGCGAGGCCCCGATGCCGCTGTTGTTGACCCCGCCGAACGGCAGGTTGTTGTGCATGTAGTGGACCATGCTGTGATTGATGCAGGTCCCGCCCGCGCTGGTCTCGCGCAGGATCCTCTCGATCCGCTCGCTGTCCTTGCCGTAGATGTACAGCGCCAGCGGCTTGGGCCGGCTGTTGATGTCGGCGATCACCGTGTCCAGATCGTCGAAGGCGATCACCGGCAGGATGGGACCGAAGATCTCTTCCTGCATGATCCCGGCGTCCGGGTCCACGCCTTCCAGCAGCGTCGGCGCGATGAAGTTTTCCCCGGCGTCGGTGTCTCCGCCGACCAGGGTCCTGGCGCCGCGCTTGCGCGCGTCGTCCAGCAGTCTCGCGATGCGCTCGAAATGGCGGTTGTTGACGATGCGGCAGTAGTCCGGGCTGCGCTTCTGCTCTTCGGTGGTGGCACCGTATACCTCGTGGAGGGCCCGGATCGCCTCCGCGACGAAGGCGTCCTTCACGCTCGCCTCCACGTACAGCAGGTCGTGCGCGATGCAGGTCTGGCCATTGTTGGTGAACTTGCCCCAGACCACGTTGCGCGCCGCCTTGCCGATCTTGGCACTGCGGTCGACGATGGTGGGCGACTTGCCGCCCAGCTCCAGCGTGACCGAGCTCAGGTGCCTGGCCGCGGCGGCCATCACGATGCGCCCCACGGCCGGGCTGCCGGTGAAGAAGATGTGGTCGAAGGGCAGGTCCAGGAGGGTGCTGGCCACCCGGGCGTCACCCTCGAAGATCGCCACCTCGCGCTCGTCGAAGGTCTCCCGGACGATCTCGACCATGACCCGGGACAGGTTGGGCGTCATCTCCGAAGGCTTCAGGATCGCCGTGCAGCCCGCGGCCAGCGCCGAGACCAGGGGGCAGAACGTCAGGTTCACCGGGTAGTTCCAGGGTGAGATGATCAGGCTGACGCCCTTGGGCTCGTAGCGGATCTCGGAGCGGGTCCCGAACAGCGGCAGTGTGGCGCGCACCTTGCGCGGGCGGGCCCACTTGCGCAGGTGCTTGATGGTGTGCTTGACCTCGGTGAGGATCGGAAAGATCTCGGTCAGGTCCACCTCCACCGATGGCTTACGGTAGTCGGCGGCGCCCGCGCGCTGCAGCTTCTCGCGGCGCGCCAGCACCGCGTCGCGCAGGCGCCGGATTTTCTCGCTCCGCTCGTCGAGCGTGGATCTGCGCAGCTCCAGTGCGCGCGCCTGCTGCTGGCGGAAGGTCTCGCGGATGTCCGCTTCGCTGGCGTTCTTCGGGCTGCCCTGCTCGAGCTCGTCGGCTGCTGTGCCCATGGTGTCTCCTCCCCGGGGTTCAGTCCGCCAGCAGATCCACGCGTCGCACTGGACGGCCGCGGAGCAAGACCCCTCCCGCCCTGCGGCCTGTCGGGCTGCCAATCCTAATCGGTTATTCTGGCGCCATTTCGCCCCGTCACACAACAGGCCCGGCCCAAGCGGGTGCTCCCGGTCACGCGGACAGGGCTAACCCCGGCCCCGGTCGCCTGACAGGCTCTGGTACCGGCAGAGCTGCACGTTCCGGGCGTGCTGGTCGGCGGTCCCGGGCCTCGCGAGAACCTGCTCCGTGCCATGATTAACGGGCGCGGGCGGACCCCTGGCCAGTCGCGGAGCCCGGCCTTCAGCGCTTGGCGGAGACCAAGCGCCAGATCCGCCCGTCGACCGAATCCGCGACGTAGAGGGCTCCGCCCGGGCCCTCGGCGAGCCCGACCGGGCGGTAGCGCGCGTCACCCGGGTTGGCGACGGGGCCGCGTCCGGCGAAGCCGTCGGCGAACACCCGCCACCGGCCCGCCGGCCGGCCGTTCCGGAACGGCACGAACACGACCTTGTATCCCTGCTGGGGCAGGGGCGCGCGGTTCCAGCTGCCGTGGAAGGCGATGAACGCCCCGTCGCGGTAGCGCGCACCCAGGGCCGTGCCGTGGTAGAACAGCAGGGCGTCCGGTGCCCAGTGCGCGGGGAAGGCCAGAGTCGGCTTCGCGAATCGCGCGCAGCGGCCGACGCGGCTGCCGTCGCCGCCGTACTCCGGGGCCAGGATGCGCCGGCCGCGGTTTCCGTCGTAGTAGCAGTAGGGCCAGCCGAAATCGTCGCCCCGGTGCACCCGGAGCAGCTCCTCGGCGGGCAGCTCCGCGCCCTGGCGGGCATCGTAGAGCCGCGGCCAGAGCTGGTGCAGCTGGTCGCGGCCATGTTGTACCGCCCACAGCGAGCCGCCGGCGGGGTCCCAGGCCAGCGCCACCGCGTTGCGGATCCCGCGGGCGTAATGCACCGCGTTCGCCTGGGTCTGGCCCGCGCGCCCGGCGGCGAACTGCCAGATCCCCGCGTGGCGCGCCAGCTGTGGACACGGATCCCGCCCCGCTGATCCCGCCCGGCGGTCCTGCCGCTGGCAGGCGTTGGAGGGGGCGCCCACGTTGACGTAGAGGTGCCCGTGACCGTCCAGCCCCAGGGACTTCGCGGCATGCTGGGTCTGCTCCGGAAAGCCCGTGGCAATTACTGCAGGGCCGGCGGCGGGAGCCATGCGGCCCGGCACCAGGCGGTAGCGCAGGACGCGCCGGTCAGTGCCAACGTAGAGATCCTGGCCGCGGATCGCGATGCCGGTCCCGCCCGCGGAGCCGAAGCGCGTGCTGCGGTCGGCGCGGCCATCGCCGTCGTCGTCGCGCAGGGCCACGATCGCTCCGCCGTCGCGCGGCCGGGACAGGATGACGTAGACGTCGCCGTTGCGGCGCACGGCCAGGTGGCGGGCCGGACCCACCCCCTTCGCGAAGACCGCTCCGCACACGCCGTCAGCCAGGTGCAGACCGTCCGGGTGCCGGTCGCAAGTGGCCGCAGCCGCGTACGGGACCGTGAGCGTGAGCAGGGCAAGCCAGATCAGGGCCCGCATGAGCTTCTCCGTTTGCGGCCGGTTCCGGCTGGAAAGTATAGCCGTGCTCCCGGAGGGAGAGGCGGGTCCGGGGAGAGCTTATCGATGAACCGGCTCCGGAGCACGCGTTGCACTCCGGGCTGGCGCGACCCGGACCCGGCCCGGCCCAGAGCCACAGCGACGGCAAGCCCCGCGGATCGGCTCCCGGAGAGCAGTCCCCCTGCGTACCATGTGCCGATGAGCTGGCTCTGGATCACGCTGGTGAGCGCGTTCAGCCTGGCCTCCGCGGACGCGGCGACCAAGGGGCTGCTACGCGACTGCACCACGGCCGAGCTGGTGCTGGTGCGATTCGGAGTGGCCGGGCTGTTGCTGACGCCGGTGGTCCTGGTGCAGCCATGGCCGGTGCTTCCGCTGCCGTTCTGGGGCTGGGTCGGCGCGCTGGTTCCGCTGGAGCTGGTGGCCATGTACCTGTACATGCGCGCCATCAGCACTAGTCCCCTGGCGCTGACGCTGCCCTACCAGGCGCTCACCCCGGTGTTCGTCGCCGGCGTCGGCTACCTGATTCTGGGCGAGCGGATCTCCCCGCGCGGGCTCGCCGGTGTGGCACTGGTCGCGCTCGGCGCCTATCTCCTCAACGTGGATCAGCTGCGGGGCGCCGGGCGATCGCCACTGGCGCCGCTGCGGGCCATCTGGCGCGAGCCCGGCTCGCGCATGATGCTGGGCGCGGCCGGCCTGTACGCGCTGACCTCGGTGATGGGGAAGGCGGCGCTGCGCTACGCGCCGGCGACGTTCTTCGGTCCGTTCTACTTCATGCTGCTCGGCGGAATTACGCTGACGGCCGCGCTGGCGGGCCCCGGACACGCGCGGGTGCTGCTGCGTCGCCCGGGCGGCAGCCTGGTGGTGGGCCTGCTGATGGCAGCGATGGTCGTCAGCCACTTCGTGGCGATGGCGCGGGTGGAGGTCGCGTACATGATCGCGGTCAAGCGCACCAGCCTGCTGTTCGGCATCCTGTACGGAGCGATCCTGTTCCGCGAAGGGGGCCTGCGACGGCACCTGGCCGCCGGCATCCTGATGATTGCGGGCGTGGCGCTGATCGCCCTGTGACCGGAAGAGGGCACCCCGGCGTCCGGATGCTGTCTTACCCAGTGCCAGCGCGCCGCCGGAGGTGTCATGAAGCGGTCTGTTCTCGCCCTGACCCTGCTTTGCCTGGGGTGGGCTCCCGCCCACGCCGATTCGCTGCGCTGTCGCAACGGCCTGATCGACACCGGCATGGGCAAGTACCAGGTGTTGCAGAAGTGCGGCAAGCCGGATTTCGTGGACCGGCCGAAACAGCAGTACATCCAGGGCATCGGCTTCATCGCGGTCAACGAGGTCTGGTACTACAACCGGGGCTCTTCCCGGCTGATCCGCGTGCTGAGCTTTCGCAACGGCCGGCTCAGCGACATCTCCACCGAGGGATACGGCTACGACCGGATTCCGGCCGGACCGTGCGAGGGTGCCGCCCTGCATGTCGGCATGAGCAAGTTCGCCCTGCTCGCGCGCTGCGGTGAGCCGGCCTACCGCGACTCCTGGATCGAGTACCAGGCCGGGGGCGACGCCGACGGGGATGCGGGGATCGGCCCGGCCCGCGCCGTACCCGTCGAGCTCTGGACCTACGATCTGGGAAAGAACCGCATGCTGCGCCACGTCAAGCTGGTGGACGGGAAGGTGGTGCGGATCCGGGTGGGCGACCAGGCCAACTGACCATCCCGCTGGAGCTCCGACGGAGTGGCCGGGTTTCCATGCCGAGGTCCAACCCGGTCGGCGACAGCTCTACCCGTCGGGGATTCGGCACGGTCGGGAACCGGCGATCGCCGCCGGCCATGTTCGGCTCCGGGGGCGTTGCCGAAGTGCCCCGCGCCCGCTTTATCGCGGCCTCGCCGAATGGCGACGTGGCGCCGGGCCGCCTCGGCTGCTGCGCGCCCGCCGCCCCTCACCAGCACCGCGTGCAGCTTCTCCGGCCCGGGCCTGTCGCGGACAGATCGGCGATGATCGGCCCCGGCATCGACCATCTACGCTCCTGGACGGGCGACAGGAAGTTGCCCGCGAGCACACCGGGCCTGCCGCCTCCGGACTCAGGCGGCCCGCGGGGCCCGCCGGTCGGCGATTGTCACGCAGGCCAGGCCACTGCCGATCAGGGCCAGCCCCAGGATGTTGGTGACGGTGATCCGCTCAGCCAGAAAGATTGCCGCGAAGAGCACGCTCGCCAGGGGAACTCCCAGTGTTCCCAGCGAGGTCGTGATCGCCGGCAGTGCCCGATTGACGGTGGTGATGGCCCAGAAGCAGAAGGCGGTTGCCACCAGCCCGTTATAGGCGAGCACCAGGTCGAGGTTGCGCGACCAGCGGATGGGCTCGCCGTGGTCGACGACCGCAGCCAGCGGTACCAGGATCAGGGCGGCGATCGCGAGCTGCCACGGGGCCAGCTCCAGCGGTGAGCTTTCCCAACGATGGTGGCGGATCTGTACGATCAGCACGGCCCACAGTACGGCCGCCAGCAGCAGCAGGCCGTTGCCGACCACCACGTGGGGATCGGTCCAGTCGAAAGCGAGCGGATTGAACATCACCGCCACTCCCGTCACGCCCAGCAGAAAGCCCGTCAGCTTGAGGCGGCCAAGGCGCTCGCGCAGCAGCAGCACCGCGCCCGGGACGACCCACAGCGACGTGGTGTACGCGAGGATGGAGGAACGGCCTGCTGGCACCACCTGCAGCGCGATGGTGACCAGCGCCATGAACCCGGTCATCTGCAGCAGCCCGATACCGAGCACGATCGGCCAGTCGTTGCGCCGTGGCAAGTGCAGGTTCCCGCTGACGCCGGTGATGACGAACAGGGTCAGGGCGCCCAGCACCACCCGCGCCGCGACCAGGCTCAACGGCGCGATGTAGCGGAGGCCGAACTTCATCACCGGCCAGTTGGCGCCCCAGAACAGGATCACCAACACCAGCAGAACGGTGGCGGTACGCCGGGAGACGGTCGGACTGGCGGCGGCGTCGGACACGGGCGGATCCTTTCCGGACTCGGCGCGGGCGGAGAGCGGGCTCTGCCGGCGTGACGGGACGCGCGCCGGCTCGCCCGCCTGCGCCGCGGGGAGCCGGCATTGTACTAACCCGGTCAGAGGTAATGCCACGTCTCAGAGGGCGCGGGAGCGAAAGCGTAGCCGCACTACGCGGAGCGAACGCAACAGCGCCATCGGCGCTCACGCGCCGGACCTCCGGGCGCTCCGGTCGCGCCGTCTGGACGGTGTTGCTCGTCGGCCCTGTGGCGCCACGACGCTCCGCGCCTCGCGCCTTGCCGGACAGGCCGACAGGAGCGCTGAGGTCAAGCATTACCTCTGACCGGGGCAGCAACGGCCTGCTCCGGGGAGACCGGGTACTGCTTCAGTCCCGGTTCACGCGCACTCCGGCGAAGCGATGCCGTTCGTCGAATTCCAGCACCAGGTCGGCCCGCCCCGGCATCTCCGCCAGGATATGCTGCTGAACCCGGTCGTTGTGGCTGAGGAAGCGCCGCAGCTGCGCGTCGGTCATCAGACGCGTGCCGGCCAGCGACTCGGGATCGTCGCGGGAGACCCCCGCGAGCTCCGCCAGCCGTTCCTCCTGCTCGCGGCGCCACTGGAAGACGTAGCCGATATCCGGGATGCGCAGCATCACGAGCGCGTCCAGCCGCGCGAACAGCTCGCGGTAGCCGGTCGCCAGCGCCCGGTTCACGTACTCTCGCCAGCGGCGGTCGGGGTCCTCCTCGGCCTCCAGCCGGTTGACCGGCTCCGCCAGCGCCGCGGACGGCTGGGGACGGGCACCGACGCACCAGCCCTCCAGCAGCACCATGTCGACCGGTCCCCGCACGCTGCGCCACTCGCTCTGCGGCAGCCGGTCGCTGCGCACCTTGTCGAACACCGGCAGCGCGACCCTCTCGCCGGGGCGGGCCGCGGTGATGCGGTTCAGGATCCGGTGCCCCAGCGCGGTGTCATGGGTCCCGGGAACGCTGCGCGTGGCCAGCAGGGGATGGACCCGTCGGGCCAGCTGCTGCCGCTCGGCACGGGTGTGGTAGAGGTCGTCGATCGACAGGATCGCGACCCGGATGCCGAGGCCCTCCTCTAGGATCACCTGAACCAGCGGGCAAAGCGTGGTCTTGCCTACCCCGGGCGGTCCGTTGACGCCGGCGACCAGGGGACGGCCGGTTTCGTGCATGCGCTCGGCGAGCCATACGGCAAGCGGAACGTAGACCGTTTCCAGCGACGGTGACAGATCCGTGCGCACGGCCATGCCACGCAGCCGTTCCAGGAACGCGGTACGTACGCTGTCGGCGAGCAGCCGGCGGGCCGCTTCAGGCATCCGCGGGTGGCCCGGTGGCCAGGAAAAAACGGCTGGGTTCACAATGCACGCTCCGCGCGGGACAGAACTGCCGGAAGTGCGGCAGACGAACCTACCATCCTGAATCTACCGCAACTGCCGTGCGCTGCAAGGCCTGCCGGGCGAACCTGGTTGCGGCACGTCGATCTGATACAGTCCCGGCATCGCGTCGGCGCCGACGGGGTGCCCGCAGCGAGATCGGGGGGATTCGACATGGCCGAGTGGAGCGAACAGCAGGACAGCGCAATGCACGCCTTTCGCGACTTCGTCCAGGCAGAGACCGGCTCGTCGGGGGCGATCACCGGGCGGGGTTCCGGCTCCCACGCCTTCGGCAGCATGAACTCCGCCGCCCGGCGAGCGGACGCCGGCGGCACTGGTTACCCGGCATGGCGGAATCCCGGGTGGAGCAGCCTCGCGCCGACACCGGACTCCCGCAGATGCACCGGGGTACGGGCGAGACTCGGACCCTGGCGCTCGCCCGTGACCCGGCCGGGCACCTGACTGACATGGGCGCCCTGTATCCTGAGATCCCGGTCAACCGCAGCGGCCACATCGCCGTGAGCGGCGGACACTGCGTGCACTGGGAGGAGTCCGGCAACCCCGACGGCCTCCCGGCACTGTTCGTGCACGGCGGGCCCGGCGGCGGTACCTCGCCGGCCCACCGGCGCTACTTCGATCCCGCCGCCTACCGGATCGTGCTGTTCGACCAGCGCGGCTGTGGCCAGAGTCGTCCCCACGCCTCGCTGGAGCACAACACCACCTGGGACCTGGTGGACGACATGGAGCGGATCCGGGAGCTGCTCGGCATCGAGCGCTGGCTGCTGTTCGGCGGCTCCTGGGGCAGCACGCTGGCGCTGGCGTATGCCCAGGCGCATCCGCGGCGGGTGCGCGCCATGGTGCTGCGAGGCATCTTCATGCTGTGCCCGCGGGAGATCCGCTGGTTCTACCAGTACGGGGCCAGTGAACTGTTTCCGGAGGCCTGGGAGGATTTCGTGGCGCCGATTCCGGAGGCCGAGCGCGACGATCTGGTGGACGCGTATCACCGGCGCCTGACCTCCGACAACCCGCAGGTGCGCGCGCGGGCTGCCGTGGCCTGGAGCATGTGGGAGGCGCGTACCAGCAAGCTGGTTCCGGACTCGGGACTGGTCACGCACCACGGCGGGACACGGTTCGCCGAAGCCTTCGCCCGGATCGAGTGCCACTACTTCGTCAACGGAGGCTTCATGCCCTATCCGGAGCACCTGCTGGACGGAGCCGAGCGTCTGCGTCACGTTCCGGCGGTCATCGTGCAGGGGCGCTACGATGTCGTCTGCCCGGTGCGGACGGCGTGGGAGCTTCACCGGCGCTGGCCCGAGGCAGAGCTGCGCATCGTGCCGGATGCCGGGCACTCCGCCACCGAGCCGGGCATCGCCGAACAGTTGGTCGCGGCCACCGATCGTTTCCGCGGCGACTGAGCGCACCTCCGCTGGGCATCGCGTGTCCAGTACCGACAACAGATTGTTCGACGGGCGGGCGGCCCGGGTGGCGGCAGGCGTGATCGCGGGACGGCGCACCCCGCACCCGTTCCCCGCGGAGCGCGGCTGGCGCTATAGGCAGGAAGCTCGGCAAATCGGGCAAAGCGGAGGAAACCGAGGCAATGGCAAGGATCTATCTGGTGCGTCACGGCCGCGCTGCCGGGGACTGGGGCAGCGCGCGCGACCCGGGCCTGGATGCCGGCGGCCGGGAGCAGGCGCGCGATGCCGCGCGCCGCCTGCATGAGCTGGGCCCGCTCTCCGTGGTCAGCAGCCCGCTGGCCCGTGCACGCGAGACGGCCGATGCGCTCGCCGGCCGCTGGCGGGCACCGGTGCGGATCGAGCCTCGGGTGGGCGAAATCCCGTCGCCGGAACCCGGCCTGGCCGAGCGCGCCCGCTGGCTGCGCCGGGTGATGGCCGGGCGCTGGCGGGACCTCGACGCCTGCCTGCACCGCTGGCGCGAGGACGTGGTCGCGGCGCTGACCGAACTGGCGGAGGACACCGTCGTGTTCAGCCATTTCGTGGCCATTAACGCGGCTGTCGGCGTGGCCACCGGCGACGACCGGGTGGTGGTCTTCCGACCCGATAACGCCTCGGTCACCGTGCTGGAGAACAGTGCCCGCAGTTTGACGCTGGTGGAGAAAGGACGGGAAGCGGATACCCGCGTGGTCTGACACTAGTCGTGCAGGCGCACCTCACCGAAGCGATGATCGCGGCGCAAGCCGAGCGTGACATCCGCGCGCTGCGGGAGCTCCTCGAGCATCCAGCGAGTGAGGCGCTCGTAGTGCATCAGGAAGCGCCGCAGCGCGGGGCCGTCCATGCGGCGTGCGAGCGGGAGGGATTCTTCCTGCTGCGCGCGCCAGCGCCGGACGCTGTCCCAGTCCGGTACCCGCAGCATCACCAGGCGGTCCAGCCGCCGGAAGAGCGCCGCGTACGATCCCGCCAGCGCGGCGTTGACGCCGGCGCGCCAGGCGGCGTCGGGATCCTCGTCCCGCTCGAGCGCATTGATCGCGTGTCGCAACCGTGCCTCCGGCTCTGGGCGCGCGCCGATGCACCAGCCTTCGAACAGTACCAGGTCCACCGCTTGCCGCTGCACCGGCCAGTCCACCTCGGGCAGGCGCTCGTCCAGACCCTTGTCGAACCGGGGCAGTGCCGTGGGCTCGCTGCGCTGCAGCCGGTCGAGGACCGACCCGGCCAAGGCGACGTCGTGCGTGCCGGGCACGCCGCGCGTGACCAGCAGCGGATGCACGGTAGCGGCGAGGGAACGGCGCGCCGCGCGCCCGAGGTAGAAATCGTCCAGCGACAGCAGCGCGGTCTCCCGCCGGAAGCCGTCGCGCAGCAGTCCGGCGAGCAGCCCGGCCAGAGTGCTCTTGCCCGACCCCTGGGCCCCGCACAGGCCGATCACGGGCGCGCCCTGCGCGGCCCCCGCGCGCTGGTCCAGCCAGGCGGCCAGCGGCAACAGCACCGGTTGCAGGGCATCCGCGACAGAACCTTCCAGACCCAACCTGCCAACGCTGGCCTCCAGCCCTGGTCGCAGGCGGGCCAGCAGCGAATCGCGGCGAGCGGGGGAAAGCGGATATTGCCCGGCGGGCCAGCCGCCGGGCTCACTCATGGCGGCCGCCCACCAGTGACAGCCGCGTGCGTTCCCGCGGGTCGTGGGGGGTGCCGCCGAAGTTGAGGCGGTCGTACAGGTCCTGAAGCTCGCGCTCATCCCAGATACTGGTCTCCGAGCGCATGAATATGGTGCGCGCGAAGCGCGCCTGCTCGTGGCGCCCGAGCTGGCTCCAGCGGTAACCGAAGACCTCCAGGTCGTCGCCGAGGTAGGCGGCGATCGCGGCCAGCCGCTGCTGACCGTCGATCAGCAGGCCGCTAAGCGGATGCACGCTGCCGCCCTCGTGGCGGACGCCGTTGACCACCAGTGTCCCGAGGTGCAGGCCCAGCCAGGCGGACTCGATGAAGCGGGCGCACTGCTGCGGCGTCCAGACCAGGGGACGCTGCCAGGCGGGCAGGGGGAAGCCCATGGCATAGCGCTGCGCGGGGTGGCCCAGGGTGCGCCAGCGCTGTTCCCGCGAGCCGGCATCGCGCAAGTCCCCGATGGTGCTCTCGAAGCGGCGCGGCCGAAGTATGGGAGCCGGCATCCGGTAGCTCAGAGACATCGCCGGTTCGGTCCTCTATCGTGAACATGCGACCGTTGCGCCGCCACTGGGCGGCGGCGCCCGGACAGTATAACGCGCCGGGACCGGGCCTTCCGGGTGTCCCGGCGCCGGAGCCACGAGCGTGCGCTCGAGGCAGGAACATGAGGGATCAGGACGAGCTGTTCCGGGCCCTGTCCCGGTCGGGGTTCCGGCGGCGCTTCGCTCTGCGCGAGCGGGAGCGCGGGTACGCGGTCGAGCGGGGGCTGGAGATGCTGATGCAGCACGCGGGGCGATTCGTGGAGCAGCGCCTCGCGCCGGCGGCACCCGCCAACGACGGCCGCCAGACACCCATGGGCAGGCACCCGGTGTTCGTCGCCCAGCACGCGACCGCTACCTGCTGCCGGCGCTGCCTCGCGCGCTGGCACGGGATTCCGGCGGGTCGCGCGCTGACCGACGCCGAAAAGGTGCACGTGCTGGCGGTGATCCGCCGCTGGCTGGTGGCGCAGGGCGTGGTCACCCAATGAGTCACTCGTCACCGGTGGCGACCGGTCGCCGCGGATCGCTCACCCACTGGCTCCACGAGCCGGGATACAATCGGCCTCCTTCCAGGCCCGCCACGCTCATGGCGAGCAGGTTGTGACAGGCCGTCACCCCGGACCCGCAATAGGAGACCACGCGCCCGGCCCCGCCCGGGCCGATGAGCTGGTCCAGCTCGTCGGCCAGCCGGTCGGCGGGCAGCAGGAACCCGCGTCCGTCCAGGTTGTCCGTCCAGGGCCGGTTGCGCGCCCCCGGGATATGGCCCGCGACGGGGTCGATGGGCTCCTGCTCGCCGCGGAAGCGCTCGCGGCTGCGCGCGTCGAGCAGCAGCCAGCCGGGATCGCCGGTGGGGGCCGCGATCTGCCCGGCGGTAACGGCCATGGCGTGTCGCGGAGACGCCGCCAGGCGCCCGGCCACCGGGTCCGCCGCCCGGCTGTCGAGTGCGTGCCCCGACTCGCGCCATGCGCGTATTCCGCCGTCCAGGACCGCCGTGGCGGCGTGCCCGAGCCACCGCAGGAGCCACCAGGTCCGGGCGGCGAACGGACCGGTGACCTCGTCGTAGCAGACCACCCGCGTCCGATTGCCGACGCCAAGCCGTTCCAGGTGCCGGGCCAGGGTCGCCGGATCGGGCAGCGGGTGTCGTCCCGAGCCCGCCGTGACGGGACCGGAGAGGTCTTCCTCCAGGTGGGCGTAACGGGCCCCGGGAATGTGGCCGCGCGCGTACTGCCGCCGCCCGGCCTGCGGATCGTCCAGGCGGAAGCGGCAGTCGAGTACCACCCAACCCGGGTCCTCCAGGTGCCGGGCAAGGCGCTCGGCGCGGACCAGCGGGCCGAAGCTCACGTCCGGCGGTCCCTGCCGGAGTGGCCTGCCACCAGCTCGGCGAGTTCCCGCCCCGCGATCAGCTCGATGCCGCTGTTCGCGGCCGCCTCGCGGGCCTCGCCGGTGAAGCGACCGGTGGTGACGATATAGCCGCCGTCGGCGCCTTCGGCATGGATCGCCTGCAGCAGCTCGGCGACCGGGTTTGCGCCGACGAACTCCGCGCGCCAGTGCCGGAAGGTCACGAGGTAACGTTTCCCGTCCCGTTCCAGCACCAGCTGCACGGGTCCGGGTTCGGCGTCCCGGTGCGTGACGTGAAAGCCGCGCGCACCGAAGGCGGTGCCGAGACGATGCCCGAAGGCCTCGTCCTCCATCTGACGCAGGTTGTGCGGGTCGCGCCGACCGCGCCGGGTTGCGAGCATGGTGACCGTGAGCACCAGCGCGAGTGCGACGGCCCCGATGAGCAAGGCATCCAAGTCTGCATCCCTCCGGGCGTGGTTATCCTTGGTGCAGGTGACTGATCGACCACGTGGACGAGGCCGTGACCGCCGCGCCTCCCCGCGCGTCCGTCACGTTCGCCTCGAGAAAGGCCAGCGAGCGACTGCGCCGCAGCACGCGCGCCCCGCCCTCGATCTTTCCCGGCGTGACCGGTCGCAGGTAAGACAGCTTGGTTTCGGCGGTCATCGCCCACTCGCCTTCCTCCAGCACCGAGCCGATCGCCGTGGCGAGGAGTTCGTCGACGAACACCGCGAGATAGCCTCCCTGCACCGTACCGAAAGGGTTGAGCGTGTGCCCGGGCTGCTGCGGCCAACGCCAGCGGGACTCCCCTGCGGCGAAGTCCAGCGGCTGCATGCCCAGCTTCCGGTTGGCGGAGGGATAATCATCGACCCGCCCGTCGCGGATAAGCCCATTGATCTCCGTGAGCGGATGACCTGGTCCCGTCTCGGCCACGGCTTTCTCCTCGTGACTTGCCTGACTCCAGCTTAGCAGGACGGCGGCATCACCCGGGATCGGCGTTCCCGCCGAAACCAGATTTTTCCAGGAATTGTCCAAAGCGGGTATCCTTGGGACTTTTCGCCGGAATTGACGAGATGAGTAACCCCACTCCGCATATAACCGACTTCGGCCACGGTATCAGCGCGGTCGACACGCAGTACACGAGGCCCCTGGCGGACGCCAGCCACCTGGTCGTCGACTCGGGCGAGGCGGCATTCGTCGATACCGGCACCAGCTTCTCGGTGCCGCTGCTGCTGGCCGCGCTCGAAAGCAAGGGACTGGCGCGCGGACAGGTGCGCTATGTTTGCGTCACCCACGTGCACCTGGACCACGCCGGCGGGGCCGGCGAGCTGATGCGACACCTGCCGCGCGCCACGCTGGTGGTGCACCCGCGCGGCGCCCGGCACATGATCGATCCGTCGAAGCTGATCCAGGGCTCCAAGGCGGTGTACGGCGAGGCGGAGATGCAGCGCCTGTACGGCGAAATCCCGCCGGTGCCCGCGGAGCGCGTGCGCGAGGTCGCCGACGGCGAGCGGCTCCGGCTGGGCTCGAGGGAGCTGGTGTTCCTCGACACCCCCGGCCACGCCTATCATCACTACTCGATCCACGACCCCGCGGTGCAGGCGGTGTTCTCCGGCGACACCTTCGGCGTGTCCTACCGGGAATTGGACACCGAGCGGGGGGAGTTCATCTTCCCCACCACCACGCCGGTGCATTTCGATCCGCCGGCGCTGCACGCGTCCATCGACCGGCTCATGGGTCTGGAGCCCGCAGCCGTGTTCGTCACGCACTACAGCCGTGTCACCGACCTGGAGCGCCTGGCGGCGGAAATGCATCGTGACATCGACGCCCTGGCAGGGATCGCCCGCCGCCATGCGGAGGCCGGCGCGCAGCGTCATGCCCGGATCCGCGCGGAAATGCGCGCTTACCTCGGCGATCGGCTGGCAGCGCACAACTGCCGGCTGTCGGCGTCGGAGGTCGATCGCCTGATGGAGATGGACCTGGATCTCAACACCCGGGGACTGGAAGTCTGGCTCGACCGTCAGGCCGCCTGAATGCCCCCTTGCGGGCGTTCCGCGGCTCCGGGACGGGGATGCGGGAAGGCCCGGGCGGTCCGCGGCTTGCCGGGGGCGTACCGGTCCTGCAGGGGTGCCGGGCTTGACGGCCGCGAACCGACAGGACGTACTGTTCCGGTATTCCTGTAATCTAGCAGACAGCTTCGAAAAGCCCTGACTGGTGCGAAGCTCCCTTGCTTGCGGATATGGCGGGCGGCGTCCCGTGAACAGGCCAACCCGAGGCGCGCAGCAGTATGACCACCGGCTTCATCACACACCCCGCGTGTCGGCA
>DASQZM010000042.1:0-51731 GCA_035638695.1 Gammaproteobacteria bacterium | reverse complement strand
CAGGCCGCCGGCGAGGTGCCGCTCAACCACCCCCACTGCGCGAAGTTCTGCGTGCTGGGCGGCGCGAGCTGCAGCAGCTGAACTCGTTCCCCTTGCGCTACGGAGCCCTGCCGAAAAAGTGAATCGTCCGACACCAGACCGCATTGGGAACCTTCTCGACGGGCTGTCCTGGCGCCCGATCCATACCCGCATCGCGATCGCCCTCGGCATCGGCTGGATGCTGGACGCCTTCGAGGTGAACATCATCGGCAACGTGCTCGGGGTGCTCAAGAACCTGTGGCACGTGACCTCCGGCCAGGCATCCCTGCTGGTGTCGGTGTGGCTGATCGGCATCATGCTCGGCGCCGCCCTGTTCGGCTATTTCGCCGACCGCTACGGGCGACGCAGGCTCTTCGTGGGCACCTTGCTGCTGTATTCCGGCTTCACGGTCATCTCCGCGCTCTCTCCCGGATATTACTGGTTCCTGGCGTTCCGCTTTCTCACGGCGCTGGGCGTGGGCGCCGAGTACTCGGCGGTCAACGCCGCCATCGGTGAGCTGATCCCCGCCCGCTACCGCGGCCGCGCCAACGCCATCGTCATGAACTTCTGGCCCGTCGGGGCCATCCTGGCCGGGCTCATCAGCCTGTACTTCATCCACCTCTTTCCCGCCGCCGTCGGCTGGCGCCTGGCCTTCGCCCTGGGCGCGGTGATGGCGTTGTTCACGCTCTGGGCCCGGCGGGTGCTGCCCGAATCGCCCCGCTGGCTGATCCGGCGGGGACGTTACCGGGAGGCGCAGCGAATCTCCGAGCAGATCGCCACGGACACGCGCCGATTCGATGCGCTCGATGCCGGATCCGGCGCAATGGGGCACCGTGCCGAGAGTTTCTTCGCCCAGGTGCGCCATCTTGCGAGACACCATCCCGGTCGTCTGGCGCTCGGCAGTGCCCTGGATTTCTTCGAGGCCTTCGGTTACTACGGCCTGTTCGCGTTGCTGCCGCTGGTGGTCTTGCCGCGCCTCCACGTCCCGGACGCGGATACCCCCTGGTTCTTCATCATCGGCAACCTGGGTGCCGTGGCGGGAGGCATGCTGGCCGCCGCCGGCCTCGACACGCTGGGCCGCAAGCGTACCGTCACCGGATTCTACGCCCTGGCGGCAGCATCCATGCTCTATATGGGGCTGGCCACGGTCCAGGGCACCTCCGCCGGCGTGCTGGCAGCGTTCACCGTGGCCAACATGTGCGCCAGCGGCAGCTGGATTGCGGCCTACCCGACGTTCGCCGAGATCTTTCCCACAGGCCTTCGGGCGTCGGGCATCGGCTTCTCGGTGGCGTTCGGACGGATCGGGGCCGCGATCGCGCCACCGCTCCTGGTCGGCCTCGCGCAGGGTGTCTCTGTGCAGGCCGCGTTCGGCGTCATGGCGGCGTCCTACGCCCTGGGGGCCGTTTCCATGTTCCTGTGGTCGCTGAAAGGACCCGAGGCCCGCGGGCGCAGCCTCGAATCCCTCGTGGCGGAGATATGATCGCGCAGCCACTTCCGGGAGGGATCACCCGATGCGCTCGTGGCTGAAGCTGGTGTTGCAACCGTCCGTCGTACGCCGGGCCGTGGGCTACGCCATCGTGATCGACGGCGCCGAGGGTGGGGCAGGTGCGGCCCCCCTCGAGTTGTCGAACCGCGTGGGCATGCCCTTGCGCGACGGGCTCGCTCTCGCGCGCAACCTGCTCGTGGGAGCGAACCTGCGAGATCGGATACGGCTGGGAACGAGCGGAGCGGAAAGGTCTCCTCCGGATACCATCATGCGGCAAACATGGCACTGGGAGCCGACTGGTGCAATGCGGGGCGCGCCTTCATGTTCCCGCTCGGATGCGTGCAATATCCGGACCACGCATGGCCACCCCGGGGTGGCAAGCTACTACCGTAGCATCGCGTATTGGCCGGACTTCCTGGCCGCCGTGTGGGGAGGTATCCGTCCGCGGATCAATTCAGAGGCCTACCGCCGGCGCAAGCAAGAGCTGCTGCACCTGGCCCGGGCCCTCGTCGAGGAAAGGCTGAACCCCCACCCGTTCCGCGCCATGGGGGATTCCGTCCCACCGGACGGCGCCGCTGAGGACTCGTTCCAGGGCAACCATGCCAGCGGGCGCCCCGAGGCGGTGATTGACGCGATTCGCATCGGCTTTCGGGGCATCTATATCGGCAACGGGGGATACACTGCTCGGGAGGCCCGCGAGCGCATCCAGGCCGGGCGCTGCGATCTGGCCACCTTCGGGCGTCCCTATATCGCCAATCCGGACCTGGCCGAACGCTTCCGCCCGGGTGCCCCGCTCAATGACTGGGATTCGAGTACCTTTTACGGCGGGGATGAACGCGGCTACATCGATTATCCCAGCCGTGAAGAACAATCACCGGGAGAGAACAGCTGAGACTGTGCACGGGCTCACCGGCTGTCTTGCAACGATGGGACTGGCCGGTGGGCACCGCCCGGAATGAACCGATTTCTTGAGGTCTGTGCAGCTCGCCAGCAAGACAACATCGATCACCGGCGATTTCGCGCTTATTCCGACGGCAGCTGTCCGCCTGCCAGTCTTCAGCACGGGATTCAACCCCGCTGACTGCTCATCGAAGGCCGGCCGCGGCAGCGTATCGACCAGGATAAAGTCCCGAGCGGTTTCGAGAAGCTTGATGATTTGATCGCGCGATATCTTTCCAGGCATGAGATCCTCGACGGCATTGCGTTAGGCAGTTTCTGCCCGGCGGCGTTCATTCCGGAAAAAGGCTTTGCTCAAACCCCAGAGGAAAATCGCGAACAGGGCATGATTGATCAAAAGGCCGACGGCGATACGTGGGCCGATCCTGACGCCGAACACACCCCAGCCGACAAATGGCACGAAAACGAGCAGCGCAAAGATCCACAGGCCAGCGGCCAAAGCCGTGGCGCTGGAGAATGCCAGCTTCGGCCGAAAGAACACGATGAAGACGACGGACCAGAATGTGACGTAGGCGAGGTGAAACACTACACCGACCGGAACCGGGAGATGCCGACCAAACAGGGTGTTCGCGAACAGAAGACCAAGCGGCGCGGGCATCGGTGAAATTCCGCTCTTCAAGGTCGATATCAGAATGGCTGCCAGGACGATTCCATTGATCAGACCCACCGCAGTTGCCTTGCTCCAATCCCGTGGGGACATTGTGTGCCATGATTCCATTGTTCACTCTCCCCGTTTCACCTTCACCAGATTTGCCTGGCCAACTTTCCTCAGCGACCGGGCGCTTCTCGCCCGCCCGCTCAAGCCGCTACGGCCGGCAAGCGTCAACGCGCTGTCCGGGCCTCGTCTTCCGTTGCCTGGCTGGCACCCTCAGCGGAAGGACAGCGTTCCCCGCATTTGTCCGGAGAATCCGCGCAACAGGCTCCGACCAGGGTTTCGGTCATGTCCAGCAGGGTGTCGAACTCGGCGCTGTACAGGATGAATTGCCCCTCTCGCCGACTTCGGATCAATCCGGCATGCAGCAACTTCTGCAAGTGGAACGTAACGGCGTTGGGGGCCAGGCCACATGCCTCACCCAGCCTGCCGGCGGGGACGCCATCGGGCCCTGCCTGCACCAACAGGCGGATCACCTTCAGGCGCGCCGGATGACCGAGCGCTGCGAGCTTCTGCGAAACGATAGTGTCGATGTCCATAGCTCAAGAATACATCATTACTTGAAGTATTGAAACAGGACGTGCAATCCACTGCGTAAATGGTGTCGTGCAGCGCCTTCTCGGGACGGCGCTGAGCCGGGCGCGCCACTGCGCCCCGGGCCAGGCAGGTGGCTCGGGGCACCGGCACCGGCCGGTCCACACGCGGCCTGCGGCAATGCCGCAACGACCGTCGTGCGATTGCTCAGGGCACCGCGTGCAGAAGCCGCAAGTCGGCGCTGCTGTCGTCCCGGGCCAAGGACGCCTCGGCTTGTCCTTCGCCGCCCTCGCCGAACCATGCCAGCCGCGGGCGCAGCGCGACCACGCCTCCCACGATGACCAGGGCCGGCGCCTGTATGCCTCGTTCGGCAACCCGGTCCGGCAGGTCGCGGATGGTGCCCGTGATCGTCCGCTGCCCCGGCATGGTCCCCTGCTCGATCACCGCCGCAGGCATCTGCCCGGCCATTCCCGCGGACCGCAGGTTGCGGCAGATTTCCTCCAGCCGACCGAGGCCCATGTAGAACACCAGCGTTTGGCCCGGGCGCGCCAGGGCCTGCCAGTCCAGGCCCTCCGGCTCCCCCGCCCGGTGCCCCGTGATGAACTGACAGGCATGCGCATGGTCCCGGTGGGTAAGCGGGATTCCCGCGTAGCTCGCGCAGCCGCCGGCGGCGGTGATGCCAGGGACCACCTGGAACGGGATGCCCTCGCCGCGCAGCGACTCGATCTCCTCCCCGCCGCGCCCGAACAGGAACGGGTCGCCGCCCTTCAGGCGGAGCACCCGCCGACCCTGGCGGGCCAGCTCCACCAGCAGACCGTTGATCCTGTCCTGCGGCACGCTGTGTGCCGAACGGGCCTTGCCCACGTAGATGCGCCCGGCGTCCCTGCGCACCAGGTCCAGCACTTCGCGGGAAACCAGCCGGTCGTAGAGGACGACGTCGGCGCGCTGCATCAGGCGCATCGCGCGGAACGTCAGGAGGTCCGGGTCCCCCGGCCCGGCGCCCACCAGGTAGACTTCGCCCTGCCCGGGCTCGCCGTCGGGTTCCGCCTGCCGCAGCGCGTGGTGCAGGGCCAGCCGCCCGGCGGTCTCCCGGCCCGCCAGCACGTGCTCGGTGGCAACGCCCTCCAGGACGCCCTCCCAGAACCGCAGGCGCTGCGCGCCCGTATGCAAACGGCGGGCCACACGCTCCCGGAACTCGCCGGCGATTTCCGCCACGCGTCCGTAGCGGGCCGGCAACAGCGATTCCAGCCGTCCCCGGAGCATCCGCGCCAGCAGCGGGGCCCGGCCCGCGCTGGAGATGGCGATCAGCAGCGGCGAACGGTCGATCACGGCCGGCGTGATGTAGGTCGATGCCGCCGCGTCGTCCACGGCATTGACCGGGATGCCGGCCCGCCGACAGGCGACGTAGACCCGCCGATTGACCGCCCGGTCCCCCGTGGCGGCGACCACCAGTGCGCTGCCGCGCACCCGGGACGGCTCGAAGCCGGAACGCAGGTGCCGGACCCGTCCGCCGGCGGCCAGCGACGCGAGCGCCGGATGCAGCTGCGGTGCCAGCACGACCACCCGCGCCCCCGCCCGCAGCAGCTGACGCGACTTGCGTGCCGCCACCGCCCCGCCGCCCACCACCAGGCAACGGCGTCCGCGGATGCGCAGGAAGATCGGAAAGTAGTCCATGCTCAGCCGGTCTTGCGCACGTGCAGGCCGCACTCCTTGCTCTGGGGGTCCTCCCACCACCAGCGCCCGGCGCGGATGTCCTCGCCGACGGTGATGGCCCGGGTGCAGGGGGCGCAGCCGATGCTCGGGTAACCCCGGTCGTGCAATTCGTTGTACGGAACCCCGAAAGCGTGAAGGTAGGCCCACACCTCCTGCTCGCTCCAGTCCACCAGGGGGTTGAACTTCTCCAGCCCGTGGGCGGCGTCATGCTCGTGCACGGGGACATCGCTGCGCGTGACCGACTGGGCCCGGCGCAGGCCGGTGATCCACGCCCGGCGGCCGGCGAGCGCCCGCCGCAGCGGCGCCACCTTGCGGATGCCGCAGCACGCCTTGCGCAGCTCCACGCTGCGGTAGAAGGCGTTGATCCCGTTCTCCTGCACGAAGTCCTCGATGGCACGGGTATCGGGATACCAGGTTTCGATCTCGATCCCGTACTGCTCGCGGACCTGCTGGTGCAGCCGGTGGGTTTCCTCGTTCAGGCGACCGGTGTCCAGCGTGAAGATTTGGATCCCCGGCGCGTGCCGCCGCACCAGGTCGGTAAGCACCATGTCCTCGGCGCCGAAGCTCGACGCCAGCGCGGCGGGAGCGTAGTCCCGCTCGATTTCCTGCAGGACGCCCGCCGCGGCGTCGATCCTGTCCCGAAGACCTGCATCGATGTGGCTGCCTTTCATTCGCTCACCCCTGAATAAACATTCCGATTCCGACCATGAGAAGCACGACCGCGAGGGCGTGCCGCAGGAGCCCGTCCGGCACGCCCCGCCCCAGCCGGGTGCCCAGGTACATGCCCGGCAGCGATCCCACCAGCAGGGCGCCCAGCACCGACGGCTCGACCGTGCCCAGCGACACATGCCCGAGCCCGGCGACCAGCGCCAGCAGCACGGCGTGCGCTACGTCCGTGCCGACCACCTCGGTGGCCCGCAGCTCCGGGTACAGCCACACCAGGAACGCCGTGCCAATCGCCCCGGCGCCCACGGAGGACAGCGTGACCACCACTCCGAGCAACACCCCGAACGCGACCGTGAGCGGCTCGACCCGCCCCGGCTGCCGCAGCCGCGCCAGCCAGCCGGGTGTCGCGCCCCGGCGTCGCTGGAGGGCGCCCTTGAGCAGGATGCCCAGGGCCGTCGCCACCAGGGCCACGCCGAGCACCCCCGTGATCAGTCCCTGCGGCAGCCCGCCCCCGGCGGCCGCGTGCCGCAGGATCAGCACCGTGATCAGGGCGCCGGGCACGCTGCCCGCGGCGAGTCGCCATACGATCGGCCACACCACGGTGTTCTGGCGCCGGTGCAGCACCACGCCGAATGTTTTGGTGGCGGCCGCGAACAGCAGGTCGGTGCCCACCGCCGCCGCGGGCGACAGCCCGAGCCAGAAGATGAGCATGGGCGTCATCATCGATCCGCCGCCGACCCCCGTCAGTCCGACCGCCAGACCGACAGCCAGGCCCGCGATGCTAAAATCCAGCATGTGATGGGTCTCCGTGCTGTCGCAGCCGCCTCGATAGCAGACAACCTAGCAAGCGCCTGTTAGGCTGAGAAAGAATGTATTTCTATACTTTTACTAGAAAATCGCATATAAGGCCGCTTCTCACACTCCAGTAACACGGCGAACCTCCCACCAGAACTCGGACGAGTTCGGCGCATCGAACTTGGCGGCAGGCCCACACCGGAATGCGCCGACGGCGAGCAAAGCTCCCGATACCGCCGCCCGGCCGTGGGAACCAGCCCTAGTCGTTGAACTCCCGTCCCGCCTTCACCTCCGCCACGTAGCCGGCGCGGATCACGAAATCGCCGAAGGGCTCGCCCTCGCGGCGCTCGCGGGCGTAGCGGTGGATCATCGGCTCGAGCGTGTCGAGGATCGTCTCCTCACCGACGTTGTCCAGGTAGGGCCTGTTCAGGCGCTGGCCGTGGAAGCCGCCACCGAGGTACATGTTGTACTTGCCCGGGGCGCGCCCGGAGAAGCCGATCTCGGCCAGGTAGGGGCGCGCGCAGCCATTGGGGCAGCCGGTCATGCGGATCACGATCGGCTGCTCCGGGATGCCGGCTTGTTCCAGGATGCCCTCGATGCGGGTGAGCAGCTCCGGCAGGTAGCGCTCGCTCTCGGCCATGGCCAGGCCGCAGGTGGGCAGCGCCACGCAGGCCATGGAGCTGCGCCGCACCGCGCTGTGGTAGGCCGGGTCCTTCAGGCCGTACTCGGCCATCAGCTTCTCGATGCGCTTGCGCTGGGCCTTCTTCACGCCGGCGATGATCAGGTTCTGGTTGCCGGTGAGGCGGAGCTCGCCATCGTGTACGCGGGCGATCTCGCGCAGGCCGGTCATCAGGGGGTAATCCTCGCGATCGCGCACGCGGCCGTTCTCGATGAACAGGTTGCAGTGCCAGCGGCCGTCCTCGCCTTCCACCCAGCCGTAGCGGTCCCCGTTGTGCTCGAAGGCATAGTCGTGCGCGGGCTCCAGGGACCAGCCCAGGCGCCGCTCCAGCTCGGCGAGGAACCAGTCCAGACCGCGGTCGTCGATGGTGTACTTCATGCGCGCGCGCTTGCGGTCGACACGGTCGCCGTAGTCGCGCTGGATGGTGACCACGGTCTCGGCCAGCGCCACCACCCGGTCGGGGCGGCAGAAGCCGATCACGTCGGCGAGGCGCGGATAGGTGGCCGGCTCGTTGTCGGTGCGCCCCATGCCGCCGCCGACGCAGACGTCGAAGCCGGCCAGCGCGCCGTGCTCCTCGATGCCGATGAACCCCAGGTCCTGGCTGTAGACGTCGATGTCGTTGGTCGGGGGCAGGGCGAAGCCGATCTTGAACTTGCGCGGCAGGTAGGTGCGCCCGTACAGCGGCTCCTCTTCCTCGCGGGTGTCGACCACGCGCTCGCGGTCCAGCCAGATCTCGTGGTAGGCGCCGGTGCGCGGCAGCAGGTGATCGCTGACCCGCTTCGCCAGCGGCTGCACCGCGGCGTGCAGCGAGGACAGGTGCGGGTTGACCGAGCACATCACGCCGCGGTTGTCGTCGCCGCAGGCGGCGAGCGTGTCCAGCAGCGCTTCGTGCAGGCCCTGGATGGTGCCCTTCAGGTCGTGCTTGAGCACGCCGTGGAACTGGAAGGTCTGGCGCGTGGTCAGGCGCAGCGAACCGCCCGCGTGGGTGCGGGCGAGCTCGTCCAGCTTGAGCCACTGCTCCGGCGTGCACACGCCGCCGGGCAGGCGCACCCGCACCATGAACTGGTACGCCGGCTCCAGCTTCTGGCGGCGGCGCTCGCTGCGCAGCTCGCGGTCGTCCTGCTGGTAGATGCCGTGGAACTTGGTGAGCTGGTTGTCGGACTCGCTGATCGAGCCGGTGACCCGGTCTGCCAGCCCCTCGGCGATGGTGCCGCGCAGGTAGTCGCTGTCGGCCTTGATGCGTTCGTTGGGATGGAGCTCGTCCAGCGGGCGGCCGAGGGCCCGGCTGCGGTCGTCCTCCGATGCCATCGATAGAAACCTCTGTCGCTGTCAGTACACGTCGCGCTGGTAGCGCTTGTCGCGCTGCAGGCCCTTGACGTAGTCGCTCGCCTGTTCCTCGCTCAGCCCGCCCTCACCGGCGACGATCTCGATCAGCGCCCGGTGCACGTCCGGCGCCATGCGCTCGGCATCGCCGCACACGTAGACGTGCGCCCCGTCCTGCAGCCAGGCATAGAGCTCCGCGGCGTTCTCGCGCATGCGGTCCTGCACGTAGACCTTGTCGACACCGTCGCGGGAGAACGCCACGTCCAGGCGGTCGAGCACCCCCTCGCGGAGCCACGTCTGCCACTCCGTCTGGTACAGGAAGTCGGTGCGGAAACGGCGATCGCCGAAGAACAGCCAGTTGCACCCGTCGGCGCCCTGGTATTCACGCTCCTCGACGAAGGCCCGGAACGGCGCCACGCCGGTGCCGGGACCGATCATGATCACCGGGGTGGAGGGGTCGGATGGGAGCCGGAAATGCTTGTTGCGCTGCACGTAGACCGGGACGGTGTCGCCCTCGCAGATCCTGTCCGCCAGCCAGGTGGAGGCCACGCCGTGACGGTCGCGGCCGTGGCTGCGGTAGCGCACCGCGGCCACCGTGAGGTGCACCGCGTCGGGATTGGTGTTGTGGCTGGAGGCGATCGAGTACTCGCGCGGCTGCAGCCGCCGCAGCATGGCCACGAACTGCGGTGCGGTCAGGCCCGTCACCGGGTGCTCGCCGACGACGTCGATCACGTGCCGGCCGCGGGTATACTCCAGCAGCTCGCGGCGTCGGCCTTCGCCGGCCAGCGCCTGCAGCGCGTCCGCCCCGGAGGCTTTTGCCCAGGCCTCCAGGAAGGGCGGGGTCAGGGTGGTGATCTCGTAGTCGAGCGTCAGCGCCTCGGCCAGCGTGACCGCCCCGCGCGGTCCGGTGACGGTCTCTTCCCCGGAAAACCCCAGCGTCCCGATCAGCTCGGCGACCGTCTCCGGGCGGTTCTGCGCGACCACGCAGAGCACGTCGCCCGGCTCGAAGCTAAGCCCCGAGCCTTCCAGGGAGAGCTCGATGTGGCGGGTCTCCTTGTCCGAGCCCCGGCCGTTGAGCACCAGGTTCTCGAGCACCTCGGCAGGGAACGGGTTCTTGCGATCGTGGACCGTCCCCGGGCGTTCACTCGTTCCGGTGAAGGCCACCACGTTGCTGGGCGCGGGCTCGGCATGACGGGCGAAGGCGTCCAGGGCCCGCTCGATCCACTGCTCCGCCGCTTCCTCGAAGTCCACGTCAACGTCGACGCGCTCGTGGATCCGCTCGGCGCCCAGGGCGGCCAGGCGCTCGTCGAACTCGCGCCCGGTCTGGCAGAAGTGCTCATAGCTGGAATCCCCCAAGGCCAGCACCGCGAAGCGGGTGCCTTCGAGCTTCGGCGCCTTGCGTCCGTGGACGAACTCGTGGAAGGCCTCGGCCGGGTCGGGCGGATCGCCCTCGCCGTGGGTGGCGGTGACGATCATCACCAACTGCTCCTGCCGGAGCTCACGCGGCTTGTAGTCGGCCATGTCGACCGCGCGCGCCTGCAGTCCGCGCTCGACGGCGCGCACGCGCGCCCGCTCGGCGAGGGCCTCGGCGTTGCCGGTCTCGGAGCCGTACAGGATCGTGATCCGCGCGCCGGCGTCCGCTCCGGCAGCGGCCCGCGCGGCCGGTTGCCCGGCGGCGGCCAACCCGGCCAGGTACCCGCTGACCCAGCTTGCCTGCTCGGCTGAAAGGACCTCGGCGAGGCGGTTCAGCTGTTCCGCCTGCCGGCTGTCCAGGGGGCTCGCCTGTTCGGTCACGGGTGTCGGGTTCATGAGCTCACGCTGCGGCAGTTAGCATGCTCCGCAAGCATACTGCCACCGATTTCCCACCAGGAAAGAATAAGTATCCATGGCAATAGGTCTTTTGGTAATAACGCGTTGTCAGCCGGCGGACCGCCGGTCGGCTGTGGAGCCTGTTCGAGGTGCATGGCTGCTCGAAGAGAGCTTCCCTGGGGACAGTCCGTGGTTTGCGGTCCATCCCGGTCCCCCCACGCGCTTCACACCCTTCTAGCATTATCCCTACCGAAACGCGGATAGACCGGCACCCCACGACCGGGTAACGTACAGAGGGCGACGCGTGATCCTTATAGGACGATTGCTCCGGGAATCAGGGGTGCTACCCTCGATCTGACCCTGGGTCCAGGCAACATCGAGCCGCAGTCCGACAACAGATGCAGTACGATCTCGTCCAATACCTTCGCCGCACCCACGCGGCGTGGCGATTGCTGGCCGCCGATAACGCCCCATTCATCGCCGGATTCCTGCATGAAGCGTTCATTGCTCCCAATGTGCGGGCGGTTGCAGAAGAAGACCTCGCGGCGCAGCTCGACGACTACGTTTTCCAGACCCGGCAACCCGGGGACGAGGACACGTTCCTACGCCCCGCTCGGGACTATCTGAACGAATGGGCTGACGACAACCACGCGTGGCTTCGCCGATACTATCCTCAGGGCGCTGACGAACCCCACTACGACCTCATGCCAGCGGCCGAGAAGGCAATCCAGTGGGTCGTCGAACTGGAGAGCCGTCCTCGTTTCGTCGGAGCCGAATCCCGGCTGCGGACCGTGTTCGACCTGCTGCGGGAGCTGGTCTACGGCGCTGAAACCGATCCCGACGTGCGGATCGCCGAGCTGGAAAGGCGTCGCGCCGGGATCGACGCTGAGATCCAGCAGGTACGAAAGGGTCGACTTGAGCCCATGGACGCCACCCGCCTTCGGGAGAGGTTCATGCAGGCGACCAGTACAGCGCGGGCCCTGCTGGCCGATTTCCGACAGGTCGAGCAGAACTTCCGGGAGCTCGATCGCGACGTTCGGCAGCGTATCGCGACGTGGAAGGGCGGACGCGGCGAGCTGCTCGATGAGGTCCTCGGCGAGCAGGACGCGATCAGTGACTCCGACCAGGGTCGCAGCTTCCGGGCGTTTTGGGACTTTCTGATGTCACCCACCAGGCAGGACGAGCTGACGCAGCTGCTCGAGCAGGCTCTCGCCCTGCCGCCGGTAGCCGCTCTGTCCCCCGATCCCAGAATCCGTCGCATCCACTTCGACTGGCTTGAGGCGGGGGAAACCACGCAGCGCACCGTGGCCCGACTCTCGCAGCAGCTTCGCCATTACCTGGATGACCAGGCCTGGCTCGAGAATCGCCGCGTCATGGAGCTCATCCGGGAGCTCGAGCAGCACGCTGTCGTCGTCCGAGAGCACCTTCCGGATACCCTCGATATGGAACTCCACGCCCTGGGCCCGACCATCGACCTGCCTATGGAACGGCCCCTGTTTACCCCGCCGAGCAAGCCCACGATTCAGGATCAGGTCCTGCTGGAGGGAGAGCAGGACATCGATCCCGATCCGCTGTTCGATCAAGTTCATGTCGACCCCGAACGGCTACGCGGGCAGATCCGGCGAGCCCTTGATCGGCGCTCTCGCGTCAGCCTGGCGACGGTGATCCGCGAGTACCCGATGGAGCAGGGGCTGGCGGAACTGATCACTTACCTCGCCCTGGCCAGCGAGGATCACAGCGCACGGATCGACGATCAGCGCACGGAGCACATCTCCTGGCACGACGAACGGGGTCTGCGAAGGCGGGCCTCGGTGCCGATGGTGTTATTCGCGCGGCACCCGGAACCCGAGAGTACAACATGAATTCCCCTGAAGCCGAAGGCATAGACGAAGGAAACCAGCCCGCGTACGACCACGAGCCCGGCGCGGCTGACGGCGATGAGCTCTCCCGGGTCGTGATCAGCCTATGCCGCGGCGTGCTCTATCGGGATACGGCTCCCGCGTTCTGGCAGGGCCTGCTCAACCTGGAGAGCCGGGTACGCGACTATGTCGCCGTGCTCGGACTGGACCTGGTGGTCGACGAGGCGGAAGGCTACGCCTATCTGAGGCAGAAGCCGGGCGATCCGGAAAATCCGAGCGAGCGGCCGCGCCTAATCGCGCGCCGCCCACTGAGCTATCCGGTGAGCCTCTTACTCGCCCTGCTCCGAAAGCGACTCGCGGAGCAGGACGCCGCTGGCGCCGATACGAAGCTGGTGGTCACGCGTGACCAGATCGTCGAACAGATCCGTGTCTTTCTCCCCGACACCGCCAATGAAGCCAGATTGATCGACCGGATCGAGACCCATATCAACAAGGCGGTTGCGCTGGGCATGCTGCGCCGTCTGCGCGGACAGGACGAGCACTACGAGGTGCAGCGAATACTCAAGGCCTTCGTGGACGCCCAATGGCTGGGCGAGTTCGAGGAACGCCTGGGTACGTACCGGGCGCACCTCGAGGGATCCGCTCCCGACGCCCCGGAGAAGAACTGATGGAGCCGCAACCGCTGGACTTCGCCGCCTCCGACGCGCGGGCGGGCTTCCGCCTTCATCTGGCCGAGGTGTACAACTGGGGAACCTTCCACGATCGCATCTGGCACATCGCGCCCGATGGCGATAATGCCCTGCTGACCGGCGACGTCGGCTCCGGCAAGTCGACCCTGGTCGACGCGATCACAACCTTGCTGGTCCCGGCCCAGCGCATCACCTACAACAAGGCGGCCGGAGCCGAGGCGAAAGAACGCTCTCTACTTTCGTACGTGCTCGGATACTACAAGTCCCAACGCAGCGAAGCCGGTCTGGCCGCCCGACCAGTCGCCTTGCGAACGCGCGACGGCTTCTCAGTGATCCTTGGGCAGTTCCGCAACGAAGGGCTCGATGAGACGGTCACGCTCGCCCAGGTGTTCTGGATCAAGAACCAGGGGCAGCCGCAGCGCTTCTACCTCATCGCGGATCGCGCCCTTACGATCAAAGAGGACTTCTCCGAGTTTGGCACGGAGATCACGGCCCTCAAACGACGCCTTCGCAATGAGCGGCGCGTCGAGCTGTTCGATACGTTTCCGCCGTACGGGAGCGCCTTTCGTCGCCGCTTCGGGATCGGTGGTGAGCAGGCCCTCGAGCTGTTCAATCAGACCGTGTCCATGAAGTCGGTTGGCGACCTCACCGAGTTCGTACGCAGCCACATGCTCGAGCCCGCACCCGTCGAGGAGCGAATCAGCGCCCTACTCGGTCACTACGACGACCTGAATCGGGCTCACGAGGCCGTAGTCAAGGCACGCCAGCAGATCCAGGCACTCAGACCACTGGTCGCCGATGCCGAGCGACATCAGGCGCTTACCGCGGAGGTCGAAGAGCTCCGCGAGTGCCGGGACGCACTGGAACCCTGGTTCGCGGGGATCAAAGCCGGTCTGCTGCGGGCGCGTCTGGAGCGAATCGAGTCGGAGCGGACGAGGGTCGACTCGTCGATCCAGCGCTTCCACCAGGCGTACCAACGCCATGTCGAGCAGTGCGACCAGCTCAAGCAGGCCATCGCCCAGCACGGCGGGGATCGCCTGGAGCAGCTGGCCCGCGAAACCGAGAGAGCCAAGGACGAGCAGCAGAAGTGCCGTGCCAACGCGAAAATGTACAACACCTTGGTCGGGCAGCTTGATTTGCCCGAGGCGACGAGCCACGACCAGTTCACGGAGAATCGAAGGGCGGTTGCCCAGCAACGGGACGAACTCGCCTCACATACCAGCGAGCTACTGAACCAACGTACGGAAGCGGAAGTGCGCTTCCAAAAGCGCAAGGACCGCCTCGAGGAACTAACGAGCGAGCTGGACTCCCTGCGCCGACGACGCTCCAACCTTCCCTCGGCCATGTTGCGGCTGCGTGAAGGGCTGTGCGACACCCTCGGTATTGAGGCTGCAGAGCTCCCGTTCGCCGGGGAGCTCATGCAGGTGCGCGAAGACCAGCGTGAATGGGAGGGAGCGGCCGAGCGCCTCCTGCATAGCTTCGGTCTCTCGCTGTTGGTTCCCGACAAGCACTACCCGCAGGTCGCGGAGTGGGTAGACCGGACCAACCTGCGCGGGCGCCTCGTCTATTTTCGTGTCCATGAATTGCGAAAGTCCCCCGCCCCGACAAGCCCCGATCCGGACTCGCTCGTGCGCAAGCTCCGGATCCAGCCCGAGTCGGAGTTCTACTCGTGGCTGGAGACAGAGATCAACAAGCGTTTCGACTACGTCTGCTGCAACGATCTGGACCGGTTCCGCCGCGAATCCCGGGCGATCACCCGCGCGGGACAGATCAAGGCGCAAGGGGTGCGCCACGAGAAGGACGACCGCCACGCCATCGGAGACCGCTCGTCGTACATCCTCGGCTGGTCGAACCAGGCCAAGATCGCGGCCCTCGCGGAGCAACAGAGGGCCCTGCAGAAGGAAATGCAGCAGCTTGCAGACCACATCAGCCGCCTGCAGAGCGAGCAGGAGAGCCTCCAGAGCCGGTCGAATGCGCTGGCCAAGCTCGAGATGTTCACGGAATACAGCGCGCTGGACTGGCGCGCGCTGACGCCGCAGATCGCCGACATGGAGGCAGAGCAGCGCAGCATCGAAGAGTCTTCCGACAAGCTGCAGACGCTCCGGGAACGCCTCAGGGAGATCGAGTCCAACCGAAGCGCGAGCGAACAACGCCTCAGTGAGGCCAGGAACAAGCGGGCTAGATTAGACGAACGCCACGACCAAGCAAACAGCAGCCGAGTTGAAGCAGTGGCCCTGTTTGAAACGACCACCGAGGACCAGTCGAATCGCCTGTATCCACGCCTGGAGACCCACCGTTCAGCGGCGCTCGAAGATAAGGAGATCACGATCGAGAATTGCGAGCGTCGCCAGTCGGAATTGCGCCAGTGGCTCCAGGCCGAGATCGACCGGCTCGACAAGCAGCTCGGTACGGTTCTAAGGCGCGTCATCGGGGCCATGGCCGATTTTCGTAACACGTGGCCTGCCGACACCACGGAGATGGACACCAGTATCGAGGCGGCACCCGAGTATGCATCCCTGCTGCGACGGCTCGAGGATGACGATCTGCCCCGGTTCGAGCAGCGTTTCAAGGAGCTGCTCAACCAGAACACGATCCGGGAGGTTGCCAATTTCCAGGCGCACCTGAATCGCCAGCGAGTCGACATCACGGAGAGGATCGAAAGGATCAACCGATCTCTGCGGGGGATCGATTTCAACGAGGGCCGCTATATCGAGCTGCTCGCGCTGGGCACACAGGACATCGAGGTCCGGGACTTTCAACGGGACCTCAGGGCCTGCACGGAAGGAACGCTCGCCGGTGGGGAAGGCGAGGCGTACTCGGAGAACAAGTTCCGGCAAGTCCGCGCGATCATCGAGCGCCTGCGTGGCCGTGAAGGCACGGCAGAGGCAGACCGCCGGTGGCGGCGGAAGGTGACCGACGTCCGCAACTGGTTTCTCTTCTCGGCCGAGGAGAAGTATCGGGAGGACGACACCGTCTACGAGCACTATGCGGACTCCGGGGGGAAATCCGGCGGCCAGAAGGAGAAGCTGGCCTACACTGTATTGGCCGCGAGCCTGGCCTACCAGTTCGGTCTGGAGCCGGAGTCCCGGCGCTCGCGGACGTTTCGCTTCGTGGTCATCGACGAGGCCTTCGGACGCGGCTCGGACGAATCCGCCCGGTTCGCACTCGAGCTGTTCAGGCGCATGAACCTGCAGCTTCTGATCGTTACGCCGCTTCAGAAGATCCACATTATCGAGCCGTTCGTCGCCAGCGTCGGGTTTGTCACCTCGCCGAACGGTGACCAGGCAATGGTGCGCAACCTCACGATCGAGGAATACCACGCCGAGAAGGTCGCTCGTGCCGGTGGAGGTGCACCAAGCACGGTCCGGCAGCTATGAGCCACGCGCCGCGCTGGACTACCCCCGAGCAACTGCGCCAGCAAGTCGAAAGACGCTGGCAGCGGGGGGAACTTCTCGCGGCGCAGGTCAACGGCGACGCGCTGTTCCCGTTGAGGCTCCGCCTTCGCCACCCCACGGGCGGGGAGATCGCAAACGACTACAGCGCCGTCCGGGACTGGATCCAGGAGCTGAGAAGCGGCTCCCGCGACAATCGCGGTTTCGGTTACGAGCTGGAGTGGCAGGAGGCTCGAAACCGGGTCCACGGGACGAATCTCATCCCGGTTTCCGCGAACGTTCCCAGCGCTCGGGATGCTTTCCGCCTGGTCGGCCGGGAGCGCGACGCAAAGCGCTTTTCGGAGATCGTGGAGACCACGACGAAAAGCCAGCCCGACCTTGTACCCTGGATGATCCGCCATCCACTCAAGGCCCTGGGCCACGCTGGGAGTTGGGAGATGCTGCTGCGCGTCGTCGCATGGTTCCAGAAAAATCCCCGCCCGGGGCTCTATCTGCGCCAGCTAGACATCGAAGGTGTCGACACAAAGTTCATCGAAAGCCACCGCGGTCTGATCAGCGAGCTGCTGGACCAGGCTCTTCCGAGCGAGGCGATCGACCGGGAGCACACGGGCGTGCGCGGGTTCGAGGAGCGCTACGGCTTGCGCCAGCGTCCAGCCCGGGTACGCTTTCGGCTTCTCGATCCCGATCTCTACGTTCGGGGGGTCACCGACCTGACCGTCCCTCTCGAGGAGTTCGCGCATCTAGGATTGGACGAGAGCAAAGCCGGCGTCCGAACGGTGTTCATCACGGAGAACGAGATCAACGGACTCGCTTTCCCTGACCTGCCCCGCTGCGCCGTCATATTTGGCCTGGGCTATGCGCTGGATCGGCTGGGAGAGATCCCCTGGCTCCACCGCGTCGACGTGCGGTACTGGGGCGATATAGACACGCACGGTTTCGCAATCCTTGATCGGCTACGACATCACCTTCCCGACGTCAGATCGCTGCTGATGGACCGCGCTACCATGGAAGCTCACAGGGAGCTATGGGTACAAGAGGACAGTCGCCAACGATTTCAGGGAACGCCAGGGTTGCTGACCGAACCGGAGCTATCGATTTTCAAGGCCCTGCGCGACAACGAACTGGGAACGAATGTGAGGCTGGAACAGGAGAGAATCCGCTACGGCTGGGTACACAAATACGTGAACTCACACTAATGGCACGTCTGTCACCAGGCGGTGTGAGTTACATGAGTTGCTTGCCTCGCGCCACTGAGTCGCGAGCTATCGCTTGGCACCCGACGCCCCCGTGACAATAATTAAGATCTGGGAGACATTATGAGCGTCCGCTCTTCGCGCGGGGTATGGATCACGACCAGGAGGCGGCCCAGCGCATCCCTGCCCAGGGTTACGTAGCGCGCTTCTTTGCGTGCGTCCGGGTCTCGATCGTCAGTGCCATCGGATCGCGCAGCGCCTGCCCGGTATGCGCAAAGCTCACTCCATGCTTCTTGAGGTTCGACGCCGCCTTGGCTGAATCGAACTCGATAGGCATGGCAAGGGTCTGCATATCCTATGCATATCACTCAAGGCGTATTCCAGCAACATGGCTGAAGGGTGCGGGACCGCTACAGGTTAGGGATCAGACTGACGATATCGTGGAACCTCCCGCTGAACAGGTCTTTAGACCGCCCATCTGGGCCCGGAAAATCAACCTCTACGGACGGAGCCACATCCCCTACCGCCAAGCGGTATGCACGCGCTTCCGGGCCTCTTCCAGTTCGTAGTCCATCTGCAGGCCGAGCCACAAGCGATCGCTGTTGCCGAAGTCCCTTGCCCGACGTACCGCCGTATCCGCGCGATCGCGCGCTTGCCCAGGCAGATCTCGTTGATGCGCTGCGGCGGGACGCCGATCTCGGGCGCCAGGCGATTCTGGCTGGGGGTCCGCCCTTGCACTAAGGCATCACCGATCTTGTAGCCACGGCATGAGACACTGTCGAAACAGGCGCGCCGTTCGGAAGTTCGCGAGCCTGTCCAGCCAATGCTTGATTGCACGACCTGATCCGAAAGCTGTCCCGCGATCAGCAGGCGTCCCCGCCGCTCTCCGGGCTGCGCCGTAGAAACCACGTGCAGGTGAGGCGTGCAATCGGCGTGTCGTCCTGTCGCACGAGGGTACTGCGCATTTTGACCATGCCCTCGGCCGGACGGCTGGCAAGGACGCGCGCTTCTCTTATCTCCGAGTGAGACGTCAGAATATCGCCCGCGTAGGCTGGTTTTAGCCAGCGGATATCTTCCCACCCGGGCGAAATCACCGTGTGCGCGTTGGGGAAAGCGTCTTTGCTCAGGCGACGCCAGATCGACGCAACCTGCAAACCGGATGCGATCAGCCCATCCCAACCGAGGCGTCGGGCCGCGTCTTCATCCAAATGGAATGGTTCCGGATCATAGACGCGGGCGAACTCCAGCATGGACTCACGGGTGAGAACCCAGGCACCGAACACAAACGTCTGACCGACCGAAAAATCCGCAAACCATCGGATCTGGGGAAACACACCTGCAGCCCGATCCGCCATTCATCGTCCTCGCCATTTGATTCGGCTCGCAGGATAGCACAGGCCCGGTTGGCGTCAGTCATACTCCGGCTCCGGCAGCGAACGCTGGCCCGACCGCAGCAGCCCGGCGGAGGCTCCCTGCGAGTGGCAAAACGTGGCGGATTTATTTTCTCTACAGCACCTCACGCACCAGCTGGCGCAGAACATCGGTCTCACCGGCCCTCTCAGCCATCGCCGGCGGTGCCATCCTGTCTTCGGTCACCGTGGGTCTCCTTGTTCAGGGTTCCAGGTCCTGACAACCCGAATCCTGCGGAGCCCCGCGATGGTCGCCAAGAGCCGGATCCTCGACAGCCTGGGCGAGAAGGCCCTGCTTCTGCCGCAGTCCGTCACCGCCGCGCTGCTCGCCAATGACCGTGTCAAGTATTATCTTACCCTGCTGCAGGCGGCGGCCCTGCAGGCGGCATCGCCCGCGGAGCAGCCGCCGGACCTGACCGCCGAGCGCGTCGCAAGCGGCGAACCGGACGCTTCCCTGGACGGCGTGCCGGCACGCAGCGAACGTCGCGAAACCGGGGAACTGTACATCCCGGAAATCTCCCGGGTTCATGACGTCTCTGACCAGCGTGGACCGCTCTGCCGGAGACAGCATCCATCTCCTGGTCATGGACCTGCACAAGGCCCTGAACCGGGTTCAGGCCGCCATTGCCGAGGAGAACATCCGCGGCGCCCGCGGGTACGGGATCGAAGCGGCCGACCGGGCGCCGATCGAGGCGTTCCAGGAAGGTGTCCATGCCACCGCGCACCTGAAGTTCGACCACCCGGGACTGGGAACCACCGCGACACGCGCGGGCGGCCGCCTGGTCATCCCGAACGACATCGGCACGACGGATGCCGCCACGGCGGTGTACGAGCAATAGGAGCGCCATCCGCGCCCGACCGCCAGGCGCTGAGCGTTGCGCGGGGCGGGCCGCTGGGAAGAACAAGCGGGTGCCGGCATCGCGCCGGCACCCGCTGCTTCGGCCGTGTCTCAGTCGTCGCGGTTTCTGCCGGATTCGCCGTTGCCACGGACCTCTCCGGTCGCTGGGTTGAGGAACAGCCGCCGGACTTCCCGGTGCGCCTCGCCATGGGCGAAGTTGAACATGCCCATGAGCGAGCCCGCCTTGGCGTCGAACGAATCGTCCCCCAGGCGCCCGAGGTGCCAGTTATCCTCGATGAACCGCAGGATCGTGGACTGGTCCGTGACGCTGTGGTCGACGTAGTTCGCGCGAGCCCAGGGCGAGACGACCAGCAGCGGCAGACGCGGGCCGTAGCCGCAGCGGTCCTGGTAGACGATGTCGCCGGCCGCGCTGCCGTCGGGCTTGGTGCAGGTGCCGTCGTTGATCAGCGCGTCGTGGGCGTTGTCGTCGGACTGGCTGACGATCGGTCCCATGACATGGTCGTACCAGCCGTCGGAATCGTCATAGGCGATGATCACGGCGGTGCTGCGCCACTGCGGCAGCCGCTCCAGGTGATTGATGGTCTGGACCAGGAAGCGCTGCTCATCGAGCGGGTCGGAATAGCCCGCATGGCCGTCCTCGTAGCCCGGGGCCTTGAGGAAGCTCACCGACGGAAGATGACCCGAATCCGCTGCCGCCCAGAAGTCCGACAGGTCGTACTGGTGATTGGCCTGATCCTGGTGACCGATCATGGCCACCGAGGTCGGCGGCAGATGGTGCGGATTGGCCGTCGAAGCATAGTACTGGAACGGCTCGTGGTGCGGGATGTAATCGCTGACGCGTACGCCCCCGACGTTCTCGTGACTGGCGCCGCAAACCGCGGTGCCGTCGGGCTTGCGGGAGGTGGGCTGGAAGCCGCCCTCGAACCAGCCCCACGTGATGCGCTTCTCGTTGAGCAGGTCGCCCACGTTCTTGCCCTGCTGTATGGAGACCGTGGGGTACTTGCTCGATGAGCAGTCGTCGTAGGTGGGGTTCGGGTCGTTGATGACGGTCCCGATGTTGTTGCCGTTCTTGTGTACGACCCCATAGTCGTCGGTCGCCGGCTGCGTCGACAGCGCGCCCCAGGTCTGGCCCGCCACCAGGTTCAGTGCGCCGGGCGTGGACGGGCCGAACGTGGTGCCGAAGGAATTGTCGCTCATGGCGAAGTGCTGGGCGTAGTTCCACAGCGCCGTCACCGTATTGCCGTCGTAGTAGTCCATCACCAGCCCCGGCTTGCTGATCTCCGGCGGCGAGCAGTTTGTGTTCCCGGTGTTTTCGACGAAGCGATCCATCAGCCCACCGTCGAAGGCCTTCTGCTCGGCCGTATAGCCATGGTCCTGGTCGCAGGTCAGGGCCTCGCTCCGGGACAGGCGCTGCGGGTTGTACTTGTTCGGGTTGTGCTGTAGCAGCCATGCGCTCAGCCCGTCCGCCTGCGGCGTACCCGAAGCGGCGTGAAACTGCGGCACACCGGCCGGGTTGGCCGCGTGCGGGTAGGTCGCGAAGTAGTGATCGAAGGAAACGTTCTCCTGGAAGATCACGACCACGTGCCGGATCGGCGTCGTGGTGGTTTCCCCGGTGTTGCCCGACGGATTCCCGGCATGCACCCATCCTCCGGCCATGGCGGGCGTGAGAACCGTCGCCGCCGACAGTGTGGTGGCAAGGATCGTGCGCAGCATGCGCTGTGCTGATCTAATCATCGTGGTTTCCCCCTGAAAGGCTTTCCGAGCCCGCGCCGGTGCGCGGGTGCTGGCGCCCCGCCAGCACCTGCCGAAGCTAGCCGGGCAACGTGACAGACCCGCGTTGATTGCGTGACACGTGCGTGGAGCGTCGGTGACGCTCGCCCGGAAACGCGCGTACGACGGGGAGCCGGGAAAGGGGCTGCGCGATCGGTCGGCCAACCCGGATACCGGCACGGGCCTGGCCGAGGACATCCGTCGCGCGCGGGCCGAAACGGGGCGCCAATGGCGCCCCGTCCGGATATGCACAATAGCTGGTGGGCAATGCCGGGACTGAATCGGCACCCCTGCCGTTTGCAGGCAGGCTTGGCAAATCCCGGGAAGGAGGCCAGTCCTTCATTAAGACGTCAGAGATCGGCCAGCTACGGCAAAGGACACCGTCGGAACGGCCCCACCGTTTCGAAGTCCGTGAGCCTGCCCAGCCAACGCTTGCTTGCAAGAGCTGACCCGGAAAGCTTTATTATCCGACCGGATCGTACGGCCTGAAATGATCCGGGCTTTCTTAGCCTTCGCTCTCCGATCGCCGATTAACTAAGGAAACGCCGGTATAGCTCAATGGACCGCCGGGCACTCCGTAGATTTTCCCGCGCGAGCCGTTCCGCCTCCTCCGGATCGTCACGGCACATGGCATCCAGAATCGCCCTGTGTTCATGAATCCCGATCATGGCGCGATCGGGCACCAGCAGGAGTCGTCGTACCAAGACGCGGATTCGATCGTAAAGCCCATCCATGATGTCGCGAAGAATATTGTTGTCCGCGGCATCAATGATTAGCGCCCGGTAACGATTGAGAACCGATTCGTAGACATCGATCCTCCCCCGTTTGACGGCCGCTTCTGCTTCGGCGCCAAACCAGCTCCGTGCTTCTTCCCAGGTTTCCCTTGGCGCGTTTCGAGTTGCTTCGCGCACGCATAGTGCTTCGACCACCTCGACCACCGCGAATAGCTCGGAGACCTCCCGGTCACTTAGGGTCGCCACCACGGCCCCTTTGTTCCGAATGCGCTCGACCAACCCACGCTCTTCCAACACAGCGAGCGCTTCCCGGACCCGTGGGCGTGAAACGGAAAACTCCCGCGCCAGTGCTTCTTCCCGGAGCGGACCGCCTTCCGGAAGGTTCTCACGGATAATCTTCTGCCGGATTCTCTCGGTGAGATTGTATTTCGCGTCTCGCGGTGCGCGCGTGCTTTGCTCCTTTAGCTCGGGGTCTGTCGGATTGGAGTTGGTCATTGTTCTTCCGGACTATATCAGGGCTTAAACGTCGGCCGGGACAAGCCGAGAAGGGGGTACGCGATGTATCCGTTGCCATACGGGCGGTGATGTGCAACGTCTCGTCCGCGAGACTCCTAGTTCGGCCACTCGCAGCCGCACCACTGCCCGTCCAAACCTTATGAGCCGCCACCCCCACCAAGGCTATTCGGCGTAACAACGTCACAAGCACGTTGCCCGCTGTCCGGGCCGGCTCCGGGGACGCATCGATACGCAAGTCGCAATTTAGCGCGCCCGTGCAAGATCATCGCACGTGGGCCGGGGCAATTTGTCCACTTCCCCGCTCTATCTGCTCCCGGTATCGAGAGCGCTTGCCTAGACCTTCCTCGCAATGCTGTCTCGCCTTGACGAGTCGTAAACAAGATTGTAGACAATATCGGGACTTCGTACTACGTTTAAATTTGATGGATCGCGCATGCAATTGGATCTCATGAATCGGACTCGTGTGAAACCGGCCTGCAGCAAGGCCGTGGTTCCACGCAGAGTGCCTTGGCCAGACAAAAGCGAGGCCGCATCAACGGCTCGATAGTTGTGCTCTCAGACGCGGCCACCACCATATGCTGTTACCTGCGGAGGAGAACATGAGCGAGTATCGACACATCGAAGTCAGGCCATTGACGCGCGCGCTTGGTGCCGAAATTCGCGGAGTGGATCTGTCCCAAACGCTCAGCGACGACGTCTTCGAGGAGCTGCACCAAGCATTTCTCGAACGCCTTGTGCTCTTCTTCCGGGACCAGCATATGACCCGGGAACAGCACATTGCTTTCGGGAAGCGCTTTGGAGAGCTCAACGTTCACCCGTTCGTCGAGTCGATCTCTGAGGAGCATCCGGAGATCATTCCTGTCGTCAAGGAAGCGGACGACAAGGGCGGGAATTTCGGTGGCGCCTGGCATTCCGACGTGACGTTTCTCGAACGGCCTTCGCTGGGGGCCATCCTGTACAACAAGGAAACGCCGCCCTACGGCGGGGACACCCTCTGGGCGAACATGTACCTGGCCTACGAGACCCTCTCTCCCGGAATGCAGCAGATGCTATCCAACATGCGCGCCGTACATAGCGCCCAGTACGCTTACGGAGAAGCCTCGCCCTACGTATCAAGCACTCTGCGGTCCATGAAGATCAAGACCGGAACCGGCCTGGAGAAGGGGGAGGTCCTCCACCCCGTGGTGAGGACGCACCCCGAGACCGGCCGGAAGATTCTGTTCGTTAACCCTGCCTTCACGGCGCGGTTCGAAAACATGTCCCGGGCAGAGAGCGAGCCGCTGCTCAGTTACCTTTACGAGCATGCCACGCAGCCGCAATTCACCTGCCGGTTCCACTGGGAGCCGAACTCGGTCGCCTTCTGGGATAACCGTTGCACCTGGCACAACGCGCTTAACGATTATCAGGGCTATCGCCGCGCCGGGGAGCGGGTTACGGTGATCGGAGACCGCCCACAGTAGGCGATCTCTTGGCAGTCGAGGTTTCGGCTGTCTTGCAACAAAGAAATAGTCGCGCAAAAGCGACGCTCGGAGGAGATAATCATGACTACGCCTTCCTTCTTGACCAGGCGCCCAGGTCGCCGCCCCTGTCTATCGCTGGTTGTAGCCACCGTATGCCTTCTGCTGTTACCGATCACGCAGGCGTGGGCGGCGAAGCAGACGGTAATCCCGGTTCTAACGTGCCCGTTCGGCTGCGGAATCGTCGCGATGGAGTCCCAGCTCGCGGCCCAAATGGCCCGTGATGGAAGCCCCGTCATGGTCGCAGGGCAGGAAACCCCGGGGTTTAACTACAATCTCCGCACTCTGATCCGGGAAAAACACCGGTGGAAGACCGATGCCTTCGCGACCACCGGTTTCATTCTCGCGATCGCCCCGCACGGAGGGCACGGGCTCGTGAAGAGTGCTTTCCCGAAACCCCTCGAGACCCACGGCAAGATCAAACTCCTCTTCAGTACCCTCGACGACGAGGCTGCGAAGTTCTTTGTCACCTTCGATCCCCACATCAAGACGATCGCAGACCTCAAAGGCAAGAAAGTGGGTATCGGACTGCGCAAAGAGAGTGAGTTTGGGCTCGCGGCAAATCTCATTCTGCGACACTACGGGATCACGCCCGCCAATACGCACATCCGGCATGCGCCACCCGCGGCCCTAGCCAGTCAATTGCTGAACGGCAGTGTCGACGCGATCGTGGTTACCATGGGCAGTGAAGCAACAAACAAGATCTGGCCCGTGATCGGCTCCCAGCAGAAGGTCACCGCGGCAGCAAAGAGCTCCGGGCGGAAGCTCTACTATGTGGGCCTGGACAAGTCCGCGATCGAGGCCATCAACAAGAAATGGGGCGTCAACCTGGTTGCCAAAACGATCCCTGCCAATACGTTTCCGATGCAGAACAAGACGATCGTTGTTGGCATGGACCGCAACCTTCGTGCAGTCCACGTTGGCTTCCCCGACAAGGTTGCCTACCAGTACATCATGGCGATCGCCAAGGCCGGTCCCAAACTCAAGAAGGCTGGTGGTATCTGGGGGCTCTGGTCACCGCAGCAGATGGTGAGCGGGCTCACCAATGCCAATGTGCAGCCCGGGGCAAAGCGAGCCTACGAAAAGCTTGGCTGGTGGAAGCTGCGCAAGAAGACGGCGCCGGCGCGGTACTAGCTCCGTTAGGGCCTTTCGACGCAACAACCAGGTGGCCGGGCGTTATGCCGTGCGTTCCGGTCACCTGGTTCACCGGCGATTCTTAGAGGCAACCCGATGTAAACCGCCGTGCGCCTCCTGGTCCTGACCGGCGGGCCACGGGACGGGGACCACAGTCCGACCAGGGCAGCGTGAGAGAGCGTCCCGGCTGTGCGCAATACCTGCGCCGGGGTGTGGAAAAGGACGGCCCGTATCACCGATTGCGGCCGGCGCCCAGAGGGCCATGTCTATGCAGGCACCGACCACAGCTCGCGAGTCGATCGTCATCCGGGGAGCGGACATAGCCATCGCCCTTTCGGGGATCGGCCTTACCCTCTATCTGGCCCTTGCCACTACCGGCTTTGTCAGTTATGGAACACTCGATTACTACAGCAACTTTGCGGTCGTCATCGTCTGGATGACCGCCCTGATCGTGGTCCGCGACAGTCTCAAGGCTTGCATCAACGAACCGGGGCGACGCCGCACATTCATCCTATGGGTCGCCGTAGCCGCCTCGCTGTGTACGGTAATCTCGCTGATTTATCTGCGCTGGAACGCGCAAGCGCTGCAGATCACGGCCCCGATGTTCAACGCAACCCAGACTGCCTTCGGATTCGCGTTGATCGTGGGCTTCGTTGCTCTGATCTGGGCTATGTGGGGCGCCTTGCTAGCGACCATCGCCCTAATCCCCATCCTGTATTTCTTCTTTGGGCACGCGATCGATCTGCCGCTCCTTGGCACACCGCACTATGACACGGGCTTCATCCTGAACTACCTCAGCTTGAACATTCAGCAGGGCTTCTATTACTTCCTGCCTGTAACCACCGACAAGCTGTTCTTCATGGTCCTGTTCGGGGCCGTCATGTTCGGAGCTGGAATCCTTCGAGTGGCGCACGAGTGTGGCAAGGTCGTAGGTTCTCGCGTGCGAGGGGGCGCTGCCTTCCCTGCGATCCTGGGCAGCGGGGTCGTGGGGTCCGTCGTCGGGCAGGCCGTCGCCAACATCGGCTTGTCCGGCTCCTTGACGATCCCACTCATGAAGGAGAACGGATTCACTTCTCCGATGGCAGCAGCCATCGAGACAATGGCCTCGACATCCGGGCAATTCATGCCTCCCCTCCTAGGCTTGGCAGGTTTTTTGATCGCCGGTTTTCTCTATATACCCTACTCTCAGGTGGCTCTTCGCTCGTTCATTCCAGCCGTACTCTTTCTTTGCGGAATCGGAATCGCCGTAGCCCGTTACGGCAAAGCGACGGGGCTATCGAAGCTTACCGAGCCCGTGGATGGGAAGCTTGTGGCGCGGATGATGCCAACCCTGATCCTCCCATTTGCGCTCGTGTTCTTCGTGCTCTGGCGCTACCAGGTGGCAAGCTGGGCTGGAATGGCGGGGATAGCGGCCGCTTGCTTGTTGACCCTTGCGCAGGGACGGTACCGGCCAAGCCTCCGGCACATGGGCGCAGCCTTGAAGCAGGGGATAGAGCTGATCGTAGCCCTTACGATCCTAGGGATGGCAGTAGGACCGATAGCTCAGGTGTTCATCACTACGAACCTGTCTGGCCGACTGGTCACACAGGTAGCCGTGCTGCTGCCACATGGGAAGCTGCTACTGCTGGTTATCGGGATGATCATGTCGCTGATCCTGGGCATGGGCCTTCCCACGCCGCTTGCCTACTTGGTGGCGGCTCTCGTAATGGTGCCTTTTCTCCAGCAACTCGGTGGAGTCGCCCCACTTTATGCTCACTTTTTCGTATTCTATTTCGCGGTCTTCTCGACAGTAACGCCACCGGTCGCCGTGGGAATACTGGCGGCATCACGCATCGCTGACGCGAATTTTTATCGAGCCGCCCTTGAGGCCATGCGAATGTCCGCGGTGACCTTCATCGTGCCTTTTGCCTTCGTCTATCATCCCCAACTACTGGCATTCCCTCACATCGGCCTGTCAGTCCTGCGTCCCATCGCCGAGGTCCTGCTGGTGCAGTGGGTCACTGCTATCGTCGTATATCGGCACCTGGGTCGCCGGCTTCCCTGGTGGGAAGAGCTCCTGGGGTTAAGCTGCCTGGGATTGGGTTACTGGGCTCTTCTGACGCCGCCCGGCGTCCGCCTCTGGATCTTCCTCGCAGCCACCGCAGCGATGATCTTGCTGAGCTGGACTCGGACGCACACGGCAAGTCGGGCCGCAGCCCAGAGGACTTTCTGAGCCTCATAAGGTGATCAGTCTCGCTCCGGCGTCGCCTGCGGATGGATGAAATCGCGTGCTAACGGCTAACCCCCATCTCAGGGGGGCTTCCCAGCCGTTCACGTGATCCGGACCCGAGGTGGCCGGGATCGCGGGACCTCGTGGGCAAGACACCGAATATATGACCTGACCGCACCTGGCCGGGGGCCCAACATCTGACGGGGAAGACATATTGGGGCTCGTCGCTGGCGTATTCAGCATCCTGCTAACGGGCGGATTGATCAAGGGGATGACCGGCCTGGGGTTACCACTCTTCGTGCTATCGGTGCTGAGTGGACTCCTGCAGCCGCACCTAATAATCACCCTATTGTTAGTGCCCGTGATCGCATCCAACATCTGGTTGGCACTGAGCACCGGCGGATCCCGGCAGGCTCTCGCCCGCTTCTGGCCACTGATCGCGGCCTTCGGCCTCGGGACTTACGGCGGAGCAAGATTGCTTGCCGGCGTACCGACACAGACTCTGCTGCTGCTCCTGGGCCTAGTCGTGGTCGTCTTTTGCGCCATGTCCAGCATCAATCCCAAGCCGCGACTGGGACGTCCCCTGGAAAACTGGTTCGGCCCGGGGGTAGGGATCGTCGCAGGCATATTGAATGGCCTGGCCATGGTCAACGGCCCACCAATCATGATGTATTTGGTGGCGCTCGACCTGGATCGCGACGAGCTGGTCGGAACCTACGCGTTGATCGCGCTTAGCGGGTCGATCCCGTTGGCGGCCTCATTTCTCGCCCTCGGCGTGGTACGGATACACCAGCTGCCGCTCTCCGGCTTAGCACTGATACCCGTATTTATGGGATTGCTTCTGGGTCAGCGCCTGCGTAGCCAGATCAATCAAAGGCGGTTCCGTCAGGCGCTGCTCGCGGTCCTGGTCGTACTCGGACTAAACCTTGTCCGTCGAGGTCTTGGCGTCGGGCTCCTTTAGCCAAGCCAACCGCGATCAGGCGTCGCCGGACACGCAGGAATTCCTTACTGCTTTTTCGGGCACAAGCTCCGCTGTCGCTTCCGCCCGCGACGGTCGAGCTTGCACCCCCGTGCTTCGTGAAACTGCTCAGCTGCTCACTTGGCCGGCCAGCTTCCGGAGGGTTGAAGCGTTCGGGCAGAAACTCCCGCACTCGCCCGCGCTCGCTCCCGCCTTGCCAGCGTCACTGCAACGCCGACTGGCCGCGCACCGCCCGCAGAGATGCTCGAGATCCCGAAAGAGCGCGGGTCGCTGTTTCTCTATTGATTCGGAAGACAGGCCGAAGCGCCCAATCATGTCCTTGAGACGCCCTTTAGCGCGCTTATGCTCCGATCTCAGCCGGGCGTATTCAGAGCGTGTCAGCGGCACCTCGTCCAGGACTTGGCGAACTACCGAGGCCGGAAGAACTTGGAGCTCCCGCAGCGCAGCAGGCCCGAGCAGGCGCGAATACACCTTGCGCAGCATTCGCGGCCTCATACGGTTTGCGGCTGCCGGAATTTCGTCTAGAGTCATCGCTCGAATCTCCTCCCTTGGCTCCGTAAAGCGTCCCAGAGATGCGGACCGACAGAGTTGATTTAGATCAAGTCCAATAGGTGAGCCAAGTCCCCCCTCATCGCTTGGCAGAGCAGCGTGGTCGTAATCCGTTCAATAACTATGACCTTACATTATAGTCCACGGCCAAGTTGTACTCCGTAGAACTCTGCCGGCGTCTATGCACGCCAGGGCCACGCATACAAGGGCGGTGCATAACCACAAACGGCGCGAAGCTTACCGCACTCGCTCCTAGTAGACGTGGAGATGTCCAGGGCGCTTGAGGCAAAGGACGCTGTCCTAAGCGAAGTTGACAGCGGCATCCTTACCGTGACTGAGAGCCCCGCGCACGAGCTTCAGGCCCCGATTACGCCCCACAAGGGTCATCGCCCGCGGGAGGCGATGCGCTACCCCTTCGGTGGAGCTATCACGATGAGCCCCCACTGGCGCGAGGGGCGGTCTCAAGAGACCTTCCTTCGCGGCGTTTCGGGGGTATCGGAACTGGCTATCCCGAGCACCAGGGCACAATTTATTTTCGGCATCTTCTGGGTCGCGCCCTCAGTGCCGCAGCTTTAAGACAGAATTGATCTCGATCGCGGTGTTCCGCAGCTCACGGACCAATCGATCAACGGTGTCGGCGGACGCTGCTCTTTCCGGGTGCATGCTGAGATTGATCGCCGCTATCGTCTTCCCACGACGATTCACGATGGGCACGGCGATCCCGCAAATTCCCTCTTCCAGTTCTTTACTGACCATGGACCAGCCCTTGGCACGATCCGCCTCTATGATGCGACGCAGTTCCTCCCGGTCTGTCACTGTATACGGGGTGAAGGCTTGAGGCTCCACGGTCGCGAGATAGCGCGAGAGTTCAGCCTCCGGCAAGGCGGCGAGCTGAATGCGCCCCATCGACTGGGCGTGCGCCGGTAACCGGCTACCGACATTCAGCGTACTGTGCAAGATACGCCGCGTGGGCACTCGCATGACATATACGATGTCGTGACCATCCAGAACCGACATTGAACACGATTCGTGCACGCGTTGGACTAGGTCCTCCATGTACTCCTCGGCGAAGCTCCAGGTTTGCATTGAGGAGAGATACGAATACCCAAGATCCAGGATTCGGGCGGTGAGCCAATAGCGCTTTCCGTCCGTCGCGACGTATTTGAGTACGGAAAGCGTATGAATCAAACGCCGGGCACTTGCGCGACTAATGCCCGCCCGTTTTGCGACCTCGCTGAGTGTCAGCTCTGGGGCTTCTTCACCGAAGGCTTTGATCACAGACAAGCCGCGCCCAAACGCTTGCACGAACAGTCGATCGTGTTCGTCGGTCATCTCCCTGTTCACAATGATTCCCCCCCCGCCCGTGACCCGTTACCAGTCCATAGATGCTCCGCCTTATCCAGAGCTCCAGCCTCGCGGATAATTGCCATGAGTTAGTCGCAAACCGTACTGGTAGCCTCTCGCGCCTCTCGGAGCTGGCGGCCCACGTCGCCATCCCTGCGACATCGCCCATATAATTTGGTGGTCGTCGGACGTCTACCAGGCGTCAATCCGCGGCCGCCGGTACGCGCCGCCCGGCCCCGCTGCGGGCAGGGAGGCGAGCCCGCGCGCGATCCAGCGGCGCGACTCGGCCGGGTCGATGACATCGTCAAGCACCATGTGAGAGGCCATATTCATCGCGGCGCCTTGCTCGTAGGCGGCCGCCACCATCCGCTCGAACAGGCGCTGACGCTCCGCCGGATCCTCGACCGCCTCCAGCTCCTTGCGGTAGCCCAGCCGCACCGCGCCTTCCAGGCCCATGCCGCCGAACTCGCCGGTGGGCCAGGAGAGCGTGAACAACGGCACGTGGAAGCCGCCGCCGGCCATGGCCTGCGCGCCCAGGCCGTAGCCCTTGCGCAACACCAAAGTGAGTATGGGAACGCCCACGCTCGCGCCGGCCAGGAACATGCGCGAGGCGTGGCGCACCAGCGCGGTCTTCTCGGCCTCCGGTCCGACCATGATCCCGGGCGTGTCGCACAGCGTCAGCAGCGGGATGTCGAAGGCGTCGCACAGCTGCATGAAGCGCGCGGCCTTGTCCGCGCCGTCGGCGTCGATGGCCCCAGCGAGGTGCTGCGGGTTGTTGGCGATGAGGCCCATCGGGCGCCCCTCGATGCGCACGAAGGCCGTGATCATGCCGGGCGCGAAACGCCGCCGGAGCTCGAGCACCGAGCCGGTATCCGCGAGGATCTCGATCACCCGGCGCACGTCGTACACGCGCAGCCGGTTCTCCGGGATCACCCGGCGCAGGCGACGCTGGTCGGCGCAGTCCCAGTCCGTCACCGGCCCCTGGAAATACCCCAGCAGCTGCTTCGCGGCCGCGACCGCCTCCGCCTCGTCCTCCACCACCAGGTCGAGCACGCCGTTGTCCTCCTGCACGCTCACCGGCCCGACCTCCTCCGGCCGGTACACGCCCAGGCCGCCGCCCTCGATCATCGCCGGGCCGCCCATGCCGATGGTCGTGTCCCGGGTGGCGACGATCACGTCGCTGCAGCCGGCGATGGCGGCGTTGCCCGCGAAGCAGCGCCCGGCGACCACGCTGATGCGCGGCACCAGGCCGCTCAGGCGCGCGTACTTTGTAAAGCTGGGCGTATCCAGCCCGGCGAATGCCACATCGGCGTCCCCTGGCCGTCCGCCGCCGCCCTCGGCGAAGAACACGATCGGCAGCCGCCAGTCCTCGGCCAGCGCGAGCATGCGGTCGGTCTTCTTGTGGTTCATCTTGCCCTGGGTCCCGGCCAGCACGCTGTAGTCGTAGTGCAGCACCATGCAGCGCGAGCGTGTCTCGTCGAACAGCGCGCCGTTGATCGTGCCGACCCCCGCGATCAGGCCGTCGGCGGGCGTGTTGCGGATCAGGTCGTCCAGCGAGCGCCGGCTGCGCTGGGCGGCGATCGCCAGCGAGCCGTACTCGACGAAGCTGTCCGGGTCAAGCAGGTCGGCGAGGTTCTCCCGGGCGGTGCGGTGGCCCACCTTGCGCCGGCGCCGCACGGCTTCCGGGCGGTTCTCGTCCAGCCCCAGCGCGTGGCGCTCGATCACCTCCTGCAGGTCGGGGCGGATCGCGTCCAGGTCCACCGCCTGGTCCTCGCCGGCCTCCGGGCCGGCGACCTCGGCCGGCTCCAGGAACAGCAGCGGCTGGGCCTGGAACAGGTTGTCGTCGGTGTCCGCGACGACGCGCCGCACCCGGCCCCCAGCCGACGCCGTGACCACGTACTCCATCTTCATCGCCTCGATCACCGCGAGCTGCTGGCCGGAATGGACCAGGTCGCCTTCGCTTACGTCCACGCTCACCACCCGTCCCTGCATGGGCGCGCACACGGGCTCAGTGCCGGCGGGCGCGTCGGCTGCGGTCGCGGCGTCCGCCGCAGGGGCGTCCTCGCGGTCGTCTCCGAAGAAGCGCCGGGCCCCCTCGTCCGTCGGCGCCCGCAACTCCGGCATGTGATCCTCGACGAAGCGCGTGTAGACGCGGTGGGCCGCGAAGTCGGGTAAACCCAGCAAGTTGTAGAGGAATGCCAGGTTGGTTTCGGTCCCCTCGATGCGAAACTCGCTCAGGGCGCGCCGCGCTCGTGCCACCAACTCGGGATAGGCCCCGCGGCCGTGCACCACCAGCTTGGCGAGCAGTGAGTCGAACGCGGGGCTGGTGGTGTAGCCGGCGTAGCCGAAGGTGTCCACGCGCACCCCGGGCCCGGAGGGCGGCTCGAAGGCCGTGAGGGTACCGCCGGCCGGGCGCACCGTGCCGTCCTCCCCGAGGGTCTCCAGGTTGACGCGCAGCTGGATGGCGTAGCCGGCCGGGGACGGCGGCCGGTCCAGGCCCAGGTCCGCCAGCGTGGCCCCTTCCGCCAGGCGAAGCTGGGTCTTGACCAGGTCGACGCCGGTGACCTCCTCAGTCACCGTGTGCTCTACCTGCAGGCGCGGGTTCGCCTCCATGAAGGCGAACACCGGCGCCTCGGGGGGCGCGTCGGCATCCACCAGGAACTCGAACGTGCCCAAGCTGGCGTAGCCTGCCTCCCGAGCCATGCGCAGGGCCGATGCGGTCAGAGCATCCCGCAGCCGGCCTGGCAGGTCAGGGGCTGGGGCGATCTCCACCAGCTTCTGGTGGCGCCGCTGTATACTGCAGTCCCGCTCCCACAGGTGGATTAGCTCGCCGCTGGCATCGCCGATGATCTGCACCTCGACGTGCCGGGCCCGGGGCACCAGCTGCTCGACGTACAACTCGCCGCTGCCGAACGCGGCCTCGGCCTCCGAGGCACAGCGCCGAAAAGCCTCCTCCAGCTCGGCCGGGCTGTGCACGGCGCGGATGCCCCGGCCGCCGCCGCCGGCCAGCGCCTTGACCATCACCGCCGCACCCTCGCCGAGCTCCTCCAGGAATGCGCGCGCCTGCTCCAGACTCGTGGGACCGGTCGTCCCCGGCAGCAGCGGCACCTCGCAGCGGCGCCCGAGCTCGCGGGCCCGCAACTTGTCGCCGAACAGCTCCAGCGCATCGGGACCCGGACCCACGAAGACGATGCCCGCACCCGCGCAGGCACGCGCAAACGCGGCGTTCTCGCTGAGAAAGCCGTAACCGGGATGGATCGCATCACAGCCGGCGCGGCGGGCAAGGTCGATGATCCCTTCGCCGTTCAGGTACGCCCGTGGGCCCCGCCCCTCCAGAGCCAGGGCCTCGTCGGCCGCCAGCACGTGGCGGGAGCGTGCATCGTCGTCGGAATAGATGGCCACCGAGGGGATGCCGAGCTCGGCGGCAGCGTGGGCGATTCGGATGGCGATCTCGCCGCGGTTGGCGATCAGCAGCTTGCTCAGACTCATATGAAGAATGCTCGCGTTGGTTACGTAAGGCTCTCGCCTCGACGACTGTGCACGGCCGGCGGCGCTTCCTGCGCACCAAAGGCGGCCGCCCGGCGCTGTAACGCTGCGCTCTGGCACCTGCCGTTGCATGCCAGATTTCGACGGCAGGGAAGAGAGCCCTGGCCCAGAGCGCACAGAGTTCAAACGGGAACCAGCAGCGTTTCTAACTACCGACGCGACGGTAGCGACACGTTGGGCTCGATGCGGAAACGGACGGTGTTCCGATCCACGTCGGCGGTATGGCAACGGAAGGCCCTGGAACGTCACTCACGCCTGCAAAAAACCCCGATCCTGGACCTAAGGACAAAGTGAGCCCGATGACTCGTCTGCTGCAGTCGGCCACGGGATGTCAATCCTTGCGAAAGACACAGCACCGTCCCGGAAGAGTGCAGGTCCCGGCGTCCGCCGCATCGATCGAGCCTCGGCAATGGCCATATCTCTACTTGGCTGGCTTTCGGATCCCACGCATACCAACGCTGCTGCCGTTCGTCAGTGCTGGGGCTCTCTAGCGTTCCTCGACTACCCTTGCTTCCAGCTCAGTCTTCCGGACTTTGCCGGTTGCAGTGAGCGGTAGACTGTCAACGATGTGGATACGCGGTACCTTGTAGACGGCCATATGCTCGCGACACCACCGTTGCAGAGCGCTCTCCGTGAGTCCTCGGCCGGATTCCGGATCGAGCACGATGAACGCCACCGGCTGCTGCCCTCTTTCCGGATCGGGGGCACCGACCACCCCCGAGCCCACCACCGCTGGATGTCGCCCGAGAATTGCCTCAATCTCGGCCGGGAATACGCTCATCCCATTGACTTTCAGCATCTCCTTGCGCCGGCCGAGAAAGTGGAGGAAGCCCTGCTCGTCGAGCATTCCCACGTCACCGGTGTGCAGCCACCCCTGGCGAAGGGCCTTCGCGGTTTCCTCCGGCTTGTTCCAGTATCCCTTCAGCAGCGAGGGCGTGCGCACACAAAACTCACCCTCGCTGCCCAGCGGCAACAACTCGCCGGTCTCGAAGTCGCAGATCTTGAACTCCGTACCCGGCACCGGCAGGCCGACGAATATCGGTTGTGACTTCAGATCGAAGTCATCCTCCTGCATCCCCGTGGTAAAGGTGTCCGAGGTATGCGTTTCGGTCATGCCCCATGCGGCCTCCGCGATCGTCGTCCCGGTCCATTCACGCCACCGCCTCCGATAGTCCACCGTCAGCTTCTTGACGAACGAGACACCACGTACCTGTCTCAGCGAACGCAGCTCAAATTCCCCCGCCCGGGGATGTTCCATAAGCTCGACCGCGTTATCCACCAGCAGGCCCGCGACCGTCGCCCGGTAGCGCTGCACCGCGGTCATGAACGCGACCGGATCCCAGCGGGCGAGCAGCACCACCGTGCTTCCCGCAAAAGTCGGAAACAGCAGGGCCGTGTTCTCCCCGGCGATCCAGAACTCCGGGAAGAAGCAGACCAGCACGCTGTCCGGCGACAGCGGCATACCTGTCGCCTGGCTGGCTGCCGCCGTGTAGAGCATGTCCCGGTGGGTATGCACGCACCCTTTCGGCATCCCGGTGGTGCCGCCCGTGTAGTTCAGGGCGGCCACGTCGTCCAGGCCCGGGGAAACCTCCGGCGCCGGTGCCATGCAGGCCTCCAGGGCCGGAAACAGGTCGATTGCGTCCGAGACATCCGCTCTCGGCGCCTGCGCAATGTCCGGCACCGGCACCGTCGGCTTCTCGGGTACGACCTCCGCCAGGCTCGTCACGAAAACCTGATTTACATCGGTTTCGGCCCGGACCTCCCGCACGAGCGGCATCAGCTGGTCCAGCGCCACGATCGCCTTCGCGCCAGAGTCCTTGAGCTGATAGCCAAGCTCGAAGGCCTTGGACATCGGGCTCACCGGAGCATGTACGGCCCCGCACTTGAGAATGCCGAAAAATGCAATGTGAAACTGAGGGCAGTTGGGCATGAACACCGCCACCCGATCACCTGGCCCAATGCCCTGCTCCGCCAGCAGCGCCGCAAACCGGTCACTGCGACGATCAAGGTCCCGGTAGCTCAGGGTCTTGCCATAGAAGATGACCGCCGGCCTGTCCGGGTCCTGACGCGCCCATGCCCGTAAATACTCTGCCAGCGGCACCTCACCCTGCGGGTAGCTCAGCTCCCGGGCCGCCCCCGGGGGCCAGTGTTCCAGCCAGAGTCTGCGCAGTCGTTCCAGATACTCCTCTTCATCCATTCCCACCGTCTCCCCACACGAACCGACGCTGTATCGAGGCCGTGGACATCACCGACCCAGCTGCACGAACCCGGGAAGCTTCACCGGCTTCGCAATGCTCGGCGGCCAGACCGGCACCCGCTTGCCACCCTGCCATTGGATCATGATCATGCGATAGGTGGAGTTGTGGGTGTACGGGGCGCTCCTGCCGTAGAAACGGATATGGCCGGCATTCCCGGCACCCACGTAGTCGGTCTTTTCCAGGGCAGCCACCAGCTTGTCTGCGTTGGTCGAGCCGGCCCTCTCAATGGCGTTGCGGAGGATGTGAATGGCGTCGTAGGTCGTGACGCCGAAGCCCGGAGCGACCTTGTCGCCGAAACGCTGAATGAACGCATCCATGTAGGGCGCCGTCTTGGGCGTCAGGTCCACCCCGCGGACGGGACCGGAGAGTGTGACCACGTCCTGCGCGGCCCCGTTACTCTGCTTCCAGAAACCGTGGCTCTGAGCCAGGGCGTTCATGCCCACCATCAGGGATGGCACCTGCCGCTGGTGCCATTGCACCGTGGCCTCCAGGCCGGTATGGGCCAGTCCCGTCACCAACACGCCGGGATGATGCTTTTCGACCTTTTCGAATACGGGCGTGAAATCGCTCGTGCCCGGGTCGAAGCGCAGGTGGTCGACCACTTTCGTTCCAGCCTTTGGCAGACACTTCTCGAAGGTCTGATCGAAGGCTTGCGTCCACTTCGCATTTTCGCTGAGGATCGCGGCACGTTGGGCACCCATCTTCGCGGCCAGCGTATGGTGCACGAAATCGCATACCGTGTGTGCCATGGTCACTGAGTTGGACAGCATGGAGAAACTGTACTTGTACCGGCCATAGTGCTCATGGACACGGCGGGTCAGCTGAGGGCTGCCGGCATCTGATATGAGATATGGCGTCTTTAGCCGGGAGGCCCAGGGTTCCACCGCCAGCGCAACCTCACTCAGCCAGGTCCCAACCACTGCCACGACCTTGTCCTGCTGGACCAGGCGCTGAAAGTCCCGCACTGCAGTACTCGCGGACAGTTGATCATCATAGGTATAGAGCTTGATCGGGCGGCCATCGATCCCGTTGTGGGCATTGATTTCGGCGGCGGCGAGTTTTGCGCCACGCACGATGCCCTTGCCCTCCGCCGCACTCATCGGAGCAATAACCCCTATCCGTATGGGAGTCTTCTCTGTCGCTCTCGCGGTGCCCGTCCCCAGAACCAAACCGACGCCCAAGACAGCCAGCATACCCGCCGTGAGGCGGGCAAGATGCCGACCTTGAGCGAAAGGAGTCCCATTCATGACGCTTCCCTCCTGACTGAACGCAAATCTCTCTGAGCCGAATCACACTCGCGAGCCATGACAGCCGGACGAACCATATGCCGTTGTGCACAACGCCGAACATCTTCGGCTCCGCCTCATGGTCACTGCCCTGGACACATCGCTTGGCCCACAGCCGTAACTCTGGTAATCAACACCGTCGCATGGCCGTACTTCGGCCAAGCTGGCGAGCGCAACGCGCGTCCAGGGCAGGCACATGAAAGCTGTGCCCGCCTTGCGGCCGTCCGCCCGGGCGCTCGCCGTATTCTCGGAGCGGCTTGTCAGGCCCTTTCGTTGACGGTCTTTTCCAGCTCGGTCTTGCGAATTTTTCCGGTAGCGGTCATCGGCAACGTATCGACCACTTTGATTCGTGGCACCTTGTGGACGGCCATATGGGCACGGCACCACGCTTCCAGCTCGTCTGGGCTGATGGTTGCACCGCGTTTTGGCAGTACGAAGGCCACGGGGACCTGTCCCTTGTCTGGGTCGGGCGACCCGACAACCGCGCTCGCCTCGACGTCGCCATTCTGTCCCAGGATCGTCTCGATCTCCGCAGGGAACACGCTCATCCCCTTGACCTTGAGCATCTCCTTCCTTCGGCCCAGGAAGTGTATGTATCCCTCTTCGTCTATGAGCCCAATGTCGCCCGTGCGAAGCCAGCCTTTCTGCAGCGCCTTCGCGGTGGCTTCAGGCTTCTGCCAGTAGCCTTTGAACAAAGAGGGCGTCCGGACACATAGCTCTCCCTCCGAGCCCAGCGGCAGCAGCTCCGCGGTCTCGAAATCGCAAACCTTGAATTCGGTGCCAGGCACGGGGAGTCCCACGAACACCGGCTGTGATTTGAGATCAAAATCGCCCGTCTGCATGCCGGTCGTGAAGGTGTTTGAAGTATGAGTTTCGGTCATGCCCCACGAGACTTCGGATATGGTGCTGCCGGTCCACTCACGCCAGCGCTTGCGATAATCGACGGTGTTCTTCTTAACGAACGAGACGGCTCGAACCAGGCGCAGAGAGCTGAGGTCGAACTCAGCTGCACGGGGATGCTCCATCAGTTCCACTGCGCTATCGACAAGCATCCAGGTCGCGGTAGCCTTGTACCGGCTCACAGCTTCCATGAAACCGACCGGGTCCCAACGGGTCAATTGCAGCACGGTACTCCCGGAAAACGTTGGGAACACCAGCCCCAGGTTCTCGCCCGCGATCCAAAATTCAGGGAAGAAGCATACCGTTACGTCCCCAGGCCCGAGCTTGAACGGCCCCGAGCAGTTGGCAGCTCCCGTGTAGACAAGGTCGCGGTGGGTGTGCATGCAGCCCTTGGGCATGCCGGTGGTGCCACTCGTGTAGTTCAGTTGCGCCAGGTCATCCATGCCCACATCTATCTGGGGGACTGGGTTGTCGCATGCGTCAATGGCCGAAAGCAGGTCGACGGTTCCATCGAAGCGGTGTTTTGGTTCCTGCGCTGTCTCCGGGACGGAGATCGTTGGCTTCTCCGGCAGGAAATCGCTCAGAGTGGTGACGAAGACAGTGCGGTCCGAATCATCGGCCTGCGCCTCGCGTACGATTGGCATCAGTTGATCATGCGCAACGATTGCCTTTGCCCCGCTATCCTTGAGCTGATAGCTGAGCTCAAAGGCCTTCGACAGTGGGCTAACAGGGGCGTGGACCGCCCCCAGCTTGGCAATGCCGAAAAACGCTATGTGAAATTGCGGGCAGTTGGGCATGAACACCGACACGCGGTCTCCGCGTTGTACGCCGTGTTCGGCCAGAACGGCCGCGAACCGGTCGCTCATCTGGTCGAGTTCCTGGTAGGTCAGTACCCTCCCGTAGAAAATGATTGCCGGCTGCGCCGGCTGGCTCTGCGCCCAAGCGCGGAGATATTCAGCGAGCGGCTTCTCACCGTGTATGTAGTCAACCTCGGCACTTACGCCTTCTGGCCAGTTTTTGTCGCACAGGGCATGAAGTCGCTCAAGGTAGGTCTGCTCGTCCATACCTTTATCACCTCTCCGGTCGTCTTAAGCGCACCCGCAGACGATGGCGTCGCTGGGGGCCACCGGACGCGCCAGCAGCTAACGCTTGCCGGCTGTGAAGCGAGAGCTGGGTTTGGCCCAGGCCAGCGCGGAACCTGGGCCAAACCGTCATCGAACTTCGCGCTCGGTCGACTACTGCCACGACGGGATCGTCACCGGCTTGGCGATCTTGGGCGGCCAAACGGGAACGCGCTTTCCGTTCTGCCACTCCACCATGATCCAATGGTATGTGGAGTTGTGCGTGAAGCGGTTGCTCCTGCCATAGAAGCGGATCGGCTTGATTGCTCCCGCCCCGACGTAATGCGTCTTCTCCAGGGCACTGACCATGGCATCCGCTTGGGTCGAACCAGCCCGCTTGATGGCATTTCGAAGGATGTACATGGCATCGTAGGTGCTCACGCCATAGCCAGCCGACGAATCGCTTCCGAACTTCTTCGCGAAGGCGTTCATGTAGTGATTCGTCTTTGAAGAGAGGGCGATTCCCGGCACCGGCCCGCTGAGCGTCATCACGCCCTGCGCGGCTCCGTTGCTTTCGCCCCAGAATCCACCACTGGTCGCTTCATAGTTCATGCCGGCCATGACCACCGGGACCTGCTTCTGGGTCCATTGCACCGTCACTCTGAGGCCCGTGTGCGAAAGGCCAGTCGCGATCATGCTGGGGTGATGAGCCTCGATCCTGTTGAAGATCGGCGTAAAGTCATGTGTGTCAGGATCGAACCGTATATGGTCCGTTACCTTGATACCCGCCTGCGGTAGGCAGGTTTCGTAGGTCTTATCCAGCAGCTGTGTCCACTTGGCATCCTCGCTGAGGATCGCCGCGCTGGTCACTCGATGCTTCTTCTTCAGGACGTGCTTCGCGAAATCGCAGAAGGTATGCGCCATGATGATCGAGTTCGCCTGCATGGAAAAAACATACTTGTACTGCGAATAGTGCTTGTGGACCTTCTCGGTGATCACCGGGCTGCCAGCGTCAGCAACGATAAAGGGGGTCTTGAGCCTCGCGGCCCAGGGTTCCAGTGCAAGCGCGATTTCGCTGGTCCAGCTCCCGATGACCGCCACCACATGATGCTGCTGAACGAGACGTTGGAAGTCTCGAACGGCCTCGGAGGCCGAAAGTCCGTCATCGAGCACGAATACCTTGACCGGTCTGCCCTCGATGCCACCGTTCGCATTGATCTCCTGCTCGGCAAGCTTGGCCGCCCGTGAGATGCCTTTGCCAACAGCCACGCCCATCGGTGAGATGATACCGATGCGTATCGGCGATTCTTGGGCAGCCTGTGCGGTTCCAATACCCCCCAGCAACAACGCTATTCCGAAGAAAGACAGCAGAGTGAACACCAAGCGAGCGCGTGCGGTCGTTGGAAATCCAGCGTGCGTATTCATTCGTTCCTCCTCCTGAATTCGGTCAGTCCGTTCGGCCAGCCGGCCAGCTCGAACAGAAATCCTTCCACCTCGCTCTGCGGAGCACGCGACTGTCCCGACACCCCGTCGCGATGTTGACTGCCGCGGATCAAGTCCGCCCGAATCTCCTCCTGTAGCGTTTCGTTCCAAGGTGCCCTAGACCCTGATGAGAGCCCGCACAAGTGCGTTGCCCCTCGGCTGTCCCCTAGCGCGGCTGTCCGAAACCACCTCGTTCATAGGCAGACACCTCGCTCAACACGGAACGTTAACCTGTAACAAGCGCCTGCTCTGGCGCGGGCGATGTGTTCTCGCGAGAGCGTCCGGCCACCGAAGCGTGGGAACCGCATAGTGCTACCCGTCTCACTTCGAACCCTGGAGACTCACGAAGCTTGGCAGCCGGACTTTCGCCTGGGCCACCCGTGGTGGCCATACGACAACCTGCTTTCCGTTCTGCCACTGCGTCGCCACGCCGACGGTCGACTTGTTGTAACGGACGTCGTGCGTGTATTTCGCGTTCGGTCCATAAAACTGAAGGTGTCCGGACACACCCTCCAAGTTCGTGTGGCTGATCGCGGCAACCATCGAGTTGTAGCTGCCGCTCTTCACCCCCTCGATCGCGTTCTTGAGGATGAAGAACGAGTCGTAGGTTGTGTAACTGTTGTACGCGGGCTCGCTGTGGAAGGCGGCCTTATACGCTTTATAGAAGGCAGGCGTCTTTGGCGTCACCGGGACCCCGGAGGAGCCGGTCGTCATCGTCATGACCGTATTGGCCCCGCCATTTGTGGCGGCCCAGAAGTTTGAGGAGGTCGCCTGCGCGCTTATTCCCGCATAGATTGCAGGAACCTGGCCCTGCCGCCACTGCACGACCGGCTTCACGCCGACATGGGCAAGCGCTGCCATGATTACCTGCGCGTGGTCGCCCTCTATACGGTTGTAGATGGGCGTAAAATCGCTCGTTGACGGATCGAAGTTGATCACGTCCACGAGCTTGAAACCGTCTGAGGGCAGGCACTTCTTGTACTCTTTGACCACAGGCTTCGTCCAGTTTGCGTTCTCGCTCAAGACGACTGCCCGATGCACGTGATAGGGCTTTTCGATTGTGTCGCGAGCGTACTTGCACGCGGTCTTGGTAACGAAGACCGAATTGATGTACGTGTGGAATGTATATTTGAATTGTTTGTAGTGCGCGTGGATCTGCTTTCCGATGTCATCGGATACAGCCCCGCTTATGATCAGGGGTGTCTTGAGACGACCTGACCAGGGCTCGAGCGCTAAGGCAATCTCGCTGATAAAGACCCCGACAACCGCCTTGACGTGATCCTGTCTGACCGCACGCTGGAAGGCACGGACAGCATCCGCGGTCGAAGCATGATCATCGTACTTGTAGAGCTTCACCGGTCGCCCGTCGATACCCCCCGCAGCATTGATATGCTTCGCCGCGAGTTCAGCGGCATGGAAGATCGATTTCCCGTCGATCGCCGAGGCCGGCGCGATGACGCCGATGCGCACCGGCTGCGAGGCGAACGACGCTCCGGAGAAGCCCGCCAAGCACAAGAGCGCGCTACCGAGCAACGCTGATCTCCATGGCATAAAGCGTTTCATTTTCATCCCTCCGTCCTCGACGCAACTTGTCATGTGATTATTTAGGGTATTGTTTTCGAATGGCCGCTATGCCGGCCGACCGCCATCGTCCCAGTGGGGCGCTTTGAGGATCCTGCGAAGGATCTTCCCCGTGGGATTGCGCGGCAGTGAGTCCCTGAACTCAAAGCTCTTTGGGACGAGATAGTCCGCCAGGTGTTCCCTGCAAAATCCCTTCAGAGACTTCTCGTCCACGTCGCCGGAGCGCTCGGGTCTCAGACAAACAAAGGCCTTCACGGCTTCGCCCCACCGCTCATCTGGAACGCCGACCACCGCAGCGTCAGACACCGCCGGGTGCCTAAGCAGGGCCTCTTCGATTTCGCTGGGATATATGTTCTCGCCGCCGCTCAGGATCACGTCGTCACGACGATCGACGAGGTACAGGTAACCATCCGGGTCCTGACGCCCCATGTCTCCCAACGTGAACCAGTTATCGACGAAGGCCGCGTTCGTCTTCTCGGGATCCCTGTAATAGCCACCAAATAGCGTCGGAGTCTGCAGGTAGATCTGGCCGATCTCGCCGTCCGGAACCGACGCACCGTTCTCATTCACAATGCGTACCCGGATGTCGCGTCCAGGCCGGCCGACGCTGCGCGGGCGCGCCTGCAAGTCACGATCGCCGATGCTGGCGACCACTCGCGTTTCGGTGGCGCCGTAAAATTCATGGAGGATCGGACCGAATCGGCTGAGTACCTCTTTCTTGAGCGGCACGGGCATGGGTGCTCCACCGGAGATAAGCAAGCGCAGCGACGCTAGCGGAGAAGCGCCATCCGGCTCGAACTCGAGCATCATCTTGTACATGGTTGGAACAAAGAAGCCCGCGCTTACTTGGTGCTCCCGGAGCAGCCGTAACGCTTCTGCGGCATCGAAATCCCGCATTACGACCGTCGTTCCACCGAGATAGAGCTGCAACAAGGCAAAGTCGCGCGGCGCCGAATGCCAGAAATAGCCCGCACTGAGCATGACATCGGTGTGTTGAAGCCCGTAGTCCAGGGCCTTGTAAAGAAAGCCCGCGAGGATAGCGCGGTGACTGACAATCGCCGCCTTGGAGCGTCCTGTCGTTCCGGATGTATAACCAAGATAAAGCGGCTGTTCCGGCGACAGGTCCACCTCGGGCACCGTAGCCGGTGAAGCCGTTGCCAATGTCTCGTAATCGGTCACCTGAGGAACCGAAGAGGGCCTCTCGCCCATCACCACAATCCGGGGACCGAGCCGCTCCAGAGTTTCGCGCTTGAAATCTGTAACTTGGTCCGCGAATTCCGAGTCAATGAATAATGCATCAACACCGGCGTGTTGCAGGCGTTGGTCGACGTCGGCCGGTCGCAACCGATGATTGATCGGGACCATCCATATTCCCAGCCTTGCCAACGCCATCGACAGTTCCAGAACTCGGTGGCTGTTACGGCCGAGTATGGCCGCCTTGCTATCCACCCCGAGTCCAAACCGAGCAAGCGACGCGGCCAGGCGATGGATTCGACGGTCAAGCTCCCGGTACGTAAGAGTGTGATCCTCGAAGTGGATCGCTGGCTTATCCGGAAAGCGCCGAACCGAATGACTCAGACAGTGCCCCAGGTTCACGAAATGCATTCCTCCTCTTCGCCCTTGCTGCCAAGCTAGCGATGCTAGGTTGGCGAACCCACACGTCCGGGAAACTTGTCCGGAAATTCCGCCATCGACTGGCCTGTCGCCACGGCTTGCCCCTTCTGATTCTTGACCTCAATGTCGAACGTCACCCAGCGGCTTTTCTCGGTCTCGAACTTGTCGGAGACCGTTGCGTGCGTTGTGATGACGTCCCCGGGATACACCGGCTTGCGCCAGCGGGTTTCGAGGCGGCGGTGGTAGCCGCCTTGGGGCAAGAGCCAATCGGTAAGTGTTCGAGTGATAAGGGCGAAGTTCTGCATGCCGTGCATGATTACGCCCCCAAAGCGAGTCTTCCCGAACTCGTTCTTCATATACTCGTCGTCAAAGTGAAGCGGGTTATAGTCCAGAGACCCGTCCGCGAACCGCTGGATGCTTTCCCGCGACACCGAAAACGGTTGCCCTTGAATGGACTGCCCCACCTGAATCGACGAAAAAGACTCCCGAGCCGCAGCCTGTTGTTCAGCCATGAGACGTCCCCCGTCTAGTTCGGCCGAATGGTCCATCCACGACCGGAGCAGACCACTTCGTTGTTCTGGTTGTAGAAGACGTTGTCGTGGATCACGAAAAGCCGGCCCTTCCTCACGAAACGATCGAGGGCTCTGCCGACCATGCTGATTGTGTCACCCGGACGCGCCGGCACGTTGTAGAACCAGCTCTGACCAGCGTTGATTGTCCCAGGAGACCTCATCCAGTCGTCGCTAGCCGTACACGCGAACATCAGCAGGATATGAATGCTTGGCGGGGCCACGATTCCCCCGAAGGGCGTGTTCTTGGCGTACTCTTCGTCAAAGTACAGAGGGTTGTCCTCCCCCATGGCCCGAGCAAACTTTGCAATAAGCTCCTTTGTCAGTGTCAGGGGTCTCGTTGCCCGCGGCTCGCCGGGGATAATCTCGTCCCACGTCTGCCGGCTCTTCGCCTGCCGCCAAAAATCCGTCTCGAAATCGCTAAGAATCGGGTCCATCTATCCCCTCCGGCCTCGGCACGGCTCATGCCTCTATCGGGTCTTGGTCTGTCCTGAAAGCACCCGGTGCCTCTACATCTACCAGCGAAGCGAGGCGCTGTGATGGCGCCATTCAGGCGACGCTTGCACGCTGCCCGGCAGTTTCAGAATGTGCGCTCTGCGCACTTATGTTCTCATTGCGCACTTCTGGCTACGATTAGCACCCCCGCACAGCGGGCGTCAAGTCTGGTTCTTCCTGCCCGCGTGCAAGCGGGCATCTGTCTGCGCCTCGGAAGGCGCTTCGGGGGGCGGCCGACGCCGCCGGCGACGTGGCCCATGACGCCCAGAGTTCACTGGTATGCGAACAAACTCCGCAGTCGCTGCGCCGTTGGGCCGCGTGGGCGGCGCCCGCAAAACGCAAAGATGTGGCGGAGAAAAAGCTGCACACTTTGGCCTGTTGGCGACTCCGACCTGAGTCGAGGCGCCGATATACGGCAGGGAACGGCCGGTCTTGCTACGGCACTATCTGGAACGAGGTCTGAGCAAGGCGGCGCTGGCCCGGGAGTTGGGCGTGAGCCGCCGTACGCTCTACCACTGGATCGAGACCGGACAGCTGGATCGGGAACTGGACGATGCTCCGGTGCGCTCCGGTCCGCGGCCCTCGGTTGTGCGCAAGCTGGATCCGTACCGTGCGCTGATCCGCACGCGCCTGGCCCAGTTCCCCGAGCTGACCGCGGTACGGCTGCTGGAGGAGATCCGGGCGGCCGGGTATAGCGGAGGCTACACGCAGCTCAAGGCTTACGTCCGGGAGCTGCGTCCGGTCGAGGCGGCGGAGCCGGTGGTGCGGTTCGAGACACCGCCGGGGCATCAGGCACAGGTCGACTTTGCCGAGTTCCGTCTGCCTTGGGGCAAGCGTTATGCGCCGCTGGTGGTGCTGGGCTACTCCCGGCTGCTGTGGTTGCAGTATTACCCGCACCAGAGTCTGGACGTCCTGATCGAGGCCCTGGAAGCGGCGTTCGGCTACTTCGGCGGTGTGCCGGCCGAGTTGCTGTTCGATCAGATGAAGGCGGTGATCATCGCTGACCGACGTCCCGACGATGGTTCCTTGCTGGAGAACGCCCGCTTCGGGCGCTTTGCCGCACACTGGGGCTTCCGGATCCGGGCGTGTCGTCCGTATCGGGCGCGCACCAAGGGCAAGGTCGAGCGCCCCATCCGCTACGCACGCCAGAGCTTCTTCTACGGCCGGGATTTCGTCAGCGACGCCGATCTCAACGCCCAGGCCCTGGCGTGGATGGAGCAGGTGGCCAACGTCCGCCTCCACCGCGCCACCGGGGAGCGCCCGAGACAGCGCTTCGAGCGCGATGAGCGGGCCCTGCTGCAGCCGCTGGCGAGGCGCTCGTTCCGCGCGCTGCTGCCCACGCCGGCACCGGTGCCCGAGGCGCCCTCCGCCGGGAGTCCGCTGCCCACCGTGGAGCGAGGCCCGCTGAGCGTCTACGCGCACCTGGTGCAGGCACACGGGGGCGCGGCATGAGCGCCACCCCACGGGAAGCGATCCGCGCCATGCTGGCGGACCTGAAGATGCCCGGGGCGCTCGAGGCGGTCGATACCGTCCTGAGCCAGGTCGACAGCGGCAGCCTAACCGCGACCGAGGCCCTCGCCCACGTGCTGCAAGCCCAGATCAGCTTGCGCAACAACCGGCGCTTGCAGGCGGCGATGCGTTCCTCCCGGTTGCCGGCCATCAAGACCCTGGAAGACTTCGACTTCAGCTTCCAGCCCTCGATCCGCCGCGAGCAGATCGAGAGCCTGGATGAGCTGGGCTTCGTCCAGCGCAAGGAGAACGTGATCTTCCTCGGCCCTCCGGGCGTGGGCAAAACCCACCTGGCCATCAGCCTGGCGATCACCGCCGCTCAGCACGGCCGGCGAGTCTACTATGGCACCCTGGTCGACCTGATCGCCTCCCTCGAGGCCGCGGGGCAACTGGCACGCCGGCTGGCCGTGCTCACTCACCCCTCGCTGCTGGTGGTGGACGAGATCGGCTACCTCCCGATCAGCCACAACGGGGCGGTGCTGTTCTTCCAGCTGATCAACCGCCGCTACGAGCGGGCGGCCACCGTGCTGACCTCGAACAAGGGCTTCGAGGAATGGGGCGATGTCCTCGGGGACGAGGTGATGGCGGCTGCCCTGATCGACCGCCTGCTGCACCACTGTCACCTGGTCAACATCCGCGGCAACAGCTACCGCATGCGCCACCATGCCGAGCTGGATCAGGTCCTCAAGACTTCCGATCCACCGCCAGCGCAACGCAACCGATCGCGCCGGACAAAGCCGGCTTGAACTCAACCATCACGGACCGGAAGTGTGCAATTTTCAATCACCAGAACTGTGCAATTTTCAACCGGCGTTGACACGTGCATCCCCGCCGACGTCCCCCGCGAGAGGGGCTGTGCGGTGCCGTGACAGCCCGTGTCAGCCGGATGCGTGCAGGACACCTGGGCAGCGCATTCATATCCCGGGGCCCCCTCGGGATCGATCCCGGATCCGCACGTTGCCAGACTCCGGTCACGTCGTGCGCCAGGACTCTGTCCCGGAACAGCCACGTTAGTGCCTCTTCCAGCGCATCCGCCGCTACCGCTCCGCGGGCGTTCCAGTCCGATGGGTTCCGGTACCGGTACGGAATTGATTCAGGTCATGTACATGGTCATGCCCATGCGCTAATGTAACTGCCTCTCATTTGCATTTGAGGTCGGAGCCCGGGCGGGTGGACGGACGCGAAACGGGTGCGGGGATCGATGCGGATCGCAGCGGGCACGAACCCCGGGGCACCTGCACGAGCACCCGGCGCAATGCCGCTCCCGGCCCACCCTCTTCTCTGCACCGCCTGCTGCTCGCTCTGGCCCCAGTCGGTCCCGGCTTGGTCGTGATGCTGGCCGACACCGACGTGGGCAGCGTGGTCACCGCGGCACAGAGCGGCGCCCACTGGGGCTTCCGGCTGCTGTGGCTGCAGCTGCTCCTCGTCCCGGTGCTGTACGTGGTCCAGGAGCTCACGGTGCGCCTGGGTGTACATACCGGGAAAGGCCACGGAGAGCTGATCCGCAAGACGTTCGGTGCGCGCTGGGCATGGATCTCCGTGAGCGGCCTGGTAGTCACCTGCGTAGGCGCACTGATCACCGAGTTCTCCGGTATCGTCGGCGTCGGGGTGCTGTTTGGTGTACCGCCGGCGGTAAGCCTGGCGCTCGCCACGGCCATGCTGCTGGGCGTCGTGTACACCGGCAGCTATGTGCGCGTGGAGCGCGTGGCGCTGTTCCTGGGGGCTTTCGAGATCGCCTTCGTCGCGGTGGCCATATACGCCCACCCGCGCGCCGGCGTGCTGCTACGCCAATTCGCCTCGGTCCCGCTGGGCGACCCGGGCTACCTGTACCTGGTCGCGGCCAACATCGGTGCCGTGATCATGCCGTGGATGGTCTTCTACCAGCAGTCCGCTGTGATCGACAAGGGCCTGGGCCGGCGCGACCTGCGCGCCGCCCGCTGGGACACCGCCATCGGCTCGGTCGTCACGCAGATCGTCATGATCGCCATCATCGTCGCCGCCGCCGTCGCCCTGGGGCACACGCACGGGGAGCGCCCCACGCTGGACACGGTGGGCCAGATCTACCAGGCGCTGAGCCCGGTGCTGGGCGACCGCTTCGGGCGCATCGCCTTCGCCCTGGGCGTGCTCGGCGCGGCAATGGTGGCCGCCATCGTGGTTTCGCTGGCCGCCGCGTGGGGTCTGGGGGAGGTCACCGGCTATCGCCGCTCGCTCAGCCAGCATCCGCGCCGGGCGCCCTGGTTCTACGTGGTGTACACGGTCGCGGTGGTGGCCGGCGCGATCACTGTCGGCCTGGCCACCAACCTGGTCGCGCTGAGCATCGCGGTGGAGGTGCTCAACGCCCTGCTGCTGCCCCTGGTGCTTGGGCTGCTCCTCGCTCTCGTCCTGCGGGCCCTTCCCCACGGCCTGCGTCCCCGCGGTGCGTACGGCGCGCTGGTGATCGGCGTGATCGTGGTTACGTCCGTGCTGGGTATCGCGAGCGGCATTATCGGCGCGCTGCTCCTCGGCAGGTGAAGCCGCGCCCCGAACGCGCGGGCGTCGCCTCCGCGGGATCGGATCCGGCAAGCTGCCGATCCGATCCGGTGTACTGGCGTACTTCGAGCCGAAATGGCTATTGGACCCCCAATTCCGTCCCGGCCCACCCCGCTCGAAGGACAGAACCGGGCCATGCGCCAATCATCACGCCCCCCCGGTGCCACCTGGCAAATGCCCGACGGCCGCCATCGCCACAGGGTCCGGCGCCGGCATACCCCCAAGAGGGCGCGGCTGTCCGGGCTTCCACCCATTCCGGTCACAGCGACCGCTGCGCCCGAAAGCAGTTCGCCTTGCGCTGGCCACCGCTCTTCGCCACGTGCACAACGACTTACGCCGGGAGGCGTGCAACGCGGGCGAAGCGGGCGCACAAGCACAACTTTGTGATTTGTCGAACTTCCCGGGACTCGAACCCGGAACCAATGGCTTAAAAGGCCGGGACGTTTCTTTTTATTTTCCATTAGTTTACATACAACTGTCTAACATTTTCGCTCCGGTTCGACCCCGTCGGAATGCGGTTTTCGGGAGGGGAGTTAGACGGCCTTGCTGCAACTCAAACGGGGTTGCCGTGCAGCTTGAGCGCGCCGCAGACCCTGGTAGGGTTTCTATTCGAACCCTTGCTTTTCCTGCAACTCATTCAGTCGTTTTGGAGAAACTCGGACACCTCCCCCAATGTTGCACCGCGTGGGTGCCGACCAAGCGCAATCGGGTAAACCAGCACCTCGCGGTCATCCGCTAGATAGTACTGGCCGTGAGTCCACGCGGCCGTCTGGAGCTTGCGTAACAGGAAACCCTTCCGGAGGGCCTGCCGCCGAACCGCACGCTCCGTCTCCCGGGAAATCTGCTTCTGATGGGCTGGTTGCTGAGGCGACATGTCCGCACCTTCCTGTGCTGGTTGCCGGAGATGCCCTGCCCAGCGGTCCCGCCGGGGAAAGCATCCACGTGTTTCAGGGCCGGCGATGCCAGACCAGCCCTGTCAAGGAATATAGTTCAAGGGCCGATGGACCGCCGCCTGGCGGGCCCGAGTCCACACGCACCGGCTTACCTGGCCACCGGTTACCCGGCTTCGCCAGTCCCATGCGAGGTGGCCGCCCCAAGCCCCTCCGGATCCAGGACTTCCCCGCACAGGCGATCATGTGCGGCGCAGAAGGAGTCGGACCAGCTCCTGCAGTGGCGCGCCAGTCGCTCCAGCTCATCCAGCGAAACGCCGCGCGAGTATAACCAGGCCAGCTCCCGCAAGGTATCCGGGTCCCAAAAGCCACATCCTTGACGTTTCAGGCGGCGTTCCAGGCGGAAGCGCAGACGCTGGAGTTTTTGGTGGGTGCACGGCATAGGTTGACCGTGTCGCGTTCGCGTCGCCACGTCACGACAGCTCCCTGGGTAGTGTCGGCTTGGGCGGCGTTTCCCGTTGGCAGCCTCTTGCTGCTATGGCTCGTTTGGAGTCAGACCCCGCACAAGCGATGGTTAGCCTCCCTCACCCTGGTATGAACATGGCGAGACACGCAGTCGGAAAACAGGGCCATGACCGCGCCGGCGCATGAGCCTTCACGCCATGCCGCTTGCCAACTCGCTCCCGGAGTTATTGCCTTTCCGCACGACTCTGCAAGCTCAGTCCCACGAGCCAGCGCAGCTGTTTCTCCGCTGCGATAATCCCGAAGAACACGGCGCCGAGGCCCAATAACAGCAGACCGTCCAACCCGGAGACGGGGGCTGTACCAAAATCGTCCTGGAATGGGGGAAGATATGTGACGGCCACTTGCGCGATCGCTACCGCGGCGACACAGGCCCAGACGGCAGGAGTCGCTCGCACGGTTTTCCATGAAAGCGACGTGCCATAAATGTTGCGCACGAAGAAAAGGTGGAAGATCTCCAGCACAACGAGCATGTTGACGGTCATAGTGCGGCTCAACTCAATCGGGTAGCCCTGTCGGGTTGCGTACTCGAAAATTCCGAACACGGCCGCAAGAAACAGGCCGGACACTAGCACGATGTGCCAGCTCAGGGACCCGCTCAGGAGAGGCTCGTTCCGAGGCCGCGGGGAATGCTTCATCGTGTCTTTTTCTGTTGGCTCGAATGCGAGCGCGAGCCCCAAGGTCACCGCCGTCACAAGATTGAC
>DASQZM010000041.1:0-70065 GCA_035638695.1 Gammaproteobacteria bacterium | reverse complement strand
CAGGCGCTCGGCCGGGTCCTCCGAGTCGGGCATGGCGCGCTGGTTGACCAGCTCGCGGTAGGCCAGCAGCTCGAAGGAGAACACGTCCACCTTCTCCTTGGTCTTGCGCCCCTCGCGGATCACGTTGCGCGCGTAGTGGTGCGCGAAGCTCGGCTCGATGCCGTTGCTGGCGTTGTTGGCCAGCGACAGCGAGATGGTGCCGGTGGGCGCGATCGAGCTGTGGTGGGTGAAGCGTGCGCCGCTCTCGGCGACGCGCTCGACCAGCTCCGGGCTGACCTCGCCCATGCGCTGCATGTAGCGGCTGTAGCGCGCCAGCAGCACCCGCCCGGGCACCTCGTCGCCGACCTGGTAGCCGGCCTCGCGCATCTCCGGGCGCTTGCGCAGCATGTCGGCGGTGACCGTGAAGGTCTCGTCCATGATCGGTGCGGGGCCCTTCTCGCGCGCCAGCGCCACGCCGGTCTCCCAGCCGGCCAGCGCCATCTCGCGCGCCACCGCCTCGGTGAACTCCAGCGAGTCCTCCGCCCCGTATTGCATGCGCAGCATGGTCAGGGTCGAGCCCAGCCCCAGGAAGCCCATGCCGTGGCGGCGCTTGCGGTAGATCTCCTCGCGCTGGCCCTCCAGCGGCAGGCCGTTGATTTCCACCACGTTGTCCAGCATGCGGGTGAAGATCGAGACCACCTCGCGGTACTCGTCCCAGTTGAAACGTGCGTTATCCGTGAACGGCTCTTCGACGAAGCGGGTCAGGTTGACCGATCCCAAAAGGCACGAGCCGAAGGCTGGTAGCGGCTGTTCGCCACAGGGGTTGGTCGCGCGGATGTTCTCGCAGAACCAGTTGTTGTTCTGCTCGTTGACCTTGTCGATCAGGATGAAGCCGGGCTCGGCGTAGTCGTAGGTGGAGGACATGATCATGTTCCACAGCCGCCGGGCCTTGATGGTCTTGTAGATGCGGCAGGCCACCAAGCCGTCGTCGCCGACCACGTAGCCCTCGTGCACCGGCCACTCGCGCCAGACGATCTGCTCGGGGTCGCCCAGGTCCAGGCCGTCCACCTCGACCTCGCGCGCGGACACCGGGAAGGCCAGCTTCCAGTCGGTGTCGGCCTTGACCGCCTCCATGAACTCCTCGGTGACCAGCAGCGACAGGTTGAACTGGCGCAGTCGGCCGTCCTCGCGCTTGGCGCGGATGAACTCCTCCACGTCCGGGTGGCCCACCTCGAAGGTGCCCATCTGGGCGCCGCGGCGCCCCCCGGCCGAGGAAACCGTGAAGCACATGCGGTCGTAGATGTCCATGAAGGACAGCGGCCCGGAGGTGTAGGCGCCCGCGCCGGAGACGTACGCCCCGCGCGGACGCAGGGTGCTGAACTCGTAGCCGATGCCGCAGTTGTGGATGACCATCAGGCCGCTGTTCCCGGCCAGGTAGTTGTTGTGCTTCTCGACCGTGAAGTCGTAGAAGGTCTCGGGCAGCTCCAGGTTGCGCTCAACCCCGGTAAGCGGGCGCAAGGTGCGCGCGAACGCGATCAGCGGCTGCAAGTGCGGGAAGCGCGCCTGCCAGCGGTCCAGCCACACGCGGCTGATGCGTGCGCGGCGATGATAGCCGTGGTAGAAGCCCAGCTTCTGCCGCTCGGTGTGTCCGAGCGAGGCGCCCTCGCGCTGCAGCGCCTCACGCAGCGCGACCGGCAGGCAGTAGACGTCGTATTGGCCGGGCTGGCTGGCGTGCTTCCGGATGCGGGCGCACTTGCCCGAGTCGGCCATGTATTCCGCGACGGCGGCCAGGAACGCAGAGTCGCTGATCTTAAGCACGGCTCCGCCCCGATCGTGAACGAGATGGCCGTTGAGACGGTGAGGCCGCGCCCTGGTGATCGTGATCGCGCCGTGCACGCCGAACAGCCCGAGCAGGCTCTTGAGCTCGGCGGCGAAGTCATGGCTCCGGGTGGAAATGAAGGCGCTGCCGCGCTCGGTCGAGACGCTGCCGTCGGTGTCGATCAGCCCGGCCAGGAAGGGCAGGAAATGCTTCTCCGGATTGACTGCGATCCACGCCGGGACGTGCAGCGCATCCGTCTTGCGCCCGACCTGCCCGTCGATCAGCTTCACGGCACGGCTGGCGGCGAAGCTTGCCACCGTATAGTCCCACACCGGGGTGCCGTTGGTGGTGGTGGTGGCCATCACGCGCGCCCGGGAATTGCAGAAGGTGCGGAAGAAGGCCGCGTACCGCTGGACCACCTCGCGTTCCGCCGCGCGGATCTTGAACACCAGTCGCTGCCCCACCGCGCGGGCCCGGTCCGCCCAGGCGCGCCGCGTGGCCTTGTACTGCAGGTGCTTGGGGTAGGCACTGCCGTCGCCCAGGTGTGCGCCGACGAACCAGGCGTCCAGCCAGCGCGACGGGTCGGCGGTCCACGCCGGGGCGTGGTGCACCAGCGCGTCGGTCTCACCGACCTCGCCGGCCCGCACATAGACCAGCGATCCGTCACGGTAGACGAGCACCGGGTGCTGCACGGAAGTGGTCAGCTCCACCTCGCCCGACACCAGCCGGATGTTCTCGTCGTTGGGCACGTGCGTGGTCATGTGCCGCCGGATGGGCCGCATCTCGAAGCGGCCACTGTCACGGTCGTAGCACAGGATCTCGCGATGGCGCTGCGCGACCGCCCGGTCTGCGGTAACCAGGCCCTTTTCGGTGCGGACCCAGGTGCCCGGTGCCACACAACCCGCCTTGAGCGTGAGCCCGGCCTGGTGAACCTTCTCCAGGATATCGTTCATGGAGTCGTGGATGGTCCCCGACACCGTGCAGTTGATCGTCGAGGTGGCCGGCTTGTGCTCCCAGGCGCCGGCGTTGGAGGTGATGCGGCCGGCGGGAATCGCCCCGCGGCGCAGGGCCCACAGGAACCGCTCGTACCACTGCTCGCGCACGTCCGGCGCTTCCACCTCGGCCAGGGCGCGGGCGACCCGTTTCCAGGTGTCGTCAACGGTCTTGTCCAGCACCTCGCCCGCCTTGGTCTTGAGGCGGTACTTCTTGTCCCAGATGTCCCGGGACGCGGGCTGGATCGGAATCTCTCGTACGTGCGTGGGCGCGGCGGTCACTTTGGCGGTTTCCATGAACCAGAATCCCCCGGGTCAAGACGTTATATCGGCGCCGGACGGCAGGCCGGTTGTTGCTCGAAACCCAGATCCCTGAAGGCCCCGAAAGGCCTGTCGGAATGGTGTCTAGCGTAATTCGGCGAACACAAGATGTTGTGCTCTGTACACCGAGGGTAGGCCCGCTCATTCATAGTGTCAACCGGGATGTTACCGTTTGAGGAAACGCTTATATAGCATGGATATATTACATTTCTAATCAAATCGTTAGGAAATATTCTGGAGACTGTTTCGGGATAACCCGTGGAGATCACCGCCGGATATGCGATTCCCGCGCCGGCTACCGCCGGGATACAAGATATTGTACCTGACCGCTCCCCCGAATACCTTGCCGGTGGCGGTCCCGGCAGCGTCCGCGTGTGACTTGAAACCGCCGCGCGCGCCCGCACTTTGCCAGACAGGAGCCGGCGCCCGTCGTGCCGGCCGCACGGAACAGAGGAACCGCATCATGTATCGACTGAGCATCTATCCCCGGCGCGCACCGCTGAGCGTGCGCCCGACCGGCCCGGAGGACGGGCGCTGGCAGCCGCCGGTGGACGTGGTCGCCGAGACCGTCCGCTACGTCCTGCGCGCCGACTTGCCGGGCGTCGATCCCGCCAGGGTCGAGATCACCATGGAGGACGGCGTGCTGAGCATCGCCGGCGAACGCGAGTCCGGCCGCGTCGGCGACGACGTTCGCCACACCCGCCGCGAGCGCGCCTGGGGTCGTTTCGCCCGCAGCTTCCGCCTGCCGGACGACGCCGATCCCGAAGCTGTCAGCGCCAGCAGCCGCCACGGCGTGCTGGAGATCACGGTCCCCCGCCGCGAGACATCCCGCCGCATCGAGGTCGAGGCGGCCTAGGGACGAATGTTCCCGGGCTTCCCGCCCGCCGCCGGTACCGGCGGCGGGCGGGTGCCACGCGTCCCGGCGCTCGACATCCCCCGCCGTACTGCCCCCGGTGCGATTCAGTCCCGGTTAAGTTAGCGGGCCCTAGACTGGCTCCCGAGTCCCACAAGCGCTCCGGCGAGCGGGGCCTGGACCGCGGGGCGGAATGCGCCCCGGCACGAATTCGAGAGGCAGAGGACCACGCATGTCGTCGCCCGGAAACAGGAGCGCGCATTTCCCCGCCGGCCGCAGCGCGCGACTCGGCAGCCTGCTGGTGCTGCTGGGCTGCCTGACCATCAGCCTGTACGCCGCCGAGAGCCAGGCGGCAACCGAGGCGAAGAAGGATTCCGGCTGGAACCGCACTCCCGCGACCAGCATCCCCGAGTACTCGGTGAGCAAGGGTCAGCCGATGCCGTCGCTGGCGCCGATGCTCAAGCACGCGGTGCCGGCGGTGGTGAACATCCGCACCAAGGGGCGGGTGAAGGTGGAGAACCCGCTGATGAACAGCCCGTTCTTCAATGACCCGTTCTTTCGCCGCTTCTTCGGCGAGCCGCAGCAGCAACAGCAGGGGCAGCCCCAGTACCGCGAGACCCAGGCGCTTGGCTCGGGCGTAATCGTCGACGCGAAGCAGGGCTACATCCTGACCAACAATCACGTGATCGAGAACGCCGACCAGATCACCGTGACCCTGAACGACGGCCGCAACTTCAAGGCCAAAGTCATCGGCAAGGACCCGGAGACCGACATCGCGGTGCTCCAGATCCACGCCAAGAACCTGACCGCGCTGCCGATTGCCGACTCCAACAAGCTCGAGGTCGGCGACTTCGTGGTCGCCATCGGCAACCCCTTCGGCCTGCAGCACACGGTCACCGCCGGCATCGTCAGCGCTCTCGGCCGCTCCGGCATCGGCAACCCGGACAGCTACCAGGACTACATCCAGACCGACGCCTCCATCAATCCGGGCAACTCCGGCGGCGCGCTGGTCAACCTGCGCGGCCAGCTGGTGGGCATCAACTCCGCGATCCTGTCCCGGAGCGGGGGCAACATCGGCATCGGCTTCGCCATCCCGTCCGACCTCGCGCGGGACGTGATGCACCAGATCATCAAGTACGGCAGCGTGCAGCGCGGCCGGCTCGGCGTGATCGTGCAGAACCTCACCCCGGACCTGGCCAAGGCACTGGGCACCAAGGCCGATCACGGCGTGGTCATCACCCAGGTCGAGCCGCGCTCCTCGGCCGCCAAGGCCGGGCTCAAGGCCCAGGACGTGATCGTCGAGGTCAACGGCAAGACCATCGCCAACTACCGCGACCTGCGCAACCTGATTGGCCTGGAGCGGGTGGGCGACAAGCTCACGATCAAGGTGGAGCGCGATGGCAGCACCAAGGTGTTCCACACCCAGGTGGGCAAGGCCCCGCAGACCCGGGCCAGCGCGGCGAGCATCCAGCATCTGGACAAGCGCTTGGCGGGCGCCAGCTTCGCCAACCTGACATCGAAGGAGCAGCAGAAGCTGGGCTTCAACCACGGGGTGATGGTCAAGGACGTCCAGCCGGGCAGCCCGGCCATGGACGCCGGCCTGCGCCAGGGCGACGTGATCGTCTCGGTCAACCGTCAGCCGGTGGCCGACGTCTCGGATTTCGAGCAGCAGATCCGTCAGGCGAACCACGGCGAGCTGTTGTTCAACGTACGACGCAACGGCGGGGCACTGTTCCTGCTGATCAAATAGGCTTCCCCCCCGAGGGCTTTCCTCCCCTCGTTCTAGCCGGCCTCCCAAGGCCGGCTTTTTTTATCCCCGAAACGGTTTCCCCGTTTCGGGGAGTTTTAACTGTTAAGTATTAAGTGTTAGGCACGTTCAAGCCGCGTGCTGCAGCACATCGAAGCGGTCCCTCCTCCCGGCAGCGACTTACGAGGCTTGAACCTCGGCCGCAGCTCGGGTCTGGCAGTACCGGGTGAGGCGAAGCGAGCCCGAACCAATCTTTCTTAAAACTTAACACTTAAAACCGGCGCCGCGGCCAACCGCGGTGCGCTATTCAAATTCCGCCACCACCGGTGCATGATCCGAGGGCCTCTCCCACCCCCGCGGCGCCCGGTCTATGGCGCACGACCGGCAGCGGTTCGCCAGCGTCTCGCTGGCCAGGATATAGTCGATGCGCAGGCCGCGGTTGCGGCGAAAGGCGTTCATCCGGTAGTCCCACCAACTGAAGCTGTTTTCCGGCTGGTCGAACAGGCGGAAGGTGTCGATCAGGCCCAGCTCCAGTAGAGCCCCCAGGGCCGCGCGCTCCGGCTCGCTGAACAATACCTTGCCCTCCCACTCCGCCGGATCGTGCACGTCGCGCGGCTCCGGGGCGATGTTGAAATCGCCCACCACCACCAGCTCCGGGTGTGCTTCCAGCTGGTCCGTCAGGTAATCCCTCAGGTGCTCCAGCCACTTGAGTTTGTAGCGGTACTTGTCCGAGTCGACGCTTTCGCCATTGGGCACGTACAGGTCGACCACCCGCACCCCGGCCACGGTCGCCGCCAGTACCCGCCGCTGCGGGTCCTCCAGGCCGGGCAGGTCGGTGTCCGGATCCCGTGCCGGCTGCCGGCTGAGGATCGCGACGCCGTTGTAGGTACGCTGGCCGGAGAAGGCGCACTCGTAGCCCGCCTCCCGAAGGGCGTCCGCCGGGAACTCCGCGTCCGGCATCTTGGTCTCCTGTACCGCCAGGACGTCGACCGGGTTGTCCTTCAGCCAGGCGAGCACCTGCGGCAGGCGCACCCGCAGCGAGTTCAGGTTCCAGGTGGCGATCTGCATGCCGTGTTCTCCCCTCAGGCGGCGATCCCGTTGTGCCGGAGCAGCGGCTCGATGCTCGGATCACGGCCGCGGAAGGCGCGGAACAGCGCCCCGGCATTCCGGGACCCGCCCGGCTCCAGAATCTCGTGCAGGAAGCGCAGCCCCGTGGCGCGGTCGAACACCCCGGCCTCCTCGAACGCGCTGAAGGCGTCCGCGGAGAGCAGCTCGGCCCACTTGTAGCTGTAGTAGCCGGCCGCGTAGGCGCCGGCGAAGATATGATCGAAGCTGTTCGGGAAGCGGTGCCAGGGCGGCGGGATCACCACCGCGACCTGCTCGCGCACGGCGTCCAGGGTCTGCCGGATCCGCCCGCCGCGCGCCGGGTCGTAGTCGCGGTGCAACCGCATGTCGAACAGCGAGAACTCGAGCTGCCGGCACATCTGCATGCCCGCCTGGAAGTTGCGTGCCGCGTGCAGCCGCTCGAACAGCTCCGGCGGCAGCGGCTCCCCGGTCTCCACGTGGCCCGAGATCAGGTCCAGCGCCTCGCGCTCCCAGCAGAAGTTCTCCATGAACTGGCTGGGCAGCTCCACCGCGTCCCATGGCACGCCGTTCAGGCCCGACACGCCCAGGTAGTCCATGCGCGTGAGCAAGTGATGCAGACTATGACCGAACTCGTGGAACAGCGTGACCACTTCGTCGTGGGTGAGCAGCGCCGGGCCGTCGCCCACCGGCGGGGTGAAGTTGCAGGTCAGGAAGGCAACCGGCGTCTGCACGCCGCGCGCGGTCCGGCGCCGGCCAACGCAGTCGCCCATCCAGGCGCCTCCGCGCTTGTGCGGGCGCGCATACAAGTCCGTGTAGAAGGCACCGCGCAGGCCGCCGTCGGGCTCGCAGATCTCGAAGTACTCGACGTCGTCATGCCAGGTATCGGCCACGCCGTCGACCCGCCGCACCTCCAGGCCGTAGAGGCGCCGCACCACCTCGAACATGCCGCCGAGCACGCGGTCCACCGGGAAGTAGGGGCGCAGCTCCTCCAGCGACACCCGGAAGCGCTCGCGGCGCAGACGCTCGGAGTAGAAGGCGATGTCCCAGGGCTCGAGCCGTTCCCGCCCATCGCGCTCGCGGGCGAACGCGGTCAGCTCGGCCAGCTCGCGCCCGGCCACCGGCCGGGCGCGAGCCGCCAGGTCTTCCAGGAAGCGCACTACGGTCTCCACGTCCGGCGCCATCTTGGGCACCAGCGAGAGTTCGGCGTAGTTGTCGTAGCCCAGCAGCCGCGCACTCTCGTGGCGCAGGCGCAGGATCTCCTCCATCACCGGACCGTTGTCCCACCGTCCCGCATGCGGGCCCCGGTCCGAGGCCCGGGTGCCGAAGGCCTGGTACACCTCGTGGCGCAGCGCCGGATCCTCGGCATGGGTCATGACCGCCAGGTACGCCGGGAACTCCAGCGTCACCAGGTAGTCCTCGCGGCCCTCCCGCCGGGCTGCCCGGGCCAGCAAGGCCATGGCGCTGTCGGGCAGCCCGCGCAGCGCGCGCGCATCGTCGACGGGCTTCTGCCAGGCGTCGGAGGCATCCAGCACGTCCTCCTCGAAGCGCGCCGACGCCCGGGCCAGCTCCGCCGCGATGTCGCGGAAGCGCTGCTTGTTCTGCCCGGACAGCGCCACCCCCGAAAGGCGGAAGTCCCGCAGCGCGTGCTCCACGAGTTGCTTCCGGGCCGGCTCCAGCGCGTCCCAGCCGGGACCCGCGCGCAGCCGGCGGTGCGCCCGGTAGAGCTTCTCGTCCTGGCCGATCTCGGTCTGGAAGGCGGTGAGCAGGTCCAGGCACCGGTTGTAGGCCTCGCGCCAGGCAGGCGTGTTGCAGACCGCGTTGAGGTGGCTCACGGGCGCCCAGGCGCGGTCGATGCGATCGTGGATCTCTTCCAGCGGCTCGATCAGCGTGTCCCACTCGGGCGTGCCCGGAAGCTCGCGCAGGATCGCGATGCGCTCGCGCGCACCGGCCAGGATCCGCTCGATGGCGGGCACCGCGTGCTCGGGGCGGATGCGCGAGAAGGACGGACGCTCGCCGGTCTCCAGCAGGGGGTTGCTCATGGGGTCCCGTCGGTCGGATGTGGGCGAAAGCCTGCCGGCCCGTCGAGGTGACGACCGGCCGAGCCCGTATTGTAGAGCATGCCCCGCCCGCTTTGGCGAGGTGAATCCGTTTGCCCGCTCAGGTGCCCGCCAGGCGCAGGCTCGTGCGCCAGACCGCCGCGCTGCCGCTGAGCAGGAAGCCGGCGAGGCTCGCCGCCGAGGTCCAGCGGTAGATGCCCGCCAGCTGCTTCTGCGAACGCGCCGAGAGCAGGAACGGACGGCCGTCCGGCGGCTCGCCGAAGAGATCGACGGGACCGACCTCCAGGGTCTTGCGGCGGCGCCGGCCCAGCTCGTCGACCGCCGCCTGGCGCGCCTTCTCCCACTCGCCGGGATCGATGCGACCGTCGCCGTCGGCGTCGAAGCGCTCGAGCAGGGTCTCGCGGTCCTGCTTCCAGGTCCGCAGCAATTCCGGCGGGTCGCGCCGCATGTCGCCCGGCCCGGGCTGCCGTCCCGGGTCTGGTACCAGCCCAGGCCGTAGATCCGGTCGCCGTTGTAGATGCGCTCCCCGGTGTAGCGGTAGCGCCCGACTACACTCCGCTCCTCGCGCCTTGCCAGACAGGCCGACGGGAGCGCTGAGATGTGGCGTGACCCCTGACCGGGTTAGTAACATCAGGTAGATGATGAGGGCCGCTGCCAGCCCCAGCACGATGAACCAGGCCATGTGTCATTATCGTTCTGCATCCGTCCCGTGATCCGGTCAGGCCGCTGCCTTCCCGCGATGGTCCTGGCGCGTCCGGGGAGCAGGCCGCCGAGACGCCGTAAGGACACGGTACACTGTTGATATTACCCCGGCTTGAATCGATAACCAGCCGATTTTCATGGAGTTGATTGCATGCCACAGCATTATGATCTTATCGCGGTCGGCGGCGGCAGCGGCGGCCTGGCGGTGGCCAAGCGGGCGGCCGAGCACGGCCGCCGGGCCGCGGTCATCGAGCACGGGCGCATCGGCGGCACCTGCGTCAACGTCGGTTGCGTGCCGAAGAAAGTGATGTGGAATGCCGCCGGGCTTGCGCATGCGCTCGACGACGCGCCCTGGTATGGCCTGCAGCCGGGCGGGGCGAGGCTCGACTGGGAGGTGCTCAAGCGCGGCCGCGACGCCTACGTCGCGCGGCTCAACGAGATCCATCGCCGGAACCTGCGCTCGCGGGACGTGGCCGAGATCCGCGGCACGGCACGCCTGGTGGATGCCCGCACAGTCGAGGTCGACGGCGTGCGCTACAGCGCCGATCACCTGGTGATCGCCACCGGCGGCAAGCCACGCATCCCGCCCGTGCCCGGCGCCGACCTCGGCATCACCTCGGACGGCTTCTTCGAGCTCGATAGCTGCCCGAAGCGCATCGCGGTCGCCGGCAGCGGCTACGTCGCGGTCGAGCTGGCGGGCGTGCTGCGGGCTCTCGGCGCGGAGGTGGAGCTGTTCATCCGCACCGACTGCGTGCTGCGCATCTTCGAGTCCTTCCTGGGCGAGGAGCTGATGCAGCACATGCGCGACGCCGGCATCGTGATCCACGCGCAGACCCTGGTGCGTGAGCTGTGGCGCGGGCACGAGGGCATTAACGTGCGCACCGACCGCGGCGAGCGCCACGGCTTCGAGCAGTTCCTGTGGGCCATCGGCCGGGATGCCAACACCGCGGGACTGGGCCTGGAAGCAGCGGGCGTGCGCACCGACCCCGACGGCCACGTGCCGGTGGACGACTACCAGAATACCAACGTCGACGGCGTCTACAGCCTGGGCGACGTCTGCGGCCGGATCCCGCTCACGCCCGTGGCGATCGCGGCCGGCCGGCGTCTGGCGGACCGGCTGTTCGGTGGCCAGCCGGACCGGCACCTGGTGTACGAGAACATTCCCACCGTGATCTTCAGCCACCCGCCGATCGGCACCGTCGGTCTGACCGAGGCGCAGGCCCGGGAGCGTCACGGCGACGACGCCGTGCGCGTGTACCAGACCCGCTTCGTGCCGATGTACTACGCGCTTAGCGAGCACAAGCCCCGCAGCGCGATGCGCCTGGTGACCGTGGGGCCCGAGGAGCGCGTGGTGGGCTTGCATATGATCGGCGACGGCGTGGACGAGATGCTGCAGGGCTTCGCGGTGGCCGTGCGCATGGGCGCGACCAAGCGGGACCTCGACGATACGGTGGCGATCCACCCGACCAGCGCCGAGGAGCTGGTCACGATGACCTGAGAAACACCCACTCGCGGCGGATCAAGCCCCGGCGGGGCGGCGCAGGGCCTCGATCACGGGCGCGGTGCGCGGGCGCACGGCGCGCCAGATGTAGAAGGACTCGGCGGCCTGCTCCACCAGCATGCCCAGCCCGTCCACCGCCAGCCGTGCGCCGTGCTCGCGGGCCCAGCGCATGAAGGGCGTCGGCTCGTCGGCATAGACCATGTCGTAGCACACGGCCCCGGAGCGCAGCAGGTCGTCCGGCAGAGTTGGCAGCTGCCCGGCCAGACTCGCGGACGTGCCATTGATCACCAGATCGAAGCGCCTGCCGTCCAGACCATCGAGTCCGGTTCCCTCCACGTTCCCCAGAGTGGCGAACTGCCGCGCCAATGAGACTGCCTTGTCCGGCGTGCGGTTGGCGAGCACCGTGCGCAGCGGGCCCGCCTCCAGCAGCGGGCCCAGGACGCCGCGTACCGCGCCGCCGGCCCCGAGCAGCAGGATCGCGCTGTCCTCCAGCTCGATGCCGTGGTTGAGCGTGAGGTCCCGCACCAGGCCCGCACCGTCGGTGTTGTCGCCGCTGAGGCTGTCCTCCGCGCCGAAGCTGAGGGTGTTGACCGCGCCCGCGCGTTCGGCCCGGGCGGTGCGCCGGGCGCTGAGGGCGTAGGCCTCTTGCTTGAACGGCACGGTGACGTTCAGGCCGCGGCCGCCGGCCTCCCGGAAGGCGTGCACGGCGTCGGCGAAGCCGTCGCGGGGCACCAGGATCGCCTCGTAGACGAGCGCCTGCCCGGTCTGCTCGGCGAACCGGCGATGGATCTCGGGTGACCTGCTGTGGGCGACGGGATTGCCCATGACCGCGTACCGATCCATGCCCGTGTCCCAGGGTCGCCTCAGGCGGTCTCGCCGAGCCAGCGCGCGACCCGCTTGGCGAAGTAAGTCAGCACGCCGTCGGCACCGGCGCGGCGCATCGCGACCAGGGACTCGAGCGCCACGCTGCGCTCGTCCAGCCAGCCGTTCTTCGCCGCCGCCATGAGCATGGCGTACTCGCCGCTGACCTGGTAGGCGAAGGTCGGCACGCCGAAGGTGGTTTTCACCCGGTGCACGATGTCCAGGTAAGGCATGCCCGGCTTGACCATCACCATGTCGGCGCCCTCCTCCAGGTCCAGGGCCACCTCGCGCAGCGCCTCGTCGCCGTTGGCCGGATCCATCTGGTAGGTGTTCTTGTCGCCGCCGCCGAGGTTGCCGGCCGAGCCCACGGCGTCCCGGAACGGCCCGTAGAAGCGCGAGGCGTACTTGGCCGAGTAGGCCAGGATGCGGACGTTGGTGTGGCCGTTCCGCTCCAGCGCCCGGCGGATCGCACCGATGCGCCCGTCCATCATGTCCGAGGGCGCGATCACGTCGGCGCCGGCCTCGGCCTCCGACAGCGCCTGGCGCACCAGGATCTCCACCGAACGGTCGTTGGTGACGTAGCCGTCGGCGTCCAGGACCCCGTCCTGCCCGTGCGTGGTGAAGGGATCCAGCGCGGCGTCCACGATCACCCCGAGCTCCGGGTGGGCCTCCTTGACCGCCCGGATCGCCCGCTGCGCCAAGCCGTCCGGGTTGTAAGCCTCGCGCCCGTCGTCGGTCTTGCGTTCCGGCGGGGTCGCCGGGAAGATCGCCATGGCCGGGATCCCCAGGTCGACGATCTCGCGCGCCTCTTTGGCCAGCAGGTCGATGCTCAGGCGCTCGACGCCGGGCATGGACTCCACCGGCTCGCGCTTGTTGCGGCCCTCGTGCACGAACACCGGGTAGATCAGATCGTCCGGACCGAGATGGGTCTCGCGCATCATGCGACGGGAGAATTCGTCGCGCCGCATGCGGCGCATGCGGGTGCCGGGGAATGCCCCGCTGACGGGAAACGGCTGGGTCACTGACTGCCTCCAGGGATTGCTGCACGGATCGGGGTGCGGCCGCGGGCCGCGGGCCCGGTGCCCTGGCGCTATTTTGCATTCCGCCGTCGCGCCGGGCAATCGCCGCGCCGCCACGCCCGGCTGGTATGCTGGCAGCGGATCGTCGCGGCAGGCAGCGAGGTAACGGCGTTGAGATGGCGGCTGGTCATGCGAATCCTGGGCATCTGCCTGCTGCTCGCCGTGGTCGCGGCGGGCGTCTCGCAGCGCCAGCACCTCAGCGTGGCCGCGATCCGGAGCTGGGTCCAGGGCACCGGGGCATGGGCGCCGCTGGTGTTCATGGGCCTTTATGCCCTGCTGACCATGGCGTTCCTGCCCGGCACCATCCTCACGCTGGCAGGCGGAGCGCTGTTCGGGCCGGGCTGGGGCACCTTCTACAGCCTGACGGGGGCCACCCTCGGTGCGGCCGGGGCCTTCCTCGTCGCGCGCCACCTGGCGGGCGATTGGGTCCGCCGGCGCGCCGGCCGGCGACTCGACCGGCTGCTGGAAGGCATCGAGCAGGAGGGTTGGCGCTTCGTCGCCTTCGTGCGCCTGGTGCCGCTGTTCCCGTTCAATCTGCTCAACTACGCCCTGGGCCTGACCCGCATCCGCTTCCCGGCTTTCGTACTGGCCAGCTACGTGTTCATGCTGCCCGGCGCATTCGCCTACGCCTACCTCGGCTACGCCGGTCGCGAGGCGCTGGCCGGCGGGCCGGGCCTGCTGCGCAAGGGGCTGCTGGCGCTGGCGGTGCTGGCCGCGGTGGCATTCCTGCCCCGCCTGATGCGCCGCCTGCGCCGGCGGTCGGATACCGGGGACCCGGGAGCGTGAGCCCGTGAGCACCGTTGCCGACAGCACTCGCCGCGACCTGCTGGTCGTCGGCGGCGGCGCGGGCGGCCTGGTCACCGCCAGCGTCGCCTCGCAACTGGGCCTGGCGGTGACCCTGATCGAGCGCGGCGAGCGCCTCGGCGGCGACTGCCTGCACCACGGCTGTGTACCCAGCAAGGCGTTGCTGCGCAGCGCTGCCGTAGCCGACCTGATGCGCCGCGCCGCGGACTTCGGCCTGCCTGCGGGCGAGCCGCGGGTGGACCTGGGCGCGGTGATGGGCCACGTGCGCGAGGTGATCGAGCAGATCCAGCAGCACGACGACCCGGAGCGCTTCCGCGGCTACGGCTGCCAGGTGCTGTTCGGGGAAGCGCGCTTCACCGGGCCGCGGCGGCTGGCGGTCGACGGCCGGGAGATCACCGCCCGCCGTGTGGTGATCGCGACCGGGTCCCGGCCCGCGGTGCCCGCAATCCCGGGCCTGGAGGCCGCCGGTTACTGGACCACGGACAGCGTCTTCTCGATGCCGGCGCTGCCGCGGCGGCTGGCGGTGCTGGGCGCGGGGCCGTCGGGACTCGAGCTGGCCCAGGCCTTCGCCCGCCTGGGGAGCCAGGTGCACCTGGTCGAGTTGGCGCCGCGGCTGCTGGCCGGCGAGGAGGAGGATGTTGTCCAGGAGCTGCAGGCGGCGCTGGCCGAAGACGGCGTGCGCGTGCATGCGGGCGTCCGGGTGCTCCGGGTGCACGCGGGCAAGGCCCTGCGTCTGGAGCTGGAATCCGGCCCGCCGCTGGACTGCGATGCGATCCTGGTGACCACGGGCCGGCGCCCCAACGTGGAGCAACTCGACCTGGAAGCGGCCGGGGTGCGGGTGACGGACGCGGGAATCCGGGTGGACCGCCGGCTGCGCACCAGCGTGCACGGAGTATACGCCTGCGGCGACGTCACCGGCGTCCGACCCCTGACCCATATGGCGGAATACCAGGCCGGGGTCGTACTCGCCAACGCGGTATTCCGGCTGCCGAGCCGGGCCGACTACCGCGTCGTGCCCTACGTGGTCTACACCGATCCCGAGCTCGCCCGGGTGGGCATCGACGCGGCGCAGGCGGCGACCCGCGGGCTGCGCGTACAGGTGATGGAGTTCCCGTTCGGCGAGGTCGACCGCGCGCTGATCGACGGCCGGGCCAGGGGCCTGGTGCGGCTGGTGGTCCGGCGCGGGCGGCTGCTGGGGGCCACCGTGCTCGGGCCCCATGGCGGCGAGCTGGTGCACGAGCTGGCGCTGGCGATGCAGGCGCGGGTCCCGGTCGCGAAGATCGCCGCCACGATCCACGCCTACCCGACCCTGGCCCAGGTCCACCGGCGAGCGGTGAACGCCGCGCGGGCACCCCGACTGTACGGCTCCGGTGCCCGACGGCTGGTCAAGTGGATCAACCGGCTGTTGCCCTGAACGGGCCCCGGGACGCTCAGCCGGGCTTGCGGGCGCAGAAGATGCCGTAGTGCCAGAGGTCCCGCCTGAGGGCCTGCCATTGGCGGTGCACAGCGAGGATGTTGCGGTCCTGACGGCGGCTGCGCACGCCCGCCAGCCGCAGCACCTTACCGACCACGCGGGCGATCTGGGCGTAGCCGTGCAGCCGCTTGGCCGAGGGACGCACGTTGGCCGTGGCGTCCTGGTGGTAAATGTCGCTGAAGCCGGCCTGCTCGAGGTGCTCGCGAAAGCGCGGCCCGTACTCCAGCGCCCGCACGCTCCAGCCGTCCAGCCACTGGCCCATCAGGCGCGCGTCGCGTCCCGCGTAGCCCGTCTGCGAGGCGAAGAAGTCGGCCAGGATCAGCCGCCCGCCGGGGCGCAGCAGGCGGTACGCCTCGCGCACGAATTCCGCCTTGTCCTCGGCGTGGCAGACGCTCTCCACCGCCCACACGACGTCGAAGGAGGCGTCCCGGTAGCCGGTGGCGGTGAAATCGCGCACCTCGAAGCGGGTGCGGTCGGCGACCCCGGCCTCGACGGCGTTGTCCCGTGCCGAGCGCACCTGCTGCTCGCTCAGGGTGATGCCGACCACCCGGCAGCCGACGCGGCGCGCCAAGTGCACGGCGCTGCCGCCCACCCCGCAGCCCGCGTCCAGCACGCGGTCCTCGCGGGTGATGCCGGCGCGCCCGGCGAGCACGTCGTTCTCGTGCAGCAGCGCCTCCGACACGGTCTCGGTGGTCTCGTCCCAGTAGCCGTAGTGCAGGGCCAGGCAGCGGTCGAGGCGCCACACCAGCCGGTAGTCCACCTCGCAGCTGTCGTAGTAGTCGACGATCGCGCTGCGGTAGGGATCGCTGGTGGAGCGGGCCGGTGTGCTCATCAGGTACGCTTCGGGTCGCTGCGGCTCGGGGCCGGGGATGATACCACGGACAGGTCAGGCGCCGGAGGCCGCCTCGCCCAGCCAGTCGCGCGGGCGCAAGTAGCTCTGGTACAGCTCCGCCTCCGGCGTGCCCGGCTGCGGCCGCCAATTGTAGCGCCAGCTCACCACGGGCGGCAGCGACATCAGGATGGACTCGGTGCGGCCGCCCGACTGCAGCCCGAACAGGGTGCCGCGGTCGTAGAGCAGGTTGAACTCGACATAGCGGCCCCGGCGGTAGAGCTGGAACGCCCGCTCGCGTTCGCCCCACGGCGCGTCGCGGTGACGCTCGACCAGCGGCTGGTAGCCGGGCAGGAAATGATCTCCCACCGAGCGCAGGAAGGCGAAGCTGGTGGCGAAGTCCCACTCGTTCAGGTCGTCGAAGAACAGGCCGCCCACGCCGCGCGCCTCGTCCCGGTGCGGCAGGTAGAAGTAGTCGTCGCACCAGCCCTTGAAGCGCGGATAGACCTCCTCGCCGAAGGGCGCGCAGGCCTCGAGGGCGTTGCGGTGCCAGTGCAGCACGTCCTCGTGGCGGGGATAGTAGGGCGTCAGGTCGAAGCCGCCGCCAAACCACCAGGCCGGGTCGGCGCCCGCCCTGTCCGCCACGAAGAAGCGCACGTTGGCGTGGCTGGTGGGTACGTGCGGGTTGCGCGGGTGGATCACCAGCGACACGCCCATGGCCTGAAAGCGACGCCCCGCCAGCTCCGGCCGGCGGGCACTGGCCGCGGCCGGGAGGGCGGCACCGCGCACGTGCGAGAAGTTCACGCCGGCCTTCTCGAACACCGGCCCGTCGTCGATCACCCGACTGCGGCCACCGCCGCCCTCGTCCCGCTCCCAGGCGTCCTCGATCAGGGCGCCGCGACCGTCGAGCGCCAGCAGGCGCTGGCAGATCCGGTCCTGAAGCTCCAGCAGGTAACGCCGCACGGCATCGGGCCGCACGGCGGAGGGAGAATCGCCGTCCCGTTCGCTCATCCCCGTGTGCCTCCGGCAGGCGGACTGCTGCGCAGCAGCGCGCCGCTGGCGGCGTCGCGGATCTCGGTGGGGCCGCCCAGATCGCCCAGGGCGCCCGACAGGATCCAGTCCACGTCACGGCCCAGGCGCAGCCGCACCTCGAGCGCGCTGCGGCAGGGTCGGTGACCGCTGCGGTTTGCGCTGGTCGACACCAGCGGGCCCGCGCAGGCGCGGCACAGCGCCGCCGCAAGCGGGTGCGCGGTAACCCGCACCGCCAGCGTATCACGCCCCCCGGTGAGCGAGGCCGGCAGGTCCGGCGCGGCCGGGCACACCCAGGTGACCGGGCCCGGCCAGGTGGCCCGCACGCGCTCGCGGGCTGCCTCATCCATGGGCGCCAGCAGGGGCGCGACCTGCGCCCATTCAGCGGCGATCAGGATCAGCCCCTTGGCCGCGCTGCGCCCCTTGAGCGCCAGGATGCGCGCCACCGCCGGCCCGAACCAGGGGTCGCAGCCCAGGCCGAACACCGCTTCGGTGGGATAGGCCAGCACGCCGCCGCCCAGCACCACCTCCCGCGCCCGCCGCAGCTGCCAGGCGGTGGCGCCGTCGCACGGATGTGCCGGGAGAAGGCCCGTCATGCCCGTCCGCGCCCGCTCAGGAACCGGAGGCGGCTTCTTCCGGGGCCAGCTCCGGCGCCGGCTCGGACCAGCTGCATTCCTTCTGCGGGCAGACCTTCTCGGTGCCGCGTCGTTTGGTGGTCTTGAGGGTCAGGATCGGCCAGCCGCAGCGGGGACAGGGACCCTCGAGCGGCTCGTTCCACACCGCGTACTTGCACTTGGGATAGCGCGAGCAGGAGTAGAAGACCTTGCCGTGGCGGGACTTGCGCTTGAGCAGTGTGCCCTCGCCGCACTCCGGGCACTGCACGCCAGTGTCCTCGGGTTTTTCCAGCGGCTCCAGGTGGCGGCAGGAAGGGTAGTTGCTGCAGCCGATGAACTTGCCGTAGCGGCCGCGACGGATCACCAGGTCGGAGCCGCATTCCGGACACTTGCGACCTTCCACCACGGCGGGCTCGTCGGCCTCGGAGCCGTCCTCGTTGAGACTTCGGGTGTAGTCACACTCCGGGTAGCCGCTACAGCCGATGAAGCGTCCCCGCCGCCCCAGCCGTATGGTCAGCTTGCGGCCACACTTCGGGCAGTCCTCGTCCAGCTCCTCGGAGGTCACCTGGGAGCGCGTGACGTTCTTCTCCGTGTCCTCGACCCGCTCGCGGAACGGGGCCCAGAACGAGCGCAGCAGCGGCACCCAGTCCTGCTCGCCGCGGGAGACGGCGTCCAGCCGGTCTTCCAGGCGCGCGGTGAACTGGTAGTCGACGTACTGGGTGAAGTACTGCGTCAGGAAGCGGTTGACCACCTTGCCGACGTCGGTGGGCACGAAACGCTTGCGGTCCATCTCCACGTACTCGCGGTCCTGCAGCGTGGAGATGATCGAAGCGTAGGTCGACGGCCGGCCGATGCCGTATTCCTCCAGCGCCTTGACCAGCGTCGCCTCGGTATAGCGCGGCGGCGGCTCGGTGAAGTGCTGCTCCGGGAGCACGTCGCGCAGCGCCAGCCGCTCGCCCTGGTCGACCCGTGGCAGCTGCCGGTCCTCGTCTTCCTGCCCGGCGTTGTCATCGCGGCCTTCCTGGTAGACCTCCATGTAGCCCGGGGAGACCAGCGTCGAGCCGGTGGCCCGGAAGCGGTGCGCGTCGCCGGCGTCCAGATTCAGCGCCACGGTGTCGAAAGTGGCGTGGCTCATCTGGCAGGCGACGGTGCGCTTCCAGACCAGCTCGTACAGCCGGGCCTGCTCGCTGCTCAGGTGCGCCGCCATGGCCTTCGGCTCGCGGTGGGCCGAGGTCGGGCGGATGGCCTCGTGCGCCTCCTGGGCATTCTTCGAGCGGGTGCGGTAGGTGCGCGGCTTGCCGGGGAGCTTGTCGCTGCCGTAGCGCTCGGCGATCAGCCCGCGCAGGTCGGCCAGGGCCTCCTGCGACAGGTTGACCGAGTCGGTGCGCATGTAGGTGATCAGGCCGACGGTTTCGCCGCCGATGTCGACACCCTCGTATAGCTGCTGCGCCACGCGCATGGTCCGGCGGGCCGTGAAGCCCAGCTTGCGCGACGCCTCCTGCTGCAGGGTCGAGGTGATGAACGGCGGCGCCGGGTTGCGCCGGCGCTGCTTCTTCTCCACCGAGGACACCAGCAGCTCCGGCGGCTGGCCCGCCGCCCGCAGCAGGGTCTCGCGCGCGATCCTGGCCTGATCCTCGGCGGTGATGGTGAACTGCTCCACCTTCTCGCCGTCGAGCTGGACCAGCTTGGCGCGGAAGGCCTGATCGTCCTTGGCCACCTGGGCCTCGAGGGTCCAGTACTCCTGTGGCACGAAGCGCTCGATCTCGTCCTCGCGTTCCACGATCAGGCGCAGCGCCGGGCTCTGCACCCGCCCCGCCGAGAGCCCGCGCCGGACTTTCTTCCACAGCAGCGGCGACAGATTGAAGCCGACCAGGTAGTCCAGCGCGCGGCGGGCCTGCTGGGCGTTCACCAGGTCGCCGGAGATGTCGCGGGGGTTGGCCACGGCCTCCTGCACCGCGCCCTTGGTGATCTCGTAGAAGACCACCCGGTAGACCGGCTTGTCGTCCAGCGCGCCGCGCTGCTTCAGCAGCTCGTACAGGTGCCACGAGATCGCCTCGCCCTCGCGGTCCGGATCAGTGGCCAGGTACAGGGCATCCGCGCCGCGCAGCGCCTTGACGATCGCCTGCACGTGCTTCTCATTGCGATCGATGACCTGGTACTTCATCGCGAAGTCGTGCTCGGGATCGACCGCCCCCTCCTTGGGAACCAGGTCGCGCACGTGGCCGTAGGAGGCGAGGACCTCGAAATCCTTGCCCAGGTACTTCTTGATGGTCTTCGCCTTGGCCGGCGATTCGACGATGACGAGTTTCTTGCTCATGACCCGTTTGCTTGTCTCGGCGCATGGAGCCGTTTACGGCTGTGATGCCGCGGCAGGGCAGCAGGCAGGGGACTGGCGCAGGGCGGGATCGACCTGCGTTCGGGAACTCAGTGGAACAGCCCGACCTGGTTATCGAACACCAGGTCCTCCATCCAGGCGTACGCCGCTTCCTGCCCCGGCAGATTGAACAGCACCATCAGCGCAACCCACTTGACCTGGTCCAGGTCGATCTCGTCGCTGTCCAGTGCCATGATGCGATCGATGACGATCTCGCGATGCACCGGCGTGAGTATGCCGATCTGCTCGAGGTACATGAGAAAACCGCGGCAATCCGGGTCGAGGCGAGCACGCTCCTGTTCGGAGAACACGCGCACGGACTGGGTGACGTACGGCTCGACCCCTTCCGAGGCACGCTGGTACATGGCCAGCTCCTCGAGCCAGTCGAACGCCTTGGCGATCTCTCCGTCGCGAAAGCCGGCTTCTTCCAGCTCGAGAGTCAGCTCCTCGCGGTCCGGTTCCGTCTGATCGTCGGTGCCATCCATGTAGTTGTCGAAAAGGTAAATGAGAACGTCGAGCACGCTTTCCTTCATGTCGATTCAGGCCCTCTCGGGAATCCGGCGGTAGAGCGCGCCGGGCGCGGACGCAACATGTCCTTGCAGCTCAAGTAAAAGCAGCATGGAGGAAACGGATTCCGGCGTCAATGCGGTGCGCCGTACCAGTTCGTCGACCGACACGGGCCCGTATCCCATGCTTTCCAGCAGCTTCCGGTAGTCCTCGTCGGGCGGCTCCGGGGCCGGCTCCGCCGGTCGTCCCGGCGGGCCATCCGGTGGCGGCGGCAGGCGCAGCTGGGAAGCCAGCTCCTCCAAAATGTCGTCCGCCGTTTCCACCAGCTTGGCACCGTCCCGGATCAGCTGGTGGCAGCCGCGGGCCAGCGGGTTGTGGATCGAACCGGGGATCGCGAACACCTCGCGACCCTGCTCCATGGCGAAGCGGGCCGTGATCAGCGAGCCGCTGCGGCGGGCCGCCTCGACCACCAGTACCCCCAGGGACAATCCCGATATGATGCGGTTGCGACGCGGAAAGTTCCCCGCCACTGGGGGCGTGCCCGGCGCGAACTCGGAGACCAGGGCGCCGTCGGCCGCGATGCGGTGCGCCAGCTCGCGGTTGCCGGCGGGATAGACGCGGTCGGGCCCGGTGCCGGCCACCGCCACGGTGGGGGCGCCGGCCCGCAGAGCCCCCTGGTGGCCGGCGGTGTCGATACCCTCCGCCAGGCCGCTGGTGATCACCAGGCCACGCCCGCCCAGGTGCGCGGCAAATTCCAGGGCGTTGGCGCGACCCTCCGGCGACGGGTTGCGGCTGCCCACGATGGCAAGCTGGGGCAGGGAAAGGATCTCCGGATCTCCGACCACGAACAGCACCGGCGGGGCGTCTGTGAGCTCGCGCAGCCGTTCGGGGTAGCCCGGGTCTCCCTCCACCAGCACGCTGTTGCCCGCCCGCCGGAGCCACGCCAGACCGCGTTCGATGCGGGAGGTATCGGGCGAGCGCAGGGCATCCAGCGTGACCTCGCCCAGTCCGCGCTGGCGCAGCTCCGCGGGCGTCAACGCCGTCGCCGCCCGGGCCGAGGCCAGCTCCGAGAGGAGCTCCCGGATGCGGCGCACGCCCAGGCCGGGGGCATGCAGCAGCGCCAGCAGGGCGGTCAGCTCGCGTTCGTCGTGGCGCTCCGTTGCCACTGTCACCCCCCGCGGCTTACGGGTTGCGCACCCTGTCCATGACGTGAATGCTCTGGCTGGCCCGCATCACCAGCGCATAGCTGACGTGATCGTAGACGCGGAATGCCATCAGCACGCCCGCCCGCTGTGGCGGAAGCTGGACCGGCTTGCCGGTCCGCGGATCCTGCGTCTTCCCGCCGGCCTGGTAGATGGCCAGCACGTCACCCACCTTGAGCCCCTGGTTCTTGCCCACGTCGATGGTCACGATCTGGTACTGGCCGATTTCCGGCGCGTTGTTGTAAACAGACAAGATCTGGCCGGTGACCGGCTTCGGCGGTGCCTTCGGGGTGAAGTAGGGGCGGAAGTTGCTCGCCGGCGGCGGCAGCAGGTAGTCACCCCGGCGCACCTCGCGACTCGATTTTTCGACCAGCGCGGTGCCCGGGCTGCCATCCTCGAGAATTTTCGCCTCGCCCACGGCGATCGCCTCGTAGCCCAGCAGCTTGCCGGTCTGGGGATCCCGCAGCGCGCGGCCCTTGTGGACGATCTGGTAATCCGGCAGGGGCTTGTTCGGCAGGTTGCGCACGTACACCCTCTGGTTCGCACCGACGATCAGGCGGGCGCCGTTCACCGCGCGCAGCACGTACGGAGCCGACGCGAAACGTTTGGCTTCCACCACCCGCGGGCTCGCCAGGAAGGGCGCGACCGCGTCATAGGGAATGGTGGGGATGGCATTGCCGATCGGCTGGATCCGGACCCTGGGCTTGAGCTTTACTGTCTTCGGCGCCTGCGGCCCCCGCTTTACGTGCAGCTGGGGCTTGCCCGAGGCAGTGTAGGTCAGGGTGATGACGTCGCCGGGATAGATCCAGTGGGGGTTGTGAATGTCCGGATTGAGGTACCAGATTTCCGGCCAGCGCCAGGGACTCTTGAGGAACTTCGAGGCCAGGTCCCAGAGCGTGTCGCCCTTCTTGACCACGTAACGCTTCGGCGCGTCGGGACGGATCTGCGGCGCCGCCTGCGCCGCCGGCTTGTGCGGGGCCGACTGTGCCGGGCTGTCGCTGGAGGCGGTGGGTGTTTGCTCCGGGGCCGGCCGCGGCCGGGCCGACTGCGGCGGGTTGCTGGCGCAGGCCGCCAGGGCCAGCGCCACGGCCGCGCTCACGAGCGAACGAGCCACCAATCGCGGAAAGACGTTATACTTTTTCATGTGGAGACGCCCTGCGCCGAACCGTTTTGTCATTGCCTGGCGGTCCCGGCCGCGCGGACCTCGAAACCCGCCGCGGGCGCCGGGTCCGGCGCTTGAACCGGCTGGGATCACTCTAGCAACATTTACCGGGCAAATACACGACCTGCTGCGTACTTGATGCCATGGCTTTGCTGAACATTCTGCATTATCCCGATGACCGGTTGCGCAACGTGGCACGACCGGTCGTACAGGTCGACGACGAGGTCCGCCGCCTGGTCGACGATATGCTCGAGACGATGTATGACGCCAACGGCATCGGGCTGGCCGCGATCCAGGTCGACGTGCCCCAGCGTGTCGTGGTGCTCGACATTTCCGAGGAACGCGACGACCCCCGAGTCTTCATCAACCCGGAGGTCGTGGCACGCGACGGCGTGGAGCGGATGCAGGAGGGCTGCCTGTCGGTGCCCGGCTACTACGACTGGGTCGAGCGGGCCGAGCAGATCCGGGTCCGTGCCCTGGACCGAGACGGCCGGACCTTCCGGATGGATGCCGACGGCCTGCTCGCCGTGTGCATCCAGCATGAGATCGATCACCTCGACGGCAAGCTGTTCGTGGACTATCTTTCCGAGCTCAAGCGCAAGCGTCTGCGCAAGAAGCTGATCAAGGCCGAGCGCCAGGGCCAGCTCCCCGAGCGCTCCGCGACCCCCGTCATCTGACCCGCCGCGGGCGGTACCGCCCGCCTTGTCCGGACTCGCCGCGATGCGCATCGTTTTCGCCGGTACTCCCGAATTCGCGGTGCCCACGCTGGAGGCTATCGCCGCTTCCGACCATCACGTGGCCGCGGTGTACACCCAGCCGGACCGGCCCGCCGGGCGGGGACGCCACACGCTGGCGCCTCCCGTCAAGCGCCGCGCCCTGGAGCTGGAGCTGCCGGTGCGCCAGCCGGCGACGCTGGGCGACCCGGAGGTACGCCGGGCGCTGGCGGGCCTGCAGCCCGACCTGCTGGTGGTGGTGGCCTATGGTCTGATCCTGCCGCCCGAGGTACTCGCCGTTCCGCGGCTGGGCTGCGTCAATGTGCACGCCTCGTTGCTGCCGCGCTGGCGCGGGGCCGCGCCGGTGGCCCGGGCGATCCTGGCCGGCGACCGCAAGACCGGCATCAGCATCATGCAGATGGATGCCGGGCTCGATACCGGTCCAGTGCTGCTGCAACAGCCCTGCGCGATCGAGCCGGAGGACACGACGGGCTCGCTGACCGGGCGCCTGGCCGGGCTCGGCGCCCGCGCCCTGATTGAGGCCCTGCCCGGGATCGAGACCGGCAGCCTCCTCCCTCGACCTCAGCCGCGCGGGGGCGTGACCTACGCCGACAAGCTGCGCAAGGACGAGGCGGCGGTCGACTGGCACCGCAGCGCGGTTCTGATCGAGCGCCAGGTGCGCGGGCTCAACCCGTGGCCGGTGGCGCAGACGGGTCTCGGTGATGCCATGCTGCGGATCTGGCGGGCGCGGGCGTTGCCCGATGCCGCGGACGAGGTCCCCGGCACGGTGGTGGTCGCGGACCGAGACGGGATCGAGGTTGCCACCGGCGAAGGCCGGCTGCGCCTGCTGGAGGTGCAGATGCCCGGGGGGCGCCGGATCAGTGGCGCCGACCTGGCCAATAGCGGCCGGCTGCCAGCGGGCAGCCGCCTGGGCCGATCCCGGTGAGCGGGCCGTCCGGGGCCACCGCGGCGCGCGCCGCCGCGGCCCGGATCGTGGCCGGGGTGGTGCCCGGTGGGGTAACGCTCTCCGCGGCGCTGCCCGCCGGGCTCGAGACGGTTGCGCCGGCGCAGCGCTCGCTGGTGCAGGAGCTGTGCTACGGCACCCTCCGCTGGCATATCCGCCTGCGGGCGATCCTGCGCCGGCTGCTGCAGCGGCCCCTCAAGCGCCGCGATGCCGACATCGAGGCGCTGCTCCTGATCGGCCTGTACCAGCTGCTGTACTTGCGTGTACCGGCCCACGCGGCGGTCTCCGAGACGGCCGGCGCCGCGCGCACGCTGCACAAGGCCTGGGCGGTGCGCCTGGTCAACGGCGTGCTGCGACGCTTCCAACGCGAGGGCGCGGGGCTGGGCGCGGAGGTCGACGCCGACGACGCCACGCGCCTGTCCTGCCCGGCCTGGCTGCTCGCCCGCCTGCGCGAGGACTGGCCGGACGAGTGGGAAACGATCGCGCAGGCGAACAACGCCCGCCCGCCCATGACCGTGCGGGTCAACCGACGCCGGATCGATCGTGACGGCTGGCTGCGCCAGGCGGCCGGCCAGCCCGGCGGGCGCCCGCTGGAATGCTGTCCCGACGCTGTGGAGCTGGAGCGGCCGGTGGACGTGCAGCGCCTGCCCGGCTTCACCGAAGGCCTGGTTTCGGTGCAGGATGCGGCTGCCCAGCTGGCCTGTCCGCTGCTCGATGTGCCACCGAATGGCCGCGTTCTGGACGCCTGCGCCGCGCCGGGCGGGAAGACTGCGCACCTGCTGGAACGGGCCCCCGCCGGCATGCGCCTGGTGGCCCTCGACGCCGATCCGGAGCGCCTGGAGCGGGTGGGGGAGACGCTGCGGCGTTTGGGCCTGGAGGCCGAGCTGCGCTCGGGCGACGCCGGCGAGCCCGGCTCCTGGTGGGATGGCGAGCCCTTCGACCGCATCCTGCTGGACGCCCCCTGCACAGCCACGGGGGTGATCCGGCGCCACCCCGACATCCGCCACCTGCGGCGCGCCGCGGACGTCGGGCGGCTGGCCGCGCAGCAGCGCCGGCTGCTGGATGGGCTGTGGCCGCTGCTGCGCCCGGGCGGACGACTGCTCTACGTCACCTGCTCGGTGCTGCGCGAGGAGAATTCCGCCGGGGTCACCGCGTTCCTGGCGCAGCACGACGACGCCGCCGCGGTCCCGCTGGAAGGCCCATGGGGCCGGCCCGCCACGCCGGGACGGCAGATCCTGCCGGGCGAGGAAGGCATGGACGGCTTCTACTACGCCCTGATCGGCAAGGCACGGGTCCCCGGAACGCCGGCCTGATCGGGCGGCCGAGCCCCGGGCCGGCCACCTTTTGCGGATGGCCCCGCGTTCGCCTGAAGGCCGGCGTGCTCATCGGGTAGAATGCGCCCCCCGGCGTTTTACCGGACTGCCGCAACCGGGGAGACGGCACGATGGGCATGATCGAAAAGCTCGAGGCAATGCTCGCGCAAGGCCAGGACAGCAAGCTGCTGCGATTCTCACTGGGCAAGGCGTACCTGGAAGCGGACCGCCCGGCCGATGCCGTAGAGCACCTGGCACACTGCCTGGCGCTGGACCCGGAATACTCGGCGGCCTGGAATGCGTACGGCAAGGCGCTCCGGGCTGCGGACCGTGACGCCGACGCCCTGGTGGCCTGGCGCCGCGGCATCGGGGTCGCCGAGCGCAACGGCGACAAGCAGGCGGCGAAAGAAATGCGCGTCTTCGCCCGCCGCCTCGAGAAGCAAGGGCGAAACGGCGGATAGGCCGGGAGCCCTCGCCCGGGCACGCTGTACCGGCACCCGGAGGTCCGGTAAGCTTCGGCGACCGCGGGGCGCGCAGGCACGCAATCGATTCGTTCTATGTCGGTATACACCAAGGTCGAGCGGAAGGACCTGGAGGCGTTTCTCGGGCGCTACGACGTCGGCGGGCTGATCTCCTTTCAGGGCATCAGCGCGGGGATCGAGAACACCAACTATTTCGTCACCACCTCGGGCGGCGAGTGGGTGCTGACGCTGTTCGAGACGCTCGAGTACCACGAGCTGCCGTACTGCCTGAACCTGATGGACCACCTGGCCGCGGAGGGCCTGCCCAGCCCGGCGCCGGTGTCGGACCTGCGCGGCCACTTCCTGGGGCAGCTGCTGGAACGGCCCGCCGCGCTGGTGGCGCGCCTGCCCGGACGCAGCGTCGAGGCACCCGACGAGTCCCACTGCGCCGCCATGGGACGGGTGCTCGGGAAGCTGCACGTCGCCGGCCTCAGCTACCCGGGCTTTCGCACCAACTCGCGCGGCCCGCACTGGTGGACCCGGACTGCGGCGCGGGTGCTGCCGGTGCTGTCGACGGCGGACGCCACGCTGCTGCGCGAGGAGCTGCGCTACCAGCACCAGGCGCGACGCCTGCGCCTACCCCGGGGGGTAATCCACGGCGACCTGTTCCGCGACAACGTGCTGTTCCGGGATGGGCGCCTGTCCGGCCTGATCGACTTCTATTACGCTTGCAATGACGCCCTGCTCTACGACCTCGCGGTGGCGGCAAACGACTGGTGCACCACGGCGGATGGCGACATGGAGCCGGCCCGGCTGCGGGCCGCGCTCGAGGCCTATGCCCATAGCCGCCCGTTCCAGCCGGATGAAGCCAAGGCCTGGAACACCATGCTGCGCGCGGCGGCGCTGCGTTTCTGGTTGTCGCGCCTGCACGATCTGCACTTTCCGCGGCCGGGCGAGATCACCCATACCAAGGACCCGCAGGTGTTCGCGACGATCCTGCGCCGGCGCGTCGCCGAGCCGGCGCCGTTCCTGGCCCCCGTCCGCTCGCTGTCAGCCCAGCGGTGACGGTCGCGCCGGCCACATCGGCTGGTCGCGGTCGTCGAACGCCGCCCATAACTCGGCGTAGCTCCGCCCGTCGAGGGGATGGCGCAGGCCGGGAGCCAGCTCCGCCAGCGGGCGCAGGACGAATGCATAGCGCAGGATGTCGGGGCGCGGCAGCGCCAGGCCCGGCTCCCGGAGCAGCGTGTCGCCGTGCAGGATCAGGTCGAGGTCGAGGGTGCGCGAGGCGAACCGCGGGCCACCGCGCCGCCGCCCCATCGCCGCCTCGATCTCGTGCAGGATACCGGCAACGGCGTGCGGCCCCTCGTGCGTATCGAAGGCGAGCACGAGATTGTAGAAGTCGTCGCCGCGGAAGCCGACCGCCGGACACTGATAGACGGTCGACGTGCGCAGCGAGTCGTACCGTCGCCGCAGCGCCTCCACTCCGGCGCGCACGTGGCGGGCGGGCTCGACGTTGCTGCCGACGCTGACGAAGACCTCAGGCACCGGCGCCTGTCCCGGCCGGCGGGATGCCGCCGGAATCGCCGCGCTCGATGATCACGCCCACGTCGCGCGCGCCCCGCACGGCGCCCGTCTTGTTTACGCGCAGGCGTACCCAGCGCACCCCGAACTCCTCCAGCACGATGCCGGCCACCCGCTCGGCCAGCGTCTCCACCAGTTGGAACTCGCCCTGTTCCACGAAGCTGATCAGCCGCTTGGCCACGGCCTTGTAGTCCAGGGTGTGCTGCAGGTCGTCGCTGGCCGCGGCCCGGCCGATGTCGCAGGCCATGTCCAGGTCCAGGCTGATGGTCTGGCGCACGCGGCGTTCCCAGCCAAACACGCCGATGACCGTGTCGATCCGCAGATCGTGCAGGTAGATGATGTCCATGGATGCCCTTACCTAACGTGATCCGTCGCGGTTGCCGCCGCTCCGTCGGCAGCGTGGCCGGTTGCCGGGGACGTCCCGAATGTCGGCCCGACCCGCGGCGCCGTCAAGCCCGGAACGCGCCATCCCGGCTCTGCCGGCCCGCGGCAGGGCGAGCCGGGCGCCTATGCTCCAGCGACCGCCGCTGCGCCCACGCTCCCGGGCGGACGCAGGCTGTCCAAGGGCCAGCGGGGCCGGGCCTTAACCACGTCCGGGGACCCCGCGGCGGCATCGGGCAGGCGCAGCAGGCCGGCGTAAGCAATCATGGCCCCGTTGTCGGTGCAGAACTCCGGGCGCGGATAGTGCAGGCCTACGCCGGCCTCCCGCGCGAGGCCTTCCAGCCGCTGGCGCAGCCGGGCGTTGGCGCCCACTCCGCCGGCCACCACCAGCGGCCGCGGCCCGAGTTCGCGCAACGCCCGCCGGCACTTTCCGGCAAGCACGTCCACCACGGCATCCTCGAAGCCGCGGGCGATGTCGGCGCGGGTGGCGGGATCGTCCGGGTGGTCACGCACCGCGTGCAGCACCGCCGTCTTCAGACCGCTGAAGCTGAAATCCAGGCCCGGCCGGCGCAGCATCGGGCGGGGAAAGTCGAAGCGGCCGGCACGGCCCTGTCCGGCCAGCTTCGCCAGCGCCGGTCCGCCGGGATAGGCCAACCCCAGCAGCTTGGCGGTCTTGTCGAAGGCCTCACCGGCGGCGTCGTCCAGGGTCTGGCCCAGCACCCGGTAGCGGCCCACACCGGTGACGTCCACCAGCATGGTGTGACCCCCGGAGACCAGCAGGGCGAGAAACGGGAACGCCGGCGGACCGGGCTCCAGCATGGGCGCGAGCAGGTGGCCCTCCATGTGGTGCACGCCGACGCACGGCACGCCCCGGGAGAACGCGAACCCGCGCGCGAAAGCCGCGCCGACCAGCAGGGCCCCGACCAGACCGGGCCCCTCGGTGTAGGCGACGCCGTCGACGCCGCCGGCAGCGCACCCGGCCTCCGCGAGCACCTCGCGGACCAGCGGCAGCAGCTTGCGCACGTGATCGCGCGAAGCCAGCTCCGGCACCACGCCGCCGAAACCGGCGTGCAGGCGCACCTGGCTGTACAGCGCATGGGCGAGCAAGCCGCGGTGCTCGTCGTAGAGCGCCACGCCGGTCTCGTCGCAGGAGGTCTCGATGCCGAGAACGCGCATGGGGAAAGCTTGTCCGGGAGCCCGTGAGCTTTGCAATTGTAACGCCTCGCGTCTAAAATTTCCGCTTTTCCCCTGCCGACTTGCAGAACGCTGTCGCGGGCGGACGGTCGAACGGGACGCATCCCGTCCACACGGGCTTGCACGAGGAAACAGGACAGGTGATCGCCTAATGCCAACGGTACGCGTGAAAGACAATGAGTATTTCGACGTTGCCCTGCGTCGCTTCAAGCGCGCTTGCGAGAAGGCCGGCATCCTCACCGAGGTGCGCCGCCGCGAGTACTACGAGAAGCCGACGCAGGAGCGCAAGCGCAAGCGGGCCGCTGCCATCAAGCGCCACATGAAGCGCCTGCAGCGGGAAGCGCAGCGCCGGCCGCGGCCCTGAGGCGGTTGGGCCGGACGCCTGCCGTGCCGCTCAGGTCACGCATCCAGGACGACATGAAGGCGGCCATGCGCGCGGGCGACAAGCCGCGCCTGGGGGCTTTGCGCATGCTCTGGGCCGCGGTGCGCCAGCGCGAGGTTGACGAGCGCGCCGGCGAGTTGGACGACGCCGCGGTGATCGCGGCGGTCGAAAAGGCCGTCAAGCAGCGCCGCGAGGCCGCCGACCAGTACCGCGACGCGGGCCGGGCCGAACTCGCGGACAAGGAGCAGGCCGAGCTCGAAGTGCTGCGCGAATACCTGCCGCAACCGCTGGGCGAAAGCGAGCTGGCGGCGCTGGTGGAGGAGGCGGTGCGCGAGACGGGTGCCGCCTCGCTGAAGGACATGGGCAAGGTTATGGCGACGCTCAGGCCCCGGGTGCAGGGGCGCGCGGACATGGCCGACGTAAGCGCCCGGGTCAAGAGCCGCCTGGCCGGCTGAGGCTGGCGGTGCATCCCCCCTCGCACCCGGGTATTCTTCCCCGAATGATCTGATGCCACCGGCTTGTGCCGGGTGCGAGCATGGCGCGAATACCCCAGGTGTTCATCGACGAGCTGATCAGCCGGGTCGACCTCGTCGAGCTGATCGACGTCCGCGTGCCCCTGAAGAAGGCCGGGCGCGACTACGCCGCATGCTGTCCCTTCCACCAGGAACGCACGCCCTCCTTCACCGTCAGCCCGGCCAAGCAGTTCTACCACTGCTTCGGTTGCGGGGCCCACGGGACCGCGCTGGGTTTCCTCATGGACTATGAGCGCCTGGACTTCCGGGAGGCGGTGCAGGCGCTGGCCGAGCAGGTGGGCCTGGAGGTGCCGGAGGGGGCGCGCGACGCGTCTCCGGCGGGGCCCGACCTGTATGCGGTGCTGTCACGGGCGGCGCGCTACTACCGAGAGCAGCTCCGGGCCGCTCCCGCAGCGGTCGAGTACCTCAAACGGCGGGGCCTGACCGGGGAGATCGCCCGGGAATACGGCATCGGTTACGCTCCGCCTGGCTGGGAGAACCTGCGCCGGCAGCTCGCTGACGTCGAGCAGGACACGCTGCTGCGTGCGGGCCTGCTGATCCGCCGCGAGGGTGCGCCCGGCGCCTACGATCGCTTCCGTGACCGCGTGATGTTCCCGATCCGCGACGGCCGCGGCCGGGTGACCGGCTTCGGCGGCCGGGTGCTGGGTGACGGGCAGCCCAAGTACCTGAACTCCCCGGAGACGGCGGTATTCCACAAGGGGCGCGAGCTGTACGGGCTCTACGAGGCCCGCCGCGGCGCCGGCGAGCTGCCGCGCCTGCTGGTCGTGGAAGGCTACATGGACGTGGTGGCGCTGGCCCAGAGCGGCATCCGCTACGCGGTGGCGACATTGGGTACGGCCACCACGGCCGAGCACCTGGAGCGGCTCTACCGCGTCGCGCCGGAGGTGGTGTTCTGCTTCGATGGCGACCGTGCCGGGCGCCAGGCCGCCTGGCGTGCACTCGAGAACACGCTGCCCGCCATGCATGGGGCGCGCCGGGCGGGCTTCCTGTTCCTGCCGGAGGGCGAGGATCCGGACTCGCTGGTCCGCCGGGAGGGCGCCGACGCCTTCGAGCAGCGTCTCGAGGACGCCGTGCCGCTGGCAAGCTTTTTGACCGATCGATTGGTCGCGCAATTTGATCCTAGGAGCCCGGACGGGCTCCGCCAGCTCGTCGAGGTAGCGCGGCCCTACCTGCAAAAGGTGTCCGAAGGCGCCTTTCGTCTGCTTTTAATCGACCGTCTGGCGGAAGAAGCCCGTGTAAACCCGGAAAAATTGACTATCCTCATAGGGAATAACGACAAGCATGCTACCGGACGGCAAGCGCCCGGGCCGCGCAGGACCCGGCCAATGCGTGTTACGCCGGTCAGTCGTGCGCTGGCGCTGCTGCTGCAGAGGCCATCGCTGGCGCTGTCGGTCGAAGAGCCGGGAGAGTTGGCTGACATCGGACTGGACGGGGTTGATCTGCTGCGCCAAACCATTGAACTCGTGCGGGAACGTCCCCATCTAACTACTGGAGGAATTCTGGAGCACTGGCGGTCCCACGAGTACGGCTCCGCGCTGATGAGGCTCGCGCGGCTTGATCTGGGGGTGCCCGAGGAAGGTCTGGAGCCGGAATTCCGGGACGCCGTCAGCTACCTCTTCGACCGGGGCAGGGAGGCGCGGGTCGAGCAGTTGCTGCGAAAGTCGCAGGAGACGCAACTGGGTGAGCAGGAGAAGCAGGAACTCAAGCGCCTGCTGGCCGAGCGGAAGCGGTGACGCCACACCGCATCCATCCATCATGGAATTTCCCCGCAGGGACTCGCGAGAGCCGGCCACTGGCGCGTTTGTGGGGCTTGGCGTAAAATTGACCGTTTCGTCCGTACCGGACCGCAGGGTGATGGCTGTATGAGCGAAGACCAGCGTTCGCAACTGAAATCTCTGATCGGCAGGGGCAAGGAGCAGGGTTTCCTGACCTATGCCGAGGTGAACGACCACCTGCCCGACGATATCGTCGATCCCGAGCAGATCGAGGATATCATCAACATGATCAATGACATGGGTATCGCGGTGCACGAGGAGGCGCCGGACGCCGAGGACATGCTGCTGTCCGACGCGCCGGTGACCACGGACGACGACGCGGCAGAGGAGGCCGCGGCGGCGCTGGCTTCCACGGTGGAAGCCGAATTCGGGCGGACCACCGATCCCGTGCGCATGTATATGCGCGAGATGGGCACGGTGGAACTCCTCACCCGGGAGGGCGAGATCAAGATTGCCAAGCGCATCGAGGAAGGCCTCGGCGACGTGCTGCGCTCACTGGCGAGCTACCCGGGGTCGATGGCCCGCCTGCTGCGCGAGTACGAGCGCTTCGACGCCGGCGAGCTGCAGCTCAAGGACCTGGTGGTGGCGATCATCGAGCCCGACCGACCGGAGAGCCCCACCAACACGGTGGCGAACAAGATCACCGATTCTCCGCTGGCGCGTGGCCGCGCGGCCCGCAGCAATAGCGAGGATGACGACGACGACGACGACTCGGACAACGAGGTGCTGGACACCGGCCCCGATCCCGAGGAGGTCTCGCAGCGCTTCCGCAGCCTGCGCAAGCGCTACAACGCCATGCTGCGCGCCCTGCGCAAGCACGGCTTCAACGCCGGGCAGACCGAGGCCGCGCGCGCGGTCATGACCGCGGAGTTCATGCAGCTCAAGCTGGCCCCCCGCATGGTCAACGAGATGGCGGCGACGCTGCGCGAAGCCGTGGACAGCATCCGCGCCCAGGAGCGCGAGATCATGAAGATCTGCGTCAGCGTGGCCGGCATGCCGCGGCGCGACTTCATCCAGCACTTCCAGGACCACGAGACCGAGTCCGGGTGGATCGACAAGCAGATCCGGGCCAAGCGCAAGCACTCCGCCACCATCGGCCGGCACAAGGATGACATCCTGCGTGCGCAGCAGCGCCTGCGGGACATCGAGAGCGAGGCCATGCTGGACATCGCCACGATCAAGGAGATCAACCGCCGCAAGTCGATCGGCGAGGCCAAGGCGCGCCGGGCCAAGAAGGAGATGGTCGAGGCCAACCTGCGCCTGGTGATCTCCATCGCCAAGAAGTACACCAACCGTGGCCTGCAGTTCCTGGACCTGATCCAGGAGGGCAACATCGGTCTGATGAAGGCCGTGGACAAGTTCGAGTACCGCCGCGGCTACAAGTTCTCGACCTACGCCACCTGGTGGATCCGGCAGGCCATCACGCGCTCGATCGCGGACCAGGCCCGCACCATCCGCATCCCGGTACACATGATCGAGACCATCAACAAGCTCAACCGCGTCTCGCGCCAGATGCTGCAGGAGATGGGGCGCGAGCCGATCCCGGACGAGCTGGCCGAGCGCATGGAGATGCCCGAGGACAAGGTACGCAAGGTGCTCAAGATCGCCAAGGAGCCGATCTCCATGGAGACCCCCATCGGCGACGACGAGGATTCGCACCTGGGCGACTTCATCGAGGACGCCAACGTGCAGTCGCCGGTGGACCTGGCGACCAAGTCGGGCCTGCGCGAGGCGACCCACAACATGCTGGCCAGCCTCACCCCGCGCGAGGCCAAGGTACTGCGAATGCGCTTCGGCATCGACATGAACACCGACCACACCCTGGAAGAGGTCGGCAAGCAGTTCGACGTCACGCGCGAGCGCATCCGCCAGATCGAGGCCAAGGCCCTGCGCAAGCTGCGCCATCCCTCGCGCTCGGAGCAGCTGCGCTCGTTCCTGGAGGAATAGCGGCCCTCCCCGCGCGCGGTACACGGAGGTACCGCGAACCCCGACGACGACGGGACGCCCGCGGGCCTAGGTTGCCGGGTCGGGGTCGGGCAGCGTATCGCTTCCTGCGCCCAGGCTACCCAGCATCTCCTGCAACACCGAGGCGCGCTCGCGCAGATCCCCGACATAGCGCCGCTCCCAGCCGTCCTGCTCGATGACCAGCGTGGGGGTCGCGATCAGCCCGGCTTCCAGGGCCCTGGCCGGCTCTGCCAGCACGTCGATCAGCCGGTAACGCTGCCGGGCCGCGTCCCGGGCGAGCAAGTCCTCCAGGACCTGGCGGGCCAACCGTGAGCTGGGCGCGTCGCCGGCGACGTAGAGGGTGATCCGCGCCATGGCCTGCTCGTGTTCCTCCCGTTGCGGTCGGTACAGGGCGTTCATCGCTCGCGTGGCTCCCCGCCGCGGGCTCCCTCCAGCACGTCGTCGTCCGCGTTGCGGCTCTCCCGGACGCGGCCGTGCCGGCGCTCGCGCGCATTCTCGAGCGCGTTGTGCTCGCTGGTCATCAGTTCGAGCTGGTGCCGGTAGGACTGCAATGCCTGGCTCAGCGTCCGGATCCGCTCCTCCGCCGCGCGGACCTCGGCTTCCAGCTTCTCCCGCTGGACCTGGTACTCGGCGTCGCGGCGCATGATCTCGAGCTGCTCTTCGCTCTCGCGCTCGATCCGCGCCGTGCCCATCAGCACGTCGCCGCCCGCGGTGTAGACGTCGGCCAGCGTGATCCCGCCGGATCCCAGCACCAGCTCGCGCACCTGGTTGGAATGCGCGGTCCCGCGCGCCTTGATCACGGTCAGAGCGCGGCTGCGCTCGCCGCCCCCGACATTGTAGGAAAGGTTGATCCAGGTGTCGGCGATGGTGGAGACGTGGCTCATGGTATCCTCCGCCTCCGGCAGCCCCTCCTCCAGCAGTGTCGTGGTCATGACCGTGGTGCCCCGGGCCTTGGCGGTCTCGAGGATGCGCTCGGCCACGTCCGCGGCGAGATCGCGCCCGCCGGCCTTCACCAGCGCCGACACCGGATCGATGATCAGGTAACGGGGCCGGTGGTCCAGCAGCATCTGCTGGATCGCGATGAAGTGCTCCTCGGCACTGACGCCGGCGGCGCGGAAACCGGTCAGCTGCAGCAGTCCCGAATCCACGTGCTGCTGGAGGTCGATGCCGACCGAACGCACGTTGCGCACGATCTGGCTGCCGGCCTCGTCGAAGCTCACGAACAGCGCCGGCTCCCCCTGGCGGCAGGCATGATCCGCCAGCGCCGCTGCCAGGGTGGTCTTGGCCGTGCCCGGCGCACCGGAGACGAGGATGCTGCTGCCGCGGAGGTAGCCGCCGTCGAGCAGTTTGTCGAGCCGGGGAATGCCGGAGCCGACCCGCTCGGTAAAGACGTCGTGTTCCAGCCGCACGCTCTCGCGCAAGGCCGGGGTGATCCCTTCGCCGGAGATGACGAACGGCACCTCGGCGCCGCTGCAGGCCCCACCCCGGTACTTCACCACGCGCAGCTGGCGCATGAAGGCGCGCTCGCGGATCTCGCTGCGCAGGCTCACCAGGCAGTCCACGGCGAAGGGCATGAAGCTGAAGCGGCGCAGGTAGTCGCCCAGGTCGGCGTCCACCTTGCCGGTGACCAGGCAGGTCAGGCCCTGCTCGGATACCCAGCGGCGCAGGCGATAGATCTCCCGCAACGCCGCCTGCTGCCCGCCCAGCGCTCCCAGCAGGGCATCGAGCCCGTCCAGCATCACCCAGGCGGCAGCGGTCTGGCGGACCTTCTCGCCCATCGCTGCCAGCAGCCCGCCGATGTCGAACTGTCCGGCCCCGGCGAACGCCTCGTCGACCCGCGCCTCGATGATGTGCACCCGGTCACCGGCGAGCGCGGGCAGGTCCCAGGAGAAGCCGGCATGGTTCTCGACCACCTCCGCGGCGCTCTCCTCGAAGCTCACCAGCAGGCCGCTCGCCCCGGCGGCCGCCGCGTGGCACAGGACCTGGAGCCCGAAGACGGTCTTGCCCGCCCCGGGCCCCCCGGCGATCAGGGTCACGCGCCGCGCCGGCAGTCCCCCGCCGGTCAGGCTGTCGAAGCCGGCGATGCCGGTGGCCACGCGCTCGAACGTATTGCCGCGGTCGTCGCTCACTTGGGTGCTCCCTTGCGCCGGCCGCCGGTACCGCTGGCGGCCGCGCCGGCGGCGGCCGCCGGTCCGGCCGGAAGTGTGGCGTAGGTGTCCAGCAGCCAGCCCAGGTCTTCCGAGGCCAGCGGGACGCTGAGCAGGTAGCCCTGGCCCTCCTCGCACTCCCATTCGGACAGGGCCCTGAGCTGGGCCGGCGTCTCGATGCCCTCGGCAATCACACCGATCCCGAGGCTGCGCGCCATCGCGATCACCGTGCGTGTGATCGCGGCGCTGCCCTCGTCGCCGGGGACCCCCTGGACGAAGGACTTGTCCACCTTCAGGTAATTGATGTGGAAGTCCTTGAGGTAATTGAGCGAGGAATAGCCGGTGCCGAAGTCGTCCAGGGCGATGGTCACGCCCAACCCGTGCAGCGTCTGCATCGCCTCGATGGCGTCCCGGACCCGGTCCATGACCGTGGTCTCGGTGATCTCGAGCTCCAGGAACCGGCCGTCGAGCCCGAACTCGCCCAGCACCGCGGCGACCCGCTCTGCCAGGTCGTCCTGCCGGAACTGGCGCGCGGAGAGATTGACGGCCACCCGCAGGTCCTCATGCCCCGCGTGGTGCAGCCGCCGCAGCGTGGCGCAGGCCTCCCGCAGCACCCACTCGCCGATCGGCACGATCAGCCCGGTCTCCTCGGCCAGGGGGATGAAGTCCGCGGGCGAGACCAGTCCCAGCTCGGGGTTGCGCCAGCGGATCAGGGCCTCCATGCCGGTGATCCGGCCGCTGCCCAGGTCCACGAAGGGCTGGTAGTAGACGTCGAACTCGCCGTTCTCCAGCGCCTGGTACAGGCTGCTCTGCAGCACCAGCGTGTGCACCGCCTCGGTGTTCATGTCGGACGAGTAGAACTGGTAGCTGTTGCGCCCCCCGGTCTTGGCGCGATACATCGCGGTATCGGCGTTCTGCATCAGCGAGCTGAAGTCCTCGCCGTCCTGGGGATAGCAGGCGATGCCGATGCCGGCGCCGAGGTACAGGCTGCGCTCGGCGACCGTCAGCGGCTGCTTGAGGACCTCCAGCACTTTGCCGGCGACGATCGCCGCATCCCGCGCGTCCGCCAGCTCGCCGAGCAGGATCGCGAACTCGTCGCCGCCCAGGCGGGCCACCGTGTCGGTCTCGCGCACCGCCAGGCGCAGCCGCTCTCCCACGATCTGCAGCAGGCGGTCCCCGGCGCGGTGACCGAGGGAGTCGTTGACCGTCTTGAAGCGGTCCAGATCCACGAACAGGATCGCCATCGCCTGCTCGTGCCGACGCGCGCGGATCACGGCGCCCCGCGTGCGTTCCTCCAGCAGCGAACGGTTGGGCAGGTCGGTGAGCAGGTCGTGGTGGGCCAGATGCTGCAGGCGCCGCTCGTAGTCCTTGTGCTCCGAGATGTCGTTGAACACCAGCACGAAGTTTGCGATCCGGCCGCGGTCGTCGCGGACCGGGCTGACGCTGACCAGGACCGGGATCCCGACGCCGTCGTGCCGCCGCTTGATCGCCTCGCCCTGCCAGTAGCCGTGCTCCCGGATCTCCCGCCGCAGCCGGCGCAGGTGCCGGATCCGGCGGTTTCCGAACTCGATCCGCGGCCGCCGCCCGAGCGCCTCTTCTTGCGGCGTGTCGGCGATCCGACTGAAGCCGGGATTGACCGAGACGATCCGCCAGCGACGGTCCACGATAGCCACGCCTTCAGCGGTGTTCGCGAGCGCGCTGGCCGCCAGCTGCAGCTGGCGCGAGATGCGTTCGCGTTCGGTTACGTCGCGCATGATCACGCTGGCGCGCTCCCGCCCCGACTCGTCGGTGAACCTGGAGCCGCTCAGCTCGACCCGGACCTTCCCCCCGTCGCCCCGCTTCATCCAGAGCTCGCCCCGGGCACGCCCGGTCCGGGCGCGTTCGGCCGCGAGCCGCTCCAGCGCGAGGGCGTCCTCGCCGTCGACGAGTTCGCCCCGGTTCAGGCGAACGATCTCCTCCTCTGTGCGGCCGAGGATGCTGCAGGCCGCCGGGTTGGCCGCCTGGATGCTCCCATCCGGCGTGGTCAGGAGGATTCCGTCCGTGCTGCTCTCGAACAGGCTGCGATAGCGGAGCTCGCTGGCCCGGAGCTCGTGCTCGACCCGTTTGCGCGCCGAGATGTCCTGGGTGATCCCGTGCACCCCCACGATGCGCCCCCGGGCGACCACGGGAATTACCGTCACGCTGGCCGGGATGCGCTCGCCGTCCCTGGTGAGGATGGTGGTCTCGAGCACCCTGGGCTCCCCGCGGACGATGGCGGCGAACTCTTCCCCGACGCGCTCGCGGTCCTCCGGTATCAGCAGCTCGGAATGGTGCCTCCCGACCAGCTCCTCCGGGGCGTAGCCGGTCAGGGCGGTGGTCTTGTAGACGTTCGTGTAGCGTCCGTCCAGGTCCAGGGAGAAGACCGAGCCCGGATGGCTCTCCAGCAGGCGCCGCATGGTCTCGGTCGACTCCGCCAGCCCCTGCAGTCGCTTCTGGACCGGCCGCAGCAGGGCATACAGCAGGGCTCCACTCGCCAGTACGGCGAGCCAGAGGGCGGCCAGCAGGGTTTCGCTACCGGGCGAGCCCTGCGGCGACAAGTCGAGGACCTGCGTGACCGTGATCATCACGGCGCCGCCGAGCAACAGGAATCCGCCGCCGGCCGCGAGCGCGAATCGGGGTTGTCGTGGGGCCTCTGGCAGCATGGTTACGGTCCCGCGTTGGCGGAGTGCTCCGCGTTTGCGTTCGGACCGTTCCGTGGTCGGCCTCCGCGCCGCGAACGCCGGCCGGGCAGTCAGCATTCGGGCCGGGAAGGCACCGGACTGAGGTTGAATCGTGAGTGTATCTTATTAAATGATGACGTGTCTTTATCGTTTGCCGCCGGACAGCTGATCCAGCTCAATATTCAGGCTACCCATAACACGCTCACGAGAGCAAATCCATATTCCGGTTTTCTATAACAGATTACTTTTGATGAACCGGTGAGGGCACGGCGCGACGCAGCGCACCCATGGGTTTCCACGCTCCGCGCCGGCGGGTGACTGCGGGGTCGCACCGGCGATATACTGCGCCGCCTGCCGCCGCGACACTCCTGCTGCGGGACCGGTGCGGCGCAAGGGAACAGTGCCCGCAGCTCGGCTGGTTGCAGCAGGGGGTGAGCGGCGAGCGAAGGTCCGGTGGACCTTCGCAGCGCAGCGAACGCCCGGCCAGGGATGGCCGGGCTGGACCGGACGCGGAGCAGGAGCGCGCAGCGTCCGGCATAATCCCGATCGCCGGCGGGCCCTCGATGGGCGCGGCAGCGACCGGCCGGATCGAAGCCATCATGCATTTGGGCCTGTAGCTCAGCTGGTTAGAGCAGGGGACTCATAATCCCTTGGTCGCAGGTTCGAGTCCTGCCGGGCCCACCAATTTCTTCAACAAGTTATAGAGCTTGCACGCCCCGCCAATAATGGCTGTGCTCCACGCATGCTCCACAAGTTCTGCTTGGCTCCATACAATCGGCACTGCAGAGCAGGAAGAGGAGCAGCCCTATGGCAGGCATCCGGAGGCGCGTTGGCCCCCCGAGAAAGACCGAAGTGGACCGCCCATGATCTGGCGGCCGCGCTGAAGATCTCCGCTAAGACCGTGCAACGTCTGGTGCTGTCGGGAGAGCGTCCGAAACCCATGCACATCGGCAGGCAGCTCCGGTGGTACCCCGGCGTCGTGGACGACTACCTACGCCGGATGGCCGAGGAAGCTCAAGAACTTTGACACTTTTGGAACCGGTTCGGAGGAGGGCCCCGGAGTGCGACCACACGCCGGGACCTGAACCCCAGACAGTTGCATGGACGCCAACGCATGAGTGCAAGGACTACCCCCCAGCCGAGTAGCGAGCACACCGCCCCGCAAGACGCCCCATCACACAGACCCGCTTTCAGGTGCGACGCCCAGCACCGATGGTGCCGCGGCGCGACTCCGGCGCCTGGGGGGCCTCGATGTGGGTCTCCTCCAGGCAGCGCTGCCGAAGCTCTTCCACAGTGCCCCCGAAGTCGAACAGCTTGACCTCCCCACGCTCCTTCGCCATATGCCTGCGCAGCTTTTCGGTGGCCGGGTCGTCCACTGTCAGGTCGTCCCGCAAGACCACGCCGTAGCGGCTGGCGCCCTCACGCGTGACAAGACCCCGGTCCACATCCAGCGCCACGCGCGCCGGGTCCCGCTCCAGCGGGTCACCCCAGCCTCCACCACCCCAAGTATTAAAGTACAGCAGGTCTCCCTCCTCGACCCGGATATTGTCCTGCTTGGAACGCAGGTACTTCCGACTGCCGTCCTCGCGCACCAGCATCTTCTCGCTGCGCCCCCCCGGCAAGCCACCTCGCACTCCCCAGGGGTAGGTCAGCCAGCGATCGTCGTGCACCGAGACGGTCCCCGGTTCCAGGAAGCGGTAGCCCAGGCGCAGACCGTTGCCGCCCCGATGCACGCCGGGTCCACCGGAGTCGGGGATGGTCTCGAACACCTCGATGCGAAGCGGATAGTGGCTCTCTACGAACTCGTTGGGCACGTTGCGGAACGAAGGCCACAGCGAGTGCCCGTCGGGGCCATCGCCCATGGGCCGCCCGGGAATGCCTCCGAAGCCGATCTGGTAGACCTGGAACCACTCCCCCTTGCGGTCGTAGCCGGAGAAGAAGAAGTGCGGGCTGTCCGAAAACCCGGCCGCGTTCAGGAAGTCCGGATTGCCCTGGCCGAACAGGCCGCCAAGCACGTCGAAGATGCGCCCGAGCGCGTGGTTGCGGCAGGACAGCGCGGCCGGCGCCACCGGCTTGAGCAGCGAGCCGCGCGGAATGCGGACCTCCATGAGCTCGTAGAAACCGTCGTTGTAAACGATCTGCGGGTCGAACACCATGATCAGGAAGACGCCCGCGAACATCTTGAACATCTCTTCGTTAAGCAGGAAGTTGATCGAGTACATCGACTGCGGGTCGGTGCCCTCGAAATCGAAGACCAGCTTTCCGCCCTCGCGCCACATGCTGCACGCGATCTTGTAGGGCCCGTAGCCGTTGCCGTCGTCGCACACGTAGTCCTCGAAGGACTGGCGGTGCTCCGGAATGTTGGTCTGGATAAGCTGGTCCATGGCGCGGTAGTTGCGTGCCAGCAGTTCCTGCATCGCGGCGATGAAGGTGTCGACACCGAAGCGGTCGCAGATCTCGTTGCAGCGCCGTTCCGCCACGTGGCAGGCGGCCACCAGCGACTTGAGGTCGCTATTGTTCCACTGCGGGATGCGGCAGTTGCGCAAAATCAGGCTGAGCACGTCTTCCTGCAGCTCGCCCTTGCGGTAAATCTTAACCGGCGGGATGACCACCCCTTCCTGGAAGTTCTCGGTAGCCCCCGTGGGCAGGCTGCCGGGCGACATGCCGCCGACGTCCGTCATGTGGCCGAACATCGAGGCCCAGCCGATCAGCCGCCCTTCACGGAACATCGGCATCAGCACCAGCCAGTCATTGGCGTGACTTATGGCGCCGTCCACGCCGTAGGGATCGGAGGTGAGGATAATGTCTCCCTCTTCGATCGTGCCGTCGTAGCTGCTGGTAAAACCGTAGATGAAGGAGCCAAACTGACCCACAACCATCTTGCCCTCGTGGTTGGCGATCATGGGGAACGTGTCCCCCTGCTCACGAATCCCGGGCGACATCGCCGTGCGGAACAGTACCGCGTCCATTTCGAAGCGGGCGTTCTTTAGGGCGCTCTCGATGATGTCGAGGCTGATCGGGTCCACCTCGACCGGGCGGAACGGCTCGTCGTTGCGCTGGATGATCTTTGCTGGCATGACACGCTCCTTACTTGGCCGCGGCCGCCGGCCGGATGAGGATGTTGCCGAACCGGTCGATCTCGCCCACGTGGCCCGGCAGAACCAGGGTGGTGGAATCCATCTCGGTGACGATTGCCGGTCCTGCGATTCGGTTTCCGGCGCGTAACCGCGCCCGATCGTAGATCACCGCCGCGTGTTCCCCGTCGTCCACGTAGATGGTTTCCTCGGTGAGGCGGGCGCCAGACGGGTCCTCCCCGCCGCTCTCGATTTCCCGGGCCTCCACCGCCACGGCCTTGCCCTGGACGATGGCGCGCAGGCTCACGATCTCCTTGTCCTCGTCAAGGGCGAAGGTGTAGAGCTGCTCGTGCAGCTCGTCGAAGCGGCGGCCCACCTGCTCCAGTCCGCCGTCGGCAAAGCCGTCCAGGGAAGCATCGATCGTGAGCATGAGCGCCTGCCCGTGGTAGCGCAGGTCAACCTGGCAGACGACGGTCTGGTCGGCCCGATCGACGCCTTCCTGGTCGAGATGGCCACAGGCGGTCTCCGCCAGGGCTGAGAGAAGCTTCCCAACCTCCGGGCTGTCGGTGTCCCGGAACCGCCGTATGAAGGTCTGCGAGGCCTCCTGCCTGAGCTGGGTCGTGGCGTCTCCGTAAGCGCAGAGCACACCGGGGCCCGGCGGGATGATCACCGGCCACGACCCCATCAGCCGGCCCAGCGCATTGGCGTGCATCGGGCCGGCACCGCCGAAAGCGACCAGCGCGAAGTCCCGCGGGTCGTAGCCCTGCTCGACCGAGACCAGGCGCAGCGCGCCGAACATGTTCTCGTTGACGATATCGATGATGCCTGCGGCCGCCTTCTGCAGCGGCAGTCCGAGAGCATCGGCCACGGTCTGCACGGCCTTCTCGGCCAGACCATGGTCGATGTTCATCTCACCGCCAAGGCGGGTGGAGGCGGGCAGGTATCCGAGCACGACATTGGCGTCCGTGACCGTCGGTTGCTCGCCGCCCTTGGCGTAGGCCGCCGGTCCCGGATCGGCGCCGGCGCTTTCGGGACCGACGCGCAGGGCACGGGTCAGCTCCGGCACGTGGGCGACGGAGCCGCCCCCCGCGCCGACGGTACGCACGTCCACCGAAGATGCCCGGATCGCGAGATCGCCGACGGTGGTTTCGCGCCGGGTCTGTGCGGTCGCGTCCTGCACCAGGCAGACGTCGGTCGACGTCCCGCCCATGTCCAGGGTCATCAGGTTACGGAACCCTGCCTGCCGGGAAATCCAGATCGCCCCGGACACGCCGCCGGCGGGTCCGCTCATCAGATGATTGACCGGCAAATTGACCGCCGCCTCACTGGTCGCCAGGCCCCCGTCCGAGCGCAGGATGTAGAGCCGCACGTCGTTCATTCGCCGTCCCAGCTCGCTGCGGAGGTTGCTCATGTAGCGCGACACCTCCGGGCGAACGAAGGAGTTCGCGACGGTGGTAAGCGTCCGCTCGTACTCCTGCATCTCCGGGATGACCTCACAGGAAATCGAAACCGGCACGTCGTCGGGGAACACTTTCGCCGCGATCTCGCGCGCCCGCTGCTCGTGCGCGCCGTTGGCGAAGGAGTTCAGAAACGAGATGGTGAGCGCACCGATGTCGCGCTCGCGCAGATACTCCAGGCGCTCCCTCAACGTGTTCTCGTCGAGGGATTCCACCACGCTGCCGTCGGCCGCCATGCGCTCGTCCGCCTCCACGGTCAGCTCGAGCGGCGCCAGCGGATCGCTCTTGTTGTAGATCACCCAGCCGCCGAGACCGCCGGGCACGAACGAACGGGCGATCTGCAGCACCTGCCGGAAGCCGCGGGTGGTGACCAGGCCCACGCGCGCGCCCCTGCCCGTGAGCATGGCGTTGGTGGCGACGGTGGTGCCGTGCATGACGTAGTCGATCCGCGTGGGATCCACTCCCGCCCGCTCGCAGACCTTGCCGATGCCGTTGAGGACCCCGATCGACGAATCGGACGGCGTCGACGGCACCTTGGCGGTATAGGTCCGTGCACTGTCCTCGTCGATCAGGAGGACATCGGTGAAAGTCCCGCCGACGTCGACGCCGAGATGGTAACCCATGGTCGCTTCTCCCCTGTTCGATCCTGCCTCGCGCCGCGCCGGTGGCCGGGCGGCCTTGTATCCGTTTGCCCCGGCATTCAGCGGCCGTCGTCGCGGGCGACCACCTCGTCGAGCATGCGCAGGGCGTCGTCCAGCGACACCACGTCGCCGTATTTGCTCTCCAGATCGTAAAGATTCGCCTCGTGGGCCGCGGTGTCGCGGTCCCCAGTTGCCTCCCGCGGCACGATCAGCCGCAGATCGTGCTGCAGCGCATCCAGAGCCGACGCCCGCACACAGCCGCTGGTTGTCAGCCCGGTCACGTACAGGGTGTCCACCCCTGCCCCGGCAAGCTGCTGGGCGAGGTCGGTGCCGAAAAAGGCGCTGGGGAAGTGCTTGACCAGCACCGGCTCGTCCTCGCGAGGGGCGATGCGCGGGTCGATCGCGACCCACTCGCTGTCCGGTACCAGCAGGTCCAGCACCGGAAGCTTGCGGCGGAACACGGACGCCTGGTAAGGCGAGGTGTAGATCACGGTCGTGAACCAGACCGGCAGCCCGCGCGAGCGGAACGCCTGCAGTAGTGCGGCAATGGCGTTCACAACTTGCCCCGCCTCACAGCCCAGCGGGCATCGCGGATCGGTGAAACCCCGGGACGCATCCACCACCAGCAGCGCCGGCCGGCGTCCCATGCCGACGCTCAGTCGATCCAGGCGTGCCATTCGGCACCTCCTTCGATCTGTGAAGATCGATGTTGAGCCAGCACAGACGCCATCACGGGGCCGGATCCTGCCCGGGCACGGACAAGTCCATTTCCGTGCCCGGGCAAGCCATTTCGGGTAGCACCTCCATCAGAACTGGTAGGTGATTCTGGCCATCAGCTGATCGTTGTTGGCGAAGTACCCGAATATGTGGGTATCGGACGAATTGCCTCCCAGGGTGTTGCTGCCGTGCGGATAGAAAAGATCCGCCTCGAGCTTGAATAGCCAGTGATCGCCCTTGACGAACTGAATGCTCGGAATGAGGAATCCGCCGCCGTTGGTAAGGTCGTAACCACCCGCCAGCTGCGGATTGATGGTGCTGTTCATGTAGTTCAGCCCCAGGATCCCCGTGGCAATCATGTTGTGCTGGTGCTTGGGCGCCGCGTATCCGGCCAGATCGACGATGTCGTCGGATTTCTTGAAATTGGGCAGCCAGGTGTCAAAGAACTGGAACGAGAGAAACGACCCGCGCTGCGCGCCGAATACGGCGTTCGGCCAGCTCACCTGCTTGTCCATGCGCACCATGATGCGCACTGTTTTCTTGTTGATGACGCCGCAGAATCCGGGGAAAGGCGCGCCGCATGTGGTCGGATCCGTACCCACGTTGTACGGCTTGTGGAAGGTGTACGCCACCTCGGAACTGAACACGGCATCGGCCCAGGAGGAGTACCCGCTCACGCTGCCGCCGACCACGTTCACGATGGGATAGATAAAATCTCCCAGAAGGCCATGTGGCATCTGCCCGTACGGGTTGAACGGCGAATTGACAACCGGGTCGGGGTTATAAACGTGAAGGTACGCGACCGAGTAGTTGAGGTCCCCGGCAATGGCGCTCCAGCGGACCGCGCCAGTTACGGCACTCGAGGTTCCCTCGGGGTTGTTGTACCCGTAGTCCATGATCTGGTAGAAGTCGATGCCCTTGTTCGGCTGATTCGCCCACCGGCCGCCAAACAGGTCATAGGTATTCCCGATATCCCGTTTGGCGTTCAGGCTCCCCGGAATCACGAGGAACTGCAGCTGTCCGCCTTGCGGCGTGTTGAACATAAGGTTCGCCATGGTAAGCGGCTTGCGGATGTCTTCGTTCTCGGGCACCAGAAATGAGCGCCACGTAAAGTCATAGCCCTCAATCATATCCAGTGCGTGGAAGAAATCCGTGTGTCCGAACACGACCTGCTGCTTCCCAAGGCGCAGGTGGGTCCATTGCCCGATGGGCACGTCGACCCAGGCTTCGCGAAGCTGGTTCTGGTCGTACCGGTCCGAGACGAGATCATGCCCGCCATTGGCACCGCCAGTACCGGCCCCCCCACCAACGAGGTCCGCGGGCGTCTCGAGCCGTCGAAGATAGCTCGTGGTCGCTTCCCGGGCGATACGGCCGCGCAGGTGGTAGGTAACGCTGCTGAGATTCCCGTTCAGCGCGGCCTGGAACTGGGTACGTTCCATGGAAAGGTCGTACCGGTCGTTGGCTTTCGTTTCCGGTGGATTCTGCAGGTTCATCGAGAAGTATTGCCGCAGATACCCGGAAAAAGTCGCGTTGTAGTCGCTCCCCCCCCAGGAGATCGGTCCCGCGGCAGCGCTCAGAGGGATACCAGCAAAGGCCACCGCCAGGGCTACCGCGAACATCCCGCTACGTCGTAGTACGAACATTTCTTGTCCTCCATCCCCTCATCTGCTGAAACGGGCCTTTCACGTGTGTTCGCGGCCCCCCCAACGCAGACTCCGAAACATCCCTCTAAAGGGAGTCCACCCGTTGTCCGCCGGCCGTCGACGCGGGAGTCGAGGGCTGGCGGGTGCTAAATATGAATCGCGGCCGGAACACGTAGACCAGTCCCGGCATCAGCAACAAAGCGCTGCTCGCCGATACCGCCAGCCAGACCGCGATGAGCACGCCCATCTCGGCCTGGAAGCGCAACGACGAAAAAGTCCACAGAAACACGCTCACAATGAGCGTCAGGCCAGTAACGAGAACTCCCCGTCCCGCGCTGTGCAGCGAACTCACCACTGCCTGCTCAAAGTCGCCGTGCGCCGCCAGCTCCTCGCGTATGCCGTCCACGACATAGAACGAGTAGTCCACCCCGAGCCCAATACCCAGTGCCACGACAGGCACGGTATTGATGTTCAGTCCCACGTGAGTAAGCGCCATGAAGGCGAATGTGACCATGTTCGAGAGCAGCACCGGGATCATGAAGAGCATCCCGGCAACCGTGGACCGGTAAACGGCGGTGGCAGCGAGGACCACAACCAGAAGACCCAGAGCGATGGCCTCGATCTGCCCCTTGAGCAGGACATCATTCACCGCGGCCAGCACCCCGATGAGCCCGCCGGCCAGCTTGTAGGAGGCCCCCGTCATCGGGTTGTGATGGATAAATTCCTGAACCCGAGTGATCGCCGTCCGGATCGTGTCCCCCGTATGGTCGCGAAACATCATGGTCACGGCGCCGTTGCGGAAGTTGGCGTCGGAGTAGTGGTTGAGATCCCCGGGATCTGAACCCGACACGTACAGGTAGAGGAACTGCCCGTTGGTGCTGGGGGAATCCCCCACCTCGTCGTAGCGGGGGTTGCCGCCGTGAAGCGCCTGGTTGACCGAACTGATAACGTCGACGAGTGAGCTTGTCGCGCCCACCTGCGGCTGGGCCTGCATGTAATACTGGAGCTCACGCATCTTGCGTAAGACCCGGGGGTCGCGCAGCGCCCCGTCTTCGGCTCCGTGGATCACGACATAGAGCCGGTTGGTGCCGGCAAACTTATGATTGATCGCTCGCGCGCTCTGATTGTATTCGCTGCCGTACCGAAGGATCGGGGACCCCGGACGGGCATCTCCCACCTGCAACCGGGAGGCGAGCGCGCCCGACCCCAGCAGCAGCGCGACAGCCACTCCGATGGCAACGTACCGACCGCGCGTGACTGCGATACGTACGCAGACTTGCAGAAAGCGGTGCATAAGCCGATCGAGATTGACCGGGTGTACGGCGCCGCCGGGATTGCGCAGGAACGAGAGGAGAATCGGCGTCATTACAACCGCCGAAACAGCGATGCTGCCCACCCAGATCGCTCCGATGATGGACACTTTCTGGAGCATCGGGATCGGCGTAAGGAGCACTACGAGGATCGCACCGGCATCCGCCGCGACGCCCAGCATGCCAGGCCGGAAAAGTTCCGCGAGGCTGGTCCGCGCAATTTCCGGCAACGGTACGTTGCCCTTCGCTGCGCGCAGATCCTCGTAACGGGTGACCAGCTGCACCGAATGCGAAATCGACCGGGCCGTGATGAGGAACGCGACCACCGCCACCAGCGGGTCGAAGTTCATCTTGAGAAGGTGGGCAATTCCCAGAGACCAGCAGGCGCTCGTGATTCCCGCGAGCAGCGGCAGCAACGTGCCGCGCCAGGTCCTGGCGAGAAGAAACAAGGTGAGGGACAGCATGCCGATGGTGAGCAGCGTGATCTCGACCGTCTGCGGCAGGTAGTGGTGGACCCACCCGTAGAGCATCGGCTGGCCGATAATGTCCACCTTGACCAAGGCGGGGTCCGCGTCGCGGTGGACCGTCGCACGCAGTTGCTGGAAGATCTTGGGGTAGTTCACCAGGCGGTCAATGAAGTTGACCTTGATGAGCGTCGAGCGCAGATCGCGCGAAACGTATGCCCCGTAAACCACCGGATTCCTGATGACGGCTTCACGTAGGCTGGTGATTCCCGCCTGCGTTTTCGGCACCTTGGGCCACATCAGTGGCACGGAATCGATTCCGAAGCTGGTCGCCTTGACGGTCTTCAGCTTCTGGGAAGCCAGGGAGGTGATCTGGAACGAGTCGACGGCATCGACCTTGCGCAGGTCGCGCGTGATGCTCTGCACCGTCTTGAGCACCGGGCGTTGAAAGATCGTGCCATGCCGCGCCGTTACCATGATCGTGACCAGGTTCGCGCCGCCGAAGGTATTCTTGTATTTCTGCTGCGTCTGAATCCACGGATTGGATAGGGGCAGCATGTCCTTGAAGATCGTCCGGACCGATATCTGCGTGGCAAGCAACCCGAAGATGACCGTAAGAATGGCCAAAACCGAGATGATCGGGACACGACGCCGAATGCAGAAACCGGAGAACCCTCGGATGAATCGCGTCACTGGTCGCCCCTTTTAGCAAAGGCGTTCCAGTTGCCGCCGTGATACATACCGCTGTCCGCACCGGCCAGATACCAGCGATCCTGAGCCGCCGCGACACCCGTGTGCCATGCGAAATCGCGTGGCGCGACCTGTTTCGCCTTCCATTGGGCCGCATCAGGGCCGGAGGTGAGCACGACCCCGTTGGCTCCCACTGCCAACCACTGCCGGCCGTTCCAGTCGACCGCGAACAGGTGCTCTTTCGTGACGCCGTGTACCTGATGCCAGGTCCGGCCTCCGTCCGACGTGGTAAGAATCACGCCCTGCAGGCCCACCACCACGCCATGATCCACGTCCCGGAAGCAGACACCGTTCAGGGTATTGCGGACCCCGCTGCTCTGTTTCTGCCAGGTTTTCCCTCCGTCATCCGAGGCGATGATCTGGCCAAACTCACCGACGACCCAGAGATGCTTGCCGACGCCATCGATGTCCATGCGCGTCACGTCGTGCACCGGCACTTTGCGGGCCCAGGTCTGTCCGTAATCGGTGGATTCGAGCACTGCTCCCATCGCCCCGACGATCCACGCGGTTCCGTTGTCCAGCACGCGTACCCGCAGGAACTTGTTCGAGACCTTGGTCAGAGGCACCTTGACCTGCTGCCAGCTGCGACCGCCGTCCTTGGTCACGATGACGAGACCGTTGTCTCCTACGGCGACGGCGCGTTTCGTGCTCCAGGTCCCGATGCTCTGCAATATCCTTTTCGTCGGACTGGGCTGAACGGCCCAGGATCTGCCGCCGTCGTCGCTCCGTACGATCTTCCCCAGCATCCCGACCATCCAAAGGACCTGGTTTCCGGGATAGGCAATGCCGTAGAAATGGTCCTGTGCGGAAACGGGTGCGGGCACCACGGCCTTGCCGACGCCACCCGGGCGAATGGTGAAGGCCCCGACCAGAAGGCCGGCGATCACCAACCACGGAATCGCGGCGAGTACGATCGAGCGTACTCGCGAGCGGCCCCGCACAGGCCCGGGCTCTCCAGAACCGGTCCCCTCGCCCACGCGGTAATTGGCCATCCGCCCCGGCTGCCCGTACGGCGTCATCAGCCCCTCCCGTCCCTGCCGGAACGTCTCCGGTCCTCGGACTGCAACCACGGGCTGATCCGCCCGCCCAGCTGGTAGCCCACCAGTTCGGACGCGATTTCAACCGCCTGGCGCAGACCGGCGATGTCGATTCCAGTCCGGAATCCACACATTTCGAGCATCAGTACCAGGTCCTCGGTGGCCACGTTGCCGGCCGCCCCCGGGGCGAACGGACAGCCGCCCAATCCGCCGATGGAGCTGTCGAAACGCCGCACGCCCCCGTGCAAGGCGGCCCAGGCGTTGGCCAGAGCGAGCGCGCGGGTATCGTGGAAGTGGGCGGCCAGCCGGCTGGGGCCGAAACGGCGGGCCAGATCGGAGAAGCGCTGGAAAACGTCAGAAGGGTTCGCGGCGCCGATGGTGTCCGCCACGATCACCTCGTCCGCGCCGGCCGCGAACATCTCTTCCGTAAGCGCCCCGATTCGGTCACCGGAAACGGTGCCCTCGAATGGACATTCAAACGCCACGGCCACGTAGGCCCGGCTGTAGATGCCGTCCCCCCTGGCGCGGCCCACCACCTCGGCGCAGACCCGGCGGGTCTGCTCGAGCGACATATTGATGTTCTTCCGGTTCATCGTATCGGTGGCTGAGAGCACCACCGCAACCGAGCGCACCCCGACCTCCCGGGCACGCTCGTAGCCCTTCATGTTGGGAATCAGAGCGGAATATTCGATTTCATCCGGCCGCGGCAGAGCCGGGTAAAGCTCTGCGGCATCGGCCATCTGGGGTACGGCACGCGGCGAGACGAAGCTGGTCGCCTCCATACTGCGGATGCCAGCGTCGGCCAGGGCCCCGGCTAGGCGCAGCTTTCCGTCCGTGGGCACCTGCACGGATTGATTCTGAAGACCGTCGCGCAGACCCACCTCGTTGACGCTGACGAATTCCCGCTCAGGCATGACTGCTCAACCTATGACGCCTTGCTCACGCAACGCCCGGATGCGCTCGTGATCCATGTTCAGGACCTCGCGCAGGACATCGTCCGTGTCCTGGCCCACCAACGGCGGCGGGGTGAACGTGTCTTCATACGTGACCGACATCTTGATGGGATTGCCGGGCATCTCGATTTCGCCGTCTTCCGGATGACGCACCTTCACCACCATGTTCCGGTAGCGGACCTGGCTGTCGCTGAGGGCCTGCTCGAAGTCGTTCACGGGTGCACAGGGGATGCGCTCGGCGCGCAGTTTGCGCAGCCAGTTCTCCGTCGTGTCCGTCCGCAGCACCTCGCCGAGGCGGGCGTTGATGAATTCTCGGTCCTCGAAGCGGCCCGGCTGCGTTTCGTATTTCTCGATTCGAAGCTCGGGTATGTCGATGACCTTCAGCAGATTCAGCCAGAAGCTGTCGAAGATCACCGCGATGATGATCCAGTTGTCGCTGGTGGCGAACGTGTTGTACGGCACATGGACAAAGTGCGCGTTGCCCAGCCGGCCCGGGTTCTCGCCCGAGAGGAAGAACATCGTGGCCATGTAGTTCAGCAGCGAGATCTGGCAGTCCAGCATGGACACGTCCAGGTGCTGTCCCTTGCCCGTCCTTTCCCGCGCCACCAGCGCCGAAAGGACACCCATGGCGCCGAACATGCCGCCCGCCAGGTCGCCGATGGGAATGCCCGCCCGCAACGGGCCGCCGTCCGGATAGCCCGTGATCGACATGCCACCGCCCATGCCCTGAATGACCTGGTCGAAGGCGGGACGCAGGTTGTCTGGACCGGTCTCGCCAAAACCGGTGACGCTGCAGGTGATGATCCGGGGATTTACCTCCGAAAGGGTCTCGTGATCGATTCCGAGCCGGCCGAGCACGCCGGCACTGAAGTTGTCGAATACGACGTCACACTCCCGCACCAGATCCAGGAAAAGTGCCTTGCCCTGGTCCGACTTGAGGTCGATGCATACGCTGCGCTTATTGCGATTGAGGGTCAGAAAGTAGGCCCCCATCCCCTTGATCGAGTACTTTGGGTCGTTGGCAAGAAGCTTGCGTGTCCCTTCCCCTTTTCCGGGTGGCTCGACCTTGATCGTGGTGGCACCGAGATCGGCCAGGAGCATGGTCCCGTAGGGTCCGGACAGCATGTGTGTCAGATCGATGACCTTGATTCCGTCCAGTGCTTTCATCAGCGTTCTGATTCCCAACCATCGCGACGAGTGAATCCTGCTCTGTACGCCCCCAATGCACGCGGAAACCGCAGGGGCCATATTTTGTTGTTTCGCCGGCGTCGAGCGTGCTCAACGCGCCACGCTGCGCTACGACAGGTGCGCCGCCGAGTCCTTCAAAGCAAGCGCTGTGCCAATTCCCCGGCGGCAGGCGCCATCCTCCAGAACTCGTTTTTTATATCAGTGTGTTAGATGAAATCTGCGGGAGTGGTCGCGACGTGATCGCAAAGTAATACCACGGGACAGGGCCAGCCTTGTTTCCGCCCTGACACACCCGCGTTACAAATGCGGAACAACCCGCCCGGGGAGGAACACCAAAGCGTTACCGGCAGAGGGCATTGGTGCGGGTCGAGCTGCCAGCGCCGGAAGCTGCACATCACGGCCCCGGGCTGTGGCCGACATCTGAGCGTGTACTCAGCCCGGCCACGGGCCGCAGTCCTGCCGGGGGGGGATCCTGCTGTCAGCCCTGGTCCGCGGGCGGCAAACTGCCAAAGCTCCATGCGAGCCGATTCGCACTTGGGCATCGCGTGCGCGCCTGTTACGGCGCCACGCGCAATCCCGCCGTATTGCCCGGAACCCGGCTCACGGGGCTTGCCGAATCCTGGTCCGAGCCCTTTCTGACGCGGCCCGGCCGCGCATACGGTCCTTCGATGCGCTTGTGGAACCGCCATGTTGCCGCCGCGAAACGTGCTGCGCCGCGCCTGGCCCCCCGCGTCAGGGTTCGGTCCGGGCCAGAAAATTCCGCAGGGCGGCAACCACTCCCTCGGGGTCGAGATCGGGCTCGAAGTTCGCGCCGTCCACGGCAACGGCCCGGGCGCCAGGATGTTCCGCTCGGGCACGCTCAAGGAAAGGCCACAGCACGTCATCACGTGCCGCCATCAGCAGCACCGGGCACGCCACCTGTGCGTAAAGCGCGGGGAAATCCTGCTCCCAGACCGCCGCGTAGGCCATGGCCCGTCCACGCCAGGCCCGCACGGTATCCAGGAGTTCCCGGTGATGCAGCTCCAGGGAGCGGTCCGCGCCGAGCGCGGCAAGGTAATCCCAGGTCTCCTGCAGGTGACCACCGTCCGCCCGTGGGAAAATGGCCCCGGAGAAGCGTTCGCGGAAGGCCTCGCGTTCACCGGCGGTCATCTGCACCGGACCGAACATGGCGAGGCTCCTCACCCGCGCCGGAGCCTGAGCTGCCATCTGTACCGCGGCGGAGGCTCCGGTATGGTGTCCGCAAAGATGGAAGCGCTCCAGTCCGAGTCCGTCCAGCGCCTGCGTGAAGACCTCGCAGTAGTATCCGACATCGGGTACATCGACCGGGTCGAAGGAGCCGCCGAAGCCTGGCGTGTCCAGCGCCACCATGTGATATCTGCCGGAGAGGGCCCGCATCACCTGCTCCCACATGGCCGAGGAGCTCGCGGTCTTGTGCAGGAAGACCAGGGCAGGTCCGGCGCCGGGACAAACCCGGTAGTGCACCTGTCCGTCGCGGGTATCGACGTAGCCTTTTCTGATCGTCATGCTCTGCTCTCCTGCGCAACGACTCACTTACGTAAAAGGGCCTAACCCGGCAGCCCCAAAGAGCCGGGATTGACCAGCCCCTCCGGATCCAGATCTTCCTTGATCCGGTCGAGGAGATCGCGCAGCCCCTCGTTTCCGATCATCTCGCGATATGGGTAATAGCGGCCGATCTGCAGGTGGCAGCACCCGTGCTCGTCCATCAGGCGCCGCAACTGATCACGCAGATCGAGAGCAACGGCGCGCGTATCCGGTTGTGCACGCCGCGCCGCGCATCGGGCCCGCTTGCCGTGCGAGAGCCTGTCGAGACGCAGCTGCTGAACCTCGTCGTCCCAGTAAAAGCTCGGCTCGATGATAAAGCCGGTCCCGGCGAAGCATGTCAGGTAGGAGGTGTGAATACGGTAATCCTGCATCCGCTCCCGGTTTTCCACGAGAAAGCGCTCGACCGCCGCACCCACCGCCTGCACGCGCGACAGCGGCATGAAACCGTGTACCGGCAGCCAAACCTCGCCATCTGGTCCGACGATGGCGGAACCAAGTCCATTGAACGGTGCGGCGTTAAGGGCTGTGGGCAGGCTATTTGCAATCTCGACACCGCTATGGCGTCGGCAGATGGCATGCGCCAGCTGACGCTTTTCCCGGGCGATCACCGCCGTGTGCCCTTCGAACGTCATGTGCACCGAGTAGGGCACGCCCTGCAATGCCGAACGTCCGCTGCGGGCGAGCCGCAGCGCGTTGCCCAAGCCACGCGCGAATGACGGCCCCGAGCGCACGACACCGCCCAGCGTCGCGAGGCCCTGCCTGACGCTGACGCCACTGTCCTCGAAGGCAGCATTGTAGGCAGGGTCGAAGCCGTAGCACTCGGCCGCGATTTGCAGGGGGGAGAGATCGATCTGCGTCGCGAGCATGTCGCGGGCGGTCGGGAAAGCGAAGGACATCGGCAGCGTCGCCGCCGGTCGTCGGAGCAGTCTGAGCGTTGCCCGTGCCTTGATGCCGAACGCTCCCGTGTCCCCGGTGAAGATGCCACTGAGATCGGGTCCAAAGTGGCGAAAGAAGGGGTTGCCGTCCCGGTGTGCCCAAGACCCCGTCCGAAGCAGAGTCCCGTCGGGGAGTACGATTTCAAGACCCAGCAGGCTGTCCGCGGCCGTCCCATTATCGCCGGAACCCAGAAACAGGCTGTTCTGGGACAGTGCCCCGCCGACTGTGGCAAACATTCCAGACAGCGGGCCGTAGTGCGGCGTTCTCAGGTTCCTTTCCCGCAGGGCTTCGTAGAGGCTCTTCCAGGTACAGCCACACTCGACCGTGACGTACATGTCAGCCGCATTGATCTCCACGATCCGATCGAGGCGCCGGGTGTCGATGATGATCGAGCGCGCGCTGTCCGGGGAATAGCCACGCGTATAGGACATGCCCCCGCCGCGGGGGACGAGCGCGTAGGCGGCGGCGGTGGCCGTCGCCGCCACCCGGCGGAGTTCCTCGACGGAACCGGGGCTGACCACGAGTGCCGCCCGCGCGCCGGGTGTGTAGCTGAGATCGCGAGAGTAGTAGTCCCGGGAAGCGGGATCATTGAGCACGTGCTCGCTGCCGACAAGCTCCGCCATCCGCGGGCGAAGTTCCGCACTACTCGGATCCACCCTTGCCATGCCTTCTCCCGACGTCCAAGTTGGGCGGTCCCTGCCGCAAAAGACGCCTCAAGTTCCCGGCCAGCCAGGCGGTATCGGGGCCCGGACCTGGGGCCGTTTACCAAACCGGTGGCCTGGAGATCCCGGAGCGTCGCGCCCGCCCCGCGCCCGTTGCGACAATGGAACAGCGCGACTCACCCCGATGACCGCGGTCACCGGCGTTCAACCGTCCGTCGATCGACTCATGGGCCGGTACGCGCGGTCATCGAACATCAAACGGAGGACTTCCGGGCGAGAGTAGTGACCGGCCGCATCGACAAAACCTTTGACCGCATCGATTTCGTCCAGATCGACATCCGCCACCACCAGGGTCTCCTCGCCACCACGGTGGGGACCGGCCACGTACGTGCCCCACGGGTGGATCACAGCTGACCAGCCGCCCCCGACGGACAGGAAGTTCTGCCGCCCCAGGGCGTCGCTCATGACGTCCAGCATCTCCTGGGTGACAGTGTCCTGGGCCACCACCACGAAGCACTGGCCCGTGAGCGCATGGGCCCGGCTCATCGCCTCGACCTGATCGTCAAACATGGCGTCGAAACCGGCCAGAGTGCCGAGTGCCGGCCAGGAACCGGCGTGGATCTGCAGCCCCTGATCGATCAGCGCCTGGCGCGCCAGGTTCATCGTGTGCTCCCAGCAGGCCAATCCCCCGACGCGCCCAACCGGCGTGTCCCACACGCGCAGCGTGGAGCCGTCCCCCTGTCCCCAGATGTAGCGTTCCGCATAGGTCGGCTGCAGCTTTCGGTGCTTGCCCAGGAGGGTGCCGTCGGAGGCGATGAACACCTGGGTGTTGTAGCAGGTGCCGCCGTCGCGTTCGCTCACGCCCAGCACCACGGTCACGCCGGCCGCCTTGGCGGCCTTGCACACGGTCTCGATCTCCGGGCCCGGAACCTCGAGAGACGACCGCATGTAGCGCAGGTTCAGCTCCCCCTGAACCAGCGGGGGGTAGCAGTTGATCCAGTAGGGAAACCCGGGGACGAACACCTCGGGAAAAACCAGCAAGTCGACGCCCTCCCGGCCGGCCCGGGCAATCCAGTCACAGGCCTTGCCGATGCACGCGTCCCGGTCCAGCAACGCCGGCGCCGCATGAACGGCCGCAATACGCACCGTCATGAGGCACCCCTCCCGTTGAAGGCGTCCCGCATCTGCCGTTTCAGAACCTTGCCGGCAGCATTGCGGGGCAATGCGTCCACGAACGCGATGGCCCGTGGTAGCTTGTAGCGTGCAAGGTGGCCTTCGCAGTGTGCCATCAACTGCCCGGCGGTGACCTTCGCGCCCGGACGACGCACCACGCAGGCCTGCACGGCCTCACCCCAGTACTCGTCCGGGACGCCGATGACCGCGGCCTCCGCCACCGCCGAATGCCGCAGCAACCACTCTTCGATCTCGCGCGGATAGACGTTCACGCCACCCGAGATGATCATGTCCTTCTTGCGGTCGACGATGTAGAGGTAACCCTCCTCGTCACGGCGGGCCAGGTCCCCGACGGTCAGCCAACCCTCGCGTAGCGCTGCTGCGGTCGCCTCGGGCCGACCCCAGTAGCCGTTAAAAAGGTACGGCGAACGGCTGTAGAGCTCCCCGACCTCGCCAGGCGCCACGTCGAGGCCATCGTCGCCGAGAAGACGCACCTCGGTGCAGGGAAACGGCAGACCCACACACTGCTGTTTGCGCAACTGGTCCTCCGGGCGGAGGTTGCACACGATGCCGGCCTCCGTGGAACCGTAGGTCTCGTGGAGGATGCCCTCGCCGAAGTACCCCACAATGCGCTCTTTGGTGGCCTGTGCCAGCGGCGCTGCATTCGAGACGATGGTCCGGAGGGCGGGCGTGCGATGGCCGTTGAGCACCCCCTCGTCCAGGGCGAATACCGCCTGGAAGTGCGTTGGCACCATGAAAGTGTTGGTCACGGCGCAATCGGCCATGAGCTCCAGGGCGCGCTCGGGGTCAAAGCGCGGCAGGATCTCACAGTAGCCGCCGAAGAACACCGGCGCCACGGCAAAGGCGAAACCGGCACCGTGGAACATCGGCGCGATCGCCAACGCCCGGTCCGCGGGGCTGTAGCAGCCGTACTCCACGGCCATGCCGAAGAACGTCAGGGCACGCGAGCGGTGGGGTAACAGCACGCCTTTCGGTTCCCCCGTGGTGCCCGCCGTGTAGTGCATGGCAAAGACGTCCCACTCTTCCACCGCAACCTCGGGCGGGGTGGCCGCAGCTTTGGCCAGCCAGTCTTCGTAGTCCGGTCCCAGCTCAATCATGCGCTCGATGCCGGGCAGATCGGCCGCTCGCGCCAGGTCCGCCAGCGCCGGATGCACCAGCATCGCGCGTGCACCCGAGTCGGCGCAGATATAGCCGATCTCCGGCGCCGTGAGCCGCGGGTTGACCATCACCGCGGCAATGCCGACGGCGGACAGGCCGCACACCAGCTCGACCAGCTCGGGGCAGTTGGGCGCCAGCAGCGCCACGCGCTCGCCCCGCGTCAAACCCAGGCCAGCACGCGCCGCGTTCGATACGCGGTCGATGCGGTCAACCAGGTCGCGGTAGCGTAGCTGCCGGCCGTCCATACCCAGCGCCGCCTTGTCCGGAGTGCGGCCTGCGGCGGCCCGGATCCCGCCAGAGATGGTGAGTGGGCGGAACGTGTTAGGGCGTGACAGGCCGCCAGTCGTATCGCTCGGCCGGATCATGAGAGTGCTCCGGGGATTCCAATAACAAGACCCGCACCCCGGTGCTCCGGGATACCGGACACGCCACATGGCATGGGCGACCAGTGTCGCCCGGTCCCGGGAGAGGGCGGGACACCGTCAGAGGTCATTGACGTCACGTTCGACATATCCGGCCGGTCCTGCCGGCGGGTGAAATAAGGAGGACTACGCCAGCCCGAACACGCGGACGGCGTTGTCCCGCATAAACTTGCGTTCGCTCTCCGGGCGCAACCCCAGCGCGTCGATCTCCTGCATGGCCCGCTCGGGGTCAATCACGGGCCAGTCGGTGCCGAACATGACCTTGTCTCGTCCGTAGCTGTCGAGGTAATGCACGAACTGCGGCGGCCAGTACTTCGGCGCATAGGCATCGGCACCGATAAAGACGTTCTCGTGCTTCCAGGCCATGGCGATCATCTCATCCGTCCAGGGCACCCCGATGTGGATGCCGATCAGGTGCAGCTCGGGGAAATCGATCGCCACCTGATCCAGGCAGATGGGCCTGCCCACGCTGGGAAGTGCCCTGGCGCGGTTGTATACGAGGTTCTGCCCGACCTGCATCATGATCGGGATATCGAGTTCGCAACACTTGGTGTAGTACGGATAGTACTTGGCGTGGTCCGGGGGTAGCTCGAACCAGTGGGGGTACAAGTGTGCCCCAATGAATCCGCGCTCCCGCACCGCCTCCTCCAGCTCGGCCACACCCCGCATGCCACGGAACGGATCCACGCCGGCCAGCCCGGAGAAGCGGTCCGGGAACTGCCGGCAGTACTCGGCCACCTGCGCGTACGGGATCTCCGCCGAGCCCTGCATGCGAATGTCCCCCGCGCGCACGGCGATGAGCAGGGAGCGTTCGATTCCGGCGCGGTCCATTTTGGCGATGTAGCGCTCCAGCGAAACCCCACCCCGCATGTCCTCGGGCATCCGGACCTGCGCCATGAAGTCCCGGTCAAACCCCGTCTGCCCCAGCCGGAGCTCCTGCTCCGTGAACGGATTACAGACGATATCGATCTTCCAGGGCTTCTCCTGTTCCTGCCGTGATGCAGCCACCTTTGCCCTCCCTTTCGGCCGGAGCTCAGCGCGCCGGAATTTGGGTCTCTTCCAGGATCTCGGCATCGCCAAGCATCCAGGAGAATCGTCCGTACCACGCTTCCCCGGAGGCACCGGCACCCAGTCAGTGCAGGCCCGACGAACCCGGGTAGCCCATCGCGGCCCAGCCGCGGCCGAGCCAGCATTCCGCAAGGGCGAAATCCGTGAGCTGGATCCATACCAGCTGGCGCAATGCCGGCCGGCGCGGATCGGGAGTCGGAATGTGCCGGAAGAAGACCCAGTCCGAGCCGAAGGGAAGATCCTCGATCCGACCCTCCCGATCGATCACGATGGACAGCTCCATCATGGTCCGGCCGTACTTCTCCAGGCGCCCGTAGACCTCGTTGGCATCGACGCACAGCGCGCCATCGTCGCACATCAGCTTGGGCATGCCGTACAGTTCCCGGCCGGCCAGCATCGCCGTGTCCGTCGACGTCCAGATGTAGGGTGTGGTAACCCCCTGGCGGTCGCCGTAGCGCACACGCTGCAGGATCGCCGCCTCGTGGTAGCGCAGCGAGTGCGACAGCTGACTGTTGTCCGCCACGAACGCGAACAGCCGATCGCGGTCAGCAGGCTCCAGGGGCTCCGGCGTGATGCTCCGGATCTCGGCCGGGTCCGCGCGCAGCTCCACCATCAGCATCCGGCACTCCAGCATCGGAAAGGGTGGCGGGCCGAATGGCGGGCTATGCAGCGGCATCATGCTACGCGCCTCGGCGCGCGGGCGTTTGGCGGATTCTTTCGCGGCAACCATGTGTGTGCTCCTCAGTCTTTGCCGGCGCCGACGCTTCCGCGCGGTATCCACGGCAACGGGGCCGCGGCGCCGGACAGGCGCCGGCGGGCCGCGCGGAATTCCCGGCGCGCCGGCTCGCGCATCCAGTCCTCGGTCCAGGGCGGGTCCCACTCCAGCTGCACACGTACGCCGCCGACCCCGGGCAGACGTTCGACCGCCGCGTAGATGCTGTCCAGCATGCGGTGGGTGAATGGACACCCCGGCTCAGTGAACGTGACGCGGATACTGACCTCGCCGCCCGTACACGCGACCTCGCGCACCAGTCCGAGATCCCGCACGCTCAGATCCAGCCCGGCCGCCACCATGCAGGCGTCCCGCACCCCGTCCAGGGCCTCGAGGGCAGCGCCGGCCAGCTTCCGGTCCGCGGCGTTCATCTGGCCGCCTCCCCGTGAACCGCGGTCCACGGGCGACGATAGCCATGCTCGGCGACGTGGCGGGCAAAGCGGTCATCCGCCAGGCTGCGGCGACGCTCGTCGATATCGATGTTGTGCAGCCGGGCGAGGTTGCCTCCGAGGAACGCCTCGCGGACACCGTCGTCCAGTTGGATTGGGGATCCCGGTGGCATCTGGAACTGTTCGAACGCCTCCAGGACGACCTTCGGATGCGGATTGACCGCCGCCGAGGAATAGATGAGCTTGTCGGGCCCGCCGTAGAGCAGAAATTCGGTCAGGATCTGCTGCAGGCCGGCGGGGTTGATGATGCAGAACAGCGTCGACGCTTCCATGGTGGCGTAGACGTTGGGGTGATTGGCAATCAGGAACTTGGTTTCGTCCACGAACATGAATCCAGCGTGGACGATCTGGAAGTTGATGTCCGAGAACACGTTGGCGGCATCGGAGATGTCGTCGATCCGCATCGATTCCGTGTTCACCGGGCCCAGCGGCAGGGCCTTGTGAATCGCGACGTTGTGGATTCCGTGGTCGCGTACCGTCTCCAGCAGCGGGAACGCCAGGTCCTCGTCATTGAGGCGCCAGAACCGAGTACGGCCCTCGTCATAGCGTGCGGGGTAGAGCTTGACGCCGTCGCAGCCCATCTCCATCTGCCGGGTCAACTCGTCCATCGCACGCTCTGGCCAGCAGAGATTGGCGCAACCGTACCAGAGCACGCGATCGGGGTAGTCGCGCTTGAGCCGGGCGCACTTTTCGATCGCGGCCAGACCGTCCCGGTAGGCGTCGTAGATCGGCAGCGAATGGACGCAGATCATGTCGGTGGCGCTCTCGAGCAGGATCGTCTCGATGAATTCCTCCGGTTGCCACTCGCGTTCCCACTGCTCGCGGCTGAAGGCAATCTCCGGCGGATTCACGTACGGGTAGTAGCTGTACATGGTGTCGTTGAACAGCTCCCCGAACCGGCCCAGGAGGTTTTCCCGACTGAAGTTGTAGGGATGCACCACCCCGTCGATCACGAAAGGTCCCGTCATTGGCCGATCTCCCCTACCTCGCGCGCCCCCCGATCCCGCGACCAGGGTCGTTCAGGTGTCGCCGGCGCCGCGTTGACGGTTTCTGCCCAGATGCGGGATCTGCTCCAGTGCAGCGTCGAGCTGCACGACCTGGCCGAACATCCAGCCCATCGACTGGAGGGCGGACTCGTGGCGGTCACGGTCGAACTCCGCCGTGGCCCCGCCCACCACCCACACTTTCAGGTCGCGCTGCATCGCATCCCGTACCGTGGTTTCCACGCACACGTTGGTGGTGACGCCACAGACGATAAGACTGTCGGCGCCCAGTCCCCGCAGATAGCTTTCCAGCGGTGTGCCATAGAACGCGCTGGGCCGGTTCTTGTCGACCACCAGCTCACCCTCACGGGGCGCCAGCTCGTCCACAACGTCCGCGTCCCAGCTACCGGAGCGAAACGCACCCGATGTGGCAAGGTCCGGGAAGAACTCCCGGATGACCACTCCGCCGTCGCTGTAGTCCGGCCGGTACACGTAGCGGGTGAAGATCACGGGCATGCCGTCCCGGCGCGCCGCCCCGAGCAGTTGCCGGCAGCCGGGAAGCGCCGCCTGCAGGGCCGTGACCGGCAGACCGATCCCGGCACAGGACCCTTCGTCGTGCAGGAAGCCGTTCTGCATGTCGATGATGACCAGGACCGTCCCCGCGCTCGTGAGCTCCATTACCTTCCTCCGGGGATGAGTGAGTCGCCCCCACGGACGTTCCGGCCGGGTGTTGCCACCCGGCCGGAGACCTGCCCGTGGTTCAGGGGCTGCTGGACATGAGCTTGCCCAGGGACACCTTGTCCGGCGTCAGGCCGGGCGGGTTGCAGCGCCAGGTGTGATTGGACAGGAAGATGGTCCCGTGCATGCGCTTGTAATCGAGGACCATGCCCACCGTCGGCCACATGACCTTGGTCCCGTCCATGCAGGTATGGTCCATCTCAAGCCAGTACATGTACTTCCAGAAACGCCCGCTCTTGTCGAAGGTCTCGCCCTGCCAGATCCAGGGGAGCTTGGTATCGACGTACATGATCTTCTTGGAGTATGGGTCAATCTTGGGCGAGATACCCTCGACCACGTAGACCTGCCGCGGCTCCCACTTCACGTTGGGCGCTTTCGGGTTCCAGTAGGGCTTGTGCTGCAGATCCACCAGCGGGTACTTCTGGGCATTGTTGCCGCCCTTGCTGTTCCAGGCATAGGTCTCGTGCGCGGTGACGAGCAGCCAGCGCTTTTTGAGAATCCTGATCGTGGGGTACAAGTTCGGGCGGATGTTCCAGATGTTGATGTCTTCCTGCAGCTGGTCGGTGCCGCCAATCGGATCCATCCACGCCGCCCCGGAAACCCGGCGGACGCGGCGCACAGCGGGCAAGTACGCCCAGGTATTGTCGGGCTTGTTACCCGTGTACCGGATCGTCAGCGTGCCCAGCCCGGAGATGTCCCGCGGATAGACCGCGCGGATCATGGTCTTGGTGAGAATCTTGCCATCGCCCTGAACCGGCTTGTGCCCCTTGCTGATCAGGCCGGCCATGTATACGCGATACCAGCTCCAGACCTGGGTCCGCTGCAGGCCGTTGTTGCCGCTAATCAGCAAGTACGCGAACTTGGGAAAATGGGTGTAGTCCCCCTCCGCCGGCGCGTGTCCGACGTAGTAGTCCCACATCAGTTTCCACGCCGCCTGCGGGTCCTTGGTGGAGATATCGCTGTAGGGGAACGGCGAGCCGGATCCGGTCCAGTTTTCCAGTTCGTGGGTCTTTGGATTGATGCTGGCCTTTCCCGCATTCTCCTGGGTGCGCTCTTTCCAGGTCTCGGAGATCGGGATCGGCTTGGAATGAGCCAGCGTGATCTCGAGTCCGTGCTTTCGGATCAGCCATTCGAGCCGCTGCGTGAGCATGCTCTGGATCGTCTTGTGCTCGAAGGTATCGCTTTTGAGCTGATCCAGGTTCGATGCCTTGATCACCGTCCCCGCCGGAAGCTCTTTGGCCGAAGCTGCCGATACTGTCATCAGCGACGCGAGCCCAATTCCGACAGCGGCGCACAAACCTAGTTTCTTAACACCGAGCATCTTCGTCCTCCTCGTTATTACGCACGCCAGCGGAACAGGTGACCGTGGGACACCGCCCTGCCGCACCGCCAGCCGACCATCCTGGGCTTCCCCATTACCGTGCCCGAAAACCCTCTTGTGCCCCTCCCGCGGCCCGGTTGTTCACCGGGCCGAACAGGGCGTCCGGAGTCCACTTCGCAAACGCGTTTCGGGTCGCTCGTCCACGTCTGGTTTCTTAATTCGGGCCAATCGCGGTGTCCTGCGCTTGTCCCACCGCCACACCACACCGGAGCATCCTTGCGCGTACGGTGCGCGTCATTCTCAAACGCATCGCTGGTGTGTCAGCGTTACCGTAAGCAACGCTCGTGCCAGAACTCAGTGCTCCGGAGAAAGAGAAATCCGCGCCCGTGTTTAAGCGCATCATTCACAAGCTGTTTTTGTACCCCGCCATCGGCCCGTCGAGACTGGAGACGGGACCTCCCGCGGCAGAACCGTTGCGCACATGGCACACTGATGTTGCAGACTGGCAATAGAGTCTGGCTGAATACGCCGGTAGGGGGCGCAGACAAAATTCGCAGTCCAACAATGCGCTAGCCCGCCGAGACCGGCTTCAGGCATGCCCTTTGCAGTCATTTGCGCCAGAAACCAACAAGGCGGTCGCCGTGCCGGGCAAGTGGAGGAACTCCGGAGAGTATGCGTGTGCGAGAGCGCGTTTCACTCCGGTGGAATCATGCCAGGACGGCCATGACCGGGGGTGGGGAAGATGAATCGCGTGGGTGCGCTCACTGCCAAGGACTCCGTGACCCGTCGGCCACGGATCACCGTGATCAGCTACAAGGGTCTGAGCCGACTGGTCCAGAGCCTGATGCCGGATTACGCCGACCGTGCCGAAATCACCGTGATCGACAAGGTCTTTGACGACGCCGTCGATCTGGCTCGCGAACTCGTCGAGCGGGACGAAGTCGACGTGTTTCTCAGCGCCGGCGCCAACGGCACTTATCTCAAGGACACCTTCGCCGTTCCGGTAGTCCGGGTCCCGGTCACCGGGGTCGACCTCATGCGTGCCCTGATCAAGGCACGACGCCTTTCCGAGCAGGTGGCGGTGGTCACGTTCCGGCAGACAAACAGCGAGCTCGATGAAATCAAGGAGCTGCTGAGCTTCGACATCGAGCAACGGTCCTACACGACGATCGACGATGCGCGGGAGGCGTTTCGGGAGCTGGCGTCGCTGGGCTACAAGGTCATCATCGGCTCCAGCCTTGTAACCGATCTCGCCGAGCGCCAGGGCCTGATCGGGATACTCGCTTACTCACGCAATTCCGTACGCCAGTCCATCGACGATGCCATCGAGATCGCCCACATCCGTGCCGCGGAGGAGCGGCGATCAGAGCGCGTCAACATCATCCTGAGGCACCTGAGCGAGGGTGTGCTCGCGGTGGACACCGATGAGCGCGTGGAGCTGATCAATCCCTCGCTGGAGGCGTTGACCAACATTTCCGCCGAGGAAATCCATGGGCGCAAGCTCTCCGAACTCGCACCGGCCCTGGGTCTGGCCAACACGATCCGGGACGGCCGGCCCACGCTGGAGAGAATCGAACGCTACCGGGGCCGAACCCTGGTCACGAACCGCATCCCCATCAAGGATAACGACGTGGTCTGCGGTGCCGTGATCACGGTACAGGACACCAGCACGATCGAGCGCGTCGATCGCAACATCCGGGCACGCAACCGGAAACGAAACCTCACCGCGCACTACACGCTGGACGACATCATCGGCGCCTCGCCGGCAATGCGTCAGGTCACGGCGCTGTGTGCACGTTACGCAGATACCAACGCCACGGTACTGATCACCGGGCAGACCGGCACGGGCAAGGAGATCTTTGCCCAGGGCATTCATAACGCCAGCCGCCGGCGCGAGGCTCCGTTCGTGGCGGTGAACTGTGCCGCCATTCCCGACAGCCTGCTCGAGAGCGAGCTTTTCGGCTACGAGGAAGGGGCGTTCACCGGCTCGCGCCGGGGCGGACAGCCGGGTCTGTTCGAGCTGGCGCACACGGGCACCATATTCCTGGACGAGATCGCGGAGATGCCGGTGGCGCTGCAGACCCGATTGCTGCGGGTGCTGCAGGAAAAAGAGGTGGTGCCGCTCGGGCGCGGCGACCCCATCCCCATCGACGTCCGCGTCATTGCCGCCACCAACCAGGACCTGAGAGAGGCCATGGAATCGGGCGCGCTGCGCTCGGACCTGTACTACCGGCTGAACATCCTGCCCATCCACCTGCCACCGCTCAGTGAGCGGGGCGAGGACGTGGTCGACCTGGCACGCCACCACCTCGAGGTCACCCTGGCCGAGCTCGGCTCGGACCGGGAGGCCGAGCCCCTGATCCAGTGCATTGGCCCCTTCCTGCTCCGTTACAGCTGGCCGGGCAACGTGCGCGAAATGGAGAACGTGATCGAGCGGCTGGCCGTGATGTACGCCCACGGCGAGGAGCTGCCACGCAACTTCGGGGCCCAGATGTGGGCGATGGTGCCGGAGTTTTTCGCCGCCCCCGACGACCCCGCGCACGACTCGGACCACCCCGACTCGCTCAAGACCTTTGTCGAGCAGAAGGAGTACAGCCGCATTGTCGACATGGTGGCGCAGTGCGACGGCAATGTCAGCGAGGCCGCCCGTCGGCTCAAGCTGAGCCGGACGACCCTGTGGCGCAAACTGCGCCGACACCAGGACCAGGATGGCACCCCGGCTTTCAACGGCGCGGCGCGCGGCGAGCCCTGACGCTGCCTGGGCGAGGACGTACGCGTTCAGTTCACATCGCGTGGGCCTGCCGCGGGGGACGTGAACCGTTCACTGGACCTTCACGGCCGGCGCGCCCGACGCCTGGAAATGGCCAAGACGGTGCTGCCACAGAGGGCCGAGCCGGTTGCGCGGTCGCCTCCCGACGTCAGTCCGCGTCAGCGTCGATCACGTGCAGCGAAAGCCAACCCGCGTCTTCGGGGTCGATGTAGGCGATGCGCCAGTCGCGGAAGGCGACGTACGGTGGGGCCTGAACGCGCAGCCCGCGCCGCGTGAGGTCCCGGCACACCGCATCCACGTCGTCGACGCCGAAAGCAAGGTGGAAGAAGCCTTCGCCGTGCTGATCCAGGTGGCGCCACAGTCCGCTGTCTGGGGTCACCGGCGCTACCATCTCGATGTTCAGGTTACGCAGGCGGAACACGGCCACCTCGGCGCCGCGTCCGGGGACCGGCCCACGTTCCGGTTCCGGGGCCTCCAGCAGACGCCGCAGCTGCGCGATGCTGCGGTCCAGGTCGCGCACGACGAACGAGATGTGGTGAATGTGGTCCAGGGTCGAGTCACTCATGCCACGCCTCGCGCGGTAGAAATGTCCACGAAATGGCCATGGACCGCGGCCGCGGCCACCATGGCGGGGCTGGCCAGGTGGGTACGCCCGCCGGGACCCTGGCGTCCCTCGAAGTTCCGGTTGGAGGTGGACGCGCAGCGCTCGCCCGGCTCGAGGCGGTCCTCGTTCATCCCCACGCACATCGAGCAGCCGGGCTCGCGCCACCCGAAGCCCGCTTCGCGGAACACGGCCTCGAGCCCCTCGGACTCGGCCTGGCGCCTCACCAGGCCGCTGCCCGGCACCACCAGTGCCTGGCGGATGCCCGCGGCCACGCGGTGCCCTTTCACCACCGCCGCAGCGGCACGCAGGTCTTCGATACGCGCATTCGTGCACGAGCCGATGAATATCCGGTCCAGGGGGATGTCGGTGAGCGCCAGTCCGGGCTGGAGGTTCATGTAGGCCAGCGCCTGTCGCATGCCCTGCTGCCGAACGGGGTCGGACTCATCGTCGGGATCCGGAATGCGTCCGTCCACCGGCGCCACCATGCCCGGGCTGGTGCCCCAGGTCACCTGGGGCCGGATCGCGCCGGCAGCGAGCGTCACCTCGCGATCGAACTCGGCATCGGGGTCGCTGCGCAGGTCGCGCCACTGGCGCACCGCTTGGTCCCACCGCCGGCCGGTAGGCGCAAACGGCCGCCCCCGGACGTAATCGAGGGTTCGCGCGTCAACGGCGACCAGCCCACACCGCGCGCCCGCCTCGATGCTCATGTTGCACACTGTCATGCGTCCTTCCAGGCTCATCTGCTCGATCGCCTGGCCCGCGTACTCGATGGCGTGACCGGTCGCGCCGGCCGTACCGATCTGCCCGATCATGGCCAGCACCAAGTCCTTCGGAAACACACCGCGGCGAGGCAAACCATCGAAGCGCACCAGGAGTCGGCAGCTGCGGTGGGTGCGCAAGCACTGCGTCGCGAGCACATGCTCGACCTCGGAGGTGCCGATGCCGAAGGCCAGGGTCCCCAGGGCACCGTGGGTCGAGGTGTGCGAATCGCCGCAGACGACCGTCATGCCGGGCAGCGTCAGGCCCTGCTCGGGCCCCACCACGTGCACAATCCCCTGGCATCGGTCGTGCAGCCCGAACTCGAGGATGTCCCATCGCCGGCAGTTCTCGTCCAGGGCCTCGATCTGGACGCGCGAGACCGGATCGGCCACATGGCTGCGATCCTGGGTGGGGACGTTGTGATCGGCCACCGCGATCGCAGCGTCCGGATGCGCGGGCGCCCGGTGTGCCAGAGAGAGCCCCTCGAAGGCTTGGGGCGAGCTCACCTCGTGCAGAAAATGCCGATCGATGTAGAGCAGCGTGGTGCCGTCCGCCGCCACGTCCACGACGTGCGCGTCCCAGAGCTTGTCGTACAGGGTCTTTCCGCTCATCGCCGCACCCCTCCCCGGCGCACCGAGGCGCCGCTGTCACAGCCCGGATACGGTCTGAGGCTGGCCCGGCCAGACTCAGACGAGTACGTTCTCGTCGCTCATGTAGACGAACACACGCTGGAACTTTTCGCCCTCGAGATACCAGAAGTTGCAGTTCGTGTAGGAGAACCGCTTGCCGTCGGGGTCGAGAAAGTCGACCACGAACTGCGAGGCCACCCGGTTGTTCTCGGGATCGGCGACGTGGTGAAAGTGCTTGTGGGTGGTCATCTCGAAGTTCGAGAACAGGTTCTCGAACATCGTGCGGATGCCTTCACGCCCGGTGTGCACCGTCTGCGAGGTCTGGATGGTGAAGATCGCATCGTCGTTGAAGCAGTCGAGCACCTCGTCCATGTTCTTCTCGTCCACGGCTCGGAAATAACGGTGCTCAACCATGTCAATCAGGTAGCCATAGGTCGTCTGCTCTGCCATCGGATATCTCCCTGGCGGTCCCAGTCCCATACGCGGACTCTGCCGCGCCACGGGGGGAGGGAGAGCAAGAAACGTACCGCGGCCGCGCCAGGCCCGGAATACGCGGTGCAGGCGCGGTTGCGAGGTCCCTGCACGTTGACTTTCGTTTCGTTGCTGCAACGCGCAGCCGCACGCTGCAACACCGGGCGAACGATCCGGGGACTCGGTTGGATGTAAGGCCGAGGCGGACAGCAGAAGCCAGCACCAGCGGGGTACCTGGCATATCACAGCTTTCCCGACGCCCACCGGCGACGTATCCGCACCAACAATCCGCTGGAGCGGATCATGCCCAAGATCCGGCGTCGCACGCGGGCGGTTAGCGCGTTCCCGGACGGGCACTCGGCCCTGATGCCCTGTGCCGCCCGGCTGCCGGCAGCGGTAGTCTGCCAATTCGGGATAAAGTAGGGCGCTGACCGCAGAGAGCCCAGGCACTGATAACCGGAGGCAATGCCATGCGCAATCTGACCGAAGACAACGTGACCGAGGCGGTGATCCGGAGTTTTGCGGACACCGCGGATCCCCGACTGAAAGAGATTTTGACCAGCCTGGTGCGCCACCTACACGCCTTCGCCCGCGAGGTGCAGCTCACCGAAAAGGAGTGGCTTTACGGGGTCCAGTTCCTGACGCGCACCGGTCAGATCAGCGACGACGAGCGCCAGGAGTTCATCCTGCTTTCGGACACGCTGGGGCTGTCGATCCTGGTGGATGCGATGAATCACCGCGTGCCCGAGGGGATGACCGAGTCCAGCGTGCTCGGCCCCTTCTACCGCGAGGGCACACCCGAGGCCTCGCTGGGAACACGCATCGATGCCGACACCGAGGGTGAGCCGGTGGTGGTGCAGGGCCGGGTGACCGACGCGCAGGGCCGGCCGCTCCCCGGTGCCTTGCTGGACGTGTGGCAGACCGCGCCCAACGGTTTCTACGAATCCCAGGACGAGGACCAGCCGGACTTCAACCTGCGGGCCAAGTTCCGTACCGACGAACAGGGCCGGTATCGCTTCCGCACGCTCAAGCCGGTCAGCTACCCGATCCCGGACGACGGTCCGGTCGGGGACATGCTGAAGGCGGGCGGGCGACATCCCTATCGGCCGGCGCACATCCATTTCATCGTCTCCGCCGAGGGTTACCGCCCGGTGGTCACGCAGCTTTTCACCGAGGGCGATCCCTACCTCGACTCGGACGCGGTGTTCGGGGTGAAGAACTCGCTGGTGGTG
>DASQZM010000040.1:0-3297 GCA_035638695.1 Gammaproteobacteria bacterium | reverse complement strand
GGCCACGGTCAACCGGCTGCTGGACATGGGGGCCGCGGGCTACATGGTCGCGACCGCGCTGGACGCCATCGTCGCCCAGCGCCTGGTCCGGCGCGTGTGCGACAGCTGCGGGGAGGACTACGAGCCGCCGGCCGCGGAGCTGGCCTGGCTGCGCGGCACGCTGGGCCGGGAGGACGTCAGCGGCATGCACTTCCGGCGCGGCTCGGGCTGCGCGTACTGCAACAACACCGGCTTTCGCGGCCGCATCGGGCTCTACGAGCTCCTCGAGATGGACGACGACATGGTCGAGGCGCTGCGCCACGCGGACAGCGACGCGTTCGCCCGCGCCGCCCACCGGCGCGCGGATTTCCGCCCGGTGGCGCTGGCGGGGATCGACTACGTGGCGGCGGGGATCACCCCGCTGGCCGAGGTGATCCGCGTGGCCGGCCGGGTCGACGAGATGCCGGCCCCGGCATCCCGGCCGCTGACGGAAGAGACGCCCTGACGGGGAGCGCGCATGCCGCATTTCGAGTTCAAGGGACGCGATGCCCGGGGCGAGCTGGTCAGCAGCCGCCTGGAGGCCGACAGCATCGACGCCGTGGCCAACCAGCTGATGAACTCCGGCATCACGCCGCTGGAGATCGAGCCTTATACGCCGCGGGTGTCGGCGCGTGAGCAGATCGGGCGGTTCCTGGGGGCGGGGCGCCCCACCACGGACGACCTGGTGCTGTTCTGCCGGCAAATGTACACGCTCACCCGGGCCGGCGTGCCCATCATCCGGGCGCTGGCCGGCCTGCGCGAGTCCACGCGCAGCCCGGTGATGGCCGAGGCGCTGGGCGACGTCAGCGACAGCCTGGAGTCGGGGCGCGACCTGGCCGGCTCGCTCGCGCGGCACCCGGACATCTTCTCGCCACTGTTCGTCAATGTGGTGCGCGTGGGCGAGAACTCCGGGCGCCTGGAGGAGTCGTTCCTGCGCATGTACGAGTACCTGGGGTTCGAGCAGAGCACGCGCAAGCGGGTGAAGGTGGCGCTGCGCTATCCCGCGTTCGTGGTGTTCGCGGTGGCGGTTGCGATCGTGGTGATCATGTGGGTCGTGGTGCCGCCCTTCGCCCAGGTGTTCTCCAGCATGGGGGCGCAGCTGCCGCTACCGACGCGCATCATCATCGGCATCTCGAACCTCTTCGTGCGCTACTGGTATCTGCCGATCGCGGTCATCGCCGTCGCCTGGTACGCGGCCCGGCGCTACGTGCGCACCGAGCATGGCCGCTACCACTGGGACAAGCTCAAGTTCCGCATCCCGGTCGTCGGCAGCATCATGCTGCGCTCGGCGCTGGCCCGCTTCGCGCGGGCCTTCAGCATGTCCTACCGCTCGGGCGTGCCGCTGATCCAGGCGCTGTCGCTGGTCGGGCGCGCGGCGGACAACGAGTACCTGCGCGAGCGGGTCAACGAGCTGCGCAACGGCGTGGAGCGGGGCGAGCAGATCAGCCGGATCGCCGCCACCACGGGGCTGTTCACACCCATGGTGCTGCAGATGATGGCGGTGGGCGAGGAGACCGGTGCGATCGACGACATGATGCAGGAGGTCGCGGAGTTCTACGAGCGGGACGTGGCCTATGACGTCGAGAACCTGGCCGCGGTGCTCGAGCCGATCCTGATCGTCACCGTGGGCTGCCTGGTGCTGCTGCTGGCGCTGGCGGTGTTCCTGCCCATGTGGGACCTCTACAACCTCGCCGCCTCCGGTGCCTGAGCGGGCGCACATGGCGAGCCTTCCGACACGCGGGCGCGTGGGTCAGCGCCAACGGCGCATGCTGGAGTTCGCGCTGGTGGTGATCGTGATCGGCCTGGTGGTGGCGGTGCTGATCGACCGGGTGCAGAAGGTGATGGTGGAGGCCGAGCGGGCCTCGGTGGTCGAGGTGGTCGGCCAGCTGCGGGCGGCGCTGGGGATGCAGGTGGCGAAGCTCGTGGCCGAGGGGGATACGCGCAGGCTCGCGCGGCTGCAGGGCGGCAACCCGATGCAGCTGATGGCACGGCCGCCGGCCTCGTACGCGGGCACCGTGACCGGCCCGGACAGCAACCTGAAGCCCGGTCACTGGTACTACGATCCGAAGACCCACGCGCTGCGCTACCGCGTGCGCCGGCCCGATGTCTTCGTCACCCCGGCGAAGCCGGCGGACGAGATCCGCTACCGGGTGGTGCTGGTCTACCGCGATAGCAATGGAAACGGTCGCTACGACGGCCCCCCGGACCAGGCGTACCGGGTTGAACTGAAGCCGGAAAACGCATATCACTGGATCATAAAAGGCGGGAAGGGGGGACAAGAATGAACACCGCACTGCCGCTTTCCGAGGGCACCCTGGTGGTCGCCTGGCTGGCCATCGCCGCGCTCGCCTTCGCGGCGGCGGTGGGCGTCTGGCTGCTGGTGCATCCGGGCTCCCTGCTGCGCGCCGACCGGAGTACCGGCAAGTGGATCTCCACCCGGCGGGCACTGCGCTTCCTGGAGCTGCCGCACCGCTGGGAGCGCTTCTTCTACCGCCATCACCACGTCTTCGGGGCGATCATCTTCCTCGGCAGCGGCTACTGCCTGTGGGCGTACCTGTTCCGCTACGACCCCGCGGGCATGCAGCGCATGATCGCCGGCACGCCGGCGGCGGACGCCATGGGCTGGCTGCTGCCGGCCGTCGAGGTGATCTACGTCGTGCTCACCGTCCTGACCCTGGTCGCCGGTGCCATCTTCTACCTGCGCCCGAGCCTGCTCAAGGGCTTCGAGGCCGCCGCGAACACCTGGGTCTCCACCCGCCGCATGGGTCGGGGCCTGGAGCGCGAAAGTCACGCCGTGGAACGCTTCGTGGGCGGGATGCCGCGCCTGGTCGGACTGCTGGTGCTGGGCCTCAGCCTGTACTCGATCCTGGTGCTCGCGGCCGCGCTAAGCGGCTGATCGGCCTGAGTTTGTGACCGGACGCACAGTTTCGCGGACGAACGGTCCCTGCGCGCTTTCCCGACATGCTAATGTCGGCCCTGCGTGCTTCCATGCCGCTTCGGGGCTGGACCGGGCTGCGGCCCGGCGAGGCTTGGAAGGCGGATTTTCGCAAACCAGCGGTGCTCACTCCCGGCCGCGGCCGGATGAGACCAATGGAGAAGTAATAATGATTCGAAGTGCAATCAAGAAGAACGACCAGGGCGGTTTCACCATGATCGAGCTGGTCTTCGTGATCGTGATCCTCGGCATCCTGGCGGCCTTCGCCGTGCCGAAGTTCGTCAACCTGAGCAAGGATGCCCGGGTCGCCAGCTTACAGGGGCTCCAGGGGAGCCTGCAGAGCG
>DASQZM010000039.1:0-5706 GCA_035638695.1 Gammaproteobacteria bacterium | reverse complement strand
TGCTGGCCCAGCTCACGCTGTCGGACTGGCTGGCGCTCCACGGGCCGGCCGTGCCGTTGGCGGCCCAGGGCGCGGCCGTGGGATCCGAGGTCTGGCTGTCGCCGTTGCTGCCGTTGTCGGCCTGGCACTCGACGTAGTTGCCGATGCTGGCGCCGCCCCCGCCCCAGCTCTTGTAGCCCCATCCGTAACTGCGCGGGAACTGCTGCCACGCGCCCTGGCGGTGGCGCCCATGACCGGCGTTGGGGTCCCAGAAGGCCAGGGTGCCGGTGTAATAGCCGTTGTTGGCCAGCGCCGTCTGCGAAGCCGCGCAGCGGTTCCAGCTGGAAGCGAAGCTGCCCTCGATGTTGAACCGGGTGTAGCCGCCGCCGCTGCTGGCCACGTAGCCCCAGTAGGTCTGGCTGGTGTCGTAGTCGCCGGTGTACGTGGTGCTCGGGTCGTAGGGCTGCTGGGTGTAGACCTGGGTGCCCATGCTGCCCGAGGTGTCGATGATGAACAGCACGTTGGGCTGGATGCCGCCGCCGCTGGCGCCGGTGTAGATCTCCGTGTCGTCCGCCCGGGCCGGGCCGGCGGCCGCCAGGATCAGCGCGGCGGCGGCGGCGAGCAGGACGCCGCGATGGATCATGGTGTTCATCGTGCTCCCCCCTGACGACCGCCGTTCGTCTTGCTCCGGTAGTCGCGATCCCAGCGTATGCGGTCGACCAGGCCGGTCTTGAGCTTGATGAAGACGGTCCCGGAGTAGCCGCTGTAATGCCTGCCTTCCGAGGCGGGGACCGACTGTTGCCGGTAGTAGAGCCCGACGCTCTCCGACGCCGGCATGACCTTCGCGTCGCACTTCGGGCAGGTCTTGTAGGTCACCTGGCCGCGTCCGCCCGGCTGCGGCCGGTAGTCGATCGAGTAGGCCTCGATGCCGCGCTCGACGTTGATCAGCTCGTGGTGGACCACGAGGGTGCCCGGTGCCGACGCCGCCGGCAGGGCAGTGGCGAGCAGGGCCGCGGCCAGGAGCCCGCCGATCCGTGTCATAAAGCTGGTTCCGTTCATCGCCTTTCCCTCTTCAGCTGCGGCCGGTCAGGCACACGCCCAGGTACTGGTGCGAGCGCGCGTGCCTTGGCCCGTCGGCCTTGGTCTCGATCTGGAAGCGGTACGAGGCCAGGCCGCTGCCGCTGCTGATGCTGGTGCCGCCCTTGTCGCTCGCCTGGCAGCCGCCCTTGCTTTCGTCCTGGTAGCCGTTGCTCCAGTTCGCGCTGGTGCTGTCGAGCGACAGGCTGCCGCTGGTCGAGGTCATGGTGTTGAAGTTGGAGACGCTGCTGATCGCGTCCTGCTGGGCCGACTGCGCGGCCTGGAAGGTGCGGTCGGTCGCCTGGGTGTTGTTGGCCATGGCGAGGCCCAGCACCGACGAGGACATGGCGGCGATCCCGATCATGGTCAGCAGCAGCAGCACGATCAGCCCGATGACCAGGGCCACGCCCCGCTGGGCGCGGGCTGGGCCAGGATTCCTGTACGTCATTGCATGCATCGCCCGGTCTCCCTGCGCCACGCTACTGGATCACGGCATTGCGCAGCTGCACGGTGTCGACCTGCAGCAGGCGCCGGTAGTGATCGTTGTACTGGTAGGTGTTGCCGGCCAGGGTGTAGCTCAGGTTGTTGGTGTAGTCCTGGCCCGGCTTGTCGGCCCGCACGAGCAGCCAGAAGCGGACCGCCACGATGGTCGCGTTGCTCGGGACGTTGCCGGGATTGACGTACTCGTTGACGCTGCCGTCGCCGCTGGTATCGATGCCGAACTGCACCTGGAACTGCTCCACACCGGAGGCGACCTCCTGGTCGGCCATGGTGGGCGTGGTGCCGCTGACCCCCAGCGTCTTCATCCGCAGGCAGGGCTGGTTGTCCCCCGGCGTGTTGGTGTAGGGACGGACGTAGTAGACGGTCATGCTCGCGGGACGCACGTCCCCCCCCGGGTAGCTGCCCGGGTCATCGACGCCGGCGACGAGCAGCGTACCGCCGCTGCTGGTGCCGCGCACATAGACCTCGCCCTTCTGGGTGGTCGTGACCTTATTCGGCATGGCGTGGCGGACGATCAGGATGTCCGTGCCGTTCTGGTAGTCGGACGACGGGATGCAGCCGGCTCCGGTGTACGGGTCCGAGTTGTTGCTGCCCTCGACGATTTTGCCGAGATCGTTATAGCCGTAGCAGTCATTGGCCACCGCCGTGGAGAGGGGGTTGAAGTTTGCGCTCCCCTCGATCGAGGCGGCGGCGTTGGTGTCACCCCAGAACCCGGCCAGGCGCAGGTCGGCCACCAGCACGTGGTGGCTGAACCGGCTCACGTCCTGCATCGCGTTGATCTGCTGGTTCTGCCGGTAACTCGCCTTGCTCTTGACGAACAGCGTCAGGGCCCCGCCCACCAGGATGGTGCCGATCACCAGCGCGACCATCAGCTCGACCAGGCTCAGGCCGCGCTGCGGGCGCTTGGTCACCGATCCGGATTGCTTGCCCCGCGTGCTCATAGACAGAAATACGTGCTGTAGGAGTGGGGTGTGGCGCTGTTCTGCCAGGTCACCGCGACCTGGTAGCGCGTCGTGCTGGCGGCGCAGGGCGTCGCGGACGCGAGCTGGGTCACGCTGCCGCTGCCGTTCGGCAGCCCCGTGGCCTGGTCGCCGATGGCCTGGTTCCAGTGCCACATATCGTCCTGCGCCATCTGCAGGGCGCTGCAGTCCGTAGCCGTGGAGCCGCCGGTGCCGGCGTCGGAGCAGCCGTTGTTCTGCCCGGTGCCGCTGTAGCTCGTCGCGCCGGCCGGGTTGGCGCGCATGCTCTCGATGATCTGGTCCGCCAGGTGCACCGCCCGAATGCCGTAGACGCCCTCCCAGTTGGCCTGCATGGATTTCGCCTGCAGCGCGGCCAGGCCGATCAGCCCGACCGACATCACCAGCAGTGCCACGAGCACTTCCAGCAAGGACACGCCGCGCTCGCGGTGTCCGCGCGATTCGAGTCTGTTCAGGGACATGCAATCCCGCCCTTGGTCTCCGTACTTAGGCTGCCGGTCTGGGAGATCGACAGCACCCGCCAAAGCGTGGGGGGGCTACTGTTGTTGTTGGTCTTGCGGTCGTCGCAGAAATCGATCGCGCCGTTCTGGGGCTGGCCGCTGGTGAGCCGCGGGAAGCCGCTGCCCGAATAGGACACGTAGTCGGTGGTCGAGCCCGTGGCGGCGAGGGTGATCGCCTGCGGCGCGGGCGGTCCGCGGTCGATGATGGGCTCGTTCTGGGTGCCGGTGCCGTCACAGTTCACCCCGGTGCTGACCTGGGCGTCATTGTTGCAGTCCACGAACACCACCCAACCCTCGGTCCAGCTCCCGCTGCCGGTGTCACAACTCGGGCTGGCCGAGGTGCTGTTCGAGCTGCGACAGACCACCACTCGCTGGCCGCGCTTGATCGCCGTGGAGCGGGCGAGCTGCAGCGCGCGGACCAGGGTGTTGACCTGTGTTGTGATGCGGTTGTCCTTGATCAGGCTGGAAAAGTTCGGTATCGCGATCGACAGGAGGACGATCGCCACCAGTAGCGTGATGATCAGCTCGATCAAGGTGAAACCCCGGTGTGCCCGCATGGACTCTTCCGTGCTCTGTTGTTTTGCTGAAAGCACACTACGTTAGGATCCACCCGCGCACAGCGCGCAGGGGCCTTAACGGGCGCAATTGACCGATCAATGGAACGTCGGGGTTCGCCGCAACGGCGGGCTTCCCCCCGTTCAGGGGGAGCGCCCGTGTTGCGGCCTTCGGGATGCTTCCGGATCCCCCCGCCAGAAGCCCGGCAGGCCCGGGGTACAGCACCCCGGCCGGGGCAGTGTAACGGGTCCTCGTGCCATGCGGTGCGGCTGCTCGCGTGCTACCCGCAGGCAGCGCGCGAGCGCCGTGATGCCCGGCTCTGTGTCGGGGCGGTGCGCGGTCGCGATTGGCCGTGATGCCGGGTCGCGAGCGGTGAGTGCCAAGGAGCGGCCGCGGGCGTCGTGGCGGCGTTCCCCCGCACCCCCTGCCGTGGCAGGCCGGGCGGCCGGGAGAGTAGACCGGGCTCGCGGGCCGGGCGCAAAAAAGCCGCGTGGGCGGACGCCCCGGCATTCGCCGGGCCGTCCGTTGCCACGCGCAACCCCCAAGTCGAGCCGTTCCAGTTGCCGCCGTGGCCGCGTCAGCCGCATTGCGTCCGCTCCGGGGGGCCGGGAGAGGCCCGCATACCGCACCGCGTAGGGAGAGGCGGCCTGTGCGTTGTTGCCTGTCCCGCCCGTGTTCCCGTAATCGACGATAGGCTGGCTTTGGCGCCGGCCTCAAAGGGAGGCCGGGCGAGAGGGGGCAACAGACCGATGGGTGGCGAACCAACGTCACCCGCAGCCGGGTCGGTAGCCCGGCCCGCGGCCCCGGCATGTCGCGGTCTGCGCCCCGGGCCGGGCTTGTGCCCGCATGATCCGCGGCTTACCCTTTGGGCGGCGCCAGCCGCGCAGCTTCCGGCGCGCATCGCCCACCCACAGCCCAGGATCAGGCAGGTTCCCGTGAACGACGCGCGTTACGGAACGCCGGGCTTGTTGCGTCCACCGAACCGGTGGGACTTCATCGTGCTGCCCGGCCTGCTCGGGCTGCTGTTCCTGATCGCCTGGGGCAGCCACCAGATGACCCAGCCGTACACGCTGGGTCAGACCCTGCCGATCTCGCTGGCGCCCTCGCACCTGCCGGACTATGCCCTGCGCACCACTTTGCGCATGGCGCTGGCGCTGGCCTGCTCGTTCCTGTTCACGTTCAGCTACGCCACGCTCGCGGCCAAGAGCCGCCGGGCCGAGCGCGTCCTGATCCCGCTGCTGGACGTACTGCAGTCGGTGCCGATCCTCGGCTTCCTCTCGATCACGGTGGCGGGGTTCCTGCGCCTGTTCCACGGCAGCCTGCTGGGGCCGGAGGCCGCGGCGGTGTTCGCGATCTTCACCTCGCAGGCCTGGAATATGGCTTTCAGCTTTTACTACTCGCTCAAGATGCTGCCCAAGGACCTGGTGCAGGCCGCGGACCTGTTCGGGCTCTCGCCGTGGAAGCGCTTCTGGAAACTGGAAGTGCCCTACGCGATGCCGTCGCTGATCTGGAACACCATGATGTCGGTCTCCGGCGGATGGTTCTTCGTGGTCGCCTCCGAGGCGATCACGGTCTCCCACCACCAGGTGCTGCTGCCCGGGATCGGCTCCTACATCGCGCTGGCCATCCAGCAGCGCGACCTCACCGGGATCGGCTGGGCCATCCTCGCCATGCTGGTGGTGATCCTGCTCTACGACCAGTTCGCGTTCCGGCCGCTGGTGGCGTGGGCCGACAAGTTCAAGGTGGAGCTCTCGCAGGCCGCCGAGCCGCCCTCGTCCTGGTTCCTGGACCTGCTGCAGCGCACGCGTCTGCTGGCTTCCGTGCTGGCGTACCTGGGCGGCGTGCGCGAACGCCTGCGCGGGGTCCGCCTGCTGCCGCGGCCGCCGCACCGGCGCCGGCGTGAGCGGCACAAGCATCCCCGGCTGCGCCAGAGGGGCGGGCGCTGGCGGGTGTACACCGGCCTCGGGCTGCTGGCGGTGACCGCGGTCGGCAGCGTGCTGCTGTTCACCCACTTCGTGCTCTCCGAGGCGAGCTACGGCGAGATCGGCTGGGTGTTCGTGCTGGGCTTCTTCACCCTGGTGCGGGTGGTGGTGCTGATCTTCCTGGCCAGCCTGGTC
>DASQZM010000038.1:0-19637 GCA_035638695.1 Gammaproteobacteria bacterium | reverse complement strand
ACGTGGTCCGAGGGCAGCGCCACCAGGATCGCCTCGGGATCCTGCTCCAGCGCCGCCAGCGCGGCCACGGCCAGCGCCGGGGCGGTGTTGCGCCCGATTGGCTCCAGCAGGATGCCGGCCGCCTCGATGCCGCCCTCGCGCAGCTGCTCCGCCACCAGGAAGCGGTGCCCCTCGTTGCACACCACCAGCGGCGCGCCCAGGCCCTCGAGCCCGTCCAGCCGGGCCAGGGTCTCCTGCAGCATGCTGCCGTCGGCGGTCAGGGGCAGGAACTGCTTCGGGTACTGCTCGCGCGAGAGCGGCCACAGGCGCGTACCGGAGCCGCCCGAGAGGATTACCGGGATCATTTGCCTCGACCCTTGCCCTTCTTGTCCGTCCGCACCGGCTTCGGCGGCCCGGACGCCTCCCAGCGCCAGGCGTCGCCGATGATCGTGGCCAGGGCGCTGCGGCGCGGCTGCCAGCCCAGCGCCTGGCGCGCCCGCGCCGAGTCGGCCACCAGCCGCACCGGGTCGCCGGCGCGGCGCGGGCCGTAGGTCACGGCGATCTCGCGGCCGGTCACCCGGCGTGCCGCCTCGATCACCTCGCGCACCGAGAAGCCGGCGCCGTTGCCGAGATTGTAGGCGCCGCTCGGGGCCCCGTCCCAGAGCCGCAGCAGCGCCAGCAGGTGCGCGTCGCACAGGTCGGCGACGTGCACGTAGTCGCGGATGCAGGTCCCGTCGCGGGTGTCGTAGTCATCGCCGTGCACCATCAGCGAGCCTTCCCGGCCGGCGGCGACCCGCAGCGCCAGCGGGATCAGGTGGGTCTCGGGATCGTGGCGCTCGCCCAGCTCCCCGTCCGGGTCGGCGCCCGCGGCGTTGAAGTAGCGCAGGCTGGCGCTGCGCAGGCCGAAGGCCCGGTCCCAGTCCTCCAGCATCTGCTCGACCATCCACTTGCTGCGACCGTACGGGTTGATCGGCGCCTTGGGCTGCTCCTCGGCGATCGGCACCTCCTCCGGCTCGCCGAAGATGGCCGCGCTGGAGGAGAACACGCACACGCCCACCTCATGCTCCCGCATGGCCTCGAGCAGGGTCTGCGTGTTGGTGACGTTGTTGCGGTAGTAGAGATCCGGCCGGCGCACGGACTCGCCGACCTGGATGAACGAGGCGAAGTGCATCACGGCGTCGAAGCTCCGGCCCGACAGGACCTCGTCCAGCAGGGCCCGGTCGCCCAGATCGCCCTCGATCAGCTCGGCCTCGCGCACGGCGTCGCGATGCCCGCTCCGGAGGCTGTCGAGCACCACCGGCTCGATCCCGGCGGCCCGCAGCGCCTTCACCATGTGGGAACCGATATAGCCGGCACCGCCGGCAACCAGGACACGCCTCAACCTGTCGCCCTCCCCGACACTGGTGCAGTCCATTGGCGGATGGGTCCCTGCCGGAGCCTCGCCCCGGCCCCCGCATGCGGGCTGCAAAGCATACCACGCCGGGCCGCGCCCCCGGGGAACCCTGCATGGCCGTACCGGCCTTTCCGGTATCCGGAGGAACCATCCGGCACGGCGGCCACGCGATGGCCGCACGCGAGTGCCGTGCCCGCGGTGCGCGCCGCCGGCCCGACAAGTCCGTTGCGCTCGAGCCGATCCCGGCGCTCCGATCCGCCGGCGCGCCCCACGATCCCGGTCGCGCCGTACAAGGATCCGCGCCGGTTCGAGCGCTTCCGCCGGCGGCACCCGGGACACCCGCGGCAGATGCACGGCAGGGACGGCTACGCGCTGTTCACCAGCGTCCCACGGGCGCTCGCCGCCGCTCAGGACGGCCGCGGCTCGCGCCCGTCCGCCCCCGCGCGCAGGTAGTCGCGCAGGAGCAGCACGACCGCGAGAAGCACCCCCGCCATCGCCACCCGGGCGATCGCGGTATTGCCGATCAGCGTGCCCACAATGGCCAGCCAGACGGCCGGGAAGTACAGCAGCGGCCAGGGCGCGGGGGCCGGCGCCGGCACGGCCGGCTCCTTGCGCAAGGGCGCGCGCGAGGCGGCCCCGGCGGGCCGGCGCGGGATCGCGGCGCGGAGCTCGTGGTCGGGCGAAAGCCAGCTCAGCCCGAGCCCCGTCAGCCAGCCGAGCACGACCAGCAGCACCAGCGGTGGCGCCAGGGCGGCGACCCGGCCGGTCACGAAGAGCGCCAGGCCCAGGGCCAGGGCGGCCAGCAGGCTGGCGGTCACGCCCAGCGGCGCGGGCGCGTCCAGCAGACCCGCGCCGCGGCGCCGGTGGCGGTAGAAGCGCAGCATGTCGAGCAGATAGAGCACCGCCGCGGCGGCGACCGCCAGCCAGCCGGCATAGCCGGCCACGGCAAGGATCCGGCTCGGGAACCACAGTCCGACCAGACCGGTCATCACGGCCAGGATCGTCCCCACGGTCGCCAGCAGGCACACGGCCGCGCAGAAGCCCCGGTGATCCACCGGCTCGAGTCCCATCCAGCGCGGCACCACCTCGTAGCTCACGCCCATGCCCGCGAGGCTCAGCCAGCCGCCCAGGCCGGCCAGCGCGTGATAGCCGATCCCGCCATCGACCAGCCGCTGCATCTGGGCCGTGGCGGCCGAGGTCGCCATGGCGATCGCGAACGTGAGCCCGAGCATGGCGGTCAGCAGCAGCAAGCCCAGAGCCACCAGGATGAAGTTCCCCGGCAGCGGCAACGGCCAGACCGGGACCATCGGGGTCAGCACGTTGATGATGCCCGCGAGCAGGCCGACGAACACCAGCACCGCCCCCAGCGGCAGCAGCCAGACGTCGATCGCTCCGGCGCCGACCGGCAGGACGAACGCGCCGGCCATGGTGAGCGTGCCGCATTCGACCAGCACCAGGGTCGCCAGCGAGAGCCACGGCGTGCCCAGCGCCTGACCGGTCATCGATGGCACGAGCTCGAACAGCAGCCCGAACAGCAGCAGCGTCAGCCAACCGAGCACGGCGAGGTGCATCGCGGCACGCGAGTACCCGGTCACCGGCGCGCTGGCGGGCCAGGCCAGGCCCGCGACCAGCAGCCCGACCGCCAGCAACAGGTTCAGCAGCGCGCACAGGACGATCGGCCGCGTCCAGGACGTCGCCGCTCCGGCCACCACGGGAACCGATCCGCGCCCCGCCGGCGCCCCGTTCGCGTGCCCCTCCTCGTCCATGGTCCTACGGGTTCACGCGGGTCTTCCGCGGGCACGCGGGATCCAAGAAACTTCATCAAACCGGAACATCGCTTCCCCTCGTCGCTTCGCCACCGCCCGCCGGACCGCGCGGCGGCGATGCCGGTCCACCCCGAATCGGTCCGCGACGCCCGGGACGACGGCGGGCGCCACCGCTGTCTTGCTCGTGTTACCCGCGAGTTTCGGCCTGCCGGCGAGGCGGACAGTTGATCCGGGTCAAATTCCGGCGCCGCGCGGACCCTGCGCAAGCCCGGCTCCGCCACTGGCGCGTTCCCGCCATGGCGCGCTACCGTGTCGTTCCCGAACGCGTGGACGCTCCCCGCAGGGCGGCGCGGCCCACACCCGCAGACGGAACATCACAGACAGGAGAGATCCGCATGGCCGAGCGCTGGTTCGAGGATTACGTGCCCGGAAGCGTGCACCAGCTGGGCCGCGTCACGATGGACGAGCAGGAGTTGCTCGAGTTCGCCCGCAAGTACGACCCTCAGCCGATGCACACCGATCCGGAAGCGGCCGCGAAAACCCAGTACGGCGGCCTGATCGCCAGCGGCTGGCACACCGCCGCGCTGATGATGCGCCTGCTGGTCACCGAATACCTCTCGCCCGCCTCGAGCCTGGGCTCGCCCGGGGTCGACGAGCTGCGCTGGTCCCGGCCGGTGCGCCCCGGGGATACGCTGAGCGTGCGGGTCACGGTGGAGGAGGCCCGCGTGTCGTCATCGAAGCCCGACCGCGGCATCATCCGCTCTCGCACCGAGGTCACCAACCAGCACGGCGAGACCGTGATGACCGTGCGGGCGGCGAACTTCATGCTGCGAAATCCCGCCGAGCGCGAAACCGCCCGCTCCGGCAGGAGCCGGGCCTAACGCCGGCACGCGATGAGGGCCACGGCGGCCCGATTCCGGGCCCCGTGCCGCGCAAAAGCCGGCGCGGCGACCGGGCGGGTCACCCGTCCCGGCAACCGCTGCCCCCGGCGACGCGGTCACGGGCAACGGGCGCCCGACAGGTCCGGCATGTCCAGTCCGGACCATCCAGCCAGTGGAACGCCGGGCTGGCCAGGCCCGCGGGCTCCCGCCAGCCCGGGAAGAAGCGGGGCCCGACGATCGGCCCGCCGCCCCGGCAGGAGAAGCTGGAGCTTGAGATCACCCCCGCCTCGCAGGCGCACCTCGGCGCCCGGGTCGCGCCCGGATCGTCATCGACGATTATCGCGTCGATCCCGGGCCGGACCGGCAGGTTGTCGCGCGCGGCCCCGCGTCGCGAGGGCCTGCTGACAGCTAGTCGCCCCGGCCCTGTCTGCCGTAGCCGGCGCCGTTCTCCGGTCGGGACGGGGGCGGTGGCGGCGGCGCCGCCGCGAGCGGGACCACCTGCACGTGGTTCTGCTGCGTCCGCACCAGCTCGACCCGTTGGCCCGGCCGGTAGCGCCCCGCGGAAAGCGGCTCGACCACGGCGACCGTGCGGCCGCGGTCGAGTCGCACGGTGACCCGCTGTGCCGGCTCATTGTGGTGCAGCGCCCGCTGGGTCAACCCGGCCCCGGCCAGGGCCCCGGCGAAGGTCGCGAGGCTGTTGCCGCGGCCGCCGCCGAGAAGATGGCCGAGGAAGGCGCCGCCGGCGGCACCGGCAAGCTCGGAGCCGGCGTTGGCCTGCTTCTGCAGGTTGACGCGCTGCACCGAGACCACGCTGCCATAGGTCACGTCCTCCTCCTGGCCCACGGCCACCGGCGTCTGGGCGGAGGTCGAGGTGCCGTACGGGTTGACGTTCGCACAGGCAGCCAGCGCCAGGCTGGACAGGGCGAGCAGGATGGCCAGTGTCGGCTTGCGATGTATCTTCACGGGCGCGTTCCCATGCATTGCAGTCGGGGGCCTCCGGCAACGCCGAAGTGACCCCGGATTGGTCGGTGTGCGTAAGCCACCGGGTAGCATCCACGGCGGCAAGTGATCGGACCGCTTCACGTTCGCCCGCCGGCCGGCAGGCCAAGCCAGTATACTCCGTCGCGGCACATTGACCGAGCGCGATCCGGTTCGCGCCGGGCGCCGGCGCCGGTTCCGGGCTTGCCCGGGATCGACGGGGCAGCGGTGCGGCCCCGCGGCGCGCGCGGGTCAGGGTGCGGCGGCCGGTGCCGCCGGCAGGGCGGTCCCGGTTGCCAGCAGTTGGTGGATCTCCGCCTCGACCAGCGGCCGGCTGAGCAGGAACCCCTGGCTCTCGTCACAGCGCCACCGGCGCAGCGTCGTGAGCTGGGGGTGCGTCTCGATGCCCTCGGCGATCGCGCGCATCCCGAGGTTGTGCGCCATCGCGACCACCGTCCGCGCGATCGCCTCGTTGCCCCTGTTGCCCGGTATCCCGTCGATGAAGGACTTGTCGATCTTGAGGTGGTCGATGCGGAAGTCGCGCAGGTAGTTCAGCGACGAGTAGCCGGTCCCGAAGTCGTCCAGGGCAACGGTCACGCCGAGCTCGTGCAGGGCGTTGGTGGCCCGGGTCGCCGCCTCGACGCTTTCCATGATCGCGCTCTCGGTGATCTCCACCTCGAGGTAGCGTCCCTCCAGCCCCAGCTCGTCCAGGATCGCGGCGATGCGCCGCGGCAGGTGGAGCTGGCTGAACTGGCGCGCCGACAGGTTCACGGCCATGCGCAGGTCGGAGTAGCCGCGGTCCCGCAGCCGCCGCATCGTGCGGCAGGCCTCCTGCAGGACCCACTCGCCGATCGGAAGGATCAGCCCGGTCTGCTCGGCCAGCGGGATGAACTCGCCGGGCGCGACCAGGCCCAACTCGGGGTGCCGCCACCGGATGAGCGCCTCCATCCCGGTGATCGTGCCGGTGGCGACGTCGGTGAACGGCTGGTAGTGAAGCTCGAACTCGCCCTTGTCGAGCGCCTCGTGGAGACCGCTGTGCAGATCCAGGGTCGCCACCGCGCCGGAGTGCATTTCCGAGCAATAGAACTGGAAGGCGTTGCCGCCGATCCGCTTCGCCCGGTACATCGCGGTGTCGGCATTCTGCATCAGGACGGCGAACTCCGTGCCGTCGGGCGGGTAGCAGCCGATCCCCACGGCCGCGCTGATATAGAGCGTCCGGCCCCCGACCCGGACCGGCTCCTCGAGAGCCCCGAGCAGTTTCTCCGCGACCACCTGGGCGTCCCGATGGTCCGAGACGTCGTCGAGGAACACGCCGAACTCGTCACCGCCCAGGCGCACCAGCCCGTCGCTGGTGCGCAGGACCTCGCGGAAGCGCCTGCCCACCTCCACCAGCACGGCATCGCCGACATGGTGCCCGAGGGAGTCGTTGACGGTCTTGAAGTCGTTCAGGTCGATGATGAGCAGGGCCGCCAGCCGGCGGGGTTCGGCGCGCTGGAACACGGCGTCCGCCCACTCCTGGATCTGCCGCCGGTTCGGAAGCCCGGTCAGCGGGTCCTGGTACGCCATGCGCCAGAGCTCGCTCTCGAGACGGCGCTGCTCGGTCACGTCCCGCCCGGTCGAGATGAAGTGGCTGACCCGGCCGGCCCCGTCCCGGATCGGCGTGAGGTACTTGGCCTCGTACACCAGCTCGCCGCTCTTGGTCCGGTTGCGGAAGATGTCGTAGAACGGCCTGCCCGCGAGCAGCGTCGTCCAGAGGCGCTGGTAGAACGCCGGCGACTGGAGCCCGGACTTGAGCAGGCGCGGTGTCTGCCCCAGCGCCTCCTCCCGGGCGTAGCCCGTCCGGCGCTCAAACGCCGGATTGACGTAGACGATGCGTCCGGCACGGGTGGTGATGAAGATGCTCTCGGGACTCTGGTTGCTGGCCGCCAGCAACAGGTTCCTCTCGCCGGCGATGCGGTCGCGGTCGACGCCGCAGGCGAGCACGGCCGCCGCGCGTTCCAGGGAAGCGATGCGCCCGGCGCCGAGCGCCCGGCCGTCGCGGGCGTGCACGACCAGGGCGGCAAACGCGCGCCCGCGCGCCTTCAGGGGAACAGCACAAAGCGCGCGGGCGGTCGCGGCCAGCGGCTGCCCGCGCCAACCGCGACCGCGCCGGTTCCGGCGGAGGTCACGGACCAGGCACGTCCTCCCCGTGCGCAGCGCCGTGCGCGCCGGGTCCGCGGCGTCCCGCGTCACGCGCTCCACCTCGGCGGGATCGAGCGCGTCGCCGGCGTGCGCCACGACCCGCAGCCCTCCGGCGCGCGCGCCGTCTGCGGCCGCCTCGGCGATAACCGCGCCATCGGGCGCCTCCGGGCGGGCCACCCAGGCAGCGCGGAAGGGTGCGGTTCGGGCAATCGCCCTGACGGCGCCCGCGAGCGCCTCCTCCTCCGGCAGCGTGGCCGTGGCGGACTCGATGCACGCGGCGAGCAGCGACAGCTCGCCGGCTGACGCCTCCGAGCGGTCTTCCGCGCGACGTTGCCCGGTGACGTCCCGGGCCAGAACGAGGTGCATGCCCGGCAGGGCGCCGGCGACCAGGCGCGCCACCACCTCGAGTGGCTCGCCGGTGCGCGTGCGCAGGCGCACGCGGGCCGGGCCCCGGCTGCGGGCCGTCACCTGCCGCCACCACCGGAGCCCCCGGCGGCCGGTGATATTCGGCACCAGGTCCCACGCGCGCAAACCCCGCAGCTCCTCGCCGCTGTGCCCCAGGGCCTCGCAGGCGGGGGGATTGGCCGCCGCGATGCCGCCCTGGTCGTCGACCAGCAACACCATCTCCAGGGCGTTGGCGAAAAGGGCCGCCGCCAGCGCGGGATGGTCGACCGGCCCGCCGGTCCGGTGCGCCCGTTCGCGCAGCGCCGCCGCCAGCAGGTTGCCGGCGCTCCGTATCAGGGCCAAGTCCCGCTCCCGGCGGCGCGATCCCGCGTCCAGGTGAAAATCCAGGACGCCCACCAGCTCATTCGCGGCGATCAGCGGGACGACGTAGCGCCCGTGCCCGCGGGCGGGCGCATGGCCGCACGCGCACCGTCCGGCCGCCCCGGCGCGAAACACCGGGGTGCGCGTGCGCGCCGCCCGGACCAGCAGGCGGTCGTCGCCACGGTCCTCGCCGCGCCCGGCAACGGCCGAAGCCCCCGGTCCGTATCGCGCGACCAGCTCCGGCCTGCCCTCCCGGATGGCGAATACCGCGCCGGCGCCGTTGCCGGACAGCCAGGCGACGCTGCACAGCGTCTCGAGCGCCCGCTCGAGCACCACGGGCAAACACTCGCTCTGATCCGCAAGCACCTCGGCCAGCCGGCGCAACACCGGCGTGCCACGAGGACCCGGACTTGCTGTAACGGGCGCCAAAGACTCCCCTCCTTTCGACGGTCCTGCTCGGGCGGGGGCGCCCGCGCACCCCGCCGGTGTCCCTGCGCGGGGCGCCGCCGGCCCCGGCGCGGGTGCTCGCCCGGACCCTCAGCCGATCGGGTGAGCACACCGCGCCTTCGCGTAACGCGTCTACACCCCTGCATTCGGAGCCAGCCGTCATAGTTGATGCCCGTCGGGGACCAACGGTACATTCCGGCCGACGAACGGCACGCCGGTCGCGTGGCGCCGGGCCCCCCGGCCGTTGCTCTCCGACCCCGTGGCTCCGGCCCGCGCGCGGCCGAACGTAATGTCAGCTCTCAGCGGCTCCTGGGGGATCAAACCGCGATCAATTAGGCGCTGCGTGAAGCCATCCGGGACGAGGATGCGCCGGTCACCGTGCGGAGCCTGCGGAAAGTGATTCGGGAGGAACTGCGGGACGCCGGCTGACCGTCGCGATCCAGGTACGCCCTCCGGATCCGCCAATGCGCATCCGGGACCGGGGATGCTCAAGGCAGTCGAGGCGGGTGAGCTCGAACGCGGGATTCACGTCCTGTCTGTCCACCGCTCCGACCCGACCCATGGAGCACCCCCCAGACCCCGGAATTCGCTAACTTCTTGTTCTTTCTTAAAACTTAAAACCTAAAACCTAAAACCGGCGGCGTCCCTACGCCGTCTTTACCTAAAACTGGCCCGCCCTCGCCCGGCGGTTATGTATCCTGTCCAGGATATTGTATGTATTGGTTTTTCTTACCTAAAACCTAACACCTAACACCTAAAACCGGCGGCGTCCCTACGCCGTCTTTACCTAAAACTCGCCCAGTGCCGCCCCGAGCCAACCCACCGCAAAAGTGCCCCTGAGCACCCCAACACCCTGCTCTCGGCAGCCGCAAAGCCCGCATTCATCGAACATTCAGGAATCGTCCTTACAATGGGAACCAGATTCTGACGCGGCGCAGAAAAAAGGCTTGAGCCCGCAGGACCCAAGCCTTTTCAGCTCTCCTCCTGAAAGGACTCCCCTCGTCCTTTCACGCACTTTGCCCCCTGCCCCCAGGGGGTTTCTTTTTGCTTGCTTGTTGTTGTTCGCCGGTTCGCCCGGTTGCCCCTGCAGGGCCCACGGCGCGAACGTCCGGGTAAACGTATACCGCGCTATCCGGTGTGTAAACCTTGCGTTACCGCTGTCGGCGGATGACGCGCTGGTGGGCGGAACGCCTGTGGGGCACGCGCGGGTTGGGTGCGAAGGGCAAGCGCTTCGTGCTGCTGGTGGTGGAGCACCGGGACGGCCCCCCGGGAAAGGCGTCGGTGGCCACCTGCGGCTGGCTTTATCCCCGGCGGCGATCGCCATCAGATCCGCCGCCAATCCGGCAGCCCACGGCGCATCCTCCGGCTCGCCTGTCCGGCGTCGAAATCTTCCGGATCGAACGGCCCCGCCCACTCCCTGTACGCCCCGTGCTCCTCGTGATCCGGGTCGGCCAACGCTTCGAGGAACTCGGCGTAGCCCCGGACGCCGCCCACGTCGTCCGGTGGGCAGCATCGTTCCCCGTCAACGCACAGCGGATAACGCCTGCGCTTTTCCGCCCGCAGGCATCCCTCGAAGACGACCTCGTGCTCCCAGCCGTCGCCGAAATCGTACTCATACAGGAAGCGCGAGCGCCCGCCGTCCCTTGGGACGATCCCGCTGATCCGGGTGATGGTCGAGTCGACCCAGTGGAAATCCTCCAATCCGTCGTCGAGAAGGAGGGGATCGCCGTAGCACTCGCCGTCGATCTCGAACCGATGCAAGTGCGAGTTGGTCCAGCCCATCGCCGTCTGGATGTGCTCGTGACGCTTGTCCAGCGTGCAATTCTTGACCTGGATTCGCCGCCAGATCGCAGGCTCGTAGCCCGGATGGTGTAGCCGTTCCTGGGTTAGTAGGGTGTCTGTTGCTGCTCGATAGTACTTTGGCACGATGGAAATCGGTGCGCCGCCACAGGATGAAGCGGCTCAGGGGTGACGTAACGCCCCGCCCGAGCGCCGTAGGAATCCTCTTCACTTTAGGGCGGGAAGGATGTCAAAAAGGCACCGAGGCAGTACAGCCCTTGATCGCGGGCGTGGGACGCATCCCCCTTACGGATCCGGAGGATGTCCCGGTTTCTCGCCATTCCCGTTCGACGGCCCCGGCAAGGCTGATCGACAGCAACGACGAACCTGGCGCATCGTGGCCAACGCCTTCTCGGCATCTTCCCGAGAGAACAACTCCTCCGGCGACCCCTCGTCCGAGGGGTATCGAGTGATGCTTGAAAACCGGCTTAGCTGGGTGAGGGAATCCCGGTTCAACCCGAGATCGCATCCTGCCTTTTTCAGCTCCTCATCGACACGGACCAGAAGATGCGTCTTCATCGGGGCATGCCCGACAAACTCCAGGACCGCCTTCATATACATCTCGGCCGCTTGGGATGCGTGATAACAGACGAGACTGTACGCCCCCAGCGAAAGCAGGCCTTCGGCGCCGATCACGTCAGTCTCGGCCCAGGCTAACCACGTTTCGTATCCCGGCATGGCGCAACCTCGCCGATCAGAATTCTGTCCTTGAAGACCTGTTCCCAAAACCCGCTACCGGATTCCACGTAACGTGCTTCTTCCCCATCGGTGACGGTCAGGATGTCATCCGCGATCCGCGAAAGCTCGCGAAACACCGCATCCTTGCGTGGCTCCTGGCTTCCCTGCCCGACGAGGACCGCGAGGAGATCCGTATCCGAGTGCCCCCCCAAGCGTCCGTAGCACGGGACCCGAACAGGTACACCCTGTCTCCCGGAGCGAAGTGGGGCGACTCACGCAACAGCCGCGCCACGTCGCGGCGAAGCCTCTGAAGGAATTCCTCCCGGTTACGCCTCCTCGCCCGCAGCGTGGATTGGAAAACGGTTTGCGCCACCGGAAGAACTCCTTTCGCATTCACCAAAAGCACGTTATGCAGATTACCATCGCGCCGAATCCGGAGAAGCTGGCCCAGAGCGGCTGCTTCCACCACTCCCCTCCGACCTCAGCCACGATTCCGGTGTCGTGTTCGTGAGCCGGCCGACTCGAACGCGGGATTCACGTCCTGTCTGCCCACCGCTCCGACCCGACCCATGGAGCACCCCCCAGACCCCGGAATTCGCTAACTTCTTGTTCTTTCTTAAAACTTAAAACCTAACACCTAACACCTAAAACCTAAAACCGGCGGCGTCCCTACGCCGCCTTTACCTAAAACTCGCCCAGTGCCGCCCCGAGCCAACCCACCGCAAAAGTGCCCCTGAGCACCCCCAACTGGTGACCCGCGCCTGGGTTTTCGGAGACCGACGGGTTTGAGCCGGACGGCCTGGCGCGGCACAGCCGGGTTTCAACCGGCCATCGGCTCAATGTCGGCATGGCCCGGGCTCTGCCGAACTTGCCACACGTCGAGCGCATTCTGCATCGCCAGCCACGATTCCGGTGTCGTGGTAATGCGATGGATGACCTCTCGCAAGAAGAAGTCTACGGGTTGAATCACATTGTGATGGCAAAACGATAGCACTTTCTGCTATCGTTTTGCCATGAATAGCCGGCACCGCAAAACCCTCGAGGCGGTCTTCACCGAGCCGACGACCCGTACGCTGGACTGGCCCCGGATCGAGGCTCTGCTCCGCGCCGTCGGGTGTCGGACGGTCGAGGGGAGCGGATCGCGGGTGCGGTTCTTTTACGACAGGGAGTCCCTGACCCTCCACCGGCCGCATCCGGCTAAGGAGGCGAAAGCGTACCAAGTGGAGGACGTGCGGATGTTTCTCGAACGGATCGGGGTGAGACCATGAACACGATGCACTACAAGGGTTATACCGCCCGGGTGGAATTCGACGACCGTGACGACATCTTCGTCGGTCATATCACGGGAATCCGGGACATTGTGAGTTTCCACGGCGAGAACGTCCGGGAGCTCCGCGCCGCCTTCGAGGAGGCGGTGGACGACTATGTGCAGGCGTGCGAGCGGATCGGAAAGACTCCGGAGAAGCCCGTCTCGGGCCGGATGATGCTCCGGGTGCCCCCGGAGGTGCACGGTGCGGCCCGGGCGGCGGCGCAGGCCGCCGGCAAGAGTCTGAACCAGTGGGCGGCCGAGGTGCTGCGGGACGCGGCGCACACCTCCTGAGGAGGTACTCTGAAGCTCCCTATCGCGAACGCCAGGGGGTTCCAGGGACAAGGCCGCCCCCTGCGCGGGCCTCTCGGCAGCCGCATCCCCGGCGTCGATGGTGACTGATTGCCGTTTGGCGGACGAACCGCTGCGCCGACACGCCGCGGTCGGAAGGTTGTATCCCGCGGGCGGCGGTGACGGTTGCCCGCCCTGACTGCCGCCCCTGCGGCAACCCGACCGGTCCAAGACATGTTTATGCGTACCCAGCTCTGTTTATTTGCGTATCACGCGCCCGGACCGGCTCACGAACGAAAAGAGAGCGGGAAAAGCGGCTGGTCGCGCGTGCCAGCCCGGGGATCCATCAGCTGATCGCGGAGGCGGCGGAGTTGCAGGGCTCCACGGTCTCCCAGTTCTTGCTGGACTCCGCGCTGGAGCGGGCCGCGCAGGTCACCGAGCGCGCCACACGGCTCAGCGTGAGCCGGGAGGCTTTCGAGAAGATGATGGTGGCATTGGACCGGCCGGCACGGCCGCTGCCCCGGTTGAGGCAGGCGGCTCGACGGTATAGGGAAACGGTGGATGCCCCGGATCAGGAAGCAGCAGCTCAGCAGGAGACATGACCGCGCGGGTTTTGACTGCGGGGTGGAAGAACTCAACAGATTCCTTCAGAAAACGGCACGCCGCCAGGACGAGCGCCACCTGGTACGCACCACGGTGCTGGTAGACACCGAGCGGCCCGACCGAATCCTGGCCTATTACTCGACGGCCCCGTGCGAAATTGCACCGCCCCCCGGCGTGCGGGCCTGGAAAGACGACCCGCATCCAATACCGTTGCTGCGGATGGCGCGCCTGGCGGCCGACCAACGGGCCCGGGGACAGGGGTTCGGCGAGTTGGCGTTACTGGCCGCCATCGAGGACGCGGCGGCCATCTCCCGGGACTTCACCGCCATAGGCGGTCTGGTGGTGGATGCCAAGGATCAACGGGCGGCCGGCTTTTACGAGAAGTACGGGTTTGCCCGGATCGAGGACGACGGGCTGCAACTGTACCTTCCGATCCAGGACTGCATTTCGATCATGGACGAAGGTGTCGACACCATTCCGCCGCGTTGGGCGCCGATGCGCCGGCCAGACCTATAATGCAGGGTCGCAGTAAGCTGTGCGCCACCAGCTGACCGAACAAGGAGAGCCTATATGGTTCAGCTCGATCGTATCACGCAAAACCCTCAGGTGATGGGCGGGAAGGCATGCATACGGGGCATGCGCGTGACCGTCGGTATGATCGTCGGCCAGATCGCTGCCGGGCACAGTGTCGACGAGATTCTGGCTGACTATCCCTACCTGGAACGCGAGGACATCCTGCAGGCATTGCGCTATGCCGCTTGGCGTGCAGAGGAACGAGAGGTGGAGTTGACCAACGCATGAAGGTAGCGGTCAAGCGGCGGGCCCAATCGCTCTTGTTATACCTCACTGTGAAACGGCCACTGGCTCCAATGTATATATGCGGGCCTTCTTTGATGCTTCTTCGATGTCACCACGCACTAACGCCTCCCGGACATCATCGAGTTTTTCGGCGTCCTCGACTGTCAGATAAGGAGACCACTCAGCCTCGTCTTCGATTAAGTCGACATCGACCTCAGCGGCATATTTCCCTTCGTGAATGTATTTCACTCGTTTGCCCGTATTCATTTCCGCCTCATTTAGCTGATCATAGCCGTGCTGCGAAATCCGCACCTCTCCCATCTTCACGAGGCTTTGGATCCGTTCTTCGAGAAGCTCACGCAAATCCGGGCGGACTCCACGCCTCGATCATGCACTGGCGCGCATATCCCAGCCGCTCCGACATCAGCGTGGAGAAGCGCTTGAGCACGTCGTACCCGAAGGCGGGATCCGCCTCGCAGCGCTCGCGCACCGCCTTGCCGTCGAAAGCGAGCACCTCGGTGTCTTCGCTGCTGCGCCCCTGGAAGGTCCACTTATAGGGCGGGAACAGCCACGACCACCCGATGATGCCCCCCGCGCCGACGCTTTGCAGCACCAGAGCCGGGCCCTCGATGGCCGCAACCTCCATCGTGACCGACCCGGACAACACCAGGTAGAACTCCTCTGCGGGGGCGCCGTAGGGAAACAGGACCTGATCCTTGCGCAGCTGTCGCCGTGAGGCGCGGCCGGCCAGAAATGACAAGTCGGCAGCCTTCATGCCGGCAAGAAAAGGCTGCTCCGCGAGAACTCCCTCGATCTCTGTCGCCATGCTTCACCTCCCGTCCAGGCGGCCGGTGCCTTACTCAAACTATCCCAAAGCTTACCAATCTTGCAGAAGGTATTGTCAGGCCTCAGCGCCTCCCTGAGCCGTTGTGGCAAGGCGCGAGGCGGGAGTGTAGTGGCGCGCGTTCCGTCAGGCGGTGTTGCGCTCCCCCGTACAGCACACCCTATCGACCCTGCATGGCCTCGTGCTGGCCGCCGGTGGGGCGTGGCACAGGGACGCCAGCCAAAACCGGCTGATGGTCCCACCGCCTCGGCGCAAACGGGCCTGGTTCGCCGGGCCTTGGGCCATGCCGCCGGGCCACCGCAAATCCCAGGACTTGAAGATCCCTACTGGAAAATCTGGGTTACAACCGGCCGCACCTTGCCCGTCTGCCGACCGCCACCACAGAGGCGGCTACCACACGCACCGGCCGACCACCCGCCATTAATAACTTAGAACTGAGAACTCCCACGGACATAGTCCGAGCAATTATGTATACTGTCCCCCGAGTTTTTTATCTTCTTGTTTTTGTTACTTAAAACTTAACACTTAAAACTTAACACCTACCTCTGGCGCGACCCGGACGACTGGAAGCCCGTGGACAATGAACGATTTGACAGCGTATGGGATGCGATCGAGGACACACCGTCCGAAGCGGAGAACATGAAGCTCCGCTCTGCGCTGATGATGGCGCTCAAGGATCACCTCGACCGAGCTGGCCTGAGCCAGAGCCAGGCCGCCAAGCTGTTCGGCGTCACGCAGCCGCGCGTCTCCGATCTGCTGCGTGGAAAGATCCATCTCTTTGGCTTGGACACCCTGGTCAACATGGCGGTCGCGGCCGGCCTGCACGTCGAGTTGCGCGTCATGGAAACGGCGTAAGCCTTTGACATCTTCCCCGCCCTGAAGGACGGAGATTCCTACGGCGCGTATCCTGCCGGCGCTGGCGGCTTGCCCGGCGGCGTGGAGTACCACCTCTGACCGGGTTGGCAGATTCAGCCGACGTTTAGCTTCCGCGGGGTAGAGTGCGCCCCCGGAATCCGCTAACTTATTGTTCTTGCTTAACACTTAAAACCTAAAACTTAAAACTCGCCCAGTGCCGGCAACACGTCCTCGCGGAGAATCGCGCCCGGGTGCGTGGGCTCGCGGTTTGGGTCTCTCATCGACTCGCGCATCCGTGGTAATCCTCAAGCTCGACCTGAACGGCATCCCCGTCCTCGAATACGTGTCGTTACGCGCCACGTGTTGTAACCTGTGGTTAAGTGCGACTTGACTTGGCGCTTGATTGCCGACGGGAGGAAGCATGCCGGGCCAGACGTTCAGCGTGCGGGTCCTCGGGCTGCACGAGGACGGTGAGTGGTGCGCCATCGCGCTCGATATGAGTCTGCGGGGCTACGGTGCGACTTTCGAGGAAGCCCTTGAGGAGTTGCGTGATGCGATCGAGGCCCAGGTGTCCTTCGCCGTTCAGCACAACACGCTGGACGAAATCTGGATTCCGGCGGATCCGCAGTATGTGGAGCTGTATCAGCAGGCGCGACAGAAGAGCATGCGCCAGTACCTCGAAAGCGAGGATGATGGTGTAGGGGCCGACGAGGAGTACGCGGCCAGCGACATGCCCCTTCCGCGGGCCACAAGGCATCGCTTCGAGACCTTAGCCTGACGTCTCCATGCCAAGGGCGCTGGAGTACAGGGAAGTCCTCAAGCGTCCCCGGGCGGAACGCAAGGGGATTCAGGTGCACGCCAGGAAAGGCAAGGGAAGCCACCGGATGCTCGTCGATCCGGTGACGGGACGACATTATCCTCTGCCCCACCACGGCAACGACAAGCGCCGCATCCAGCCCGGCTACCTGAAAGACCTGATCAGACTGTTCGAGTTGCCGTCCAACATATTCGACTGACCCCTGGCCGTCTGCCGACCACCGCCACAGAGACGGTTAGCACCCCAACACTGGCCGACCACCCCCACTTAGACAACTTAATAACTTAAGAACTTAAAACTGCACCGAGCATAGGCGAACCGGTTATGTACTCTGTCCCCGAATCTTCCGATCCGGGAACGGCTACGGACTGTCTGGATGGGAGACCGCTTGACAAGTATGCATATGATATGCATAGTCCTTTCATGGGTATCGAGTTCGATCCAGCCAAGGCGGCGTCGAATCGCAAGAAACATGGGGTGAGCTTCGGTAGCCGAACAGGCGCTGCGCGATCCCATGGCACTGACGATCGAAGGTCCGGACGCACGCGAAGAAGCGCGCTACGTGACCCTGGGCATGGATGCGCTGGGCCGCCTCCTGGTCGTGATCCATACCCCGCGTGAAGAGCGGACGCGCATCATCTCCGCCCCCAAGGCGAGTCCGACAGAGGCAGAGCAGTATCATGCGTAAGCAGTACGACTTCAGTAAGGGCCGGCGCGGTGCAGCAGTTGCCTCCAAAGGCAAGACTCGCATCACCATCATGCTGGACAACGAAGTGATCGAGGCCTTTCGAGCGCGAGCCGAAGCAAAGGGGATCGGCTATCAGACCGCGATCAATGAGGCGCTGCGTGAAGCCATCCAGGATGAGGATGCGCCGGTCACCGTGCGGAGCCTGCGGAAAGTGATTCGGGAGGAACTGCGGGACGCCGGCTGACCGTTGACATCCGGGTACGCCCTCCGGATCTCGCCGATGCCCGTACGGGACCGGGGATGCTCAAGGCAGGGGAGGCGGGTGAACTCGAACGTGGGATTCACGTCCTGTCTGTCCATCGCTCCGACCCGGCCCGCGGAGCAGCCCCGGATCCCCTGGTCTTGTATGTATTGGTTTTTCTTACCTAAAACCTAACACCTAAAACCTAAAACCGGCGGCGTCCCTACGCCGTCCCCACTTAAAACTGGCGCCGTGCACCAACGTTGTCCGACCGTCAGGCAGCGAAATCCATCTCGGTAACCACCTTGCTGAACGGCAGATACACGCCATGCGCGGCCCGCGCCAGCAAACCGACCCGTTCCAGGGCTTTCACGTCGGCGCGGATATTGGAATAGTCTCTCTCGGTGAGCCTCGACAAGCGCCCCATCGAAATGCGGCCTTCCGTACTGACGATGCGCAGCAGCTCCAGACGTCGAGGCGTGAGCGTGGAGAGAAGGCTGGAGAAGTCTTCGAACGAAACCACTTCGTCCGCACCCGCACCGGGTGCAAGGCCACGATGCCACGCCTCAACAAATGCACGTCCGCGATCATCTCGGACCCGGATAGTGAGCCGTCTCGTTGCCTCAGTCATGACCCTCACCTCGCAGTTCATCCATATCCCGCAGGAAATCCGCCACCAGCTTTTCGACCGTCTCAAAAGCATATGGCTCTTCGCGGCTCCCGTAATGGCGGTGATCCCCCTTTCCTCGCTCATTATCGTAGCCGACCAGCCGCTCGCCCGATCTTCCTAAAACTTAAAACTCGCCCAGTGCCGCCCCGAGCCAACCCACCGCAAAAGCGCCCTTGAGCACCCCCAACTGGTGACCCGCGCCTGGGTTTTGCGGAGACCGACAGGCTTGAGCCGGACGGCCTGGCTGACGCGGCACAGCCGGGTTTCAACCGGCAATCGGCTCAATGTCGGCATGGCCCGGGCTCTGTCGGACTTCCCACACATCGAGTGCATTCTGCATCGCCAGCCACGATTCCGGTGTCGTGTTCGTGAGCCGGCCGACGCGTACGGCCATGTCCGGCGACATCGCGCGCTTCTCATGCAGCAGCTCGCTGACCGTCAGGCGTGATACCCGCAGACGATGCGCAAGCTCGGTCTGCGTAATGCCCAGCGCAGGCAACACGTCCTCACGGAGAACCGCGCCCGGGTGCGTGGGCTTGCGGTTTGGGTCTCTCATCGACTCGCGCATTACTGGTAATCCTCAAGATCGACCTGAACAGCATCCCCGTCCTCAAAGCGGAACGTTAGCCGCCAGTTGCCAGAGACGTTGACGGCGTAAGTCTCTCTCCGCGCTCCCTTGAGCGGGTGGAACCTGTAACCCGGCAGATCCATATCACCAGGTCCCAAAGCGGCATCCAATCGGTCCAACATCCGTGCCAGCCGGCCCGCGAACTGCGCGGGAATCCCGCGGTGATCGGATGTCTCGAAAAACCGCCGCAGGCCCCGGTGGCGAAATGAGCGGATCATGTCATCCCTCCCAGTACACTGTAATGCGATGGATGACCTTGCGCAAGGAGAAGCATGCACATTGAATCCCCGACGCCTGCCATGAAATCCCCCCACCGAAACGCGCTGCGCCGACACGCCGCGGTCGTAACGGTGCCCCGCCGGCGGTGGCGTTGCCCGCCCTGACTGCCACCCCCGCCACGGCGGCCCGATTGGTCCGAATGAACCCTATATCGAGAAGGAACAGGTGGATGTCTGATTCGGGCGGACGGAACTGGCGCCTCTACGTCAATGACATGATCGGGTTCGCAACCAGGGTGCGGACCTATACTCAGGGACTCGACCAGGCCGCTTTCGTCGGGAACGGGTCGATCTATGACGCCACTCCGCGAAACCTCGAACTCATCCTTCCAGAACGTAATGTCTGGTCTTAGCGGCTCCTGTGGGATCAAACCGCGATCAATGAGGCACTGCGTGGCGCCATCCAGGACGAGCATGCGCGGGTCACAGCGCGGAGCCTGCGGAAAGTGATTCGCGAGGAACTGCGGGACGCCGGCTGACCGTCGCCGTCCAGGTACGCCCTCCGGATCTCGCCGATGCCCGTACGGGACCGGGGATGCTCAAGGCAGGGGAGGCAGGTAAGTTCGAACCTGGCATTCACGTCCTGTCTGTCCATCGCTCCGACCCGGCCCGCGGAGCAGCCCCGGATCCCCTGGTCTTGTATGTATTGGTTTTTCTTACCTAAAACCTAACACCTAAAACCTAAAACCGGCGGCGTCCCTACGCCGTCCC
>DASQZM010000037.1:0-32283 GCA_035638695.1 Gammaproteobacteria bacterium | reverse complement strand
CGATCGGGTGCTGGGCCAGGGCGATTTCGCCCACGACGCCGCCAACGACGACGCACAGAACGGGACCCAGCAGCCGACGCCCACCGCGCGGACCCTGTACGACCCGCGCGGCGTGTACTCCGACGGCACGCGGCTGTTCGTGGCCGATACCGGCAACAACCGGGTGCTGATCTGGAACGCTTTTCCCTCCGCCAGCTTCGCGCCCGCCGACGTGGTGCTCGGCCAGGGGGACTTCACGCACAACACGCAGGACGACGACAACCAGAACGGACAGCAGGACGCCAGCGCCTCGGCGCGCACCCTGTATGCACCCGGGGGCGTGACCGAGACCGGCAAAAAGCTGCTCGTCAGCGACAGCAGCAACAACCGCGTTCTGGTCTACCAGGGACAGTGAGGCCGCAGGTGCAACCATTTCGATCGGAATGACGCGTACGGGGTCCTGCCCCGAAAGCAACGAGGAGCGGACGGATGAGGGATATCGTCAATGTCGTGGCGCGCGTGCTGATGGCGCAGATCTTCGTGCTCGCCGGCCTGGGCAAGCTGCAGCATTACCACGCCGTGCAGCAGTACATGCACGTGCACGGGGTCTCCAAGCAGCTGCTGCCGCTGGTGATCGTGCTCGAGTTGGGCGGGGGCCTGGCGCTGGTGCTCGGTTTCCTAACCCGCTGGATGGCCCTGGCGCTGGGCGCTTACTGCCTGCTCACCGCCTACCTCTTCCATCTGCATCCCGGCGAACAGGCGCAGATGATCAATTTCATGAAGAACGTCACCATGACCGGGGGGTTCCTGTTGCTGACCATGGCCGGCGGCGGTCGGCTGAGCGTGGATCGAGTGCTAGGCTGGAAGCTGTAACGCGCCGCGGCGACATCGGACCGCGACCGCCGAGGCAATCCCGCCAGCCCAGGAGCCAGAGATGAAGCTTTACTATGCACCCGGCGCCTGCTCGCTGTCCCCGCACATCGTGCTCACCGAGGCGGGGCTGGACTTCGACACCGAGAAGGTCGACCTGCGCAGCAAGCAGACCGAGACCGGACGCGATTTCCGCAGCATCAACCCCAAGGGCTATGTGCCGGCGCTGGAGCTCGACGACGGCCAGATCCTCACCGAGGGGCCGGCGATCGTCCAGTACATCGCCGACCGCAAGCCGGACTCCAGCCTGGCGCCGCCCTGGGGCTCGATGGAGCGCTACCGCCTCCAGGAGTGGCTCAACTTCGTCGCCACGGAGATCCACAAGACCTTCGGCCCCATGTTTGCCCCCTCGCTCACCGAGGAGCGCAGGCGCGAGGTGACCGACCGACTGGAAACGCGGTTCCGCTACGTCGAGGAGTACCTGGCCGACCGCGACTACCTGGTCGGCAACTCCTTTACGGTGGCGGATGCCTACCTGTTCACCATGCTGAGCTGGGCGGTCGACATGCAGCTCGAGCCGGCCGGGTGGCCCGCGCTGGCCCGCTACCGGAACCGGATCGCGGAACGTCCGGCGGTGAACGCGACGCTCAAGGACGAGGGACTGATGTGACCGGCGCCTCCGCCCTCCCCGCCGGCACGGGCCTTGCTCTCGGGGGATTCCCGAGTCAGTATTCTCCGTTACGAACAAGAAGCATATCGCTTGCGTGTTGCGCATCCGTGCAGTGAGAGCTTGCACAAGGAGAGCGGCCGCCCCGGGGTCCCCCGACTGCGTTCGCACGGCGCAACGTGAGGAGAGGAGTCATGGCAGGTATCGATCTCGAGCGCTACGGCATTCGCGCCCCCCACGTCCTGCACAATGCGGCACCCGCGCGGCTGTACGAGGAGGCGCTCGCCCACGAGCCGGGCACGGCGATCTCATCCACCGGAGCGCTGATCGCGCTGTCCGGCGAGAAGACCGGGCGCAGCCCCGGGGACAAGCGCGTGGTCAAGCACCAGGAAATCCTCGACGACGTCTGGTGGGGCGAGGTCAACATCAGCCTGGACGAGGACACCTTCGAAATCGCGCGGCAGCAGGCGGTGGATTACCTGGACAGCCGGGCCCGGCTGTTTGTGGTCGATGGCTTCGCCGGCTGGGACCCCAAGTACCGGGTGAAGATCCGCGTGATCTGCGAGCGGGCCTACCACGCCCTGTTCATGCGCAACATGCTGATCCGCCCGAGCGCGGCGGAACTGAATGGCTTCGGCGAGCCCGACTACGTGATCTACAATGCCGGCCGGTTCCCCGCCAACGACCGCCTGAAGGGCGTCACCTCCAAGACCAGCATCAGCCTGTGCCTGAAGCGCCGCGAGTTCGTCATCCTGGGCAGCGAATACGCCGGGGAGATGAAGAAGGGCGTATTCACCATCATGAACTACATCATGCCGCGCCAGGGCGTGCTGTCGATGCACTCGTCCGCCAACGAAGGGCCGGACGGCGACGTGTCGATCTTTTTCGGCCTGTCGGGTACCGGCAAGACGACCCTGTCGGCGGACCCGCGACGCTACCTGATCGGCGACGACGAGCACTGCTGGACCGACGAGGGCGTGTTCAACATCGAGGGCGGCTGCTACGCCAAGGTGATCGACCTCTTGCCCGAGGCCGAGCCGGAGATCTTCAATGCAATCCGCTTTGGCGCGGTGCTCGAGAACGTGGTCTACGACCCGGAGACCCGCGAGGTCGACTACGCGGACAGCTCGGTCACGGAGAACACCCGCTGCTCGTACCCGGTGGAGCACATCCCCAACGCCAGGATCCCCGGCGTCGGCGGCACCCCGCGCAACGTCATCTTCCTCACCTGCGACGCGTTCAGCGTGCTGCCCCCGGTGAGCCGGCTCAACCCGGCGCAGGCGATGTATCACTTCATCAGCGGCTACACGGCCAAGGTGGCCGGCACCGAGGTCGGGGTGACCGAGCCCCAGGCGACCTTCTCGGCCTGCTTTGGCGCACCGTTCCTGGTGTGGCATCCGGCCCGCTACGCCGAGCTGCTGGCCGAGAAGATCCGCCGCCACGAGGTCACGGTCTGGATGCTGAACACCGGCTGGACCGGCGGGCCCTACGGCGTGGGCCGGCGGATGAGCATCGCCCACACCCGGGCCATCATCGACGCGATCCACGACGGCTCGCTGGAGAAGTCGGCGACGGTGGTCGATCCGGTGTTCGGCTTGAGCATTCCGACGTCCTGCGCGGGCGTGCCCGACGAGCTCCTGATCCCGGCCAATACCTGGTCCGACGCGGATGCCTATCGCGAGACGGCCGCCCGGCTGGCGCGTCTGTTCCACGACAACTTCCAGGCCTACGCCGATCAGGCCAGCGGCGAGATCAGGGCGGCCGCACCGCGGGTACCCTCCAAGGGCAAATCGGTACGGCCGGAACCGGCCCGTAGCGCTTCCCGGCGTCGCGCCCGGGCCAAGTAGCGGATCCCCCGGCGGTCTGCGTCTCCGGCGATCGTGGCCCGGAACGCTGCGGGCCGTGGCGCCGCCGCAAGCGCCGGAACGCGTACCGGCACAGCAGAAAGCGACCTGCTTCACGGCCCGGCCCGCCGGCTCCATGCCACGGCGGAGGGCCGGCCCGGGCATGCGTGCGCAGTCCCGGCGCAGGCCCCTGGCGGCGCACGGGGTGCCACCCGGTCGGCATCGCCGTTGCAAATCTTCGTCGGCTGCTTGAAGAAGCGGCCGACGCGGCGCTCGCAGGCCTGGCACCAGGGCGCCCGCCCCAGGGGCGGGCGTGCATCGCGCCGGCGTTGTCCGCCGGCCCGGACTTGCCGGTGCCGAACTCGTAGAAATCGGTGATCCTGCGCCCACACCGGGGAATACCCGGCACGCGGCGATGCGGATGCGCGCGGAACGCTTTCCCCGGTGAACGGTCATAGCCTTGTCCTCCCGCTCCAGTCGCGGGGTGGGAGTCCATGTTACAGTTTGTTGACAACAGGCGCGCCGCCCGGGAATTATGCTAACTGGCACCATGTCCGAATCATTCGACGGCCTGCTCCCGTGCCGGTGGCCGGAATAAGCAAAGAGCAAGAGGCCATGGACAGTCACTCGGAGAAGGAACCCAAGCTGCGCTGGGATTACCGGGATCTGCCCTGGGACGCGATCGACCGCGGCGCCATGGCGGACCGGCAGCTTCTGTTCTACATGCTCGCGGTGGCTTCGGTGATCGAGATCACCAGCGACATCTACACCGGCAACCTGGTCGAGTATTTCGACGGCGACGAGGATGTCGGCGGGTGGCTGGCCAACGCCTGGGAGCCGGAAGAGCTACAGCACGGGGCGGCCCTGAAGCGCTACGTGCAGGCCGTGTGGCCGGGTTTCGACTGGGATGACGCCTATCGCCGATTCCACGAGGACTACGTCACCTACTGCCAGGTCGAGTACCTCGGGCCAACCCGGGCGCTGGAAATGGCGCGCCGCTGCGTGGTCGAGACCGGCACCTGCTCCTACTACGCGATGATCAACCGGGCGGCGCCGTGCCCGGTGCTGCGCAAGCTCGCGGAAAACATCCGCAACGACGAGGCCAACCATTACCGCCACTTCTACGACTACTTCCGCCGCTACCGGGCGCTCGAGAAGCCGCCGCGGCGGTCGGTGCTCAAGGCCCTGGTCGACAAGAGCGTGGAGATCAACGGCGAGGACGGCCTCATCGCCTTCCGCCACGTGTGGCAGCAGATGAATCCGGGCCGGACCTTTCGCAAGCGCGAGTATCGCCGCTTCGAGCGCGCGGTGCTCGGGCTCGCACAGCGCAACTACCCGTTCCGGCTGGCCGCGAACATGGGTACCCGGCCGCTGGACCTGCCGCTGCTGGCCCAGCAATGCACCGACGCCACCCTGGCCGGAGCCGGCCGGGCAGCCGCCCGCGTCACCGGGCGCGCTGCGGCGACCATCGACTGACGCCGAACGCCGCCGTGGCAGAGTCGTTTCCCGGTGTTTGGATCCGGATCGACCGTCCTCCGGGAGCGCCGGGCGGTATGGTCATCCGGCCTTGGCAGCGCGGGGGGTCCTTGACGAACGCGGGCGGTCGTTCGAGACTGCTCGAACCCCTCGTGATGCGTACTGGACTCATTTCAAGGAGATCGACATGGCCATTTCCAAGGGAGACCGCATTCCGGACGGCAAGCTCAAGGTGATGGGTGAAAAGGGCCCCGGGGACATCAGCACCGGCGAGATCTTCAAGGGCCGCAAGGTGGTCCTGTTCGCGGTTCCGGGCGCCTTCACGCCCGGCTGCTCGCAGGCCCACATGCCCGGTTTCGTGGCCAACGCGGACAAGATCCTGAACGCGGGAGCGGACCGCATCGCCTGCCTGGCGGTAAACGACGCATTCGTGATGGACGCGTGGCAGAAGGACCAGAACGCCGACCAGATCATGGTCCTGGCGGACGGCAATGCCGACTTCGTGAAGAAGCTGGGCCTCGAACTTGACGCGAGCGCCATGGGCATGGGAATGCGCAGCAAGCGTTTCGCCCTTATCGCCAACGACGGCGCGGTCGAGTGGATCGACGTCGACGAGAGCGGCGGCGTCGACAAGAGCAGCGCGGAAGCTGTCCTGCGCCACCTGTGAAGTCCGTGCGGCGGGGCGGCACCGCCGCGCCGCCGCGCTCCTTCCGGAGTCGCCCCGATGCCCGGCAACCGGCGGCTGCTGATCGTCGCGCATGCCCCCTCCCGCAATACCCGCCGGATGCTCGATGCGGTCCTGCACGGCGCCGCGCACCCGGACATCGAAGCCGTGACCACGCGTCACCTGGCGCCGCTAGAGGCGGGGCCCGACGACGTCCTGGGCGCCGATGCCGTGATCCTGGGCACCACCGAGAACCTGGGATACATGAGCGGCGCGCTCAAGGACTTCTTCGACCGCAGCTATTACCCGCTGCTGGAGAAGACCCAGGGCCTTCCCTATGCCCTCTATGTCCGGGCCGGACAGGACGGCACCGGGACCCGGCGCGCGGTCGAGTCGATCGTTGGCGGCCTGCGTTGGCGCGCCGTGCAGGAGCCGTTGATCTGCCGCGGCAGCTTCCGCGAGACCTTCCTGGAACAGTGCGAGGAGCTCGGCATGGCCATGGCCGCCGGACTGGACGCCTCGGTCTTCTGAATCCGCGGTGCGGGGCACCGGATAAACACCCCCACGGCGATTCACCGGGGCCGGCGGCGCAAGCGCGGAACACGGAGCGCATTTCCCCCGTCCCCGCCATGCCCGGGTCCGGAAGCCGCGCCCGGCGCTCGGTCAGCGTGGCGTCGGCTGGACGGCTCGCTGACGGTGCGCACCCGTGCCCTGCGTGAGCTCCGGCAGCACCCGAGCCGGAAGGAGCCGGCCGGCGGGTCGGTCGCGGGGCGCCGAACGGACCGGGGCTCCTGGCGACCTTCCCGGACTACCTGCTCTCGCTGGAACCCGTTTCCTGGCGCAGGCGGAATTTCTGGATCTTGCCGGTGGAGGTGCGCGGCAGCGCGCCGAAGATCACGTGCCGCGGCACCTTGAAGCGCGCCAGTTGCTCGCGACAGTAGTCGATGATTTCCTGCTCCGTGGCCTGCTCGCCCGGGCGTAGCTCGATGAAGGCCCACGGCGTCTCCCCCCACTTCTCGTCCGGGGCGGCCACGACCGCGCAGCCCAGCACCGCGGGATGCTTGTAAAGCACGTCCTCCAGTTCCAGGGAAGAGATGTTCTCGCCGCCGGAAATGATGATGTCCTTGGCGCGATCCCGGATCTTGACGTAGCCGTCCGGCTCCACCACACCCAGGTCGCCGGTGTGGAACCAGTCGCCGGCGAAGGCCTTGCCCGTGGCCTCCGGGTTCTTCAGGTAGCCGCGCATCGTGATATTGCCGCGGAACATGACCTCCCCCATGGTCTCGCCGTCGTGCGGGACCGGCTCCATGGTGTTCGGGTCGAGCACCGTCATTGCCTCCTGCACCGGGTATGGCACGCCCTGGCGCCCGTTCCGTTGCGCCCGCTCCTCCAGCGACAGGTCCGCCCACTCCTGGTGCCTGGCGCATACCGCCGCGGGTCCATAGGTCTCCGTGAGGCCGTAGACGTGGGTCAGGTCAAAGCCGATGCGCTCCATCCCCTCGATCATCGCCTGCGGTGGCGCGGCTCCCGCCACCAGCGCGGACACCTTGTGGTCGATATCCCGGCGCAGCCGTTCCGGCGCATTGATCAGCGTGGTATGGACGATCGGCGCACCGCAGTAATGGGTCACGCCGTGCTCCCGGATCAGCTGGTAGATCCGTTCCGCCTCGACCTTGCGCAGGTACACGTTGGTCCCCGCGTTTGCCGCCATGGTCCAGGGGAAACACCAGCCGTTGCAGTGGAACATCGGCAGCGTCCACAGGTAGACCGACTGCGGCGGCATGCCCCAGCTCATGATGTTGCCGACTGCATTCAGGTAGGCGCCCCGATGGTGATAGACCACCCCCTTCGGGTTGCCGGTGGTACCCGAGGTGAAGTTGAGCGAGATCGCCTGCCACTCGTCCGCGGGCGGCTGCCAGTCGTAGGCCGGATCGCCCCCGGCCAGGAAGGCTTCGTAGTCGGTCTCGCCAATGCGCGCACCGGGACCGTCATACTCCGGGTCGTCCACGTCAATCACCAGGGGTCGCCGTTTCAGCCCGGCGAGGGCCTGCTCGATAACCGGCTGGAACTCCCGGTCGACCAGCACCGCCCGGGCCTCGCCGAACTCCAGCATGAAGGCGATGGTGTCGGGATCGAGGCGGGTGTTCAGCGTATTCAGAACCGCCTGGGCCATGGGGACGCCGAAATGAGCCTCGTACATCTCCGGAGTGTTCGCCAGCATGGCCGCGACGCTGTCGCCGCGGCCGATGCCCCGCCCCGCCAGGGCCGACGCCAGACGGCGGCAGCGCGTGTACGTGTCGGCCCAGGTGAAGCGCCGCGCGCCGTGCACCCCGGACGTCCGCCGGGGATAGACCTCCGCTGCCCAGCGCAGGAACGCCGCGGGGGTCAATGGTGCGTAGTTGGCCGCGTTCTTGTCCAGCCCGGTCTGGTAGGAATTCTTGTCTGACATGGCAGGTCTCCTCGCCAGCGTGCGCCTACCTGTCAATGGTACACGATACACGCCTGGCATCGGCCCACCGGCGGCGGAACGAGAAAGGGCGGCGGAATACCTCCGCCGCCCCTTGCAGGCGCCCGATCGGGCCGTTGTCAGGTCTTGACCTCGATCCGCCGCGGGCGGGCCGCCTCGCGCTTGCCGATCTCGATCTCCAGCACGCCGTTGTGGCCGCGCGCCTTGATCGCCTCGGGGTCGGCCGTATCGGGCAGCGCGAAGCGCCGGTAGAAGACGCCGCGGGAGCGCTCTACCCGCTGGTAGCCGTTTTCTTCCCGCGTCTCTTCATGCTTGCGTTCGCCGCGTATGCTCAGGATCCCGTTATCCATGGTGACCTCGATGTCCTTCGGGTCGACCCCGGGAACATCCGCTTCCACGATGAAGCGCCCGCTCTCTTCCCGGATATCCACCGCGGGGATCCACTGGCTGGTTTCCACGGCCGAAAAGTCACGCTGCGGATCAAGCGGCGAGTAGCCGAACAGGCGGTTCATCTCGTTGCGCAGATCCTGCATGGCGCGGTCCGGAGTGTAAGTGGTCAGCTCCATACGCCTCACCTCCTTCAGATTTCCGTGGTGACCCCTTGCCACCTCTTGCGGGATCGAATCTAGGGGCCGTCCGCCGTTTTTCAAGGGGCTACGGGCACCGTTCGTCCACCGCGACAACCAGGGCCCGATCGATAGCAGCGCCCGGGTCAGCCGGCCCGCAGCCGGCGCTGCAACGCCGCCACCCGCAGCGCGAGGGAGGGATCCCCGGCCATGCGCTCCCGCAGGCGCGCGACCGCCTTGGACACGCCGGCGGCGCTGCATCCTCCCATCGCCTCGGCGATCTCGCGCAGCGGATGGCCGCCCGAGAGCCGGCACAAGGCCATAGCGACCGCGCGGGGCTCGGCGTCGGGATGGCCGCGGCCGTCGCGGTGCAGTTGGCCGAATGAAACCCCGTATTCCTGACGCACGGCCTCCGTGATTTCCTCGATTCGCGGACGCCGCGTCAGCCGGCGCGCGGGCGGCACGTCCTTCCGGGCCTGCATCGCCGCCAGCCGTTCCCGGAAGTCGTCGTCTGCAAGAATCGCCGCCGCACGCCGTTCGCGGTAGAAAGCGCGAACTCTCGCATCCAGGCCCGCGTTCGTGTAATGGCGGTACGCGAGGGCCGGATCGCTCGCCGCGAGACGTGCACGGATCGGCGCGACCTCGAGCCAGGGTGGAGACCTCCGCGCACCGACGTAGCAGCGGTAGCTAGACCACAGGTAGGCTTCCGGGCGCCCGGTCAGTCCCGCTTCCACCGGAAGCCGGTGGATGTAGCGGCTGACCTGCAGCAGATAGGCTTCCGGATCCACCAGAACCGCGCGATAGCGCCCGCGGAAAACGGGCCCGTCGCCCCCGTGGGCGCGATTGAAGCGCTGCGTGTAAACGCCGTTGATGTGCCGCATGAAACGGGACAGGCCAGATCGCGGGGTGCGCAGCAATAGGTGATACTCCGACGGCATCAGGCAGTAGCCGTGACACTCGACGCCGAACATGCGCACCGCCTCGGCGAGCAGGTTCAGAAATCGGGCCCCGTCTCCGGGTGCAGGGAACACCGTGATATCCCGCAGACCCCGGTTCATCACGTGGTACCAGGCACCGGGATACTCGATGCGCAGCGGACGCGTCATCCGACAACTCCCCGGAATGCATGAAGTCTTCAGTCAAGACCTGACCCTTTTTAGCTTGACATGGGTCAAGCCACTTGCGCATAGTAGCCCACCTGCTGCCTCCCGGATCCCCCGACACAAGGGAGCCGGGGCAGAATACGGGTGCTCCGTCGCTGGTTGACGGCCCGGGTCGTCGATCCGGCACGGCCGTATTGGGACACGTGCCAGCCCCGGCGAGCGGGAGAAGGGCCGGACAGCCCTTTGTGAACAATCCCCCAGACCCGCCAGTATGGCGGCACCGTGCCGGTCACGGTGTCGGCCCAAAGGGCAAAACTGCCAATATACCAAGGGATCCTGTCGCATGAACCCTCGGGTTGTCGTCGCTTTTGCAGTCGCCGCCGGGCTGTTCCTTTGCGGTCCGCTCGCAACGGCTGCACCCGCCGCGCCGAGCGGCACACCTTCGCACACTCCCTGGCAGAACCCCAACCTGAGCGGGTTCGCCAGGCATGTCGTGTCCTGCGCCGCCTGCCACGGGCTGAACGGGGAGGGCGGCGGCAAGGACGCGCCTTTCGTGCCACGGCTCGCCGGACTCTCGCCGAGCTACCTGCTGCAGCAGCTGAAGGATTTTCGCGACGGCAAGCGCCATTACCAGGTCATGAACTACATGACCCATGCCCTGCCCAATGACTATCTGGCGAAGATTGCCACCTATTTCTCGAGCAAGTCTCCCGGCTTTGCCCATCCGGCCGCCGGGGAGCCGTCGAAGACCCAGGTCGACCTCGGGCGCCGGATCGCGCTCAAGGGGATCAAGAGCCGCGGCATCCCCTCCTGTGCGAGCTGCCACGGCAAGGATCTGAGCGGCGACCCAAGCCACAACGCGCCGGCCCTGGCGGGACAGTACGAAGTCTATCTGGACTGGCAGCTGCGCCAGTACAAAGACGGTGAGCGCACCAACGGCACCGTGGAGATGCCCGCCATCGCCGATCACATGACCACGCGGGAGATGTCGGCGGTGTCCGCCTACCTGGCCTCGATCCGGCCGCAGCAGGTCAACTCGGCCAAGGCACACCCCGCCCCGGTCGCCGCCACCCCGGCCGAGGCGAAGCAGCCGCGCATGTACCCGATCAGGGGCAAGCAGACCGCGCTGACGCGCCGCGGCCGCTACCTCGCCACCGCCGGTGATTGCGCCGGCTGCCACACCTCGGACCCGGATCAGCCCTTCGCCGGAGGGCTTCCGCTGGAGACGCCGTTCGGCACGATATTTACGCCCAACATCACGCCCGACAACGCTACCGGCATCGGCAAGTGGTCTTTCAAGGAATTCTACACGGCGATGCACGACGGTCTCGGACCCGGGCACGAGTTCCTCTACCCCGCGTTCCCGTTCGTCGATTTCTCGAATGTCACGCGCAGCGATGTCCGGGCCATCTATGCATATCTGCAAACGCTCAAGCCTATCCACAACAAGAACAAGGGCAACGAGCTGCGCTTCCCCTACAACATCCGCCCGATGCTGTTCGGCTGGCGTCTGCTGTTCTTCCACCCGCAGACGTTCCAGGAGGACAAAAATCACAGTGCGGCATGGAACCGTGGCGCCTACCTGGTCAAGGGTCTGGGCCACTGTGAGGCCTGTCATTCGCCGCGCGGCATCATGGGCGAGGTCAAGCAGGGCCAGGCGCTTGCCGGCGGCACCGTACAGGGATGGCACGTCCCCAACATTACCGACAACCCGCGCTACGGCCTGAAGAACTGGACGATCGGCGACATCACGCACTTCCTGCACACGGGAGAGTCGCCGCACGTCACGGCGGCGATGGGCCCCATGCGCGACGTCATCCACGACAGCCTGCAGTACCTCACCCGGGGCGACCTGCGGGCCATGGCGATCTTCCTCAAGAGCTTGAATCGCGAGGCGCCGGAGGTGAGCCAGGTCGCCAACTCGGAAGAGGTGAAGCCGAAGAACCCTTACAACGGCAAGCACGTGTACGAGCAGAACTGCTCCGGCTGCCACCAGGACGACGGTGAGGGGGTTGCCGGCGAGTTCCCGCCCCTGGCGGGCAACCCGATGGTGCAGGAGGACAATCCCCGCGACGCCATCCGCATGGTTCTTCGCGGCGGGTTCCAGGCCCACACCAAGTCGCAGCCCGAGCCCTACTCCATGCCGCCGATGGGCAACTGGCTCAACAACGAGCAAATCGCGGCCGTGGTCAGCTACATCCGTACCAGCTGGGGCAACAAGGCCTCGAAGGTCACCGCCAGCCAAGTCAACCATATCCGTTAGCGAACCGCGCGAGAGGGGCGTCCGGCCCCTCTCCGGTCCCGCGTTCCGGGCACGGGGCGCGCCCTGCCCCATGCCGCCGTTCCCAAACTCGCCCGGATCGGGCATGCTGCCAACACGTACCCGGTCGGGGGAGGAGGCCGTCATGCCAGGCACGGCGCTTGTGCTCGGGATCACCGGGGGCTTCGGCCACGCCGCCGCAAGGGCCCTTGACCGCCATGGCTGGCGGTTGCGGGCGATGCATCGGGATCCGGACCGGGCCCGCGGCGCCGTGACGCAACCGGAGACCCTCGAGTGGCGGCGCGGCGACGCCATGCGTCGCGAGGACGTCGCGGCGGCGGCCCGGGGTGCCGACGTTATCGTGCACGCGGTCAATCCGCCCGGCTACCGCAACTGGCGCGGCCTGGCCCCGCCCATGCTGGCCCACAGCATCGACGCGGCCGGGCAGGCGGGCGCGCGTCTGGTGTTTCCCGGAAATGTGTACAACTACGGGCCGGACGCCTGGCCGCTCGTGGCCGAAACCGCACCCCAGCATCCACGCGCGCGCAAGGGCGCGATACGGGTGGAGCTCGAGCGCATGCTGGCTGGCGCGGCGCGGGCCGGAGCCCGGGTTCTGATCATACGCGCCGGCGACTTCTTCGGCGGACCGGGCCGGGGCTCGTGGTTCGACGCGGTCATGGTCAAGCCCGGGCGGGAGGTGCGGTCGATCACCTACCCCGGCGCGCACGACGCCGGGCACGCCTGGGCCTACCTTCCAGACCTGGCCGAAGCCGTCGCCCGGCTGGCCGATCGCGACGGCGAGCTCGCACCGCTGGAGTCCTTCCACTTCGGCGGTCACTACCTCGATCCCGGGATCGAGATGGCCGAGGCCATCCGGCGCGTCACGGCGCGCCGGGACCTGCCGGTGCGCGGACTGCCCTGGATCGCGCTGCGACTGGCGGCGCCATTCAACGAAACCTACCGCGAGCTGCTGGAGATGCGCTACCTGTGGGACATCAGCCTGCGCCTGGACAACCGCAAGCTGGTCGGGCTGCTGGGCGAGGAGCCGCACACCCCGCTCGACGAGGCCGTACGACAGAGCCTGGTCGAGCTGGGCTGCCTGCCGGCCCCGGCGCAGGCCCGGAGGGCCTGACGCCCGCTAATCCGGCTCCGCCGCGTCCACCCGGCGCAGCCGCTCGAACTCGGCCATCAGCCCGCGCACCTTGCTCTCGTCGTATTCGCGCAACCCGCTGAGCAGCATAGTCTTCCAGCCCGTCCCCGCGAGCGCGCCGCCGGGGGTGCGGATGCCGAAGCGCAGCAGCGCATCGGCCCGGCGGCCGTGGACCTCGAGGGCCGAGTCGCTGAGTGCGAGCCGCGGGTCAGGAATATCCAGCCGGTCCAGGTCCAGGCCCATGTCGCGGTACACCACCATGGGCCGGTCGGTATTGAACATGACACCCTGCTCGGCCATCAGCGGCTTCAGGTAGCGGAAGTTGTTCCCGGAAAAGGCCACGTAGCGCAGCGCGACGGCTTCCACGACGGCGGGATCCCATGTGCATTCGCCCTCGCGCTCCACGTCAAGGACCACCCGTCCCTCGGCGTCGGTCACCTGGACCCGGCCGGCTCCCGCACCGGGCACGCGCAGCGGCAGGTCGTCGCCGACCATGCCGCGGAACTCGAAGCGCATGCGTTCGTAGAGGCCCCCGTAGCCCAGTACCAGGGCGAACAGCAGGTCTCCCGGCACGCAGAAGCGACGCGCATCCGGATTGTGGATCGGGTTGTAGTCGCCGGCTACGTCGCGCGCGAAGCGGCTGGCCTGAACGGCCCGGATGCGAATCCAGCCGTCGGAAACCGTATGATAGGGGTCGAGAAACATGTGGTATGCCTGTCGCGGGAGCGTCGCCGGCGGCCATTGTACTTGCAGGCGGGTGCGCGGCGAAGCGCGCCGCGCGCACCGCCGTGGACCAGGACCATCAGGGCTCTCCGGCGGCCTCCGCCAGCAGGCGCAGCGACGTCAGTCGGGCCTGCTGCGAATACGTGTCGGTGGCGACCATGATCTCGTCCGCCCGGGTCACGTCGAGGAACGCCTGCATCCGCTCCCGCACGGTGTCGGGGCTCCCGACGGCCGACGCGCTCAGCATCGCCTCCACCAGAGACCGTTCCTGACCCGACCATAGCCGATCCATGTCCTCGACCGGCGGATCGAGGGGCCCCCGCCGGTTCCGGACCATCCGCAGGAAACGCTGCCGGAGCGACGAGGCCAGGTATTCCGCGCGCGCATCGGTCTCGGCGACGACGACGTTCATCGCCACCATCGCGTACGGCTGCTGAAGCGCCTCGGACGGGCGGAACACGCTGCGGTACAGTTCCAGCGCTTCCAGCACGTGCCGCGGCGCGAAATGGCTGGCGAAAGCGAACGGCAGTCCGAGCTGCCCGGCCAGCTGCGCGCTGTAGCCGCTCGATCCCAGCAGCCAGATCGGGAGGCCCAGGCCCTCGCCCGGGATCGCCCGCACCGCCTGGCCTTCCGCGGCGGGACGCAGATAGTGGCGCAGCTGCTCCAGCAACGCGGCGAAGTCGGGCTCCATCGCCGCGGCGGGTCCTCGCACGGCGCGGACGGTCACCGGGTCGGTTCCGGGCGCGCGTCCCAGGCCCAGGTCGATCCGCCCCGGATAGAGCGACTCCAGCGTGCCGAACTGTTCGGCCACGATCAGCGGCGAGTGGTTGGGCAGCATGACACCGCCGGATCCGACCCGGATCCGCGTGGTGTGCGCCGCCACGTGACCGATCAGGACCGCCGTCGCGGCGCTGGCGATGCCCTCCAGGTTGTGGTGCTCGGCCAGCCAGAACCGCCGAAACCCGGCGTCATCGACCAGCCGGGCCACCTCGGCGGTGCGCGCGTACGCCTGTGCCGGGGTGCCGTCGCGCACCACCGTGGCGAGGTCGAGGAACGAAAGCGGTGTGTCTGCGAGATCGGGCATCGGACTGTGCTCGTGAAAGAGATGCGAAGCCGGACCGGAACATACTAACCCGGTCCGCACGACGGAAGGCAACTGGCACGGCGCCTGCATGCGACCCGGCCCGTCGGCAAGGCCATGGAGCCCCGAGCCGCCGACAAGGGGGCCCCGGGGAAACGCAGGCCGGGCTTCTGCGACCGCTACCAGAGCTTCCCGAAGGCAACAGGCCGGGCGCCTTCACCGTGGGCTGAAGCAGCGCCCGGCGACGGCCTCCGGGTTCAGAAGCTCAAGCCCGCCTGCAGCGCCGCGCCAAGCTCGCGCCCGCCTTTCATCGCCGCCAGGTCGATGTGCACGCCGAGCACCCGCAGACCCACGCCGCCGGTGACCGCGTGCTTGAACGTCGCCCCGCTCGCGGTGTTGTCCTTCATGCCCACGCGCAGCTGCAGCGTGTCGAGGACATTGAACTCCGCGCCCACGCTGAGAAAGCGCGTGTCGCCGGCGAGTCCGCCGACCGACTTGTTGGTGCTCAGATCGTAGTCGGCCGCCAGGGTGAGCCAGCCGCTGCCGCGCGCCACCCCGACCCGGTAATTCGGGCGCAGCCGGATCCGGTTGCCCGCGTCGGTGGTGTAGGTATGCGAGACGAGGTTCTTGCCGACCAGGCCGACCCGCCACTTGCTGCCCAGCTGGTCCACGATCCCCGCGTCCACGTTGGCGTTGGTCGAGGACTTCGCGGTCTTGCGATTGAAGCTGGCCGTGTCGATGCGGTCGGTGTAATCGATCGTCTGGACGCGCTGCAGCTTCGGCGAGACACCCACCGAAAGGTCGCCGAAGCCGAGATTGCCAAAGCGGTGCGCCATCGCCAGGCCCGCCTCGGTGACCATCGCGCCGCGGAACACGCCGGTCGAGTATACATTGTTGGCGGGATTGGCCGCCGTGGTGCCCGTCGACTGGATGGACTGTTCCGCCGCCTGGATCTGTGCCTGGTCGCGGCTGTCGTAGTGCGCGACCGCGTCCCCGACGATGCGCGAGTCGACGAACACTGCCACTCCCGCTGTCTTGCCCGGCACGCCGACGCTCAAGCCCGCGAACAGGTCGCCCTCGACCGGCTCGCCGTCGATCGCCGCGAGGCTGGAATCCAGCTGCTGCAACGCGGCCACCGCGGCGCTCCTGGCGGAGCCGCTGCAGGCGCTGCCGTTGCTGCACGCCTGGATCGTGCTGTTCACACGGTCGTAGGCGCTTTGCACCGCATCCAGCTTGTCGCGGAAATCGCGTACGTTGGCCGCCTCGGCGGTCACGATGGGAAACGCAAGAGCGAAGTGGTCGTGCTGTTGCCGGACCGCGAGCAACGCCGGATTGCCGAACGCGGCGTCGTTGGCCGTGCCGGAGGCGACCACGGCTCCGCCCATGGCCTGGGCGCGGGGGGAGAACGAACCGAAGGGTAATGCCGAAGCAGGGCCCACCAGTGCCATCATCGTGACCAGGGCGGCGATGGCGGACAGGACCGGACGCGGCCGTCCGGCCAGCGCTCGGGGAAGGAATCTCATGGCAACCTCGCACTCGTCTTTATGGTCTTCGAATCAGCGCAGCAGCGGTTGCGGCCCGACCGGAGATGCAAACCGGGGCCCGGGACCCCGGCCGCCGGTTCGGGCGCAGTCGCTCCGGCGCAGGATATCGCGGGACGGAGGGGCCAAAGGGCGGTTTCAGACGAGAGGCCGGAATCGGGCTACGAGCGGTGACGCCCTCGGGAAGCATCGGTCCCGCAAGGCCTGGTCCTCGGCCCGGCGCAGGCAGGTGATACCCGAGGCTTGCCGGAACGCCGGCCACGCCAGCGCACCGGATTGCGGCGCGGCAGCTGCGCCCGCCGACCCGGATTCCGGTGCCGACGAGCTCCCGGTCCAGAGCCGCGGTCGTGGCGCCGTGGCCTCCCGGCACGGGCAGCAGGTCACAGCGTTCCACGTCGGCCAGGCGGCGCAGTCCGGCAAAGGCGTGCCGGGCCGATACCGGCGGGAGCAAGACCGAACCCCGTCAGGTCCCGCAGAAGGTCACGGGGACCTCTTCGCCGGGGCGCGGCGGGCGGGCGTACGGTTCCATGCCGGGATGCTCGTCGAAGGGGGCGGAGAGCACCGCCAGAAGATCCTCGAAGGGGCCCAGGTCCTGCTCGCGCGTGGCCGCGTCGACCGCTTGCTGCGCGAGGTGGTTGCGCAACACGAAGGCCGGGTTGACCGCCCGCATCGCGCGGTGCCGGTCGGCATCGTCCCGGCTCTCGGCGCCCAGGCGCTCCCGCCAGCGAGCCGCCCAGGCGTCGAAACCGGTCGGGTCGTCGAACAGCTCGCGGACCCGTTCATCGGCGGTTGCGTCGGCGCGGTTGAGATCCGCCAGGCGCCGGAAGGTCAGCGTGAAGTCCGCGCGTCCCGCGGCCATGGCCCTGAGCAGGTCGTGGGCCAGCTCCCGGTCGCCCTCGCGCGCTTCGGCAAGCCCGAGCTTGGCCCGCAGGCCCGCCTCGTAGGCCTGCTCGAAGCGGTCGGCATAGGCATCAAGCGCTCCCTCGGCGCTCCGGGTCGCCTGCTCCTGCGACTCGCCGAGTAGCGGCATGAGCGCGGTGGCCAGCCGGGCCAGGTTCCAGTAGCCGATGCGAGGCTGCTGGCTGAAGGCATAGCGCCCACCCGTGTCGATGGAACTGAATACCGTCTCAGGGTGATACGCGTCCATGAACGCGAAGGGGCCGTAATCGATCGTCTCGCCGACGACGGAGATGTTGTCCGTGTTCATCACCCCGTGGATGAATCCGACCATCATCCAGGAAGCGATCAGCTCGCCACTGCGCAGGGCCACCTGGCGCAACAGCTCGACATACGGCCGGTCCGCGTCCGTCACCTCCGGGTAGTGGCGCCGGAGCACGTAGTCGGCCAGGGTCCTCACGGCCTGCTGGTCATCACGGGCAGCGAAGTACTCGAAGGTGCCCACCCGCACGTGGCTGCTCGCCACCCGCGCAAGGATCGCGCCCGGCTCGACCGCTTCGCGGAAGTGGGACTGGCCGGTGGCGACCATGGCGAGCGCCCGGGTGGTGGGGATTCCCAGGGCAGCCATGGCTTCGCTGCCCAGGTACTCGCGGATCACCGGCCCGAGCACCGCACGGCCGTCGCCGCCACGGGAGAATGGGGTGCGCCCGGCCCCCTTGAGGTGCAGATCGCGGCGCGTTCCGGCGCGGTCCGGGAACTCGCCCAGCAGCACCGCGCGCCCGTCGCCGAGCTGCGGCACGAAAGTGCCGAACTGGTGCCCGGCGTAGGCCATGGCCAGCGGCTCGGCCGTCTCCGGCAGCTGGTTGCCGGCGAGCATCGCGACGCCGTCCGGCGAAGCGAGCCACGCCGCGTCCAGCCCGAGCTCGCGCGCCAGCGGGCGGTTCACTCGCAGCAGCGCGGGGTCCGGCACCGGCGTCGGTGCCACCCGCGCGTAGAAGCTCTCGGGCAGGCGCGCATACGAGTTGTCGAAGGCAAGGTCGGTCGCAACGCTCATTCGGCTCCCCTACCAGACGGGTACAGGACTTGCCAGTCTCGCACGACGGCGCCCGGGTACACATCACCGCGTGGCGTTGGACGGCTCGCGGCGACGGTGCGTTCGCCATGCCCGGGCCCGGGAAACCCACCCGCCTTCCGCTTGTCGATAACACAGAAGCCTGCGGTAGGAAGCGACAGCCGCGGCTTGGTATGCTGGATGCCCCTGCGGCTGCAGCCACGTCCAACCAGTCAAGGAGACCAGAGCTATGGGATTCGCTCTCTCGGACATGCAAGTGACCAGCAGTTCCTTCGACTCGCACGGCAAGATCCCGGCGAAGTATACGGGCGAAGGAGCGGACGTCTCCCCGGCCCTGGGCTGGAGCGGCGCGCCCGACGGTACCCAGTCCTTCGCCGTGATCTGCCACGATCCGGACGCGCCGCTGGTCAGCCCGGGCACCTACGGCTTCGTGCACTGGGTGCTGTATAACCTGCCCGCCTCCACCACCAGCCTGGCGGAAGGCACCGAGGAGGGCACCACCGGCAAGACGGATTTCGGCAAGACCGGCTACGGCGGACCCATGCCGCCGGAGGGGCACGGCACCCACCACTATTTCTTCTGGGTCCTGGCGCTGGACCGGAATCCGCAGCTGGAACCCGGCCTGACGCTGTGGCAGTTCCTCGAGAAGGTCGAGCCCCACGTCCTGGGCATGAACCGGATCGTCGGCACCTACAAGCGCTGACTTTCCGTGGCGGGGCCCCGTCGGGGGGCCCCGGCCCGTCCCCCGCACCAGCACCATGAACCGCCGCAGGTGCCGCACGATTCGTACGGGTCGGGCGGAAGCTGCGGGGCGCCTGGAACACGATCTCCTCGGCCCGCGGTGCCCGCGCGTGCGGTTCCAGGCCATGCACGTGACCTTCGTTCCAGCGGAACGCGCCGGCACTCGCCGGCGCGCCGCGGAAAAGCCCCCGCGCAGCCGGCGGCGGGTGGCGCTGGAGCATTCGCGGGTGATCAGCTGCCGGGCCTTCCCGGATACCCCCGGTCACCACGGCATCGCGCTGCTGCTGGACGTGCGGATGCGTCCTCGCGGAGCCGTGGCAGAGGCGCTCGGCGGGCTTGCGTATCGTAGCCGGTGGAATTTCCACAGGCAGATTAGACAGGCGGGGCCGGCCGGTCCACCGGTTAGTATTTCTAACTGCTGTGCCGGGAACACGGCGCTCACACTCGCAGATGGCGCCAGGCACCGCTGCCGAAGCGGCTGCGCGCCGCCACCAGGCAGGCCAGCGTGCCTGCCAGCTCCGCGCCCCAGATCCAGGGCAGCGACAGCTCGAGTACCAGCGCCGCGAGTGCCGCGACCGCCACCACGACGACCGAGACCAGCACCTGGATCACCAGCGCGCCCCAGGTATCGCCGGTGCCGGCCACGGCGGAGTAGTACGCTTCCGCCGGCACGGCGGCCAGGGTCGCGACCATCACCACCGCCAGGCTGGGCAGCGCCGGCGTGGTCATCTCCGCGCGCTCCGTGAACAGCCCCACCACCGCGTGCGGGAAAAGCCCTGCGAGCAGTAGGATCGGCAGCACCCCGGCGAGGCTCAGCACGGAGGCGCGCCGAATCACCACGCGCGCCTGCCCGCCGCGCTCCTGGCCGATGAGGTTGCTCACCATGGAGCAGACCGATTCCGAGAAGGCGTCGACCGGAATCGTGAACACCGCGTAGCAGCTGAACACGATGGTGGCCACCGCCAGTGCCTCCTGGCCCAGCTCCTCCACGATCAGGAAGAACAGGAACCAGCGCCCGGTCTCCACCAGCGCGTCCAGCGAGACCGGCGTGCCCAGCGAGACCAGATGGCGCGTGATACCCCCCCGCCAGCGGCCGAACCGCAGCAGCCCGTAGTCCCGGGGGTAGCGCCGGACCAGCACGTGCCCGGTAAGGAACAGGCACACCAGTGCCTCGGCCCCGACCAGGGCCGCGCCCGCGCCGGCAATCCCGAGCTCCGGCAGGCCCCAGTGACCGAAGATCAGGGCATAGTCGAGCCCCACGTTGGCCAGGGCCAGCAGCGCCGTGGCACCGATCAGCACCCGGGTGCGCGAGATGCCGACATAGAAGGCGCTGTAGGCCAGGTTGAAGGCGTGGAACAGCACGCCGAACGCGGCGATTTCCAGGTAGGCGTCCACAGCCCGGCGCAGCGGCGGAGAGGCGATCGCGCGCGCCGTGAACAGCGGCACCGCCCATTCGATGAGCGCGATCAGCGCCACCGAAACCAGCGCCAGCAGGTACATGCCCTGGTTGAAGCTGGCGCCCACGCCGGCGACGTCGTTCTCCCCCACACGGCGACCGACCACGATCTGCACCGCGTCCACCAGGCCCATGGTGAAAGCCAGCGCGACGGCGTAGATGGAACCCGCCAGGCCCACGGCGGCGAGCTCGGTGACACCGTAATGGCCGAGGAAGATCGCGTCGGTCACCTCGACGACCGTCTCGCTCACGCCGGCCACGATCAGTGGCCAGGAGACCGCCCAGATGCCGGCATAGCTTGGTCTGAACATGCCCGGCCTCAGCCGCTACAGCAGGGCGATGTCATAGGACTTGCGGTTCAGGTGCATGACCATGCACGAGAGCAGCGCCCCGCTCTTGAGATACTCGCTCAGGTTGAACAGCGCCAGCCCGAATCCGGCACGCGCGGCGATATCCTCCAGGGTCCGGTTCTTGTGCTTCTCATAGCCGTAGTCGGGATTGTCCGCGGACATCTCGTGGATGTTCGAGGCATTGAGCAGCAGGTTGCCCAGGCGCACCGTGTTGCACACGCCGGAGAAGCAGTCGTCCGCGCTGACCGGGATGATGTTGGTGACACGCTCCAACTCGGCGACCTCGGCCTTCGTGTACATCTCGGTGCACACCAGGGTGTCCTCGCGGCTGAGCGGGAACACCGTGCAGTCCAGGTGATAGAGGTGCGGCTCGGTCTCCTCCAGGGCCACGATGTGCATGCCGTACTCGCGCGCCATCCAGTCGTAGGCGGCGCGCTCGCTGCGGACGCCGTAGCCGGCAACATAGACGTTGCCGTACAGGTGCTTGAGCTCCGCCTCGCCCTCGAACTTGTGCGGCGCGACGGTCACCGAGTAGCCCATGGCGTCGAAGAAACGCTGCCCGATGCCGGTCTCGTCGCTGCGCCCCGGAGCGCTGAAGTTGGACAGCACCACCGTGTCCGGCTCGGGCAGGTGACCCAGGACCGCCCCGAGGTTCGCGCTGTAGACGAGATCCTGCAGGCCCGGCTCGCCCGGCGTCGGCAGGAGGTAGACCAGCGCCTCCGCGGCGATGAAGTGATACAGCTGCAGGAACTGCAGGATGGCACGGCCCGGGTCCACGTGGCGCTGTCCCTGGTCCAGCTCCTGCATCCAGACGTTGTTGGCCAGGTCGGTCGCGAGCGAGAACGGCACGTTCATCAGGAACGCCGGCTTGTCCAGGGAGCTGGGATTCAGCTCGCGGTGAAAGTGGTCCGCGGCCGTCTGGGCCGCACGTACCCTCGGCGATCGGGTCATGGCATCGCCTCCCCGGGTGCCGCCGAGATGCGAACGATCGGGTCCACCGCGCCCTCGACGTGCACCCCCGCCTCCACCAGCGGCGTGAACGCGTAGCGCGGGGACAGCGGGACGATCAGGTCGACCTGGGACCCGTAGCGGATCTGCGAAAAGCGCTGGTTCTGGGCGAAGGCCTGGTTCTGCTTGAGACAGAACGGGGTAATGCAGTCCACGTCGTAGTCGGCCACCTGCAGTACGTGGTAGCGCAGGCCGAGTTCCAGGCTGGTGACGGTGTTCAGCACACGCTGGTTGTACACCAGGTAATCCCTGGCACGGGCGAGCTCCGGCTTTCCGGCCAGCAGTGACCGTTCCACCGGCAGCATCGGGTAGTTCCGGGTGGCGATCGGTTCGAGCTCGCGCCAGGCGAGGCGTCCGGCGTAGGGGATCCGGTTCACGTGCACGTCGTAGAAAGTCATGAAAATCCCGATGACCAGCGAACGGCGGTCGTAGCCCGGCATCCTCAGGAGCTCCCGCAGCGAGAAGCTGCGGCCCTTCACATCGAGGACCGGCTCGTCAGGACCGAGTGAGCGCGCGTAGAGCACAATGCCGTCGGCCGGCGGGAAGAAGAAGCCGGTGTCGGACCACTCCGGACGGTCGGGGTCACGGAAGAAATGGCTTTCCGACAGCCACCGCATGGGCCGGCCCCGCAACTCCGCCACGTCCTCGTCCAGCCAGGCCTTCAGCGACTTGGCCATGCCGCGCCCTCCGGGACGCGCGGCCGGTGCGTCCTGCATACCGCCATTCGCCACCTCCCTCCGGCGGTCAACGTGCCGGAACAGGTCGACGATAGCCGGCGGCACGCCGGCGGGCGTTGATGCCCGTCAAGGCGTGCCGGGCAGGCGAATGCGCGTCAGTGCACGAGGGTCTTGTGCGAAACGCTGGGGTCTTTCCCCCGGGGCAGTCGTTCTTGTCGCGCGCCGCGCCGGCGCTACTTCCAGGCGAAACGCGGCTGCTCGTAGTGGGCCACGCGGGTGGTGCGCCCGTGCAGCGCCACCTCCCGGAACTGGTACAGCATCGCCGCGGTGGGAGCGTTGATCCACCGGTCCCCCATGGGCATGCGGATGATCGGACGATCGCTCTCCTCGAACTCGACCAGCTGCGGGGCGTCGTCGCGCTCGAGCTCCGTCAGCGGAACCCGGTGCACCTCGGCGACTTCGTCGGGGGAGGGCGTTACGGACGTGCCGGGAGCCACCCAGAGCACCACCGGCGTGATGCGGTAGCCGGAGCGGGTAGAGTAGTCGTCGAGCGAACCGAGAACCTCGACGCGCGTAACCGCGAGCTCCTCATCCAGCTCCCGGCACGCCGCCTCGACCGCGTTCTCCCCGGGGTCCACGCGGCCTCCCGGCAGCGCCCATTGCCCCGAATGCACCCGCAGTGTCGGTGCCCGGCGGGTCAGCAGGTAGCATGCGCGTCCCCGGTCGTCGTCGATCACCGCGACCGCGACGGCGGCATGACGGAGGTCCCGATCCTCACCGGAGAGGCGAGGATGAACGGAGAGATTGTCGTACAAGCGGTCGTGCAGGGACTGGTCGTGGACCATGGCAGGCCTTCGTCGCGGGAGAGCTTCATGCCTTGGCCGGATTGGGCACCGGGCGGAATCGGGACTCGCAAGTGATTGGGTCGTCAAGGGGATGCCGTCGCCAGCCCGGGCTGGCGACGGCATCACGCTGGAGCGGCCTCCGGGTGCATGGCACGAGAGCAACGGCACCCGGAGCGCACGGGTCCTTGGCGGGCCAGCCACGGTTGCGATGACGGGATTCCCCCTTCACTGAATAACTCAACAACTCAACTGTTCATCCGAACCGGTACCGGTACACGTTGGTCTCCCGCTGCTCGAACCCGATGCGCTGGTAGAGGCGATTGGCCGCCTCGCGCGAAGGCCGGGAAGTCAGGTCGACGGTGACCGCACCCTCCTGCCGCGCCAGTTCCAGGGCATGCCGTGAGAGCGCTTCGCCGATGCCCCGGCCGCGCACGCCCTGGTCGACGACGACGTCCTCGATCCAGGCGCGCAGCCCGGTGGGGAGACGGAACATGGCCAGGGTCAGCGAGCCGACGATGCACTCCGCGTCCCGCGCCAGCAGGAGCAGGGTGCAGGGCGAGGCAATGATCTCGTGCAGCGTCCCGCGATCCGGAACCGGGTTGGATGAGGAGAGCTGGGGCAGGAGGCGCGCCATCGCTTCCTCCAGCGCCGGTGTCACGCTGGTCACCACTTCCACGGATATCGGCATATGCGATCTCTCCCCATGCCAGTCTTCCGGAAGATTGGTAGCTGGCATCCGATGGCTGCATACTGCGGCGTCGGATGGCCGGCTCGCGCTAGCCCTTTTCCCGTTCCAGCAGGCGGCGCTTGCGCTCGGCACCCCAGCGATAACCTCCCGGCCGGCCGTCACCGCGCACCACGCGATGGCAGGGGATGGCGAGCGCGATCGCGTTGCTCGCGCAGGCGGACGCAACGGCTCTTGCCGCGCGGGGCGCGCCGATCTCCCGGGCGATTTCGCCGTAGCTGCGCGTCTCGCCCACGGGAATCTCTCCCAGGGCCTGCCAGACGCGCCGCTGGAACGCTGTGCCCTGGATGTCGAGCGGAAGCTCGAGTCCGGCTGCCGGCCGTTCGACGAACCGTACCACGGCCTCGGCCAGCGTCCCCAGCCCCTCCCTGTCCTCTTGCAGCCGTGCCTGTGCGAACTGCTGCTGCAGCCTGTCCCGCAGCTCGCCCGCGCCATCGGCCAGCTCCACGGCACAGACGCCCCGTTCCGTGGCCGCCACCGCGATCCAGCCCAGGTCCGTGGGGGCCAACGCATAGCGCACGGTAACGCCCGGCGCGCGGTCGCGATAGCGCGAGGGCGCCATACCCGGGCACGCGGCGGCATACGCCACGCCGGCCGAGTTATAGCCGGCCGTGTAGACCGCATCGGTGACCCGGGCCGACGCACGCAGCGCGTCACGGAAGCGCTGCTCGCGGCAGGCAATGGCGTACTGCTTGGGGCTGATGCCGACGATACGGCGAAAGATCCGCTGGAAGTGACCGGCGCTCAAGCCCGCCGCCGTCCCCAGCTCCGCGAGCGACGGCTCACGCTCATCGTTGCGCAGCCGGTCGCAGGCAGACCGGACGAGCGCGAGCTGCCCGGCCGCCGGCGACGGGCCACCCGGCCGGCAGCGCAGGCAGGCCCGGAACCCCGCCGCGTGCGCCGCATCGGGCGTGGCGAAAAAGCGCACGTTGCCGCGGGCGGGGCGCCGCGCCGGACAGGTCGGCCGGCAGAAGATGCCGGTGCTGCGCACGCCGTAGACGAACATCCCGTCACTGCGCGGGTCACGCCGCAGCACCATGTCCCACATTTCGGCTTCCGCGATCATTCCGCTCCCTCCCCGGCATCCGCTATCAGCCACCGCCACGGCACAGGGTAGCGCCTGCAGGACCGGGGACCACCTGTTTCTTGCGCCCGAATTCGGGCCGCGCGAGCGACGCGAAGGGAGCAACCCCCGGGGGGGCGCACAGGAACTCCTCGGCCGCGGTCACGGGATCGCCCTCGTGGGGCGCCCACAGGCCCGGCGCCAGTCGTCGTAAGCGCCCATCCCGGCGCGTAAATCGGGTACTCGGCGGGAGCATCGGTCACGGTCACCCCTTCGGGCCGCAGGAACTGTGCGTGGAAGTGGTCCACTTCCGAGCGATTGCGGGCCCATATCGCGATGTAATGGATGCCCGTGGCGTGGGCGGCATAGTCCAGGCGACCGCCCTCTGCCGCGGGCTGGATGCCGATGTAGCCGTGCGGCAGGGGAAACCGGGCCATGTAGCAGGTCGACGTGTAACCCACGTTCAACGTCCAGAAGCTCCGGTAGCCCAGCCAGCCGAACATGCGGTCGTAGAACCGCACCGAGTTGTCGTAGTCGAGCACCGAGACCTCGACGTGATGCACCCCGCGCAATCACATCGTCCCCGGCGCCCGCCGGGCAGGCCGTTGGCCTCGACGAAGGTGGTTTCGATGTTCTCGTCCATGAGCGACCCCCGCGAAAGTTGATCCCGTACGATCGCAGGCAGGATTGCACAGCCGCGGTGCCGGGGAAACAGCGTCGCTGCCGGATCAGCCTCCGGCTCCGGCCACCGGCGCGTAGTGCGAAACCACGGGAAATGGATCGTAGAAGTGGTCCAGCAGCCGCTTCCGCTGCTTGTACTGCGGGGACTTGCGAAAGCCTTCCTCGTGCGCTTCGACCGACTCCCAGCGAACCAGAAGCAGATATTCGTCCGGTCGTTCCACGCAGCGGCGCAGCTCGTGCGAAACGTAGCCCGGCATGGAGCGGATGATGTCCCCGGCCTGCAGGAACGCCGCTTCGAACCCGGCGGCCTGCCCGGGACGAATGTTCAGAACCGCCATTTCCAGGATCATGGGGATCGCTCGGTGGTAGCAGAACCGGGCCCGGAAACTTCGGAATGACTCCGGGGCCTGCCGCGGACCATGCACGGGCTGTCGTGGAGCGGGCAGCCAGGGGCCCGGTCCGGCACGGCCCCTGGCTGGGCCCGACGAGCTTCGGGCGCACGGCATGTGCCTTGCGGGGCTTTCGGCAGTCTACCCCGGCGCGACGTGCGCGGCGCGGGCCGCGCATATGCGCGACTCGATGACGTGGGTCATCTGGCGACGCGAACGCAGGGAGCAGACTATCCTGGGGCAGGTTCCCGACCCCTGCGAGGTGCGCAACCATGAGCTACAAGAGCCTGCTGGCCTGTATCGACCGGGACACGCAGCACGCGCACGTCATGGAGACCGCCCTGGACCTGGCCGGACGGTTCTCGGCCTGGATCACGGGGCTGCACGTCTACGTGCCCACCGCGTTCGCCGAGGGGGCCGGCATGGCGCTTCCGGTATGGGGCGGCGGGGACGCGATGGAGCGCGAGCAGAAGCAGGCGCGTGAACAGGCGGCAGAGCTCCGGGCGGAGCTCGAGGCCGCCGCCGCCCGCCATGGCGTGACGCAGGTCGAGTGGCAGTTCCATTGGGGCGAGCTGGCATCCACCGTCGCACGGCACGCGCGGTACGCGGACCTGGTGGTCATGGGCCAGCATGACCCGGGCGAATCGGGCAGTCGCGTCAGCTTCGATTCGCCGGCGGAGGTTGCCATCCTGTCCGGCCGACCGGTGCTCGTGCTGCCCTACGCCGGACGCATCCGGGAGCCCGGCCGCCGGGTGCTGCTCGCGTGGGACGGCTCCAACGAGGCCGCCCGGGCCGTAACCGGCGCACTGCCTCTGCTCGCGGCCGCCGACTTCGTGCAGATCGTGGTCGTGGACGGCGACAGGAGCAGCCCCGCAACCGGCGAGGAGGAACCGGGTGCCGGCATCGCCCGCTACCTGCAGCGTCACGGCGTCGACGCCGGCGTCAGTACGGTCTACCGCGGCGGGCTCAGCGTCGCGGAGACGCTGCTTTCGGCGGTCGCCGACAAGGGCGCCGACCTCCTGTGCATGGGCGCCTACGGTCACTCCCGGCTGCGCGAGCTGATGCTGGGAGGGGTCACCCGCGAGATGATGCGCCACATGACCGTGCCCACGCTGATCGCCTGCTGACACCGTTGCGCAGCGGAGCGACGGCTCCCCGGATGCGTGGGCGCACGCACCCGGAAGCCGCCGAGACCGGACAATACCTTCAAGAAGACTGGTACCCTCTCCCGGCGGCCTGGCGCCGGGGTGAGTCCTGCCTGCGCGAGCGCCCGGCGTGCCGCTGCCCCGAGCCGCGCTTGGCTCCGCCGTTGACGACGGGCTGCGCCCGTTCCGCGGGATCGGGCTCGAAGCCGGGGACCACGTGCCGGTCAATGGTGGTCCTGAGCAGCTTCTCGATCCCACGAAGCATGTCCTGGTCGTCCGCGCACACCAGGGACACCGCCTGTCCGCCGCGCCCCGCCCGGCCGGTGCGGCCGATGCGGTGCACGTAGTCTTGTGGCACGTTCGGCAAATCGTAATTGACCACGTGCGGCAGCTCGTCGATGTCCAGGCCGCGCGCCGCAATGTCGGTCGCCACCAGCACACGTACGCGCCCGCCCTTGAAATCGCCCAGGGCGCGCGTGCGCGCTCCCTGGCTCTTGTTGCCATGGATCGCGGCTGCGCTCAGCCCGTCCCGCTCCAGCTGCGTTGCGAGCCGGTTGGCGCCGTGTTTGGTGCGAGTGAACACCAGTACCTGTCCCCAATCGCCCTCGTGGATCAGGCTGCTGAGCAAGGCACGCTTGGCGCCCCGGCTGACCGGATGCACCAACTGGGTGACCGTTTCCGCGGCAGTGTTGCGCGGGGCGACCTCGATCCGGGCCGGATCGTCCAGCATGCGTGCGGCCAGCGCCCGGATTTCGTCGGAAAACGTCGCCGAGAACAGCAGTGTCTGCCGTTTCACCGGCAACGCCGCGATCACCTTCCGGATGTCGTGGATGAAGCCCATGTCCAGCATCCGGTCGGCCTCGTCCAGGACCAGCGTCTCGACGGTGGCCAGGTCGATGGTGCCCTGCCCCAGGTGGTCCAGCAGACGACCGGGCGTGGCGACGACGAGGTCCACGCCGCGCCGCAGCGACTGCACCTGGGGCTGCATCCCCACGCCGCCGAAGATCACGGCGGACTTGACGGGAACGTACCGGCCGTAGCTGCGGACGCTCTCCTGTACCTGCGCCGCCAGCTCGCGGGTCGGCGTCAGTACCAGAACGCGCACCGGACGACCACCTGAGGGGCGCCGTCGCATCAGGCGCTCGAGCAACGGCAGCGTGAACGCGGCGGTCTTGCCGGTGCCCGTCTGCGCGGCGGCCATAACGTCACCGCCGGCAAGAATGGCGGGGATGGCCCTTGTCTGCACGGGTGTGGGCGTGTCGTACCCCTGCTCGCGCACAGCGCGAAGCAGCGCGGCCGAAAGGCCGAGAACGTTGAATGACATGTATCCGTGGTGCTCCTGGAATGCCTGCCCGCGCGCGGCGCATGCCGGGTGTCGGGATCCGGTCCAGGCTGGGGAAAGGGATTGGCTTCGTGAGCGACCCTGAGGGAAATCCACGACAGCCCGCTGGCGACCGGAGGGCAGCGGAGCGGGCACTATACCAGACTTTCGCGCGAGTGATGCGCAGCCCGGCCATCGCGATGGCCGGGGATTCCGCGGGCGTGCCGCCTGGGGCTTACAATAGGCCCGTTGCCGGATTATCCCGGCGGGATACAGCTGCCGCCCCAATCGACGGAACGAGCGCCATGAAGTTCTTCAGCCGGAAACTCATCAAGCCCCAGGACCTCAACGCCCACGGGACCCTCTTCGGGGGCGCGGTGCTGGCCTGGATCGACGAGGAAGCCGCGATCTACGCCAACTGCCAGCTCGGCAAGCGCAATCTGGTGACGAAGTACATGTCCGAGATCGACTTCGTCAGCTCCGCCTGGCTCGGCGACGTGATCGAGATCGGCACTGAGGCCGTGCGCTTCGGACGGACGTCCGTCACGGTCCGCTGCGAGGTGCGCAACAAGTTCACCAAGGACACGATCATCCGTATCGACAGGATCGTGTTCGTCAGTGTCGACGAGCACGGTCGGCCGGCGCCGCACGGGGTCACCGAAGAACAGGCCGGCGACACGGTCACCCTCTAGCGGCTTGAGCGATCGTGGCGACGAGCAGGCCCCCAATAGCCGAGGCGCCGGCGGATCTTCAGCTTGCGCCACAAATTCAGCGGCTTTCGCTTCCGGTTGCGCGCGCCGGCAGCGATGAAATCGTCGATGGCTTCCAGCACACGCTCGCTTGAACGCCCGTCCCGGTAGGGATGGATGGCCTCAGCATAGTCCCGGATCGCCTGCATCAGCTCCGGGGGCCGCTCGAGGGCGCGCGCGATGGCCGGCTCGAAGTCTCCCGGGTCACTGATGTCGATCAGCCGGGGCCCCGGTCGGCGGTTCCGGAACGTAACCACGGGTTTGCCGGTCAGGAGAAATTCATTGAGCGCCGAAGAGGTGTCCGAGCACATCACGTCCACCTCCGGGAACAGCTGCAGAATATTGTCGTTTTCCGCGAACGTGAGGTATTCGTTCTCCAGCGCCCGGTAACGGGCCACGGTGTCCGCGGCCATCTTCGGGTGAAAGCTGACGATCCAGCGCCAGCGCCCGTCCCGGGAGAGGCGGCGGACCTCGTCGTACAGCGTCTCGGCGGCGCTCCAGGAAGGCGAAAATGTGGAGTGATACAGGATCACCGGAGGCCGCCGCACCGGCGGCGGTTCGCCGCTGAGGATGTCCATGAACGGGTCGAGCTTCGGCCAGCCCGTCTCGCGTACCGAGAAGTGACCCAGCCTCTCGGCCAGGGCCTGGAATGACGCCGTTTCGCTTGGCCCGGTGGTGCAGTACAGGTCGAAGAAGCCGCGGATGTATATGTGCCGCGGCTTGCCGGCATTGAAGCCGTGGAAGATCTCCACCTTGACCCCGGGAAAGAAGTGCGGCACCGCATTACTCGGCGTAAGCACGGCGACGGGATCGAACCCGCGTACCTCGGCCGTGGTGCGCAGGAGGCGCTCGCCTCCCATCAGCTCTTCCGCGCCGGGGCCGTCGAAGAACCACGCTGCCTCGCCGCCGCGCGCGCGAATCGCCGCCTGCAATGGGCGGAGGATGGCAAGCGCGTAACGTTCGGAGCCGTACAGCAGATAGCGCCCGGACATGCGTCAGCGCTCGAGTCCGTGGTGGCCAAGGACCTCGTCGGCCTGTGCCAGGGAGTCGGGATTGCGGCACATCTCGTAGTAGCGCATGCGCTTGTATACCGCGTAGCTGGCTGCAGTCTGGGCGATGATGAAACCCCGCCAGCCGTCGAGGCACCCGCGGCGGATCAGGTAATCCTTGATGAAGGCGCCAAAAAACACCGCGGGGACACCCCACATGCGCGGCTTGCGCCCGCGCTCGCGCCAGTCCCGGCACTTCAGCTCCGAGTAACGGACCACTTTCAGGCTCTTGTGCACCAGGGTCGGGTTGTGCAAATGGATCAGGGACGCCTCCAGCGTCGCGCTGTCACCGTCGAAGGTGAGCGATTCGTGCACCCGTACATTCGTCCATCGGGCACGGTCGCGATGGTACAGGCGCCCCATCCGCTCGCCGAGCATGGGCTTGTACCAGCGCATGGGCTGGCCCATGAACAGTGTCGTTCGCCGCAGAAAGATCACCGCGAGCCCGGACTGCATCAGCTCCGGCAGCCGCCGCTCCATCTCCGCCGCGAGCTCCGGGGAAAGGTATTCGTCCGCGTCCAGCGCGAGAATCCATTCGTGGCTGCACTGGGTGGTGGCGAAGTTTCGTTGCGGTCCGAATCCCAGCCAGTCCTGGTGCACCACGCGGGCACCTCGCTCGCGGGCGATATCGACCGTCGCATCCGCGCTGCCGCAGTCAACCACCAGCTTCTCGGCCGCGAACGGCACGCTGTCGAGGCAGCGCCCGATGTTGGCGGCCTCGTTGTAGGTGATCACCACCAGGCTGACGGGCAGGGTCACGTCCATCGGCTCATTCTACGGCAGATGCCGGGGCGTTCGCAGGCGCGCGCCGCCGCCGCCGTCACGCCCGGATCAGGGCGACGAGATCGGTAACGCCCACCTCGACACCGTTCTGCGTGAGCAGCGCGGTCACCTGGCCGCGGTGATGGGTCTGGTGGTTGAAAAAGTGCTGCACGAGGCCCGCGAACGGATCGGAGAACGTCCGCCCCTTCGAGTTGCTGTATTCGAGATCCGTCTCCAGATCGGCTTCGGTGAGCTCCCCGGCCCATTCGAGTATGGTGCGGTCCATCGCCTGCCGGGCCTGGCGCAGGGACGGCAGGTCCTCGTGCAGGATCGCGTCCAGCGCGGGCGGGCTCGGGACCTCCCGCGGGTACGCCAGGGCCTCGAAGCCGCGCGGGTGGCCGGCGAAGCGCTTGAGCCAGATCGTGTCCGCCACGAGCAGATGATTCAGGGTGCCGAGGACCGAGCCGAAGAAGGCGCCCTGGTCCCGGCGCAGGGTGGCGTCATCGAGCGCGGCCGCCGCGTCGTAGACGCGCTCGTTCATCCACTGGTTGTAGCGCGCCATCAGGCGGAAGCTTTCGACAAGGGACATGATCGGGCCTCCGTGCGGGTGAGTGCGTGCCCGGGACCGGGCCGGACCCGGTGCCGCCCGCTCCGGGCTCCCGGCACGGGGTCATACGCCGTTCGTCGGAAGGTCGTGCGCGCTCGGGCCACCCGGGCCGGCTCGGGTATTGTACCGGAGACGGATGCCCGGTACCCATGAGCGAAAACTCCACCCGGGGCTCCCCTATGCACGCGCCGCGCGACAAGAGCGTTCCCGCCTGGCTCGACCGTTCATCCGCGTTCTCCGACCAGCGGGGGATCCCACGACCCCGGATCGCGGTGCGCCAGCGCAGGCTCCTCCGGCGCCTGCCCGCGCTCGGGCCGATCATCGAGCTGGGCGAG
>DASQZM010000036.1:0-9028 GCA_035638695.1 Gammaproteobacteria bacterium | reverse complement strand
GTGCCAGAAGAACTTCATCGTCTACCTCACCGACGGACTGCCCACCGCGGACGGCGGTGCGGATACGGCCATCAAGGATCTGCCGGGCTGGAACGAGGGCAGCTGCAGCTACGCCAGCGGCAGCGACTGCCTGCCCAACCTAGCCGGGTACCTGTACAAGACCGATCAGAGCAGCGCCTACAACGGCGAGCAGAACATCACCACCTACACGGTCGGCTTCGAGGGCGGCTCCGGCGGCGGCGCGCCGGATCCGGCGTTCCTGCAGCAGACGGCGCAGAATGGCGGCGGCAAGTTCTACCTGGCCGACGACACCAGCTCGCTGACCCAGGCGTTCCACTCGATCATCACCCAGATCCTCAAGATCAACACCACCTTCACCGCGCCGGCGGTGTCGGTGAACGCCTTCAACCGCATCCAGAACCGCAACGAGCTGTACTTCACCTTGTTCCGGCCCACCAGCTATGTGCGCTGGCCGGGCAACGTCAAGCGCTTCGACCTCGGGCATCCCACCGGCAGCTCGAGCAGCGGGCCGCTGGAGATCGTCGACACCAACGGCAACGCCGCGGTCGACCAGGCGACGGGCTTCTTCAAGGACTCGGCGACCAGCTTCTGGACGCCGACCTCGGACGCCCCCGACGGCGGCGACGTGACCAAGGGCGGCGCCGCGAGCCTGCTCAGCGTGCCGCCCAACCGCAAGGTCTACACCTACACCGGCAGCAGCAGTGATCTGACCACGGCCAGCAACCTGCTCAGCACCAGCAACAGCGCCATCAATGACGCCCTGCTGAGCCTGGGCACCGGCACCACCTGCGGCACGACCTGCCAGCAGGTGGTGCACTGGGCCCAGGGCAAGGAGCTGGACGCCAACGGCAACGTGGTCACCGACAGCAGCGGCAACCCGGTGCCCCGCCAGGAGCTGGGCGACCCGCTGCACTCGGTGCCGCGCATCGTGACCTACGGCGGCACGCAGAGCGACCCGCAGATGGTGCTGTACGTGACCACCAACGACGGCTACCTGCACGCTTTCAACGTCGGCGCCATCGGCGGCACCAGCTTCGACGGCACCAGCTCCGGCCAGGAGATGTTCACCTTCATCCCGCCGGACGAGCTGCCGCGCCTGCAGACCCTGATGGACGACAACGCGGGCAGCCACATCTACGGTCTCGACGGCTCGGTGACGGCCTGGGTCAAGGACGTCAACCGCAACGGCAAGATCGAGCCGAGTGCCGGCGATCACGTCTATATCTACTTCGGCATGCGCCGCGGCGGCAGGAACTACTACGCCCTGGACGTCACCAACCCGGCCGACCCGAAGTTCCTATGGGAGATCAAGGGTGGGACCGACAGCAGCGGCAACGCGCTCACGCCCGGCTTCGCCAACCTGGGCCAGAGCTGGTCACAGCCGACCATGGCGAAGATCGACCTCAACGGCACAGCCACCGAGGTGCTGATCTTCGGCGGCGGCTACGACACCAGCGAGGATTCCGGGCCCGGCCCCGACAGCATGGGCGACGGCGTCTACATCGTGAACGCGACCACCGGCAATCTGATCTGGCGCGCCGGCCCGGACAGCGGCGCCAACCTGCAACTGACCGGGATGGACTACGCGATCCCGTCCCGGGTCAGCGTGGTCGATCTCAACAACGACGGGCTCGCCGATCGGCTGTACGTGGGCGACATGGGCGGCAACGTCTGGCGCATCGACCTCAACGAGAGCAACACCGGCGCCGGCGATCTGGCCAGCGACGGCTACCAGCTCGCCAGCCTGGGCTCGGCCGCCTCCAGCAACGCCAGCGACAACCGCCGGTTCTACTACCAGCCGGACATCGCACCGGTGTACAAGGGGCCGGGGGCGCCCTACCTGGCGGTCGCGATCGGCTCCGGCTACCGCGCGCACCCGCTGGACACGACGGTGCACGACCAGTTCTTCGTGCTCAAGGACCCGAACATCAACGGCAACCCATCCGCGACGCCGACGCCGATCCAGGAGAGCGATCTTTACAACGCCACCTCCGACGTGATCGGAACCGGCAGCTCCAGCCAGCAGCAGTCGGCGCTGGCGACCCTGTCGAGCGACAAGGGCTGGTACATCAACATGCAGGAGCCGGACAGCTCCTGGATCGGGGAGAAGGTCCTGGCGGCACCCCTGATCGTCAACGGCTCGGTGACTTTCACCACCTTCACCCCGGTCGCGTCCAACTCGACCTCCTCGTGCGCGCCCAGCCAGGGCCGAGCCCGGGCGTATACGGTCAACCTCGAGAACGCGACGCCGGTGTTCAACCTGGACAACGTGGGCTCGAGCACCGCGCTGACGCAGACCGACCGGTACACGGAGCTGAAGCGCGGCGGCATTCCGCCGTCACCGACGCTGATCTTCCCCAGCGGCTCCGAGGCCAGTGGCAGCACCAGCAGCAGCGGATCGGGCAGCTTCTGCAGCGGCGGCAACCAGCCCGTGCTGCTGGTCGGGCCGGAGAAGATCCCGACCAACGTGTGCAACGCGCCCGTGATAACCTACTGGCACGATGACAAATACTGACACGGAGCGTCGGCCCCGGGGGCCGCGCCGCCCCCGGGGCCCCGCGAGGGCCGGGAAACCGGCCCGGGAGTGAAGGGGCATGGCGGCACACGGCAAGCCACGGGGATTCACGCTGCTCGAGCTGATGGTGGTGCTGGCGATCATCGGCATCCTGTCGATGCTCGCGATACCGCGCTACCAGCGCTACCTGCAGAAGGCGCACCGCTCCTCGGCGGTGGCCGCGCTGTCGGATCTCGCCACCCAGGAAGAGCAGTACTACCTCGACAACCAGAGCTACACGGCCTCGCTGGGGGCTCTCGACCGTAGCGCCGGCGCGGCGGACATGTACACGCTGAGCATCCCCACCGCCGACAGCAGCGGCTACACGCTCCAGGCGAGCGCCAGGGCGGGGACGCCGCAGACCGGCGACCAGGTCGACGGCGTCAGCTGCGCCACGCTCACGCTCGACTCCACCGGCGACCGCTCCCCGCCGCAATGCTGGAAGTAGCGGCCGCGACCCCCACCCGGGCCGGAGCCGGCAGCCGCGCCGCGTGACAGCCTTCGTTCTTGACAGATTCCGCTCCGGCTACCACGCTTTAGTACATTGGCATGCCACGGACGGGCGTGTCGGAGTCTGCAAAGCAGCGAAGACAGGGAAGTCATGCCATATCCAGCCCTCGCGCGCCGCTCTGGCGGAATCACGCTGCTCGAGCTGATCATCACGCTCGCCATCACCGGCGTGCTGCTCGCCGTCGCCGTGCCACTCGCCCGCCGGGCCATGCGCAACGCGCGCATGACGGCGACTAGCAACCGCTTCCTGCATGCTCTGCATCTCGCCCGTAGCGAAGCCCTGCGCCGGGGCGTGCGGGTCACTCTCTGCAAGAGCGGCGACGGCGCCCGATGCGCCGACCGCGGCGGCTGGGACCAGGGCTGGCTGGTGTTCCGGGACGCAAATGCCGATGCCAGCCCGGACTCGTCCAATGCCATCCTGCTGGTCTCACCGTCGCTGCCCCGGGCCGTGATGACCGGCAACCGCCCGGTGCGCAGCTACGTGTCCTACGCCCCGGACGGTGCGACGCGGCGCCTGAGCGGGGCATTCCAGGCGGGCACGCTCACGCTCTGCGACCGCCGGGCACTGGCCCGGAATCGCAGGATCGTGATCAGCCGCACCGGGCGTCCGCGTGTCGCCGTCTCCTCCGGAGCACCGGGATCATGCACCTGAGACACCAATCGCCGGGCATGACCCTGATCGAGGTGCTGGTGGCGCTGGTCCTCCTCTCCATCGGCCTGCTGGCGCTCGGCTCGCTGCAGCTCGATTCGCTGCGCAGCGTGCGGGCTGCCGGCGTCCACTCGCGCGCCCTGGCCCTGGGGCAGGAGGTCCTGGAGCAGGCCCGCGCGGACTCTTCCGGTGCGCCGGACACCAGCGCATGGAGTGCCCGGGCGGCGCGCGTGCTGCCCTCCGGTCGGGTACGGATCGACTCGGGGGCGCACCTGCAAGTCACCGTGAGCTGGCGCGACGGCGAAAGCAGCCGCGCGCGCATGGCGCTGGAGGGAGCCCCATGAAGCGACGCCCGGGTGGATTCTCCCTGATCGAGACGATGATCGCGATGGTGCTGGGGCTGCTCCTGCTCGCGGCAACCACGCGCCTGTTCCTCCTGCAGCGGCGGATCTTCCGTCTCACCAACGCTCTCGCAAGCCTGCAGGAGACCGGGCGCTTCGCCCTCGAGCTGCTGGCGCGGGACGTGCGCATGGCGGGCTTGCGCGGCTGCGCCGGGGGCGGACCGGTCCGGATTGACGCCACGCCGCCCGCACCCGCCGGGTTCCCGGCGACCGCCGTCACCGGGCAGGAGGGTGGCGAGGCAGCCGACAGTCTGACAGTGCGCCGTGCCGACACCCGCTCCGAGCCGCTGGCGGGGGACATGGCCAGTGCCTGGTCCCCGGTGGCGCTGGCGACCAACCCGGCCGGGATCGCCCACGGCGACCTGGTGCTGGTCGCCGACTGCGGCGGGGCGGACGTGTTCCGGGTCACCAGCGATCCCCCGCGCCACGGCGCGGCCGCCCTGGCCCACCTCGCGACCGGCAACCGCAGCGCCCGGTTGCGCGCGGTCTACCGGCAGCCGGTCAGCGGTCGGCTCCCCGGCACCCGGGTCAGCCCGCTGGTGATACACCGCTACTCGGTCACGGACACCGGCCGGCGCAACCCGCGCGGCGGCCGGATCAGCGCGCTGGCACGCAACGGCCATGACCTGCTCGAAGGGGTGGAGACCATGCAGGTGACCTTCGGCGTCTCCGATCCCGGACAGCCGGTCCGCTACCTGACGGCCGACCGAGTGGCCAGCTGGAAGCGGGTGGCCGCGGTGCGCGTCGGGCTGCTGCTGCGCAGCCGCGCGCCGCTGCGGCAGGCCCCGGATCGCCGGATCTACCGGGTGGCGGGCACCCGGATCGGCCCGCCCGCCGCGGCCACTCCCGCCCATCACCCGGCCGACCACCGCCTGCGGCGCGTGGTGACCACCACGATCGCCCTGCGCGAGCCGGGGCGCCCATGAGCGGGCGGGCGCAGCAGGGCAACGTGCTGGCGGTGGGCCTGCTGACGCTGACCCTGTTGTCACTGCTGGGGGTCACCGCGGCCGGTATGACCGCGCTGGAGTGGCGCATGGCCGCGGCCAGCGCCCGGCGCGCGCGTGCCCTGGAGAAGGCCGAGGTCGCGATCCTCGATGCGCTGAGGGGAGCATCGCTGCTGCCGAGCGCCCGGGACGCGGCCGGTACCTCCGTGACGGAGAGTCATGACGGCATCCCGGTCCGCGCCCGCTACCTGGGCCGGCGGCTGACGACCGGCGGAACGCCGGAGGAATACTACGAGCTATCGGCAGGCGGCATGTCCGGACCCGTCGTGGTCCAGGGCGTGAGGCGCAGCACCGCGGGCGCCTGGCGCCCGGTCTACTGGTACGAGCGCTGAGCCACCGCCGACCCGAGGGGGCTGCTGGAAAAAGCCATGGACGGACTTTTCCAGCAACGCCCTAGGCGGAGCGCAGGCCCCGCGGCAGGGCGAAAAACATGTCCTCGCTGCGGCCGCCGAGCTCCTGGGTCTCGCCCCCGCCCCATCTGTGCAGCAGGTCGAGAACCCGGTCCACCAGCACGTCCGGAGCCGAGGCGCCAGCGGTGACGCCGACGGTGTCGACGTCGGCGAACCAGTCCCGGCGAACCTCCTCGGGACCGTCCACCAGATGCGCGGGGCAGCCGGTGTCCTCGGCGATCTCCTTGAGCCGGTTTGAATTGGAGCTGTTGTCCGATCCCACGACCAGCACCAGATCGGCCTGCTGCGCCAGCGACTTGACCGCATCCTGCCGGTTCTGGGTGGCGTAGCAGATGTCGTCGCGCCTGGGCGCCGCGACGCCCGGGAAGCGCTGGCGCAAGGCCTCGATGATGCGTCGGGTGTCGTCCATCGACAGCGTCGTCTGGGTGACGAACGCCAGCCTCGACGGATCCGGGATTTCCAGGGCCGCGACATCCTCCACGCTCTCGACCAGGTGGATATGTCCGCCCCTGCTGGTATCGAACTGACCCATGGTGCCCTGTACCTCGGGGTGCCCGGCGTGGCCGATCAGGACCACGTCGTTGCCCTTGCGCGCATGGCTGGCGACCTCCATGTGCACCTTGGTCACCAGCGGGCAGGTGGCATCGTACACGGCCAAACCGCGCCGGCGGGCCTCGTCCCACACCGCGCGCGAGACGCCGTGGGCACTGAACACCACCGTGGCGCGATCCGGGACCAGCTCCAGATCCTCGACGAACACCGCCCCGCGGCGGCGCAGGTCCTCGATCACGTAGCGATTGTGAACGACCTCGTGGCGCACGTAGATCGGCGTCCCGAACAACTCCATCGCCCGCTTGACGATGTCGATGGCACGCTCCACCCCGGCGCAAAATCCGCGCGGGTTGGCTAGCAGTATCTGCATGGTAAGACTCTCGGAAAGCTGCGGCTGGCTACTGTGGCTAGAATAACACGCGCTGCCCCGACCCATCAGCCGAAAGCCGCCCCGGTCCGGCGAAGGTTTCACAAAACCCTTACTCACGGTCCCGTCCAGTGAGCGCCTGCAGCACGAACAACACGACCCCGAGGGTGATGGCCGAGTCGGCGACGTTGAAGGCCGGCCAGTGCAGGGTGGCATAGTGCACGTCGATGAAATCCACCACGTAGCCGCGCGCGATCCGGTCGATGGCGTTGCCCAAAGCCCCGGCGAGCACCAGGCTGAGCGCAGCGAGCAGACCCGTCTGATAGTAGTAGGCCCGCCCGATCCAGACCAGCAACGTGCCGCTGACCGCGAGCGCCAGCACGACGAAGAACCACCGCTGCCAGCCGGAGGCGGTGCTCAGCAGGCTGAAGGCCGCACCCGTGTTCTGCACCCGGGTGATGTTGAGCACCGGCAGCAGGTGGATGGTCTGGAACAGTGCCAGGTGACTGACGACCAGGTACTTGGTGGCCTGGTCGAGGGCCAGTACCAGCAGCGTGACCAGCAGCCAGATCCACTTGCGGTCGGCGACGTAGTCGCGGATGTCGAATTCGTAGAGCATTCGCCGCCGCCCTGCCCTCAGGCGTAGCGCCGCTGCTCGCCCGGGCCGGCCACGTTCTCCACGCAGCGTCCGCACAGGTCCGGGTACTCCGGCGAGACTCCGACGTCGGTACGCCGGTGCCAGCAGCGGGCGCACTTCTCCGCCGCGGACCGGGCCACCGCCAGCCATACCCTGCCGAGGTCGGGAACGTCTGCCTCGACAGCGTTCGCCGGCCGCTCGCCGGACGGATGCACGCGCGCCTCCGAGGTGATCAGCACGAAACGCAGCTCGTCGCCCATGCGCGAAAGCTGCCGCGTCACGGGCTCATCCGCGTAAACCTCGACCTCCGCGTCCAGCGACGAGCCAATTTCTCCGTCCACGCGCAGCGCCTCCAGCTCGCGCGAAACCACCTGGCGTAACTCCAGCAGACGGTTCCAGTAGGCCATATCCACCTCGTCCGGGCCGACCGTCGGCTCGGCCCAGGTGGCGATGAACACGGACCCGGGCCGCTCGCCGGGGATGTGACTCCAGATCTCCTCCGCGGTGTAGGAGAGGATCGGCGCCAGCCAGCGCACCAGCATCTGCAGGACCTGGTGCATCGCGGTCTGCGCCGAGCGGCGCGCGAGGCTGTCCGCCTGCGTCGTGTACTGCCGGTCCTTGATCACGTCCAGGTAGAAACCGCCCATGTCCACCACGCAAAAGTTGTGCAGGCGATGGTAGATGTGATGGAACTCGTAGGCGTCGTAGGCCGACCGAATCCGCTGCTGCAGCTCGGCCGCCCGCGCCACCGCCCAACGGTCCAGCGGCAGCATGCGCGCCGGCGCCACGGCGTCCGTGGCGGGGTCGAAGCCGTTCAGGTTGCCGAGCAGGAAGCGCGCGGTGTTGCGGATGCGGCGGTAGGAATCGGCCGTGCGGTCGAGGATCTCGTCCGAGACCGTCAGCTCGCCCCGGTAGTCCGCGGCCGCGACCCACAGCCGCAGGATATCGGCCCCCAGGCGATTCACCACCTCCTGAGGGGCCATGGTGTTGCCCAGCGACTTGGACATCTTGTGCCCGCTGGCGTCCACCGTGAAGCCGTGGGTCAGTACCTGGCGGTAGGGCGCGACGCCGCGCATCGCCACCGAGGTCAGCAGCGAGGACTGGAACCAGCCGCGGTGCTGGTCCGAACCTTCCAGGTAGAGGTCGGCCGGGAAGCCGAGCTCCGGGCGCCGCTCCAGCACGCAGTAGTGCACCACGCCCGAGTCGAACCAGACGTCCAGGATGTCGGTGACCCTCTCGTAGCTGGCGGCGTCCTCGCCGAGGACTTCCGCGGAATCCATCTCGTACCAGGCGTCGATGCCGCCGGCCTCCACCCGCTGCGCCACGCGCTCGGTGAGCGCCACCGTGTCGGGATGGATCTCGCCGGTCTCGCGGTGCACGAACAGCGGGATCGGTACGCCCCAGAGGCGCTGCCGTGAGATGCACCAGTCCGGCCGGCTCTCCACCATGCCGGTGATCCGGTCCCGGCCCCAGCCGGGGATCCAGTGGACGCGGCCGATCTGCCCCAGCGTCTGCCGGCGCAGGCCGGCCTGGTCCATGCTGATGAACCACTGCGGCGTGGCGCGGAAGATGATCGGCGTCTTGTGACGCCAGCAGTGAGGGTAGCTGTGCGAATAACGGGCCCGGTGCAACAAGGTCCCGGTCTCCTCCAGCACCCGCAGCACGTGCTCGTCCACTTCGCGCACCGACTCGCCGGCGAAATGCGGGGTGCCGGCCAGGAAGCGGCCGTCCGGCCCCACAGGGCTGTACACCTCGAGGTCGTACGCGCGCCCCACCACGTAATCGTCCTCTCCGTGCCCGGGCGCGGTGTGCACTGCACCGGTGCCGGCCTCGGTGGTCACGTGCCGCCCCAGCACCACCGGGACCTGCCGGTCGTCGAACGGGTGCCGCAGCAAAAGACCCTCCAGTGCCGCGCCCCGGCAG
>DASQZM010000035.1:0-114749 GCA_035638695.1 Gammaproteobacteria bacterium | reverse complement strand
GCGCCGCGGGAGTAGGTCGCGAACAGGGCGCCGGCGGCGATGACGATGAAGGCTTCCAGCGCCCTGAGCTGCCAGAATCGCCCGCGCGGCGCCTGGCTCAGGGTCAGGTAGCGGAACAGCGCGGGCAGCAGGAACAGCACGAACACCGCGCCGAAGGAGTTGTAGTCCAGGAACGGGCCGTTGCTGCGATGCTGGGTGAAGGCGTACTGGCCGAGGCCCCATATGCCGACCAGGGCCGTGGTGAGCAGCAGCAGCGGCCACAGGCGGCGCCACAGGCCCTCGGGGTCGGGCTGGTAGACCCAGACCAGGAACACGATCGGCAGGCTCGCCAGCGTGAGCGCGTTGTACCAGCTCACCTGGAACCAGGTGCTCCACCACGGGCTCGCCAGCAGCCAGACGAGGTACAGCGCCATCAGCAGCGGCATGCCCTTCACGGGCAGGGTCACGCGCTGTTCCCGCAGGTCACGCCATACCAGGTAGCCGCCCGCGATGAACAGCAGCGCGGTGATCGGGAACAGCAGGGCGAGGTTGTTGCCCGGGCCGAGGAACAGGAGCGAGATCGCGTAGGCGGGCGGCAGGCAGACGAGCAGCGTCGTGGTGGCGCGCGTGTCGGGTTGAAGGGTCATGCGCTCGTTCCTGTCCGGTAGATGGGGGCGCCGTGAATTCCCGGGCCCGCTCACGGCTATTTGGCCAAAGCCCGACGCAGAAGAAAAGACCCGCCGAAGCGGGTCTCAGGTCCAAAGGGCCATCTACTGTTTTTGTTAACTGCTTGCCGTTAGGTCGTTCTTACTTGCAGGTCCCGGGCACGAACTTCGTGGGCAAGGTGCCCTTGGTGGCCGCCTGGCCAGTCACTCCGGCACAATTCCAAACCCCGGACGTGTCGCGCTGCCAGACCAGGGTGTCTCCGTGAATCTTGGGCGAAGTGCCCGTGCTCCGGAACGTCACTGTGACCGTACCAGCACCGGACGAGCCCTGAGGAGCAGCCGCCAAGCTCGCCACGTACTTCCCGCTGACACGCACCCCCAGAGAGGAAAGATTGCTCGGGAACGACCCGTTCTGCGCGATGTACGACTCGATGGTGGTCTTGGCCCCGTCGATCAGGGTCGGCGCCTCGGAGACCTGGCTGCGGGCCACGTAGTTCTGGTACTGCGGGATCGCGATGGCGGCGAGAATGCCGATGATCGCCACCACGATCATGAGCTCGATGAGCGTGAAGCCTTGCTGGGTCCTTTTCATGGTTACTCCCCTTGCCCTTCGTCTGTGCATAGGTAGTGGCGGGATCATGCGTCAGCCGCCTGCGTGCACGTAAGGGGAAGCAAGAGCTGTGCCAGGTCTTTTCCCGGTTCCGGGAAGAGACCCAATAGGTCTAATAAGACCCTCTTGGAAAAGGATTTTTTGTTTTGCGTGGTTGCCGCGCGCGGCGCCGGCCTGGCGGCTGTGTCGGGGCGGGAGTCATGGGCGCCTGACGTCCTGCGTCACATTGTGACGCTGCGGGTCAGCCGCGCGTTTGCCGGTTGCGACGCTGAAAAAGGCCATGGACGGCCTTTTTCGGCGGTCCCCTAATCAATCCCGAGCTTCTTCAGCCGGTAGCGCAGGGCGCGGAAGGTGATGCCCAGCGCGCGCGCGGTGGCGGTCTTGTTGTAGCGGTTGTCCTCCAGCGCGCGCAGGATCGATTCCCGCTGCAGGTCCTCGAGCTGGTCGTCGAGGCTCACCGCGCGGCTGTCGGCCGCCGGGACCGGGCGGAGCTGGAGGTCCGCCTCGCGGATCAGCCCGTCCTCGCACAGGGTCATCGCCCGCTCCAGGATGTTCTCGAGCTCGCGCACGTTGCCGGGGAAATCGTACCCGGACAGGGCGCGCAGGGCTTCCGGGGCGACCGAGGGCGGCCTCTCGCCGCTGCGCTTCGCCAGGCGCGCCAGCACGTGCTCGATCAGCAGCGGGATGTCCTGGCGGCGCTCGCGCAGCGGCGGCACCTGCAGCGGGATCACGTTGATCCGGTAGAACAGGTCCTCGCGGAACGCACCGCCGCGCACCAGGTCCTCCAGCGAGGTGTGCGTCGCGCTGACCACGCGCACGTCGACCGGGACCTCGTGCTCGGCGCCCACCGGGCGCACCGATCGCTCCTGCAGCGCCCGCAGCAGCTTGACCTGCATGGACAGGGGCAGCTCGGCGATCTCGTCCAGGAACAGGGTGCCGCCCTCGGCGGCCTGGAACAGGCCCGCCTTGTCGCTGACCGCGCCGGTGAAGCTGCCCCTGCGGTGGCCGAAGAACTCGCTCTCCATCAGCTCCGACGGGATGGCGCCGCAGTTCACCGGCACGAACGGGCCCTCCGAGCGGGGACTCTTCTCGTGGATCAGGCGGGCGACCAGCTCCTTGCCGGTGCCGGACTCGCCGCTGATGTAGACCGGCGCCTGCCCGCGCGAGACCTTCACGATCAGGCCGCGCAGCCGCTGCATGGCGGCGGACTCGCCCAGCAGCACGTCGCGCGAGCGGCGGTCGGGATGATGATCGACCTGGCGCACCGCGGCGCGGACCAGGCGCCGCAGCATCGCCAGGTTGACCGGCTTGGACACGAAGTCGAACGCGCCGGCCTTGAGGCTCTCCACCGCCGCCTCGACGTTGCCGTAGGCGGTGATCACCGCCACCGGCAGCGGCTCCTCCCGCTCCTGGATCGCGCGGACCAGGTCGATGCCGCTGCCGTCGGGCAGCTTCATGTCGGTCAGGCACAGGTCGATGTCGTCCCGCGCGAGCGCACGCCGCGCCTCGGCCAGGTTCCTGGCGCCGCGGGTCTCCAGCCCCATGCGGGCCAGCGTCATCTCCAGCAGGGAGAGGATATCGGGCTCGTCGTCGACGATCAGGACGCGCTGCTTGCTCATGCTGCTACATGGTCCAAAGGTTGGGGTCGCCGAAGCTGATGCGGAACCGGCCGCCACCGTTGTCTTGCCCGAGATAGCCCAGGTTCGCCCCGTTGAACTCGCACAGCTCGCGCGAGATGAAAAGGCCCAGGCCGGTGCCTCCGTACCGGGTGGTGAAGAACGGCTCGAAGATCTGCTCGACGACCTCCGGGTCGATGCCCGGCCCGTCGTCCTGCAGGTCCAGGTAGATCCGCTGGCCGTGGCCGAGCAGCCCGGAGCGGATCGAAACGCGCACCCCGCCGTCCGGGCTCGCGCCGTGCTCGCGCGCGTTGCCGAGCAAATTGTCCAGGATCTGCTGCAGATGGCCCGGGTCGATGCGCACCTCCGTGGCCGCCGGGTCCAGAAACAGCCGGATCTCGATCGGGCGGCCGTGCTCGGCCTGCCAGCTCTCGACGAATTCCGGCAGCCACTGCCACAGGTCCAGCAGCTGCGCCTTCGAGGCCGGCTGGCGCGAGAGCTGCAGGACGTTCTCGACGATGCTGTTGATGCGCCGGCCGTGGGACTGGATGATGCGGGTCAGGTCGACCTCCTCCGGCCGCAGCCCCTCGGACTCGCCGAGCAACTGGCCCGCGTGGCTCATGGCCGCCAGCGGGTTGCGGATCTCGTGCGCGATGCTGGCCGACAGCCGGCCCAGGGCCGCGAGCTTCATCTCCTGCATGCGGCGGTTCACCAGCGCCATGTCCTCGAGGAAGATCAGGGTGCCGAACTCGCCTTCGCCGCCCAGCGTCGAGAAGTACGGGATGATCTCGGTCGACTGGTCCGCCGAGCGGAAGCTGTGGATCGTGTTGAGGGGGTTGAGATCCCAGCGGTTGAGCAGTCCCGCCAGCTCGGGTACCAGCTCCTCGAGCGGGCGTCCGACGGCCCAGGCCTCGGGCGAGCCCAGCAGCATGCGCCGGGCCTGGGTGTTGATCAGGCGGATCTGCCGCTCCGGGCTGACCACCACGATGCCGCTTTGCATGTTCTGGATCACGATCTCGTTCAGGCGCGACAGGCTCTGGATGTCCTGTCCCCGGCGCTCGGCCAGCGCCTCGCTTTCGCGCGCCCGGCGGGCGAGGGCGTTGGCGGTGACCGCCGAGGTGAACGCCAGCGCGCCGAGGATGCCGGCCTGGGTGTAGGCGGCGGGCTGGAACAGGAACAGCTGGCCGTAGACCTGGTCGCCCAGCAGCCCGAGCGAGGCGAGCGCGGCGAACAGCACCGCGAAGCGCCGCGTGAGCAGCAGCCCGGCGACCGTCACGGGCGCCAGCACCAGGGCCCCGATCCCGGTGTTGAGCCCGGTGGTCCGGGTCACCAGCACGATCACGGCAATGTCGATCAGCAACTGGCTGTTGAGCTGCAGGCGCAGCGCCGGGCGGCGCAGGCGAATCGCCCGGGTCCAGGCCAGCGCCAGGAGCAGGTAGCCGAGGATGCCCGCGCCCATGGGCAGGGTCTTGAAGGCGTCCCAGGGCGGTTGTGGCGGCGCGAACACCGCCATCAGCAGGAACGCGAGCCCGAGGCTGATGCGGATGCCATTGTAGAAGCCGAGCGCGTTCCACTGGCGCAGCTCCGACCAATGGCCGGCTACCGGCGGTGCAATGCTGGCTTGGATCGAGGCCATATCGGATCGCGGACCCCGCGGCGTTGCCGGTCAGGGAATTCTGTCCGCCGCTTGTTGTCTGCAGGATATCGCCGGAAGCGATCCGCGCGGCTCCGTGCCCGTCGGCGCGGCGGTGGCAGCGTGCATCCCGCGCGGCGGAAACCGGGCCGGGCAACCCCGCATACGCGGCTTCAGGGGGATTCTATCCGAAAAGCCGCCGTTTTGCGTCGCGCGAGGCTTTCCGACAGAATAGCGGGCCCGGACCCGCCGCCATCCTGGAGTTCTGTGCATGAATCTTCACGAATATCAGGCCAAGCAACTGTTTTCGGAGTTCGGCGTGCCCGTGCCCGAGGGCCGGGTCGCCGACTCGCCCGAACGCGCCGGTGAGCTCGCGCGCCAGCTCGGCGGCGGCAAGTGGGTCGTCAAGGCCCAGGTCCACGCCGGCGGCCGCGGCAAGGCCGGCGGGGTGAAGCTCGCCGACAGCCCCGACGAGGTGGCACAGGCGGCGCGCGCGATCCTGAGCGGGCCGCTGGTGACCCACCAGACGGGCCCTGAGGGGCTGCCCGTGAACGAGGTACTGGTCGAGCAGGGCCAGCGGATCGAGCGCGAGCTGTACCTGAGCGTGCTGGTCGATCGTGGCCGCGAGCGCGTGGTGTTCATGGCCTCCGCCGCGGGTGGCATGGAGATCGAGGAAGTCGCGGCGAGCGCGCCGGAGAAGATCCTGAGCGTGGACGTGAATCCCGCCGCCGGCTTCCAGGCTTACCACGCGCGCCGGCTGGGATTCGGGATGGAGCTCGACCGGAACCAGGTCGGCCAGCTGGTGCGCATCGCCAAGGGCCTGTACGACCTGTTCCTCGACTCCGACGCCAGCCTGGTCGAAATCAACCCGCTGATCGTGACCGGCGACGGCGACCTGCTGGCGCTGGATGCCAAGGTGAACCTCGACGACAACGGCCTGTTCCGGCACAAGCGGCTGGCCGAGTGGCGTGATCCCAGCCAGGAGGACGAGAAGGAGCGCCTCGCCCGCGAACACGACCTGAACTACGTCACGCTGGACGGGGACATCGGCTGTATGGTCAACGGCGCCGGCCTGGCGATGGCCACCATGGACGTGATCAAGCTGCAGGGCGGCAATCCGGCCAACTTCCTCGACGTCGGCGGCGGCACCACCTCCGAGCGGGTGGCGGCCGCGTTCAAGCTGATCGTCTCCGACGACGAGGTGCGCGCGATCCTGGTCAACATCTTCGGCGGCATCGTGCGTTGCGACCTGATCGCCGAGGGCATTATCTCCGCGGTCAAGGAAGTGGGCGTGAAGGTGCCGGTCGTGGTGCGCCTGGAGGGAACCAATGCCGAGCGCGGCCGCCGGATGCTGGACGAAAGCGGCCTGGACCTGATCTCGGCACGCGATCTCAACGACGGCGCCCGGAAGGCGGTGGCGGCCGCGCGCTGAGCGCGCGACCCTTCCGGAATCGTTCACGCGCAAGCGGGAAGGCATTCGATGAGCATACTGATCGACAGCAGTACCAAGGTGATCTGCCAGGGCTTCACCGGCAGCCAGGGGAGCTTCCACTCCGAGCAGGCCATCGCCTACGGGACGCAACTGGTGGGCGGCGTGACGCCCGGGCGCGGTGGCCAGACGCATCTCGACCGGCCGGTTTTCAACACCATGCACGAGGCGGTGGCGGAGACCGGGGCCACCGCCAGCGTGATCTACGTGCCGGCCCCGTTCGCGGCCGACGCGATCCTGGAGGCCTCCGACGCCGGCGTGGAGATCGTCGTCTGCATCACCGAGCATATCCCGGTTGCCGACATGATCCGGGTGAAGGCGGCCCTGAAAGGCAGCAACACGCGCCTGGTGGGTCCGAACTGCCCGGGGGTGATCACCCCGGACCAGTGCAAGATCGGGATCATGCCGGGCGCCATCCACAAGCGCGGCAGCGTCGGCATCGTCTCCCGTTCGGGCACCCTCACCTACGAGGCCGTCTACCAGACCACCCAGGCGGGATTGGGGCAGTCCACCTGCGTCGGCATCGGCGGGGATCCGGTGCACGGGATGGGCTTCATCGACTGCCTCGAGATGTTCGAGGCGGATCCCGAGACCCGCGGCATCATCATGGTCGGGGAGATCGGCGGCAGCGACGAGGAAGAGGCCGCCCAATACATCCGGGCCAACGTCAGCAAGCCCGTGGTGGCCTATATCGCCGGCGTCACCGCCCCTCCCGGCAAGCGGATGGGCCACGCCGGCGCCATCATCACCGGCGGCAAGGGCACTGCCAAGGGCAAGTTCGACGCGCTCGAGGCGGCCGGCGTCGTGACCGTGCATTCGCCCGCCGACCTGGGCACGCGGATGGGCGAGCTGGTGTGACTTTATTGAGCTCCGAAGGGTTCGTCCTGAACCTTGCAGAGTCACCGGCTCCGGCGCATGTCCGGACCCGGCCGCGCCGCACCAGGCACTCGCGTGCCTGATGCGCGGGCGGGCCAGCCCCGGCCCGCGGCCGGTTCGCCCCGACCCTTATCAGGGGGGGCAGGTGTTGCGCGTAAGGAAGAACGGGCGTTCCCGCGTGGATCCCGCGGGCGCTTCAGCCGGCGTGAATCACCATCTCGTCCAGGCGCCGCCGCCGGGTGGGCTCGGGCAGCTCGGCGGGATGCCCCACGCTGAGCAGCGCCACCGGGGTCAGCTCCGGCGGCAGGTCGAGCGTCGCCCGCACCGCGGCCTCGTCGAACTCTCCCACCCAGGTGGTGCCCAGCCCGGCCGCCACGCAGGCCAGCTGCGCATAGGTCGCCGCGATGGTGGCGTCCTGGATGGCGTAGAGGCTGCGGCCGCGCTGGTGGAATTCCTCCGCCGCGCGATCGGGGTCGGCGCAGAACACCAGGCATAGCGGAGCCTGGGTGATGAAGCTCTGCCCGCCGCTGGCCATGCTCAGCGCCTCGCGCCGGCCTGCGTCCTGCACGACCACGATGCGGTAAGACTGCAGGTCGCCGGCGGACGGTGCCGCGCAGGCCGTCTCCAGCACGGCATGCAGCTGCTCGCGCGTCACCGGCAGCTCCGGCTTGTAGGCGCGCACGGAGTGACGGTAGCGCACCGTCTGGAAGAAATCCCACATGCCTTCCTCCTCGAGGATGATGCCCGGCCGGCCCGTGGCGCATCCGGCAGAGAGCGGTTCCCGCCGCCCGGGCCCGTCCGTTCCTGCGGCTCAGCCGGTCTCGGCGAGCACCCGGCCGGCCTGGTGCGGATAGGACCTCTGCAGCACCCGCCGGGCATCCGAGGCCATCTTCTTGAGCCCGAGATGCTGGTAGCTGTGGACCATCAGACCCAGGGCGCGCGGCACCTCGGACGTGCCCTGGTACCGGGTGATGATCTGCACCGCCCGGTTGGCCGCCGCCAGCCAGGCGCCCCGGCGATAATAGTAATGCGCGATGTGCCAGTCGTGCTGCGCCAGACGGTTGCGCAGGAAGATCGCGCGCTTGCGTGCATCCGGCGCATACGGGCTGTGCGGGAACTTCTTGACCAGCGTCTGGAAGGTCTGGAAGCCCTGACGCGCGTACTTGGGGTCGGTGCGCGTGTGGTCGATCCCGATCGGTATGCCGTACCGGCGGGGGACCGCCTGGTCGAAGCTGGACAAGCCCTTCATATAATAAATGTAGTCCAGGTGCCCGCCCCGCGGGTGCTCCTGGATATACCGGTTCGCGGCGGAAATCGCCGACTGGTAGTCACCGGTCTTGAAGTTCAGGTAAACCTGTTCCAGCTGGGCCCGCGTGGCGTAGGGTCCGAACGGATAGCGCGCCTCCAGGGCATTGTAGTCGTCGAGCGCCTTCTGGTAATTGTCCTGCTGCTCCTGGTGGAGCGCGCGCTGGTACATCTGCTGGACGCCGAGGTTCTCGTTCCGGGGCGGCGCGGACGAGCAGGCTGCGAGCGCCACGGTCGCGGCGATCACGGGGAATAAGCGTCTGAAATGGATGGTAAACTGTGTCCGATGCATGCAGCTCGTGTCCGCTTCCGGAAGAAAGGCCGTCGCGCCGCACGGCGCGCTGCGGTGCCGCCCGGCACCGGCCGGTGCCCCGCGCCGCGGCGCGGTCGCAGCAGTATACTAAGCCGGTCGGAGGTAGGGCCACCTTCCGCACCGGGAGTCCGCCGGGGCCGGGGCCCGGGGATCGCGGTAGCGGCCGGGGAACCGCGCGCATGACCGGCGGCGGGAGCGCGACGGTTCTCCGCGCGACGGTACCCGAACAGCTCTCCGGGGAACGCCTGGACCGGGCGCTCGCGGTGCTCTTTCCGCAGCACTCGCGCAGCCGGTTGCAGCAATGGATTCGGGCCGGCCACGTGCGCGTCGCCGGCCGGCAGCGGCGGCCGCGCGATCCGGTCACCGCGGGCGAGGAGCTGGAGCTGGAGATCCCGTGCGAGCCCGCCGCGGACCTGGTGCGGCCCCAGCCGATACCGCTGGACGTGGTGTACGAGGACGAGGCCCTGCTGGTGATCGACAAGCCGGCCGGGATGGTGGTCCATCCCGGCGCCGGCAATCCGGACGGCACGCTGCAGAACGCGTTGCTCCATCGTGCCCCCGAGCTTGCGCGCGTGCCGCGCGCGGGTATCGTCCACCGCCTGGACAAGGACACCACCGGCCTGCTGGTGGTGGCGCGCACGCCGGAGGCGCACACCCGCCTGGTGGCCGCCCTGCAGGCGCGCGAGGTGCGCCGGGAATACGACACCATCGTGCTCGGTCGCGTGATCGCCGGCGGGACCCTCGACGCGCCGATCGGCCGGCACCCGGTGGACCGGGTGCGCATGGCCGTGCGCCGGGGCGGGCGCCGTGCGGTGACCCACTACCGCGTGCGCGAGCGCTACCACGGCCACACGCGGCTGTGGCTGCGCCTGGAGACGGGGCGCACGCACCAGATCCGGGTCCACCTGGCGAACGCGGGCCACCCGGTGCTGGGCGACCCGGTCTATGGCGGCCGCCTGCGCCTGCCGTCCGGCGCCGGGGACGAGCTCGCCGGAGCGTTGCGTGGCTTCCGCCGTCAGGCGCTGCACGCGGCCCGCCTGGTGCTTGCCCACCCCGCCAGCGGCGAGGTCGTGACGTTCGAGACCCCACCGCCGCCGGAGATGCGCGCGCTCGCCGAGGCGCTGCGGCGCGATGCCCGGAGCCGGCCGGCGTGAGCACGCCGGGCGATCACCGGGCGGCGCGTCCGCCGGGGCTGCGCGATGCGCCGCTGCCCTGGATCGCGCCCGACTGGCCGGTGGACCGGCGGGTGCGTGCCTTCGCCACCACGCGCGCCGGCGGCGCGGGAACGGGGCCCTATGCCAGCCTGAATCTCGCTGCCCGGGTCGGCGACGAGCCCGGGGCGCTGGCCGAGAACCGGCGTCGCCTGGTCGCGGCCCTCGCGCTGCCGGAGGAGCCGCGCTGGCTGAGCCAGGTGCACGGAGCCCGCGTGGTCCGGGCCGAGGCCGTGGGACGCGAACCCGCGCCCGAGGCGGACGCGGTCGTGTGCCGCAGCCCCGGGATCGTGTGCGCGGTACTGACCGCCGACTGCCTGCCGGTGCTCCTGGCGGATCGTCGCGGCAGCGTCGTCGGGGCCGTGCACGGCGGCTGGCGGGGGCTCGCCGCGGGCGCGCTGGAGGCCGCGCTGGAGGCGATGGACCGTCCCGCCGGTGACCTGTGCGCGTGGCTGGGACCGGCGATCTCGGGGACGGTCTACGAGGTCGGCGGGGAAGTGCGCGAGCGCATGCTGGCGGCTGATGCCGCCACGGCTGCATGCTTCGCGCCCCGCGGTCCCGGGCACTACCTGCTCGACCTCTATGCGGTCGCGCGCGGCAAGCTGCAACGCGCTGGGGTCCCGGCCGTCCACGGCGGGCTCTGGTGCACCCTGGGCATGCCCCGATGGTTCTTCTCCTATCGCCGGGACGGACGCTGTGGCCGCATGGCGACCGGCATCCACCTCGCCTGAGCCCGGCCTCTCCTTACCCGCCGCGGGAGCGCCTGATCCGCGTCAACCGGCCCAACGGGACGTTCTGCTAGGGTTTCCCGGCGCGCACTTGAATCGGGCGGCGCCCGCCCGCATTGAATAGGGCAGCGGAAACAGAATTGCGGGAGAACCCTGGCTATGCGAATGGACAAACTGACCAGCAAGTTCCAGCTTGCCCTGGCCGATGCGCAGTCGCTGGCGGTCGGCCGCGACCACCAGTTCATCGAGCCGGCGCACCTGATGCTGGCGATGCTGGATCAGGAGGGCAGCACGGTTCGGCACCTGCTCGCTCGTGCCGACGTGGACATCAGCCGCCTGCGTTCCCGCCTGGGCGAGGAGCTCGACCGGCTGCCCCGGGTCGAGGGCAACGCCGGCGAGGTGCACGTCTCCAACGAGCTGGGACGGCTGCTGAACGTGGCGGACAAGCTCGCCCAGAAGCGGCAGGACCAGTACATCTCCAGTGAGCTGTTCGTGCTCGCGGCGCTGGAGGAGCGCAGCAGCCTGCGGCGCGTGCTGGAACAGGCCGGCGCCGCGCGCGGCGCGGTGGAAAAGGCGGTCGACGAGGTGCGCGGCGGGGAGAGCGTCAGCGATCCCAACGCCGAGGAGCAGCGCCAGGCGCTGGAGAAGTACACCATCGACCTCACCGAGCGGGCCGAACAGGGCAAGCTCGACCCGGTGATCGGTCGCGACGACGAGATCCGGCGCACGGTGCAGGTGCTGCAGCGGCGGACCAAGAACAACCCGGTCCTGATCGGCGACCCGGGCGTGGGCAAGACCGCCATCGTCGAGGGCCTGGCCCAGCGCATCGTCAACGGCGAGGTGCCCGAGGGCCTCAAGGACAAGCGCATCCTGGCGCTGGACATGGGCTCGCTGCTGGCCGGGGCCAAGTATCGCGGGGAATTCGAGGAGCGCCTCAAGGGCGTGCTCAACGATCTGGCCAAGCAGGAAGGCCGCATCATCCTGTTCATCGACGAGCTGCACACCATGGTCGGCGCCGGCAAGGCCGAGGGTGCGATGGACGCCGGCAACATGCTCAAGCCGGCGCTGGCCCGGGGCGAGCTGCACTGCGTGGGCGCGACCACCCTGGACGAGTACCGCAAATACCTCGAGAAGGACGCGGCCCTGGAGCGGCGCTTCCAGAAGGTGCTGGTGGACGAGCCGACGGTGGAGGACACCATCGCCATCCTGCGCGGGCTCAAGGAGCGCTACGAGGTGCACCACGGGGTCGACATCACCGATCCGGCGATCGTGGCCGCGGCGCAGCTCTCGCAGCGCTACATCACCGACCGGCAGCTGCCCGACAAGGCCATCGACCTGATCGACGAGGCGGCCAGCCGGATCCGCATGGAGATCGACTCCAAGCCGGAAGAGCTCGACCGCCTGGAGCGGCGCCTGATCCAGCTCAAGATCGAGCGCGAGGCGCTGAAGAAGGAGTCCGACGACGCGTCCAGGCGCCGCCTGGGCCAGCTGGAGGACGAGGTCGGCGAGCTGGAGCGCGAGTACGCCGACCTCGAGGAGACCTGGAAAGCGGAGAAGGCCTCGGTGCAGGGCGACCAGCACGTCAAGGAGGAGCTCGACCGTGCCCGGGTCGAGCTCGACGCGGCCCGCCGGGCCGGCGACCTGACGCGCATGTCGGAGCTGCAGTACGGCCGGATCCCCGAGCTGGAGAAGCGCCTGGAGGAGGCGACGCGGCACCAGGGTGAGGCGCTCACGCTGCTGCGCAACAAGGTCACGGAAGAGGAGATCGCCGAGGTGGTCTCCAAGTGGACCGGGATCCCGGTGTCCAAGATGCTCGAGGGCGAAAAGGAGAAGCTCCTGCGGATGGAGGACGAGCTGCGCAAGCGGGTCGTGGGTCAGGACGAGGCCGTGGCGGTGGTCTCCGACGCGATCCGCCGCTCGCGCGCGGGGCTGGCCGATCCCAACCGTCCCAACGGGTCGTTCCTGTTCATGGGACCGACCGGGGTCGGTAAGACCGAGCTGACCAAGGCCCTGGCCTCGTTCCTGTTCGATACCGAGGAGGCGATGGTCCGCATCGACATGTCGGAGTTCATGGAGAAGCACTCCGTGGCCCGCCTGATCGGCGCCCCGCCGGGCTACGTCGGCTACGAGGAGGGCGGTTACCTGACCGAGGCCGTGCGCCGCAAGCCCTACTCGGTGATCCTGCTGGACGAGGTCGAGAAGGCGCATCCGGACGTGTTCAACGTCCTGCTGCAGGTGCTGGACGACGGCCGGCTGACCGACGGCCAGGGCCGCACGGTCGATTTCCGCAACACCGTGATCGTCATGACCTCCAACCTGGGCTCACAGATGATCCAGGAGATGGCCGGGGGAGAGGACTACGACGCCATGAAGCGGGCCGTGATGGAGGTGGTCGGGCAGCAGTTCCGGCCGGAGTTCATCAACCGCATCGACGAAGTGGTGGTCTTCCATGCGCTCGGGCGCCAGGAGATCCGGCGCATCGTGGATATCCAGGTGGGCTATCTGCGGGCCCGCCTGGGCGAGCGCGACATGCAGCTGGAGCTCTCGCCGGCGGTGCTCGACCGGCTGGGCGAGGCGGGCTATGACCCGGTCTACGGGGCCCGCCCGCTCAAGCGGGTGATCCAGCACGAGCTGGAGAATCCGCTCGCACGCGAGATCCTCCAGGGGCGTTTCGGCCCGGGTGACGTCGTTCGGGTGGAGGCGGTCGGGGACGGACTCACGTTCTCGCGGGATCGGGCCAGCGACGCGGCCTGAGGCCGCCCGCCCGGCAACTGGGTTCGGGTCGCCGCGGGCTCCCCTGCAGGGGCCCGCCGTGCTTTCCCGCGCGTCCTCCAGGGACCTGGCATGTCCTTTGCCCGGGTTCGTGTGCGCTTTCGAGACGCGGTCCCCCGGATCCGGGGGCAATCGCCCGCGAGCCGGCAGGTTGCTTGACAGGCACGGGGGATCGCGTTAGACAGGTGTCACACAGGGACGCCACATGCTTGGAATCGAATCATCACCAGAACAGAACGCATGAACGCAGGGAAGAAGCTGCCGGAGGTGGTCCACCAAGCCGCGACGCCGCCCGGCCTGCGCGAGCGAGCGTGCCTCCGAGCGTCGCATAACGATCCCGTGTCGGTAACCGGAAGCGCGTGGCGCTTCCCCGTTGCGCTCCGGGGAAACCCCGCGCACCCTGAACCTGCCCGAGATGCCGCCCCTGCGCCCGAACTGACGGAACTTCGTGCCGCGCCCGGCCGGTTGCCGAGGCAGGCCCTCCAGGGCCTGCGGCACGGGGGATCGCGGGCCCGCTATGGGAGCTCTGCGATGAGCAGGGACATCGAGTTGCCGCGAGGTACGGCGGGCGGCGCCGCGATCACTGCGTTCGGGCCTCGGCCGGTGATACGAGGCAATGCGGCCGGGGGGACCTGACGAGACCTTCTGTATGACCAGTCGGCTCAGGTGAAGGCCCTCGGCAGGGGGACCCGCTTTCCCCGCGGTGCGGCGCCGAGAGGTAACAACAGAAGGGCCAACAACGGAGGAACTGACGATGTTTTCACTGATAGGCTCGCGCATACAGCGCTCCTCGCTGGCCATCGCTGTCGCGGCTATGGCACTGACACTGGGTTTCGCGGCGTCGCCCAATGCGCAGGCCGCGACTCCCATCCGTATCGGCGTGCTGGCACCCGCCGCCCACATCGACGGTAAGGCGATCTTTAACGCGGCCAAGCTCGCCGCGTCGGAGATGAACGCCGCGGGAGGCATCGACGGACGCCAGGTCAAGGTCTACACGTACGACGACAAGTTCTCGGCCGCGGACGCGGCGCGCGCCTTCCAGCGCGCGGTCACCCAGGACCACGTGGTGGCCATGGTCGGCATCTTCACCAGCGAGGTGGCGCTGGCGATGGAGCCCTGGGCCGCACGCCTGAAGACCCCCCTGATCGTCACCGGCGCCGCCACGCCCAAGCTCGAGGAGAACGTGCACGCGAACTACAACCGCTACAAGTACGTGTTCCACGGCTACACCAACTCGACGGTGATCGCCAAGGAGGCCTGCCTGACGACCAAGGACACGCTGGTCGACCAGCTGGGCTACAAGAAAGCCGTGATCTTCAGCGAGAACGCCGACTGGACCAAGGCGGTGGACGCCGAGTACAAGAAGTGCATCCCGCAGATGGGCATGAAGCTGGTCAAGACGATCAACTTCTCGCCCAGCACCAGCGACTTCAGCCCGCTTTACAACGAGGTCGAGAACTCGGGCGCGCGCATCATCATGGCCGCGATCGCCCACGTCGGGGTCAAGCCCGTCGTGCAATGGCGGCAGTCGGAGGTGCCGGCCATATTCGCGGGTATTAATGGCCAGGCCGGGGCCTCGGTGTTCTGGGACGCCACCAACGGGGCGACCGACGGCGTGATCACCGGTAACCTGGGCGCGAACGGGGTGCCGCTGACACCGAAGTCGCCGGCGTTCTACAAGGCGTACAAGAAGCGCTACAACATCACCGAGCCCGCCTATGACGCCTACACCACGTACGACGCCATGTACACGCTCAAGCACGCGATCGAGGACACGCACAGCACCAAGGCCGACGAGCTGATCAAGGGCATAGAGAACGTGAACTTCACGGGCGTGACCGGTCGCATCCACTACTACGGGCGCGACAACAAGTGGACCCATGGCGTGGTCTACAGCCCAAATCCGAAGCTCGGCCAGTCCTTCGTGGCTTTCCAGTGGCAGAACGGCAAGCAGGTCGTGATCTGGCCCAAGCACCTGGCGCAGGGTAAGGTCGAGGTGCCCTCGTTCGTTCCCAAGCCGTAACGCGAGCCGATAATCAGACAGGTGATTGCCGGCGCCGCCCCCCGCATATCGCGGGGGGCGGCGCCGGTTTCCCGGCTGAAACGGTCGCTGCCACGCCGCGACAGGCCGCGCGTGCATCCAGCCCTGGGGTCGATTGTCAGTGCATCCGGCGGCACGCGATACGAGCCCGAATGCGATGTCCGAGGCCAGGGGTCCCGGGGCAGGCCAGATCGGGTAGGGCCTTCACCAGGCGGCTTGCCGCACCGACCCCCGCTTCGATGGACCCGACGGGCCCGTCGGGCGTACTGCCCGGTGGCCCGGGCGGGCCGACTCGCGGCGGGGAACCGGCCCGGTGTGGCACGGTTCCCGGGCTTCTTCTATTCTCGCCAAGTACATTGTATGATCGGACCCTTCGGGCGGGTGCGAGGGGATTAAGGGCATGACCCCCGGCCCGGAAACTCTTTCTAATGCAGGCCGCTGGACAAGAAGAGAAGGAGTTTGCCGATGGCGGCGGTCATCCCGAGCTCGATGAAGGTCAGCAAGGGCGGCGCGGCGGACCGGCGCGTGGAGCGTCGGGACCGGCTCGGTCCCGCCCGGGAGTATCCCGGTCGCTGCTCCCGCTCCGCTGGCCGGCTGCACCATTACCACCAGGGCATCAGCAAGCACGCCCGCCATCCGGTTCACGAACCCCCGCCTGGAGGCCGGCAGCCTGCCATCGGCACGCTGCGCAAGCGGGCGCGCGGCCTGCCCGACACCGTCCGCTGCAAGCTCGAGAGCCGCCAGGGCGCCCTGCCCGACCCACCCTTGGGCCGGTACGCTCTGACGTGGAAAATGGCTCGAACGGCGTAGGAGGAGCCGGATTCAGGGGTTTCCCGGGGAGCAGCCACCCCTTCTGCCGCACGAGAACGCACAAGAGCTTCGTAAGAAGGGCCGGCGAGCTGGCAACAAGTCCATCCTTAACAAACGGACGATAACAGAATGCTTCATCTTCTGACCGAGATTGTGGCCGACGGGCTGGTCATCGGCGCAATCTACGCTCTGGGAGCTGCGGGATTCACGATCATCTTCGGCGTCTCGGGGGTGCTCAACCTCGCCCACGGCTCGATCATGGTGATCGCGGCCCTCGTGGCGTGGTTCTGCGCCGTACATCTCCACCTGGGGATCTACCTGGGCGGCCTGATCGGGATCATCGCCGCGATCGTCAGCACCTACCTGCTGTACTGGCTGGTCATCCGCCCGATCGACCGTTCGCGGCGCATCGCCGCCGCGGAACGCGAGGTGTTCGTGCTCACTGCCACCCTGCTGGTGGGGCTCATCCTGGAGGGGGTGCTCGATTTCGCCTTCGGCTCCAGCCCGGTGACCACGCCCAGCCTGGTCACCGGCGTGCTGCGCATCGCTGGCACCACCGTGCCCTACAGCCAGATCCTGATCCTCGTTATCGCCTGGCTGGTGCTCGGGGCACTGTGGTACTTCGTCACCCGCACCCGGATCGGCAAGGCGATGCTCGCCGCCTCCATGAGCACCACGGGCCTGCGCATCGTCGGCTACGACATCAACAAGGTTTACAACCTGGTCTGGGGCCTGTACGGCCTGCTTGCCGGCATTGCCGGGGTGCTGCTGGCGTCGTTCACCGGCGCGAACGCGGAGATCGCGGTGGGCCTGACCGTCAACGCCTTCATCGTCGTGGTCCTGGGCGGGCTCGGCAACGTTGCGGGATCGCTGGCCGCAGCCTATGTCATCGGCTTTTTGGGGACGCTGACGGCGTACCTGATCAATCCGTCGATCCGCATGATTCCGGCGCTGGTGCTGCTGGTGCTGATTCTCTACTTCCGCCCTCAGGGGCTCTTCGGCCGGCACTGACGGGGTAGGCAGACATCATGAAGAAAGAGTTTTTCACCTGGCGAGCGGCGCTGATCCTGCTGGCGCTGATCGTCCTCATCTTCCTCCCGAAGTTCGTCTCGGGCTATATCCTCGGTGTCTTCAGCATGGCCTTCTACCTGGGCGTGTACGCCATGGCCTGGGATCTCCTGTTCGGCTACGCCGGCGAGGTCAACTTTGGTCCGACCTTCCTGGTCGGGCTGGGGGCCTACGGCGCCGGACTCTGTAACAGCCTGCTGTCGGTGCCGCTGTGGCCCAGCGTCCTGATCGGCACCGTCGCCGCCCTGATCGGAGGCCTGTTGCTGGCCGGCCCCTCGTTGCGTCTGCGGGGTCCCTACTTCGGCCTGGTCACCCTGGTCTCGGTGCTGCTGCTGGGCAAGCTGATCACGGTCTTCGCGGGCTACACCGGCGGCGAGATCGGCCTGACCCTGATGAGCGTGCTGACCATCAGCAGCACCGGGAACTACTACTGGGCGCTCGGGTTCGTGGTGCTCAGCGCCGTGGTCCTGCGCCTGATCGCCCGCTCTCCGTTCGGCCTGATCCTGGAGGCCAGTGGCCAGGACCCGGTCGCGACGGAGGCGCTCGGGTTCAGCGTGACCAAGTACAAGATGCTGGCATTCGCCCTCAGCGCGGTGTTCTCCGGCCTCGCGGGAGCGCTCACCGTGTTCTACCTCGGCACCGCCTCGCCGGGGACGGTGGTCGCGGTATTCGTCACCGTCCAGATCATCATCTCCACCGTCGTCGGCGGCCGGCGCACCATCATCGGCTCGGTCCTGGGGGCCATCTTCCTGATCTCGGCGGGCGAAATCCTGCGTCCCATCGGCCAGCTCAGCAACGCCGTGGTCGCGGTGATCGCGCTGCTGGTGCTGTTGTTCGCGCCGAGCGGCTTCGCCGGCATGTTCACGCGGGGTGGGGCAAGCGGATGAGTATCCTCGAGGTCAACAGAATTTCCAAGCGCTTCGGCGGGCTGCAGGCGGTCAGCGAGCTTTCCTTCGACGTCGACCGGGGCGAGGTGCTCGGGCTGATCGGGCCCAACGGCTCCGGCAAGTCCACCACCCTGTCGCTGCTGATGGGAGTGGTCCGCCCGGACCGGGGCACGGTGCGCCTGGGTGGCCGGGACGTCGCCGGCTGGCGCACCCACCGCATCGCCCGCCACGGCATGGCCATGGTGTTCCAGCACTCGCGCCCGCTGCCGCGTCAGACGGTGCTCGAGAATATCCAGCTGGCACTGCTTCCCGACACCGTGTTCCAACTGGTCCTGCCCAAGGCGACCGAGCATCGCGCGCGGGAGATCGCGGCGCGGGTCGGGCTGGGGGCGCTGATCGACCGGCGCCCGCCGTCACTCGCCTACGCCGACGTGCGGCGCCTGGAGATTGCCAAGGCGATCGCACAGGATCCGGCGGTGCTGCTGCTCGATGAGCCCTTCGCCGGCCTCGCGCCACAGGAGATGCGGGAGTTCTCCGAGCTGGTGAAAAGCCTCTCGCAAGAGGACCGGGCCATCATCCTGGTGGATCACAACGTCAAGGAGGTCGCGGGGCTGGTCGACCGCATTGTCGCGATGCACGCGGGAGAGCAGATTGCCGTGGGCACACCGGAGGAGGTGACGCGCGACGAGAAGGTCCGGGAAGTCTATTTCGGCAAGTCGCTGGAACAGGAGGCTGGCGTCGGCGGCCGCGTGGCCAAAAGCGGGGAAGGCGCGAAGCGACTGCTGGACATCAAGCTGCACTCGGTCAAGTACGGTCTCGCCGAGGCCATCCGCGACGTCAGCCTGCACGTCAACGACGGCGAGTGCGTCGCCGCCGTGGGCATCAACGGCGCCGGCAAGAGCACCCTGTTCAAGGCCGTCATGGGCTTTGTCGGCTACGAGGGCGAGATCGACTGGATGGGCGAGTCCATCCGTGGCGAGGAGCCCGGCGACATCGCCTCGAGCGGCATCGCCTTGTGCCCGGAATCGCGCGAGCTGTTCGGCTACATGTCGGTCTACGAGAACCTCGAGCTGGGCGGGCACGCGCTCAACCCGGGTGATTTCCGGGCGCAGATCGAGGAGGTATTCGAGCTGTTTCCGCCGCTCAAGGAGCGCCGCAAGCAGTCCGCGGTCACCCTCAGCGGCGGCGAGCAGCAGATGCTGACCATCGGCCGCGCGCTGATGCAGAGGCCGCGCCTGCTGATGCTGGACGAGCCGACGCTGGGCCTGGCGCCGCTGGTGATCGAGCACATCTCCGAGGCGCTGGAGAAGCTGCAGAAAGAGCGGGGCCTGGCGATCCTGATCGGCGAACAGAACCTGACCTTTGCCCTGCGCCACGCGGAGCGCATCTACCTGATAGAGACCGGCCACATGCGCTGGGAGGGCAAGGCGGAGAACTTCGTCGCCGAGGTGGGCGAGGACGTGCTCTAGTGAGCACGCAACCCGTACCCGAGGACGAACCGATGCTACGTGAAGTGGCACAGGAGCTGTATCTTTATGCCTACCCGATCGTGCTGATGGAGATCACGCGGCGGCAGCAGACGAACTTTGCCGAGCCCGGCAAGCGTGGCGCCCCGATGAACCAGTTTCTCCATTCACCGAAGTTTCCACCGGCCAAATTCAAGGGGGTGGTGCGAGCGAATCACGATACGCTGTACTCCAACTTCTGGGGTGACGTTTCAAAGGAACCGCTGATCCTCTCGGTTCCGGACACCGGCGACCGCTACTATCTGCTGCAGTTCCTCGATCTGTGGACGGACGTATTCGAGTCGCTCGGCACGCGGACGACGGGCAACGGCGCCGCGGAGTTCGCCCTGGTCGGTCCCGGCTGGGACGGGGACCTTCCGGCCCATGTCACGGCGATCCGTGCGCCAACGCCGCATTTCTGGGTCATCGGCCGTACCCAGACGAACGGCAAGGCGGACTACCCCAACGTCCACGAGATCCAGGCGGGTTTCCGGCTGGCTCCGCTCTCCCGGTGGCGGTCCGGCGGCCCGGCGCCGGAGGGGCCGGTGCACGACGACGTCGACATGGCTACGCCTCCAGTGAAGCAGATACGGAGCCTGGAGGCGGGGGAATATTTCGAGTGGTTCGCACAATTGGCGAACCAGCACCCGGCCCACTTTAATGACTACCCCCTGCTGCACCGCGTCGAAATGGTAACGGGCTGGAAGCCTGGCGAAAGCCTGGGCTTTGCAGCGCTGCCGAACGCGGTCCGGACAGCTCTTGCGGAGGTGGTCGAGACGGCCCGAACCCGGTTCCCCGGCGGCGCCATTTCCCAGGGAAGCCTGGTCAACGGATGGCACAGCGCCAACGAAGGCCTGGGGACCTACGGGACCAATTACCGGGCTCGCGCCGCGGTCGCCAGAATGGGCCTTGGCGCCAACGTCCCCGAGGATTCCACCTACCCGACAGCCTACGTTGACGAGCACGGGCACAAGCTCGATAGCGCGAACCGCTACGTGCTGCACTTCGAGCGCGATCAACTCCCGCCCGTCAATGCATTCTGGTCGGTAACGATCTACAACCGCGACAGCTTCTTTATCGAGAACGAGATCGACCGGTACGCGCTCGGCGATCGGGACCCGATGCGGTACAACCACGATGGCTCGTTGGACATCTTTATACAGGCGCAGCGCCCGGACGAGCACCAGGTGCCTAACTGGCTCCCGTCGGATCCTCAGGGAGGCCCCTTCAGTCTGACGGCGCGCCTGTACTGGCCGAAGCCCGAGGCGCTCGGCGGCAGCTGGCACATGCCTCCGGTGCGGCGTATCGACTGAGCATTCCCTTCGGATGCGCCGATCCCGGGCGCCTACGCAGGGCTGCTCGCTGGCCCGGCTCCAGGGCGGTCGTGCGCCTTGCCGGGTGCCCGGCGGTAGCGGTCGGCGTCCCTGCGCAAATGCGGGCAGGGCGCCGGCCCCGCCGGCCCCGGCCGTTTCCCCAAGCGCCCGGCCGGTCATCGCCGCGTCCCCGGCTCCGCCGGCGGGTCCTGTACCCCGGCCTCCCGGAACGGCCCCGCGTCCGGTTTTTGCCCTACTCGCCGCCGTGCGCCTGCCGATAGGCGTGCACCTCGTGGGGCCGGAGCGGCTTCTTGCGCGCCGCGGACACGTCCCGCGCGCTGATCCCGGTCATCGCCGGCGGCCGGTGCCGGCCGTTGCCCCAGGCCCCGCGTACGTAACGGATCACTGCGGCGATCTTTTCGTCGCCCAGAAAGTCGAACGCCGGCATCTGGCCGTCGAACCGCGAGCCGTTGACCTCGATCGGGCCCTGCATGCCGTTCAACAGCGCCAGCACCGGGAAAGTCCGGGTCCGGAACAGGTCCCGATTGCCGGCCAGCGGCGGGAACTGGTCCGGCAGCCCCTGCCCGTTCGCCTGGTGGCAGGCGCTGCATTGCTCCAGGAATACCTGGCGTCCGTCCGGTGCCGTCTCGGCGGCTTCCTCCGGACCGCTCGCCGGCGGCGGATTGGGCCCAAGATAGGTGGCCAGGTAGTGCAGGATGCGACCGCGCTCCGCGTCGGTAATGTCCAGGCCGTACTTGGCCATATCGTCCAGCACGCCTTCCCACTGTTGTCGCGTGATGCCGGCTGAGTCCTTCGGGTACTGCAGGCTGTGGCAGGTGCGGCACTTGCCGTAGACCAGGTCCCGGTCGGGCCCCGGCGGCAGGGTGACGGTCTGCGCCCGGGCCGGGGCAGCGACCGTCCCGGCCACAAGCAGCGCGAGGCCAAGCGGTGGCGCGAACCGGCGCAGGCGGCGGCGCTGAACGCCGATGAGCCACGACGTCATCATGCGAGCGTCCTCGGGTGAGTGCGCGAAAGACAACGGGCGGGACAGCCGTGGCCGCCCCGCCCGCGGTTCGCCTGCTCAGGCCGCCCGCACCTTCACCCGGTCCACCCCGTGCCACTCGTAGCCCTTGGGGTTCCAGAGCTCGGTGCCGTCCAGCGGCTGCGTGCGACCCTTGGCGTCGGTGGCCCGCGCCATCAGCACGTGGTCGCCCGAGTGCAGGTGGACCTCGGTCTTCCAGCGGTGCCAGGCGTAGGGATCGGGGGCCTTCTCGACAGTCGCCGCCTGCCAGTGCCTGCCGCCGTCCGCGGACACCTCGACCTCGGTGATCGGTGCCGTACCGTCATTCCAGGCTACGCCGTGCACCGTGGTGCGGCCCGCCTTGATCGGGCCGTCCTCGGTCAGCGGGGCGAAGACCACGCTCATGATGCGGTACGAATAAGTGGGTTCGCTATTCTCCGTATTGAACTCGGACACCCGCATCTCGCCCGGCTGGACCAGCTTGTTGGGCACCCGGTAGGCCACGGACTGGAAGGGGCTTGGCGATTGCTCCGCGGTCAGCATCAGCTGCTCCACCGACTTGACGTTCATGTTGCCGTAGTAACCCGGGATCACCAGCCGCACCGGTGCCCCGTGAATCGCCGGGATCGGCTCGCCGTTCATCTTCAGCGCCAGCATCGCATGATCCAGCGCCGGGTCGGCGAGGCGGAAGCTCTTGACGAAATCGGCGCCCTTGGCGGTGGGGGGCACGTCCTTGCCGTTGGCGCTCAGCCACAGGGCGTCCCGGCTGATGTTGAGATTCATGTGGTCAAGCACCGTGCGCAGGTTGACGCCCTCCCACTCGACGTTGGCCATGCCGCCGTGATGCCACTGCCCGCCCGGACACTTGGCCTTGGCCGCGTAATAGGCGCGACCGTTGCCCGCGCACTGCATCACGGCGGTGACCTTGCTCTGCGGCATGCGTCTGAGCTCGGCCAGACTGACGGTGCCGGGGCGCACCACCAGGCCGGTCACCGAGATCTCCCAGTGGGCGAAATCAGGTGCCTCGATCGTGTCCACCCACTTGTTGGCCCCGCTGACCGGAAAATGCATGCGCTGGTACATGATCTCCTTGGGCGTGATGTAATGCTGGCGCAGCAGTGACAGCGGAGTTTCCATTACGCCCAGCTTGGCGTTGTGCACGATCATCCCCGGGACCTTGCCCTGGATGATCGCGGAAGAGTCGGGTGCCTCGGCGGCGAGCGCCTGGCCGACCAGCCTGGGTGCGGCCCACAGGCCCAGTCCGGTCAGCGCGACCGAGCGCCATACCGCGGGGCAGGGGATCCCGGCGAGGTCCGGCCACCGGCTGGGGAGGGGTCGCGCCGGCCCGGGGTCGGGTCCGCATGGCAGCGGCTGGCGCCGCCGCGGTATGGTGGTGAGCGGGCCGCGACGCCCGGTCGGCGGCTCACATCCCCCCAACGACACCGGAGGAGACATGGCAAAAGGCTACCTGGTGACCTGCTACCGCGCGGTGAAGGACCCCGACAAGCTGGCCGAGTATGCCAAGCTCGCCGGGCCCGCGATCGCCGGCGGCGGCGGACGCTTTCTGGTCCGGGGCGTGCCCGCGAAGACCTTCGAGGCCGGCCTGATGGAACGCACGGTGGTGATCGAGTTCGACAGCGTGCAGCAGGCCATCGACACCTTCGAGGGCGAGCCGTACCAGGCCGCGCTGAAGGCGCTCGACGGCGCCGCCGAGCGCGACATCCGGGTGCTCGAGGGTACCTGACCGCCGAGCCCGGCCCGCGTCCGCGGGCCGGGCATTGCGGCCGGCTCAGGCCTGCGCGACCGCCTTGAGCTGCGGGGCCTGCCCGCGCAGGCGCGCCCGCAGCGCTTCCTCCCGCTGGCGCACTTGCTCCACGTGGCGCTGCTTGACGTGGCCGAAGCCGCGGATGTGCTCGGGCAGGGAGGCCAGCTCTACGGCGAGGTCGCGGTTGTCGGCGTCCAGGCGCCCGAGCAGTTCGTCCACCAGCGCCTCGTAGTCGCGGATCAGTTGACGCTCCATGCGCCGCTCGGCGGTGCGGCCGAAGGGGTCGAGCGCGGTGCCCCGCAGGAAGCGCAGGCGGGCCAGGACGCCGAAGGCCTTGAACATCCAGGGCCCGTACTCCTTCTTCTGCAGGTGGCCGGTCGCCGGGTCGCGTTTGGCGAACAGCGGCGGGGCCAGGCGCACCCGCAGCTTGTAGTCGCCCTGGAACTGTGCCTGCAGGCGCTGGCGGAACTCGGGGCGGCTGTACAGGCGCGCGACCTCGTACTCGTCCTTGTACGCCAGCAGCTTGGCATAGTAGTACGCCACCGCCCGGGTCAGCTCGCGGCTGCCGGGGATCCGCTGCTCCTCGGTCTCGCGCACCCGGTCCACCAGGGCCCGGTAGCGGCGCGCGTAGGCGCGGTCCTGGTACGCGATCAGGTGGGCCTCGCGGCGGGCCACGATCTCGTCCAGCTCGACCGCGATGTCCGCCTGCTCGGGCGCACCGCCGCGCGCGGCGAGCGCCTCGACGGCGTCCGGGTCGTGGGCCGCGTAGCGGCCCCAGTGGAACGCCTTCTTGTTGGCCTCCACGTCCACCCCGTTGAGCTCGATCGCGCGCTCGATGGCCTCGCGGCTCACCGGCAGCAGGCCCTTCTGGCAGGCATAGCCCAGCAGGAACGGGTTGGTGTAGATCGGGTCGCCGGCCAGCGCGCCCGCGATGCGGGTGGCGTTGACGAAGTGGCTGGCCTCCTCGCCGATCCTGCGGCTGATCGTGTTCTCGATCTGGGTGCCGCTCACCGCCATGTCCGGGTCCACCGCGAATGCCGCGATCGGCACCACGTGGCTGTTGATCACGGCACGCGTCCGGCCCTCGCCGTAGGTGGTCATGGCCTCGTGCCCGGCCGCGACCACCATGTCGCAGCCCAGCACCAGGTCGGTCTCGGCCAGGCCGATGCGCTTGCCCTGCAGGGTCTCGGGATCGGCGGCGAAGCGCACGTGGCTGGTCACCGCCCCGTTCTTCTGCGACAGACCGGTCTGGTCCAGGACCGACACGCCCTTGCCCTCGAGGTGGCCGGCCATGCCCAGCAGGGCGCCCACGGTCACCACGCCGGTGCCCCCGATGCCGGTGACCAGCACGTTGTAGTGCGCGTCCGCCTCGGCCACGGCCGGCTCCGGCAGCGCCGGAACCCGGGCCTCGCCGCCGGCGGTGCGATCGGCCTTGCGCAGCTCACCGCCGTAGACCATCACGAAGCTGGGGCAGAAGCCCTCGGCGCAGGAGTAGTCCTTGTTGCAGCTCGCCTGGTCGATCTGGCGCTTGCGCCCGAACTCGGTCTCCAGCGGCTTGACCGCCACGCAGTTGGACACCACCCCGCAGTCGCCGCAGCCCTCGCACACGGACTCGTTGATGAAGGTCCGCTTGGCCGGGTCCGGATACTTGCCGCGCTTGCGCCGGCGGCGCTTCTCCGCGGCACAGGTCTGGTCGTAGATCAGCGCGCTGACCCCGGGCGTCTCGCGCAGCTCGCGCTGCAGCGCGTCCAGCTCCCGGCGGTGGCGCACCTGCACCCCGGTCGCCCAGGGCGTCTCCGCCGGGTACTTGTCCGGATCGTCCGTGACCACCTCGATCCGCTGGACGCCCTCGGCCTGGACCTGCCGCGAGATCTCCCAGGGCGTGAGCTGGCCTTCCACCGGCTGGCCTCCGGTCATCGCCACGGCATCGTTGAACAGGATCTTGTAGGTGATGTTCACCCCCGCGGCCACCGCCGCCCGGATCGCCAGCAGCCCGGAGTGGTAGTAGGTGCCATCCCCCAGGTTCTGGAATACGTGCTGATCCTTGGAGAAGGGCGCCTGGCCGATCCACTGCGCGCCCTCGCCGCCCATGTGGGTGAAGCCCTCGGTGCGGCGGTTGGGCATGCGCATCGCCATCGTGTGGCAGCCGATGCCGGCAAACGCGCGGCTGCCCTCGGGCACGTTGGTCGAGGTGTTGTGCGGGCAACCGGCACAGAACCAGGGGGTGCGCTCGACCGGCGCCTGGCCGTCGCCGGCCTCGGTCCACTCCAGCGCCCGCTGCAGGCGCTGCGCCAGCTCGCCCTCGGCGCCCAGGCGCAGGGCGCGCCGGGCCAGCACGGCGGCCACCACGTCCACCGTCAACTCGCCGTCGGCCGGCACCAGCGTGCGCCCGTCCTCGTCCGTCTTCCCCACCAGGCGGGGGCGCGGCTCCATGTCCCACAGGGTGCGGGCGAGCTGCTCCTCGATGATCGAGCGCTTCTCCTCGACCAGCAGCAGCTCCTGCTGGCCGCGGCTGAACGCGCGGATGCCTTCCGGCTCCAGCGGCCACGGCATCGCCACCTTGTACACGCTGATCCCCAGCGCCCGGCGCGCCCGCTCGTCCAGTCCCACGCGGTCGAAGGCGTGGACCACCTCGGACCAGGCCTTGCCGGTGGTCACGATCCCCAGCCGGCGCTGCGCCACCGGCACGTCGTGGGTCACGCGGTCGAGCCCGTTGGCCCGCACGAAGGCCTGCGCCGCCGGCAGCTTGTAGCGCACCAGGCGCCGCTCCTGCTCCAGCGGGGTGTCGGGGAAGCGGATGTGGACCCCCTCGGGGGGCAGCTCGAAGTCCTCGGGCACGAGCAGTTGCAGCCGCTCCGGGTCGATCGACACCGAGGCCGAGCCCTCCACCGTGTCGGTGACGCACTTCATCCCCACCCAGCAGCCGCTGTAGCGCGACAGGGCGAAGGCCGCCAGCCCGTAGTCCAGGTACTCCTGGATGCTCGCCGGGTTGAGTACCGGGATCATCGACGCGATCAGGGCCTGCTCGCTCTGGTGCGCCAGGGTCGAGGACTTGGCCAGCGGATCATCGCCGAACAGCAGCAGCACGCCCCCGTGCGGCGCGCTCCCGGCCATGTTGCCGTGCTTCATGGGATCGCCGGAGCGATCCACCCCCGGGCCCTTGCCGTACCAGATCCCGAATACGCCGTCATGCTTGGAGCGCCCGCCCAGGCCGGTCTGTTGCGTGCCCCAGACCGAGGTTGCCGCCAGGTCCTCGTTGACCCCGGGCTGGAACTGGATGTCGTTGTCCCGCAGGTGCTGCGCCGCCTTCCACAGCGCCAGGTCGTAGCCGCCCAGCGGCGAGCCCCGGTAGCCGGAAATGAAACCCGCGGTGGACAGCCCCGCCGCCGCGTCCCGCTGCCGCTGCAGCATCGCCAGCCGCACCAGCGCCTGGGAACCCGTGACGTAGATCCGTCCCGACTGCCGCGTGTACTTGTCCTCCAGCGTCACTTCGGCCAACTGCATGATCGCCCCTCCTGTTCCGCACCGGGCGGCAGGGAAAGCCGGAGCCCGTCATGTGCGCCGCCGGCGCTCGTTCCGGCTCCCCGCCACTTACCCTTCGCCGTTCGCGGCTGCTCCCGGCATCCGGGTCGCGGCGCCGCACCGGCGAAGGGTCGTTGTCCCGCATGGCTCCAAGGCCATTCGACGATCCAGTATACCTCACGCGCGGCTTTGCCCGGCAGGTGAGCCCCGGGTGCCGGACCCGGTCCCTCCCGGTCACGCGCCCAGGGTGTTCCCCGAGGGGCCGCGCGCCGAGCACGCGCCGATGCCCGGAGCCACTTGCGTGCGTTTCGGGATACGGGCAGGATTGTCGCGCGGCGCCCGGGTGCGTGCCGCGTTGCCGTTCGCGCGGCTTGCCCGACCAATTCAGACCGCCTTTGTTCCCGATTCGACATGGAGGATCGCCATGCCAAGCAGCCCCGGGTCCGTAGCCGCCAGGGTTTCCGTGGCCGACAGCGTACCGGTGGACTTCGCGGCCCGCCTGGCCGAACACACGCGCGCGCGTTCGGAACACACGGCGCTGGCGCTCGGTGACGAGACCCTCAGCTGGGGAGAGTTCGGGCGCCGGGTGGCGCAGACCGCCAATGCGCTAAGGGCGCTGGGACTGGAGCGGACGGAGAAGGTCGCAATCCTGGCCGCGAACTCCTTCGAATACGTCATCCTGTTTGCCGGCACGGTCGTGGCGGGGGGATGCGCGGTGCCCTTGTCGGGCATGGTCCGCGGCGACGCCATCGAGCGCATGATCCGCGACTGCGACGCCCGCGTGCTGGCCGTTTCCGAGAGCATGCGCGAGCACGCCGAGCCTTTTGCCGGGCAGCTCGAGCAGATCCTGCCCGGCGGGCTGATCGGGCTGGACTTCGCGGACGGCGGGTGGCGCGACTTCCACGCGTGGATCCGGGAGCACGGTGCCGGCTGGCCCGAGGTCCGGGTGCGCCCGTCGGATCCGTTCGATCTCATCTACAGCTCCGGGACGACCGGCACCCCCAAGGGCATCGAGCATCCCCACGCCATGCGCGCCCGTCACCTGCTGCGGGGACAGGAGCAGGGGATGACGGAGAACGCGATCACGCTTGCCTCCACGCCGCTGTATTCCAACACCACGCTGGTGGCGTTGCTGCCGACCCTCGCGGGTGGCGGCAGCGTGGTGCTGATGAAGAAGTTCGACGCCGGCGAGTTTCTGCAACTGGCGGAGCGGCACCGGGTCACGCACGCCATGCTCGTCCCGGTGCAGTACCAGCGGATCCTGGCCCATCCGGACTTCGACCGCTATGACCTGAGCAGCTTCCGGCTCAAGCTGTCCACCAGCGCGCCGCTGCGGCGCAGCGTCATCGAGGAAGCGAACCGTCGCTGGCCGGGGGACCTGATCGAGGTCTACGGCTTGACCGAAGGGGGCGTCAGTACCTTTCTCGACACGCGTCGCTTCCCGGACAAGCTGGATACGGCGGGCCGGCCGCCGGAGACGGTGGACCTGGTGATCATCGACGAGCAGGGACGGCCCTTGCCCCGGGGCGAGGTGGGCGAGGTGGTCGGCCGCTCCGAGGCCATGATGACCGGCTACTACAAGCGTCCGGACAAGACCGGGGAACTGTTCTGGTACGACCGGGATGGCCGGCTGTATTTCCGCACGGGCGACATGGGCCGGCTCGACGAGGATGGATTCCTGCAACTGCTCGACCGCAAGAAGGACATGATCATTTCCGGCGGCTTCAATGTGTATGCCACCGACCTGGAGCAGGTATTGCTGGCGCATCCCGACGTGACCGATGCCGCGGTCGTCGGCGTGCCGAGCGAACAATGGGGGGAGACGCCGGTCGCGGTCGTGGTGCTGCGCCCGGGCGCGGACGATACGCCGGAGGCGCTGCGCGAGTGGGCCAATGCCCGCCTGGGCAAGACCCAGCGGCTGGCCGCGGTGCAGCTGCGGGAGAGCCTCCCGCGCAGCACGATCGGCAAGGTGCTCAAGCGCACGCTGAGACAGGAGTTCCTGGCGGCGGGCGAGTAACGCCACGGTGCCCGCTTCGCGGCCTGGCGGCGGAACCGCTGCCGTCCGGGGCGCGTGATGCCCGCGCGGCTTCGCACCAAACGAGGAGGGCAGGTATGGACCTGGGACTGAAGGGCAAGAGGGCTGTGGTCACGGGCGGCAGCAAGGGCATTGGTCGGGCCATCGCCCTGGGCCTGGCCGAAGAAGGTGCGAACGTGGCCATCTGTGCCCGCGGCGAAGGACCGCTGAAGGAAACGGAGGGTGCGCTGCGCGCACAGGGTGTGGAGACCTACGCCAGGACCGCGGATCTCACCGATGCGCAGGCCCTGGAGGATTTTCTCGAAGAGTCGCGCGAGCGGCTGGGCGGTATCGACATCCTGGTCAACAACGCCTCGGCGCTGGGCGTGGGGAACGATCTCGCGGCCTGGCAGACCAACGTGCGTCTGGACCTGATGGCTTCCGTGCGAGCCAGCGAGAAGGTGGTCCCCTGGATGCGGGAGGCCGGCGGCGGGTCGATCCTGTTCATCTCTTCCATCGCGGGCCTCGAGGTGGGCGGATCGACAGCCCCCTACTCGGCGGTGAAGGCGGCGCTGATCAACTACTCCAAGTATCTCGCGGTGTCGCTCGGCAAGGACCGGATCCGGGTGAACGCGATCGCCCCGGGATCCATCGAGTTCGAAGGGGGTGTCTGGGACCGGGCGCGCAGGAACGACCCCGACCGCTACGCCTCGGCGCTCGCGCGCATCCCCTGGGGACGCCTGGGCGAGCCCGACGAGGTGGCCGGCGTGGCAGTGTTTCTGGCATCGGAGCGCGCGAGTTGGGTCACGGGCGCCTGCGTGCCGGTCGACGGGGCGCAGCACCGGGGAAACCTCTAGCGCCCGTCACCAGGGGCCGGTGACGGGTGCGCCGGGGGCGGCGCATCCGCGCTGGCGCGAACGGCCCGGGCGGAGCCGATACGCTTGCCGGAGCCTGTTGCACCGTCCCGGGGGGTGGTCTATTCTCGCGATGGCGGGTTAGCGAAACGCCAACAATAATCGGGCACTACACCCGTCCGCGCGAAGCAGCAAGAAGCATACCGTTGCACGAGACTGAATAACGAGCCGGGATTGGTCCGGGATCGCCCGGATCGGTACCGTTGCGGGTCCTTTGCTGGAAGAGGAGATAACGGGTGGCACTGCCGGGAAAATCCAGGATGAGGGGGGCGGTCGCGCTGCGGGGCCGGGGGCCGGTTCGCGGTCACCATTGGCTGCAGAAACTGACCCAGGAACAGATCGTACTGATCGTGACGGTAATCCTGGCCGGTATATTCTCGGCCTCGTTGCCCGGGTTCGCCACGGTTAGCAACCTGTTCACGTTGCTCAACAGCATCTCGGTTCTGGGCATTCTGGCGTTGGGCGCGGCGGTCGTCATTATCGGACGTGGTCTGGATATCTCCCAGATCGCGTCGATGGCGGTTGGCGCCGCGGTGGCCGCCATCATGATGCAGAACGGTCTGAGCATCGGCTGGGCCCTCAGCGTCGGACTGTGCGTCCCGATCGTCATCGGGCTGGTGAACGGGCTCGTGATCGCCTTTATCGAGGTCCCGCCCCTGTTCGCGACGCTTGCGACCAACTTGCTGATGTTCGGCGGCGCACGCGTGTTCTTCATAGGATCCAACTATACGATCCATGTACCGGATAGGGCCCAGAGCTTTCTTGCCCTTGGCGGGAATCTGGGCGTGATCCCGGTGCCGGTGCTGGTGTTTCTGGGGCTGGGCGTGCTGGTCCACCTCTACCTCAGCCGCACTCGTGCCGGCCGGCTCATCTATGCGCATGGAGACAATGCCGACGCGGCCCGGGTTACCGGCATCGCGATTCGACCGCTGACCGTCTTCGAGTATGTCCTCTCGGCACTGCTCGCCTACGTTGCGGGTCTGGTGTTGATGGCGATGCTGTCCAGCATCGACACGCAGATTGTCATGGGCACCGAGATCTTCTCGGTCATCCTGGTGGTGGTGCTGGGCGGCGTCAGTCTGGTCGGGGGCCGCGGAAGCGTCTACAGCGTGATGGCCGGCGCGTTGCTGATCGGCGTTCTGCAGAGCGGCATGACGCGCATGAACCTCGGCTCGGACATTCAGAACGTCGTTCGCGGAATCGTGCTGATGGGAGCGATTGTCCTGGACAATCGTCTGCATCCACGGGATGAGGAGACCGCCCGCCAGGGCGACGACTGAAGCACGGGATCGGGGAGGAGTAAAAGCGCCCGGGCAGGCGCAGCCGCGGGGCCTCGTGCCATGCGGCGATTCCCGTGCAAGACAAGAACCGCCGATCCGCGCCTGCGCTATTGACGCGGTGTCTCTTTAAATGGAGGAGAACGTGATGAGTCTGAAAGAACCCCTCAAGAAGTCAGTGGTCTTGCTGGCGGGGCTCGCTCTGGGCGTAGCCAGCGGCGCCGCGGGCGCCGCGAACATGACCACCAAGCAGTTGCAGCAGCAGTTCCAGAAGGACGTGGTGGGCAAGACGATCGTCTTCATCCCGGTCTCCTACGGCGTGCCGCTGACCCGTATCTGGGGCAAGACGATGGAGAAGGAGGCCAAGGCCCTGGGGATGCACTTCAAGGTGCTGGATCCGGGCTTCAACACCCAGCGCGAGGCGCAGATGCTGGAGTCCGAGGTGCACAAGCACCCGGCCGTACTGATCGTGCACAACCCCAATGTCCAGGTGCTGGCGCACGGGCTGAAGCAGGCGGAACAGGCCGGCATCTACACGATCCAGGTGAACATGGCGTCGCGCTACAAGACCGACGCTTTCATAGGCGTACAGCCGAATCAGCTCGGCGCCAAGATGGCCGAGGGGGTGGTACAGGCCTGCAGCGGTCCGAAGGCCCGCTCGCACCAGGTCGCGTTGATGGACGGGGTCCAGACGTCAGCGTACAGCCTGGGCATCATGCAGGGCGCGCAGTCCGTCTTCAAGAAACACCCGAACATCAAGATCGTCAGCACCCAGTACGCGGACTGGGATCCGCAGAAGGCGCACGACAAGGCGGCCACGGTGCTGCAGAGCCATCCCAAGCTGTGTGCCTACATGGGCTGGTGGTCCGGCCAGGACGAGGGCATCGCCCAGGCCGTGCGCCAGGCGGGGCTGAAGGGCAAGGTCAAGGTGTTCACCACCGGCGGCGGCGAGCCACCCGCCTGCCAGTACATCAAGAAGGGGCTGTTCTACGCGGACTACAGCTATCAGGCCGCCCTGCAGGCACACCAGATGATGGCGGTGGCCAAGTTCCTGTTGCAGACGCACAAGCCGGCCGGCACGTTCCATACGGCGATCTATTCCCCGGTTACCAAGCTCACCAAGGACACGCTCAAGCCCGATTCGTGTACGCATGTCGGGAAGGGGTCCGGCAGCTAGCAGGCGGTCCGGGCGTTCGCAATAGGCACCCGCGACGCCTCGCAGCGATCGAGCAACTGTCACACGTAAGCCAGAGAGGAGGCCCGGCCTTCGTCGGGCCGGGCCTCCGACCAGAGGGCTCTCGATGAGTAGCGTGATTAACCCCCCGGGCGCATCCCTGTCGACCACTCTGAAGCGGCTCCGCTATCAGTGGTCACCGCGGCAACTGTTCGCCGACCTGTTCGCCAAGAGCTGGATGGAGCCCGCCATCCCCTTTTCGGCACTGGTCGCGATCATCGTCGTGTTCATGGCGATCGTGCCGTATTACGCGACCCTGTACAACGCGCACTCCCTGCTGCGCTTCTACGGCGAGTACGGCTTCGTTGCGATCGCCATGGGGTTGTCCCTTATATCGGGCGGGATCGACCTGAGTGTCGGATCGATGTTCGCCCTGTGCGACTTCGCGGCCCTGGTGGGGGTGCACCTGTGGGGGCTGCCCGTGCCGGTGGTGATCCTGGTCACGGTCGTAATCGGTGCGGTGCTCGGTGCGGTCAACGGCTTCTTCATCGGGTTTCTGCGGACGCGGGCGTTCCTGTCCACCCTGGTGACCCTGATCGTGTATCGGGGGATATTCGACCTGCTCGCGGGGCAGTACGCCAGCAAGCTTGTCATGTCCAATGTCAGCAGCCCGGGCTGGGGCGCCCTGGGCGCCGGGAGCTTCCTGTGGCTGCCCGCCGATATCTGGGGACTCCTGATCATCGGCGTGATCGGCCACATTCTGCTGAGCCGTTCGCGGCTCGGGTGGCACCTCACGGCCGTCGGGGCAGCCCGCCGCTCCGCGCGGCATGTCGGGATCAGCATCAAGAAGGTGTTGTTTTCCACCTATGTGGTGTCCGGAATGCTGTGCGCCATCGCGGCGCTGTTCTTCGCTTCGCGTCTGGACAGCGCCGCGAGCCAGACCGGTCAGGGGTACGCTTTCGCGGTCCTCGCGGCGGTAATGATCGGCGGCATCAGCCTCGCCGGGGGCAAGGGGTCGATTGGACGTGCCCTGATCGGCATGGGGATCGTGTTCGTCCTCGGTAACGGGTTGAGCCAGATGGGCTTTTCCGGCCAGACATCGACCATGGTCAACGGCGCGATCCTGCTGCTCGCCATAGGGATCGACGTCAAGTGGGCCAAGAATCGCGGGAAAGCGATCCAGAAAAGCTACGTCAACCCCACCTACCGCGATTACGGCCCGTCGCCCGATACCCGGCGGGGGAGTGACAGCCCTTACGCGATGAATGACCGCCTGCGCGGCTCAGAGGCCATCGGACTGGATCAAGTCGAAGGCCCAGAGGACATCATCCTGGATCGCCAGGGCCGGCTGTACACCGGCACGCGACAAGGCTGGATTCTCCGTTTCTCCGGGGAAAATTTCGAGCAGCGCGAGCTCTTCGCGCGCATCGGCGGGCGGCCATTGGGGCTCGCGATGGATCGGGACGACAATCTCATCGTGTGCGCCGCCGGCATGGGGCTCTACGGGGTCCGGCCTGACGGTGAGGTGTACCGGCTGACGGACCAGACGAACCGGAGCTGGTTCAAGGTCGTGGACGATTCCCGGCTGAAGCTTACCGATGATCTCGATATCGCGCCGGACGGAAAGATCTACTTCAGCGAGGGCAGCACCCGCTTTGACATGTCGACCTGGCCCGTCGACGGGCTGGAAGCGCGCGGAAGCGGCCGCCTGGTGTGTTACGACCCGGCCACGGGGCGTACGCGCACCGTGGTGCACAACGTGCTCTTCTGCAACGGCGTGTGCCTCGCGCATGACAACCGGTCGGTCCTGTATTGCGAAACCTTCGGGTTTCGCCTGTCGCGGTACTGGATTGACGGCCCGAAAAAGGGTCGCACGGAGGTGGTGATTCCAAACCTGCCCGGGGGGCCAGACAACATCAACCGGGCATCCGATGGCGGCTATTGGCTGGCGCTCGTGGCGATGCGCGCGCCGGCATACGATGTTGCCCTGCGCATGCCCGGCTTCCGCATGCGGATGATCAAGCAGCTGCCGCCGGACGAGTGGCTGTTCCCGGGGATCAACAACGGCTGCATCGTCAAGCTGGACGAGAATGCCCAGCCGGTCGACTCGTACTGGGACCCGGGCGGCGAGTCGCACGCCACCATCACCTCGATGCGGGAGGACCGGGGCTACCTGTACCTGGGAGGGCTGGAGAACAACCGGATTGGCCGCATCAGGCTGGACGGCGTTGACCCCGGGTGGACCAGCCAGGAGAGCTACTGGGGCAAGCGGAGCTGATCCGCAAGACGGGAGAGTCACGCGATGTCCGCGACACGCGAAATCATCAAGTCGATCATCTTTCGGGACCGTGACCAGCATGGTATCCCGGCGCTGGACGGGGCTTATACGCCGAATAATCGTTTGGAGACCATGCGGTCGCTGGGCCTGGACCTGGTGGAGCCGGACGAGATCGCGTCCGACGGCGGCGGCGGGCTGTTCGTGACCAGCGCAAGCGAGTTGCTGCACGTCGCTGACCCTGCCTCCGGCAAGGCGGCGCAGGTGGCGGACTTCGAGGCGCCGCTGACCGCGTTGACGCGACTGGCAAACGGCAGCTTGGTGGTCGCCGTCAATGGCGGGGGGCTGCGCCACCTGGACCCTTCCGGGCGCTTGCTCGGGCGGCTGGACGAGCTGGACGGTGTGCCACTGCGCTGTGTTACCGCGGTAACCGAGGACCCGCAGGCGGGCGGGGTTTACTTCACCGTAGGCAGTACCGCCTATGCCGCCGACGATTGGATCTGGGACCTGATGAACCGCAACCGGAAAGGATTGCTGGCGCACTGGTCCCTGGAGCGAGGCGCGGCCGTGGTCCTGCTGGAGGGCCTGGCGTACGCCAACGGCGTGGCGGTCGAGCCGTCCGGGTACGTGGTTTTCACGCAGAGTTGGAGCCACACTCTGGCGCGAACCCGGGAACCGGGCGAGCGTGGGCGGCAACCGGGATACGAGGTCTTGATCGGGAACATGCCGGGGTATCCGGCACGCATCCACCCGGCTGCCGGCGGAGGTTATTGGCTGGCAGTGTTTGCCATGCGAACGCAGCTGATCGAATTGGTCCTGCGGGAGGAAACGTACAAGCGCGAAATGATGCGCTGCGTCGAGCCCGAATTGTGGGTCCGGCCGGCGCTGCGTACGCTGGGTTCGCATCTGGAACCGTTACAGGGCGGCGGCATCAAGAAACTGGGCATCCGCAAGCCCTGGGCGCCGCCCCGATCGTATGGCCTGGTGGTCCGCCTGGACCAGGCATACGAACCCGTCGAGTCCTTGCAGAGCCGGGTGGACGGCACGAACCACGGCGTGGTTGCGGCGCACGACATCAACGGCACGCTCACGGTCGTATGCAAGGGGAACCACTGCTTGCTGGTGCAAGATCCGGAGTCGGAGGGTGGGCAGCAATGAGCAAACAGGCAGAGACAGCCGCGCAGCCCGTGGATGCGGTCGACTCCGCGGCGGTGGAAAACGTCTCCCCGGAGGCGGCCCGGCCGAAACTCGAGGTCCGCGCGGGGACCAAGCTTTACGTGGGGTCGCCGGCGATCCGGGAAGTGGACTTCGACATCTACTCCGGCGAAGTGCACGCGCTGGTCGGCGAGAACGGCGCCGGCAAGTCCACGCTGTGCAAGGCGATTGCCGGGGCGGTGGAGCTGACCTCCGGCGAGATCCTGCTGGATGGCGAGTCGTGCCGCTTCAAGTCGCCCGCCGATGCATTGCAGCGGGGCATCGTGATGGTTTACCAGGAGGACAGCCTCGTTCCGACCATGACCGTGGCGCAAAATGTGCAGCTCGGGCGCGAGAAATTCCTGTCCCGGTTCCGCACCCTCAACATCAGCGCGCAACAACTCCTGCAGTCGATGAGCTTCGACGTCGAGCCGAGCGACGTCGTGGCCAATCTCGGCACCGCAAAGCGGCAAATGGTGGAGATTGCCCGGGCGGTGTATTACCAGGCCGAGGTGATCATTTTCGACGAGCCGACCTCGAGCCTGACTCCCGAGGAGACCCAGCACCTGTTCCTGCTGATCGAGGACCTCCGGCGCCGGGGGCTGGCGATCGTATTCATCTCCCACGCCCTGGAAGAGGCGCTCGACATGGCCGACCGGATCACCGTGCTGCGCGACGCCGAGCGGGTCATTACCGCCCCGGCGGGCGAACTTGACCGGGACAAGCTGGTGGAAGCGATGGTCGGCCGCCAGCTGGCGGGCCAGGAGTCCGGCAAAGGGAGCGGGGCCCGTGAGCGGCAGGCCCAGAAGCGGCGCGTCCTGCGGGTGCAGAACGTGATCGCGGGCACGATGGTGCGCAACATGTCGTTCTCGGTCTTCTCGGGCGAGGTGCTTGGTATCGCCGGCCTGGTGGGTGCCGGGCGGTCGGAAATCGCACAGGTGATCGCGGGGGCACGCAAACGCAACCTGATCAAGGGCGGCATGATTTACCTGGACGGCAAGCCCGTGCGTTACCGGGTTCCCGCGCAGGCCGTGACGGACGGCATCGCCTACGTCACGGAGGACCGCAAGGTCAACGGGTTCTTCGAGACCATGACCGTTGACGAAAACATCTATCTCGGGTGGTTGAGCACGCCCGAGGGCCGCCGGCGGCTCCTTTATTCCCCCCGCCATCGGGATCAGGTCGCGGCCGAATGGCGGGAGAAGACCCGCGTCACCGCGATCAGCAAGGAAAGCAAGATCATCGAGCTCTCCGGGGGCAACCAGCAGAAGGTCGTCGTGGCCAAGAGCCTGGTCCAGGACCCCAAGCTGATCATCATGGATGAGCCTACCCGGGGGGTTGACGTTGGCTCGGTTGCCGAAATCCACGAGATAATCCGGGAGCTGGCGCAGGAAGGCAAGGCGGTGGTGGTGATCTCGTCCTACCTGCCGGAGATCCTGCACATCTCGGATCGCATCCTGGTCGCCCGGGGCGGGCAGATCGCCGCCGAGTTCGATCCGCGCGAGGCGACCCAGGAAGACCTCATGTATGCCATGGTGCACTAGCGCGGTTGCTGGCGCCGCGGCGCCGGCCGAACGGGCAGCCGGCACGTGGGCGGAGCGCGTGGAGGGAAGGTGATGGCCCGTGAGCAGTTCGACCCCTCCGGCGTGGAACGCGGCCCGGACGGCATCAAGCGCTACACGGGGCGCCCGCCCTCGCTCACCGCCATGCTTCGCCGCAGCGTGGACCGCGCTCCGGACGACGAGGCGATCGTCGAGGTGGGTGGCGAGCGGGTGAGCTATCGCGAGCTGTGGGACCGGGCCTCCCGTGTGGCGGGGGGCTTGCGTGCCGCGGGACTCCGGCCCGGAGACCGCGCCGCGATTCGGCTGGGCAACGGGCTTGCCTGGGTGCTCGCGTTCTGGGGCTGCCAGCTTGCGGGAGTCGTGGCCGTCCCGGTGAATACCCGCTTGACCGATGGAGAGGCCGATTACGTCGTCACCGACTCCGGCGCGAGCTACGTGTTCCGGCCGGGCGAGCCACTCCCGGACGCCGGTCCGCACGCGGTCGAGAATCTCGCCCGGGACGACCTTGCCGCGATCTTCTACACCAGCGGGACGACGGGCTTCCCAAAGGGCGCCATGACCACCCACGGCAATTTTCTGGCCAACTGCGAAACCGTGCGCCGCGTGATGCGGCTTCCCGGGTCGGACACCGCCTTGCGCAATCTGGTGTCGGTCCCCCTGTTTCACGTCACGGGCTGCAACAGCCAGCTCCTGCCGACCCTGGAGCTCGGCGGCGCAACCGTCGTGATGCCCCAGTTCGAGGTGGGGGAGTTCCTTCGGACCACGGTCGAAGAGCGGATCAGCGTGCTCATCTCGGTGCCGGCGATCTACTGGCTGGCGATCAGTCAGCCGGCATTCGCCGACACGGATGTCACGTCGGTCACACGCGTGCTCTACGGAGGCGCTCCGATTGCCCCGGAGCTCGTGCGCCGGATCAAGCGGGCGTTTCCGGGCGCGCGCGTGAGCAACGCCTTCGGCTTGACCGAGACGGCCTCGGTCACGACCTGCCTGCCGCACGAGTATGCCAGCGAGCATGCCGACAGCGTCGGCTTCCCGGCGCCGGTCGTCGACCTCGATCTGTTCGAGCGCGACCCGCGAACCGGGGTGGGGGAGCTGCTGGTCCGGGCCCCCAACGTGGTTGCGGGCTATTGGAACAAGCCCGAGGCGACCCGGGACACCTTCGTGGACGGTTGGCTGCACACCGGGGACCTGGCGCGAATCGACGGGCAGGGGCTGGTGTACGTGGTGGACCGGGTCAAGGACATGATCAACCGCGGCGGCGAAAACGTGTACTCGGTGGAAGTCGAGAACGTGCTCGCCACCCATCCCGCGGTATTCGAGGCGGCGGTGGTCGGGGTGCCGGACGAAGTCATGGGCGAGAAGGTCGGTGCGGTCATCGTGCCGATGCCGGGCCAGTCCCCGAGTGCCGATGACGTGGTCGCCCTGTGCCGTCAGCAGCTGGCGGACTTCAAGGTTCCCCAGTATGTTGCCGTGCGCCGGGACCCATTGCCCCGCAACCCCGGAGGAAAGGTGCTCAAGCCCCGGGTGCGCGACAGCGTGGACTGGGGCGACCCGCTGTTCTAAAAGCGTGGCAGGCGTGCAGCGACGGCAGTCGTCGCTGCTCCGCTGGCGCGCGGGCAGGCGGTGTTGCGCGCAGCCGACCGTTAGGCTAGGCTTTTCGCCGCAGTTCGCTAACCGGAGACACTGAGACCTTCACACCGAGGAGGCGGGGGCATCAGCAGAACAGACGCGGATCGCCGGATGCGAACGATCAGTCCTTTCGTCGAGTCCATGCTCGCGTTCGCGTGCGCCGTCCCGGAGCGGACGGGTACACGCGGGTCGGTCCGTGGTAGGGGCACGCTGCGGTTCACGTTTGAAGCTGAGGGGAGATCCGGATCGGGGGCAATCGCGGCTGCGTGTTGCGGACGCGTCGGCGGGGCCACGGCGGTGGCCGGCAGCCTGCCGTACGCGTTTCACGGATCGCCGGAAGTGTCCGGCGAACCGGCAGGGGCGCGGTCCGGCGAGTTCCTCCCGTGAGGGGGCCGCATTCCCGATGGGCACGGCCGCACAGAACCCTTCCGCGGTGCTGTGCGACAAACCGGGCGGCAGGCCGGAACACGTCCCGAGCGACCGGCCCGCTGCCCCGGTATCGAACCGGGCGCGTCCGGGACGGGCGCCGCCTTGGTCCACGGGCCGGGGTCACCGGTCACAACACGAAAGCCGCTCTGTAAGGAGGAGGCGCAAATGCGAATCAGCCGTTACACCCTATTCGCCGCTCTCGTCGGGGCTTTGCTGCTCGGTGCGCTGGGCAGCGCACCGGCCAGCGCCAAGACGATCAAGGTGGCGTACATCGACCCGCTTTCCGGACCGTTCGGGCCCGTGGGCATCCTGGATGCCCAGGGCTTCAAGTTCATGTTCGACCGGATCAACAAGGAGGGCATCCTGCCGAACGGCGACAAGCTCGAGCTGGTGCCGTTCGACGACAAGGTCGACCCGAAGACCGCCCAGATCGATGCCCAGAAGGCCGTCGATCAGGGGATCCGCTTCCTGTTGCAGGGCAACGGCTCCAACGTGGCCTTCGCGCTGATCAACTGGGTCAAGAAGCACAATCGCAACAACCCCAAGGACAAGGTCCTGTACCTGAACTACGCCGCGATCGACCCGGGCCTGAGCAACGCCGACTGCGGCTTCTACCACTTCAACTTCGACGCCAACGTCAACATGAAGGTCGCGGGCCTGGTCAGCTACCTGAAGGGCATGAAGGACATCCACAAGGTCTACCTGATGAACATGGACTACTCCTTCGGTCACTCGGTTGCCGAGGCGGCCAAGGAGATGCTCCACCGGGAGCGGCCCGACATCAAGATCGTGGGGGACGACTTCACCCCGATCGGGCAGACCAAGGATTACACTCCCTATATCAACAAGATCCGCAAGTCCGGGGCCCAGGCGGTGATCACCGGCAACTGGGGCGCGGACATGACCCTGCTGGTCAAGGCCGCCGGCCAGGCGGATCTCAAGGGGGTCAAGTTCTTCACCTTCTACGGGGGCATCCCGGGCACGCCGCAGGCCATTGGGGAGCTCGGCGCGGGCCGCGTGGTGCAGATCACGCCGTGGGCCGCCGGCAACTATGGCAGCCCCGCGATCGCCAAGATCGCCGCCGAGTTCAAGCAGCAATACAACAACGACTTCTACTACGGGAGCCAGCTGTATCTGCCCCAGATGTTCGCCCGCGCCATCAAGATGGCCGGTGAGCCGAACCCGACCAAGGTCGCGCTCGCCCTGGAGGGGATGCACTACCACAGCCTGCTCGGCGACGTGTACCTCCGGGCCGACAATCACGCGGCGGTGATGCCGATGGTCATCTCCACGCTGGAGAAGGGCGTGAAGCCGTACCTGAAGGGGACCAAGATGAACTTCAAGGTCAACACGCGGATCGCGCCGATCAAGATGTTCCTGCCGACCAACTGCAAGATGGAGGACCGCCCGAAGGGCGCGACGTCACCGAACGCCTTCTACAACAACGTAGGCAAGTAGCGCTCCGCGGCCGCCCGGGCGGCGGCCGTTCCCGGGGCCCCGCCGGGCGATCGCCCGGCGGGGCCGCGCGGGAAATACGCGGCGGCCTGCTGCTGTCGCGCGCGGTGGTATGCGTCAATCCCGGCAACGCGGACCGTCGGCACAGGAATTGAGCATTGGAAAATCTCGTCTTCGTGCTTTTCAACGGGGCCATGTACGGCCTGCTGCTGTTTCTGATCAGCAGCGGCCTCACCCTGATCTTCAGTATCATGGGCGTGCTCAACTTCGCCCAGGCGAGCTTCTACATGTTGGGGGCTTATTTCGCCTTCCAGCTCATGGGCTGGACCAACTACTGGGTGGCCCTCGCGATCGCGCCCGTGGCGGTTGGCCTCGTGGGTGCCGCGGTCGAGCGCTACGGGCTCAGCAAGGCGCACAGCGCCGGGCACGTGGCGGAGCTGCTGTTCACCTTCGGACTGGGCTACCTGATCCTTGAGGGGGTCAAGCTGGGTTGGGGCCAGACCGCGGTGAACTACGCGGTGCCGCAGGTGCTGGACTTCTCCCTGTTTACCGTTGGCGGATTGTCCTACTCCGCCTACCGCGTGTTCATGATGGCGATCTCCGTGCTGGTCTTCGGCTTCCTCTACCTGTTCCTGAAGAAGACACGCATCGGCATCATCATCCAGGCCTCGCTGACCCACCGCGATACGGTCGGCATGCTCGGCCACAACATCCCGCGCATCTTCATGCTGGTGTTCGGCATCGGCTGCGCGCTGGCCGGCGTGGCGGGGGTGATCGGAGGGAACATCCTGGTCACCGAGCCCAGCATGGCGCTATCGATCGGACCGATCATCTTCGTGGTGGTGGTGATCGGGGGGATCGGCTCGCTCGGGGGCGCCCTGATCGCCTCGCTGCTGATCGGCTTGCTCCAGAACTACATGACCACGATCAACGCGTCGGTTGGCGGCCTCCTGGGCCTGCACGTCGGAGCCCACTGGCCGCTGTACGAGTTGCTGAGTCAGCCGGTTTCCCAGCTGGCTTCGCTGATGCCGTACTTTCTGATGATCCTGATGCTGATCGTGCGACCCAGGGGCCTGATGGGGACGGTGGAGCTATGAGCACGCAATCGCTGCAATCGACGCGGGGCCGGGTGCTCGCCGGAGCCTGGCCCTGGATCGCCATGGGAGCCGCCTTCCTGGTGGCCCCCTGGATCTTCCATAGCAACTCGGCGATCTCCGTGCTCAGCCTCACGGGCATCGCGATCGTGTTTGCGCTTTCCTACAACATGCTGTTCGGCGCAACGGGGCTGCTTTCGTTCGGGCATGCCGTGTACTACGGCCTGGGCGCCTACTTCACGATGCATGCGCTCAACTACTTCGGCGCCACGGGAGTCCCCTTCCCGGTCGGGTTGCTGCCCTTGATCGGGGGCGCGACCGGTCTGGTGTTCGGCCTCGTGCTGGGCTACATCTCCACGCGCAGGGCCGGGATCACCTTTGCGATGATTTCCCTGGGGATCGGCGTGCTGATGGCCTCGCTGGCGGTGATCCTGCGCCACTTCTTCGGCGGCGACGGGGGGCTGTCGGGTGATCCCACCAAGGGGGCCCACTGGTTCGGTGTGCCCTTCTCGCAGCCGATCCAGCTCTACTATTTCGTGGCGATCTGGAGCCTGATCTGCATCGCGGCCATGTACTTCTTGACCATGACGCCGCTCGGCCACATCGCCAACGCGGTGCGCGACAACCCGGAGCGCGCCCAGTTCATCGGCTACAACACGCACCAGGTACGCTTCCGGGTCCATACCCTGGCCGGGCTGTTCGCCGGCGTGGCGGGGGGCATGGCCGCCATCGTCAACGGCATCGTGACCCCGGGCGCGCTCGGGCTGACCAATTCCGGCGAGGTTCTGATGATGGCCTACATCGGTGGCGCGGGGATCTTCTTCGGCCCCATCGCCGGTGCCATCATCATCACCTTCATGGAGGTCCTGCTGAGCAATTACACGGATGCCTGGCAGCTCTACATCGGGTTGTTTTTCGTGCTGGTCGTCATGTACGTGCCGGGCGGGGTCGCGAGCCTGATCCAGATGCATCTCCCCGTTCTGCGGCGCCGCCTGTTCAAACACCTGTTGCTACCCTACGCCATGATGATACCGCCCGGGGCGGTGTTTGTTCTGGGACTGGTGTTCCTGGTGCAGATGGCTTACCACTTGCATGGGGTGATGATCTTCCTTAACCAGCCCTTCACGTTCATGGGGGTGCAGTTCCCCGCGCACAGCGCGTGGACCTGGCTCGGCGCGCTGGCGATAACGGGAGCTGCGCTATGGCTATGCACCCTCGTCGGCCGGCGGGTCGCCCGTGCCTGGGACGAGATCGCTGAATCCATGGCGCCCGGGCAACCGAGCGGGGGTCAGCAGTGAACGGGCCGGCGCTGGAACTCGAGAACGTCAGGCAGCACTTCGGTCCCGTCGAGGTCATCCGGGGCGTGGATCTGGCGGTGCGCAGGGGTGAACGCCACGCCATCATCGGGCCGAACGGGGCCGGGAAGTCGACCCTGTTCAATCTGGTCAGCGGGCGTTTTGCCCTGAGTCATGGGCGCATCCGCCTGAACGGCGAGGACATCACCCGTTGGGCACCCTACCGGGTCTCGCGCAGGGGTCTCAGCCGGAGCTTCCAGGTCAGCAACATCTTCCAGCGTCTGACCGTGTACGAAAACCTGCGTTGCGCGGTGCTGTGGTCTCTCGGGCACCGCTACAACTTCTGGCGGCCGATCGGCCGCCTGCGGGACGTCCAGCGGAAGGCCACCGAGATTCTCGAGCTGACTCACCTTGAAGGGCGCCGGGACATTCCGGCGGGGGCTCTTCCCTACGCGGACCAGCGGGCGCTCGAGATCGGCATCACGATTGCCGGGGGCGCGGACGTCATCCTGCTGGATGAACCGACCGCCGGCATGAGCGTGGAGGAGACGGAGCAGGCCGTCGACCTGATCCGGCGCGTGACCGAGGACAAGACCCTGGTGATGGTGGAGCACGACATGGAAGTCGTGTTCAACCTGGCCGACCGCGTGTCGGTCCTGGTATACGGCGAACTGATCGCCACGGACACGCCGCAGGGCATCCGCGCCAACACTGCCGTGCAAACCGCCTACCTGGGAGAGAACCCGGACGAGGAGTGGCAGCAAGATGCTGGAAGTTAAGGGCCTGCACGCCTACTACGGCAAGAGTCACGTGCTGCAGGGCGTCGACCTGCAGGTGGACGAAAAGGAGATCGTCGGCCTGCTCGGGCGCAACGGGGTGGGCCGGTCGACCACCCTCAAGGCGATCATGGGCGGGGTGACGGCGCGCGGCTCGGTGCGCTTCAAGGGCGAGGAGATCCTCGGCCTGGCGCCCTACGACATTGCCCGCCGCGGCATCGGCCTGGTGCCGGAGAACCGCGATGTGTTCCCCACGCTGAGCGTCTATGAGAACCTCCTGATCGGCATCAAGAGCATGCGCAGGCCCGGGCGCTGGTCGATTGACGACATCGTGGAGCTGTTTCCCAATTTGCGCCAGCGTCTGCGTACCAAGGCCGGGTTCCTGTCCGGCGGTGAGCAGCAGATGCTGTCCATCGGGCGCACCCTGATGGGGGATCCGGCGCTGATCATGGTCGATGAACCCACCGAGGGGCTGGCGCCCCAGGTGGTCCACCAGGTGGGGGAGCTGCTCAAGCAGATCGCGTCACTGGGTGTGGCGATCCTGCTGGTCGAGCAGAAGCTGAGCATCATCATGCGCGTGTCGCACCGGCTCGCCGTGATGGGCCACGGACAGATCGTGTTCAACGGCACCCCGGACGAGCTGCGCGCCGATCAGGACGTGCGCCGGAAGTGGCTGGAAGTGTAGGGCCCCCTGGAACGTCACGCGCTCCCCGGCGCGCACCGCCGGGTCGTGGTCGAAACACGACCGAGCGCCGCAGGCGGCGCCTGTCGCCGGAGGCCGCGCGGCCCGGCTGCCACTCGAAGCGGCGGGCGAACCCGTTCCTCTACATGTGCGGGTACAGGAGGCCGGGGACGGCGTTGTCGGCAGCGCGCTCGATGCCCCGCAAGAAGGTCGCCGGGCGCTCCGGAAGCGCCTGGTGAATCTCCCCGAACGTCTCTTCACCGCGTGAGCTTGCCCGGATCCACGCCATCAATCCCGCCGCTGTTGACGGTGAGCGGGCGCGGCTCGCGACAGCTCGGCAAACCTTGGGCTTCGCTGCCCCGATGGCAGGCCCGCAACGCCCGAGGGCCGACCCACCCGCAAGACTTAGCCTAATGATAAGCATAGACCAATCGCGCTCCCAGGCTCCGCGCCGAGTCCGCGGGGGCGGGGGGCGTTCCGGGGCGCGGGGTAAATCCGGCTGGCGGCAGACTTGCCGTGACTGAAAAGGGTGGGTAGGTATTTGAATGTCCTGGAGCTAAAGGACATAGGGTGGCGTCGGCGAGCTGCGCCGGTGGCAGGCGTTGCGCGCGGGACCCGGGGTGGGATGGTGGTGCCGCGTCGGAGCGGCTGCTGGTACTTGACAAATCGCTAGAATATTCTTAGCGTTTTGTAACACAATCGTAACAGCACGCTGACGTGGGAGGAGCGAAAGCGTTGCACGCGTTCCGTACGGGGGTGCGGAGCGGGCACGGCGAAGCAGGCGAACACTGCGCGCGAGGGTGGCAAGGCGTTCCGTCTTGCGCCCATGACTTTCCAGTTCACGTAGACGAGACCTCAGGCCCGGTTCCGACCGGATCAGAAGCACATCGACAAACGACGAGGGGGGCCCCGTGTTTAAACTACTCAGGTCTTCTATTGCAGTTGCAGTGCTGGCGTTGCCACTCGTGGCAGTTGCCAAGAGCGACGGGTATGGAATGCCCGCCCGTAACTGGACCACCAACCTGCCCGTGGTCAAGGTCCCGGCGGTCTCCTTCTCGTTCAAGGGGGACGCGAGGATCAGCGGCTTCCACAACCCCGCGGCCGGGCAGAACCCGGCCAGCACGACCGGGGGCGAGGTTTCGGGCTTCCAGGAGCTGGCACACCTCGGGGCCGCCGCCAAGCTCGACAACGGCACCAGCTTCCACGCCGGGGTCATCCTGGAGGGTGGCAACTGGACCGGCCTGCGCCACCAGCCCAACACGGCGCCCACATCGCAGACGACCACCAACGCGCTCAGCAAAGGCCCCAACTCGGTCCGGCTGGACTACGCCTGGGTGACCGTGCCGATGGGCAATGGTTTCACCTTCTCCGCGGGGCGCAAGCTGGCCGGCTGGGCGGACGGGTTCACCTCGGCCGACACCCGGCGTGACCGCCTGTTCCTGAGCAAGGTGGTGCACGGCTGGTTCCTGTTCGACCTGTGGGACAAGCGCAACGCCGGCACCACCGACAAGTACGACATCCCCACCTCGGACTACCACAGCGCCTACCTGTGGATCCCGCTGGGGGTGGTGAAGAACTTCAACCTCGGTGGCATGACCGGCAACCACGTCACCGTCGGCGCGTTCTATGGCCTCTATCGCGGCGCCACCCAGCGGGGCGCCGACGTGGTCACCAGTTCGACGGGCTGCCCGACCGCCTCGACCTGCACGGTGGGCGCGCCGGGGACCTATCTGTCGGACTTCGCCCTGCGCGGGGTGGACGAGTTCTCGCCCTGGGCGAAGGGCACCATCAACGGCTACCACTTCCTGGCCGCGTACAACTACTTCGGGCACGGCCAGGGGTCGGTGTTCTACGGCAGCAGCAGCGCCTGGGCGCTGCGCCTGGGGCATGACCTCGGCAGCCAGTTCAACCTCGCCGGCCAGTACGTCGGGGTGCAGAACGGCGGCTACGTCGGGCCGGGTTTCGACACCTTCTCCAGCGTGATCAACAACAGCCCCGACATGGACCAGTCACCGACCAACATCACCAACATCGGCGGCTTGGGCGGTATCGGTCCGACGCAGGCGCAGCAGTTCAAGCAGTACCTGGTGATGCTGCGACTGTCGTGGATGCCCGCCGCCAACTGGACGTTCAACCTGGCCGGCGGCCGGATGCACCGCGATGGCGGTTACATCGCGGGCTTTGGCACCAGTCCGGGGAACGCGTTCAGCGGGACCGAGAACGACAACGTCTACGACGTGCAGGCGCACTACCAGGTCACCTCCAACGCGATGATCTGGGCCAGCTACGGCGTGATCAGTCCGACTGGCAGTGGCCAGGCCCTGATGGAGCAGGGGACGGGACTGAGCGGCAGCCTGTCGGCGGTCAGCCTCAACCTGCGTGCGCAATTCTGACGGCACGGTCGCTCGGCCGGTGCCGCGTGGTTGCAGCCGCGCGGCACCGGCGGGGACCGTCGAGCCGAAGCGGCAGGGCTTCGCTGCGACGGCACTGAAGCTTTGTCCATTCCGGCTGCGGCGGATGTCCGCTACGGGGCGGCATCCCGCGACCGGGGGGCGTCCGCCGTCGCGGTTGTCGCCGGGGAACGCGGCAGAGATCGGCCGCGGGTCGGCCGGGAGATCGCACGGCGGCCGGAGAGTCAGGGCGGCGCACCGCGATGCCGATGCTCGGCAAGCCACCGGCCGGGCCCGGGGCGGCAGCGGATCCGACCACGGGAAGCGGCCTGCCGCGGATTGCCGATGTGTCGCGCGAGAACGGCCGGCCCTGGCAAGTGCCGGGCCCGACTCAGGGCGCGCGGTCAGAGCCCACGTACGTATCCGATGCGTGCCTCCTCCGCGGCCCGTGCGACGCTGCAGCGTGCGCGTCCGTCACACACCACGCACACGCTCTTCAGGGGGCACTGGGTCCCCGTGTCAGAGGCGCTCTGCGCGCGCAAGACGATGCCCAACGGGGCGGTGAGATACCTCAGCCCGGACCGTATCATGGAGATTGCGGTGCCTTTCATGATTCTGCTCCTGATATGGCAATGCCTTTCGGCTCTGTTCGTAACGAACACGCTACGACTGGTCCTATCCAGAGCCTTTGACCTGGATCAATTTCATCAGGCGGTGCGTCGACAACCTCTGCGCGCCCGCCCCGGAAGGGAAGCTGTGGAGGAGGCTCCTGGATCGTCGTGGAAGCGCTGGAGTCCACGCGCGAGCGCGCGTGCGGCGGAGCGGAAGGCGGGGGACGGATTCTCTCCCGCTGGATAAAGGACTAGAGTGGAATGAGACTCAAACTCGGTCTTGACAAGTCCCAGCCTGCTTGACAGGATCGACTTATCACAATGATAAAACACAGATGCCTGCGGGGCATCGACTCTCGCGTTCGGAGGAGACGAAGATGAAAGACAGGAGGAGTCGCGGGCTCGCGTTCGGGCTTGTCGGGGCGTTTTCGCTCGCGCTGATTGCCACGGTGGGAGCGTCCGCGTTTGCGGCGGCAACGCCGAGGCATGGTGGTCATCTGACGGCCGGGACCGAGTCCGATTGGCATCCCTTGGACCCGTTGACGGCGTACGCCATTTCTGACGCGGCAGTGCAAAACCCCATCTACGATACGCTGCTGAGGCACACCGCGGACGGTCAGATCAAGCCCGACCTGGTCAAGTCGTACGATGTGTCATCGGACGGCCTTACCTATACCCTCCACCTGCGCCACGGCGTCAAGTTCCAGGACGGCACGCCGTTCAACGCCAAGGCCGTGAAGTTCAACTTTGATCGGGACTTGAACAAGCAAGGCCACTGCGCGTGCGGGGCCTTCTTTGCGCCGATCAAGTCGGCGGAGGTCAAGGGGCCGTATACGGTGGCGATCCACCTCAAGGAACGCTACGCGGCGTTGCCCTCGGTGCTGGCCACCGTCTATGGCGAGATGGTCTCGCCGGCCGCGGTCAAGAAGTACGGAAAGGCGTACCCGCGGCATCCCGTCGGCACGGGCCCCTTCAAGTACGTGGGCGGAGTGCCCGGGCAGATCGCGAACTACGTCCGCTGGAAGGGGTACTGGCGCAAGGGCGAACCCTACCTGGACAAGGTGACCATCAAGGCGATGCCCAACACGCAGAGCCGTTACGCGAGTGTGCAGTCCGGCGCAATCCAGGTTGCGGAGAACGTCGGCTACCGCCAGGTACTTGACGCGAAGAGCAATCCCAACGTCAAGGTGATGCATGAGCACGGGCTCGGCACGCTGTTTGTCATGATGCAGGTGGCCAAGCCGCCGTTCAACTCGCTCAAGGCCCGCCGGGCGCTGACCTACGCCACCAACTTCGAGGCGATCAACAAGGGGGTTTTCCGCGACCTGTACACGACAGGCGTCGAGTCGCCGTTCCCGAAAGCCTCGTGGGCGTATCCGGGAAAGCACGTGCCCGGCTACGCGGCTTATGACCTCAGCAAGGCGAAGAAGCTGGTGAAGGAGCTCGGGGGGCTTTCCTTCAGCATCAGCACCGAGGAGAACCCGGCCGCCGTGCAGCTCGTGCAGGCCTTGCAGAGCGAGTGGGCACAGGCCGGCATCAAGGCCACGATCAATCAGGTGGACCAGGCCACGTTGATCAACGACGCGTCTCAGGGCAAGTTCCAGGCGATGCTGTTCCGCTGGCGCGGTTCGTACGATCCGGATGGCAACGTCTATCCGTTCTTCTATTGCCATGCACGGTTCAACAATATCAAGGTCTGCAACAAGCACCTGGACAAGCTTCTGGACGAGGGTCGCCATACCCTCAAGCGCAGCGAGCGAAAGCGGATTTACGCGAAGGTCGCGCAGGTTATCGCGAAGCAGTCCTATTACGACTTCCTGTACGTCGCGGACTGGTGGAGGGTGATGTCGCCGAAGGTCCATGGCATCCCGGGCAGGCCGAACAACTGGCTGATATTGCGCAAGGCGTGGCTGTCCAAGTAGGAAGCGGCTCCGCGGGCGGGGTCCGGCCCCGCGCGGGCGCCAGCGTTCCATGGTTTCGCTACACATGACGACAGCAGTGAGGGTGACTTGAGATGAGTGCGGTAATACGCAAATCCAAGGATGACGTGGCCAGGCTCAAGCAGGAGTTCGGCCACCCGGTGATCGATGGTGACGGCCATATCATCGAGTCGTTCGGCATGCTCGTATCCTATGTCGAGAAGATTGGTGGCAAGTCGACCGCGGAAGAGTTCGTCCGCGAAATGCGGCAGAACCATCCCATTTCGAGCACGGGAGACGCCGAACGGGGGGACCAGCGTGGTGCATGGTGGGGCGTGACCAATCGCGCCGAGGACCTGGCCACGGTGATGGCCCCGGGGTTGCTTTCGGACCGGCTGGAAGAGATCGGGATCGACTTCGCGATCCTCTACCCGACGCTTGGCCTGGGGCTGCCCACGATGCCGCACGATGAGCTGCGGCAGGTGGCGTGCCGGGCGCTGAACACGATGAACTCCGAGCTTACGGCGGAGTACCGCGATCGCATGACTCCGGTCGCCTCGATCCCGATGCATACCCCGGACGAGGCGATTGCCGAGCTCCACCACTGTACCCAGGAGTTGGGTATGAAGGTCGCCATGGTCCCGGCGGGAGTCGCCCGCCCCTGGCCGGCCTACCCGGAGGCATTCCCCGCCGCGTGCTTCATGGATCGGTATGGGCTGGACAGCCACTTTGACTACGATCCCGTATGGCAGTGTTTCGTGGACAATAAAGTCGCCGTCACGGCCCACGGAGGCGTGGGCCTCCGGTACATGGAGTGCGGCCACCGGTCGCCGACGAACTACATGTACAACCATATCCTGGGGCACGCGTTCCAGCAGTCGGAGCTGGCGAAGTCGTTGGTCATGGGGGGCGTCCCGAGGCGGTTCCCGACGCTGAAGTTCGCGTTTCTCGAAGGCGGCGCGGGTTGGGCCGCGGATCTTCTGCACTCGCTGGAAGAGCATTGGGAAAAGCGCAACAGCGAAGGCCTGCGCAACTATGATCCTTCGGCACTTGACCGCCAGAAGCTCGCGGAGCTGCTGCAGAAGCACGGCATCCGCAGCAAAGGCGGACAGTTCGCCAGGGACGAACGCCAGCCCTGGGTCCGGGACGAGTTCGAGGAATCGCTGATCGAGTCCGAGGATCAGATTCGCGATATGTTCGCAGAGCAGTTCTTCTTCGGCTGCGAGGCGGACGACCGGAGCGTGTACCGCGCGCTCGACGGGAAAGGGAACCCCTTTGGCATCAAGCTGAACGCGGTGTTCTCTTCGGATATCGGGCATTGGGACGTGCCGGATATCTCGCAGGTGCTGTTCGAGAGCCGCGGGCTCGTCGACGCCGGGCTCCTGACGGAGGATGACTACGCCGCCTTTGTATACCGGAACCCGGTTTACCTGCACGCCGGGATGAATCCAGACTTCTTCAAAGGCACCAAGGTTGCGGAGGCAGCTCGCAAGCTGGCCTAGGAACGACCGCTAAGGAGAGAGATACCGTTCCCCTTGTCTCTCCACTAAGTATTGGGGCCGGGGAGACTCGGCCCCCTCTTTTTTGGAACCTGGCTGGAGCCGCCGCCAGGGCAAGGCCAAGTCGTCAAGCGGGTCTCCGAGGGCAGCGTAACGCAGATGAGCGGTCAGGGTATGCAAATCGAATCGCACGGCCAGGCTCCCTTGCTGAGCATCCAGAATATTACGACGGAATTCGTGCGTGGCGGTGGCCTGCCGTTCGCCCGCCGCTCGCGGGTACACGCGGTGAGCGATGTCAGCTTCGAGATCCGGGCCGGAGAGAGCCTCGGCATCGTCGGAGAGACGGGCTGCGGAAAGTCGACCCTGGCCAAGACGCTGGTGGGGATCCATACGCCGGTGTCGGGCAAGGTCCTGTACCGGGGGGTGGACCTCGCGGCGAAGCGCCTCAAGGGCGGGGCGGAGCTGCGTCGGGAAATACAGTTCGTCTTTCAGGACTCCTATTCCGCCCTCGATCCGCGCTGGACCGTCGAGCGTCTCGTGGCGGAGCCGCTCAAGATCAGCGGGGGAGTCAAGCGCGGCGAAGTCCGCGAACGGGTGGCCAGCCTGCTCGAGCGCGTGGGGCTGGATCCGGAGCAATACATGAGCCGGCGACCGAGGGCGTTGTCCGGCGGGCAGCGGCAACGGGTGGCCGTGGCACGGGCGTTGAGCCTTAATCCGTCCGTCCTGATCTGCGATGAAGTGGTCTCGGGCCTGGATGTATCCATCCAGGCACAGCTGCTCAATATGTTCGAGCAGTTGCGACAAGAGCTCGACCTCACGTTCGTCTTCATTTCCCACGATCTCAATGTCGTTCGATATTTCTGCGATCGGGTCGGCGTGATGTACCTGGGGCACCTGGTGGAGATCGGCCCGGTGCAGGACCTGTACGGATCGGCGGCTCATCCTTACATGGCGGCGCTGTTGTCCGCTGTCCCGGGGACATCAGGTAACAGTGACCGGATCCGGTTGACCGGTGACCTGCCATCGCCGCTCGATCCTCCGAGTGGTTGCCGCTTCCGTACCCGTTGTCCGTTTGCGAGCGAGCGGTGTGCGGCGGAGGTCCCCGCGCTGCGGGATCTCGGGAACGGCCACCGGGTGGCGTGTCACTACCCCCTGGTCGCGGGCCGGTCGGGGAACAAGAGCGAAACCGTCAGGCAGGTCGCGGGGGAGCGGCGTGGTTAGGCATCCCCGGTCCGGCACGATCCCCGCGTACCCGCGGATCGGGCAGCTTCCGCGCCGGCGGATTGGCGGGTCGGACCGGTGGGGGGTGAGATGACGACAGTATTGGGCCGGCGAGTGGTGCAACTGATTCCGGTGCTCCTGGGGGTCACCGTCCTGTCGTACCTGCTTCTGAATCTGCTGCCGGGAAACGTGGCTGTGACGATCCTGGGCCCGAATGCCAGCGCCCAGGCGATCGCCAAGCTGACCCGGGAAATGGGGCTCAATCAGCCGGTCTACCTGCGCTATCTGCATTGGCTCTGGCATGCGCTGCACGGCAATCTCGGCTATTCGTACGTTACCAACCAGTCGGTGACGGCTGCCATTGTTCAGAGCCTGCCGGTAACGCTCGAGATCATCTTTTCCGCGCAGGTGGTCGGCATCATCTGTGCGCTGCCATTCGCGCTGGTCGCAGCGAGGAACCCGAACGGGCTGGTGGACAGCAGTCTGAGCGCGCTTGCCTATTCAACCGTTGCCGTGCCGCGGTTCCTGCTGGGGATGATATTGATCCTCTTGCTGGCTGCGTACTGGCATCTGTTTCCCGCTACCGGCTTTACCCCGCTGACCCAGGGGGTAGTGGCCAATCTGCGCTCCGTGGCGCTACCGGTGATGTCGATGGCCGCACTCGAGTTCGCCCTGTATTTCCGGGTACTTCGCAGTGACATCGTCGAGCAGCTCGCGGGGGAAGAATACGTGGTCACCGCGGCCGCCAAGGGGGCCGGGCGCGGAAGGGTGCTCGTCCGGCACGTGCTGCGTAACGCCCTCCTGTCGGTGGTCACCGTCATGGGGCTCAACTTCGGGCCGCTGATAAGCGGCGCGGTGGTCATCGAGGTATTGTTTGCCCTGCCGGGGATCGGCCACCTGCTGATCAACTCGATTCTCGGGCGCGATGTGGTAATGGTTCAGGGCATCGTGGTCTTTGTGGCAAGCGCCGTGGTGTTCATCAACCTGCTGGTGGACATTATCTACACCCTTCTCGACCCGAGGATCCGGTACAATGCCTAGCTCGGCGCTTGGTACTACAGCGCAGGCGCTGCGCTCGTTCTGGCGGGGGGGCAAACCCTGGTTCTGGGGTTGTGTCCTGGTCGCCATCGTTGCGCTCTGCTATCTGGGGCCGCTGGTGATCCCCCTGCCGGCCCCGAACAGCACGGACTTCCTGCATACCCTGACCCCGCCGCTGTCGCCCGGACATATCCTCGGAACGGATTCGCTGGGGCGTGACCTGCTGAGCCGATGCCTCTATGGAGGGAGGATCTCGCTGGAGGTGGGATTCGGCGCCGTGGCCCTGGGTCTGGTGATCGGAAGCACCCTCGGCATCCTCGCCGGATACAAGGGCCGTCTGGTCGACGCGACGATCATGCGGGCCCTCGATATCCTCCTGGCCTTTCCGGCGCTGATCCTGGCGCTCGTTGTCGCGACCTATCTGGGCCCGAACGAACGCAACATCATTCTGGCGATCGCGTTCTTCACGATTCCCGCGTACGCGCGCCTTGCGCGGGCGACCACCCTTCGAATCCGCGAGATGGACTACGTCCGTGCCGCCCGCATGTGGGGCGCGAGTGACTGGTACGTCGGGTTCTGGCATGTATTTCCGAACGTCATTCTGCCGGTGACGACCTACGCATTCATACTCGTCGGGGTCGCCATGATCATCCAGGCCGCATTGAGCTTCCTCGGGCTCGGGGTCCCGCCCCCGCAAGCGAGCTGGGGCAGCATCATCGCGTCCGGCCAGGGAGATCTCTCGGTTGCGCCGTACATTTCCCTGATTCCCGGGGCATTCCTGTTCCTGAGCGTGGTCGCCCTGAACCGGCTGGGCGACAATCTGCAACGGCGGATAGCGAGCGGCTAGCGGTCCGGATCGAAGCCGGGCCGGCCGGCAACAGCGGAGTCGCGGGCGCGGGCACGGCCCGCGTTCTGACCTGACCGAGTCCAGGAGACGTCAGATGTCGCAGGGTGCGGAGAACATTGGAGCCGCCATGCATGAATCGCCTCTCCCGCGGCCAGCAGGCGAGGGGCCCTTGCTGGATGTGAAGTCGCTCTCGGTGGAGGTTTCGATCGGCGGCGTAGGCTACAACGCAATCGAGAGCGCGTCGCTTCAGGTGTCGGCCGCGGAGACCTTGAGCCTGGTTGGCGAATCCGGTTCCGGCAAGTCGCTGATGGCCAGATCCATTCTGGGGGTGCTGCCCCGGAATGTCCGGGTTGCCTCCGGCGAGATCGTGTTCAAAGGGCGGGACCTGACAGTTCTGCGCGAGCGCGACATGACCCGGGTGCGTGGCAACGAGATCGGACTGATCTTCCAGGATCCGATGCGCGCGCTCAACCCGAGCATGCGTATCGGCGAACAGATCGCCGAGGGGATTCGTCTGCATAACGACGTGGGCCGGTCGCAGGCTCTCAGGGAAGCCCGCGAGCTCCTGGACGCCGTTCGTATTCCCTCGGCCGGGGAGCGTTTGCGCGATTATCCCCATCAGCTCTCGGGCGGCATGTGCCAGCGGGTCATGATCGCCATGGCCCTTGCCTGCCGTCCGGATCTGCTGATTGCCGACGAGCCCACGACGGCGCTGGACGTGACGACCCAGGCCGACATACTCGACCTGGTCAAGGACCTGCAGCAGGACTTCGGCATGGCAATAATCCTCGTCACCCATGACATGGGGATCGCCGGGACGTACGCGGACAGCATTGCGGTCATGTATGGCGGCCGCATCATGGAGCGGGCAGCGACACGGGAGATCCTGGAACGTCCGAAGGTCCCGTATACCAAGGGCCTGATGCAGTCCATCATTGGTCCGGAGACACCGCCCCACAGTCGCCTGCCAACCATTCCCGGACAGCCTCCGTCACTGGCGAAAATGCCATCCGGGTGCCGGTTCCATCCGCGATGCCCGAACGCCGATGCTTCCTGCGGGCGGGATGCCCCCGGCCTGGTGTCCGACGAGGGGCCCTCGAACCGGGACCATCTCTATGCTTGCTGGCATCCGGAGCACTCGGCGGACGAATCCCGCTGACCCCGGGATATCGCCGGGAGCGAACGGGCCACGGGTCGCCGTTTGACAACCCCCTTCCGCGGGGTTAGCGTTTCATCAGGATTATTTATCGATAAGATAAGAACGCGCGCGATGCGCGGCCCAGGTCGTGTGCCGGTGCCGCTTCAGCCGCAAGAGGACAAGGGAGCGGGCGCCTCGGGGCGCCCGCGACGACCGGGGCTTGCTGCCCGTGATGGTTGCGACGGCTGTTCCGGAGCCTGAGCCGAGTGAGCGAAAAGGATGGGAGCGTGAATGCACCGCCAACAGACGCCGCCGTGACTGTCGCCACCAGGCCGCTTCCGACGGCCTTGATCGGGCAAACGCCGGGAAGTGGCCCGGTCGCTCGGGAGCGGTGAACGCCCGCGGGGACAGTCGACCGGCGATCGCGCCCATGTCTCAGCCAGGGGCCTGAAGACCCGGCCTCTCTCCTGATGCGTCGGGTTTCGCCGGAGCCAGGCCGGTGTCCCGGTACCGGCGGGGTTTGCCCGGGCCGGCGCCGGCCGTCGGCATTCGATCCCCGGAGATAAGGCAACGAGCAGCAGAACTGCCGAAAGAGCGAGGTTATGAGCGAACATATTCCCTTCGGATTCGACGCCCTGCGGGCGCTGTTCCAGCCGCGGTCGGTCGCGGTCATCGGCGCATCGTCCAATCCGCAGAAGATTGGCGGTATCCCCGTCCAGTTGCTCCAGAAGTACGGGTTTGCCGGCGACGTATATCCGGTCAACCCCCGGCATGAATCGATTCAGGGGCTTCGGGCCTGGGCTAGCGTGCAGGACATCGAGAAGCCGCCGGAGCTGGCGATCGTGGCCGTGCCCGCAGCGGGAGTGTACGAGGCGATCGGGCAATGCGGCCGCGCCGGCGTGAAATCGGCCGTGGTGTTCAGCTCGGGGTTCGCGGAGGTCGGGGACGAGGGCGCCGTGCAGCAGGAGCAGTTGCGCGAGCTGGGGCGCTCGCACGGCGTCCGGATTCTGGGGCCCAATTGCCTCGGCGTGATCAACACGCGCATCGGACTGGTCGGCACATTCTCGCCCGCGGTGGTGTCATCGATCGCCAGTCCCGGGCGGATCGGGATCGTGAGTCAAAGTGGTGCCTTCGGGATGTACGCCTACTGTATGGCCCGCGAGCGGGGAATCGCGATAGGTGACTGGATCGCCACCGGGAACGAGGCCGACATCGAGTTTGCCGATTGCCTCGCCTACATGGCCCGGGACGAGAATACGGATGTCGTGCTGGGGTACATGGAGGGGTGCCGCGACGGCGAAAAGCTCAAGGCGGCCCTCGCCCTTGCCGCAGAGAATCGCAAGCCGGTGGTGATCGTGAAAGTCGGGGTGAGCAGTATCGGCGGAGAGGCCGCGCGCTCGCACACGGCGGCGCTCGCGGGCTCCGATGCGACCTTTGATGCGCTGTTTCGCCAGTACAACGTTTGCCGGGCATCGTCGATTGAAGAGGCGTTTGATATTACCTATGCCGCGGCGCAGGGCGAAACGCGGGTTTCCCGCAATCTTGGCCTGATCACGGTCTCCGGCGGCGCGGGCATCCTGATGGCGGATGAAGCGTCCAGGCAAGGATTGTGCATTCCGGAGCTTCCCGCCGATGCGCAGGCACGCATTCGGGACGTCGTCCCCTTTGCCGCTCCCCGCAATCCCGTGGATGCCACTGGCCAGGTTGCCAGTGATATGGGCCTTTACGAGAAGATCATCGACCACGCGCTGAGCGCGAACGTGTTCGATACGGTGGTCGCCTTCCAGGGCCTGGCGGCGCTGTCCCCTCGCTACGGGCAATGGGGACAGAAGATGTGGAACTCCTTTATCGACCGCTACCCGGACAAGCTGTTTGTCTTCGCTTCCGTGATGCAGCCGGAGTACCAGCGGGAGATGGAGGAGGCGGGAGCGATCTGCTTCGGGGATCCAACCAGGGCGGTGAGGGCCATCGGCGCCGTGGTTCGGATCAAAGAGGGCTTTGACGCCTGGAAACGGCCATCGGCCCCGGAGCGCGAGTGGACTGAGCTTCCATCCGTCGGCGGCACCGACCAGTCGGAACTGACGGCGCTGCGCCTCTTTGCATCCGCGGGCATTCCAGTTATCGAGCACCGGCACGCGGCAAGTGCCGCGGATTGCGCGCGTGCGGTCGAGGAGCTTGGGGTGCCAACGGCAGTCAAGGTCCTGTCGCCGGACATAGTGCACAAGAGCGACGCCGGTGGCGTGCGCTTGAACGTGGACGCCGCCGCGGCAGCGGGAGCTTTTGCGGAGATCCGGAACAACGTTCGGAAAGCGCATCCTGAGGCCCGGTTCGAGGGTGTCCTGGTCACGCCCATGAAGAACGACGGCGTCGAGACCATCGTGGGCGCCCACGTGGACCCGGTGTTCGGGCCGGTGATCATGTTTGGCCTGGGAGGCGTCGCCGTCGAAGTGCTGCGGGACGTCACCTTCAGGGTGGCGCCGTTCGACCGGGAAGTGGCGATGCAGATGATCGCGGACATCCGGGCGGCGCCCATCCTGGACGGCTACCGGCTGAACTGGACCCCCGACAAGCACGCATTGGCGGACACGCTTTCCCGGCTGTCGTGCCTCGCCTACGCCAACCGTGACAGCTTCCGCTCAATGGAGTTGAACCCGTTGCTTGTCCTGCCGGAAGGCAGCGGCGTGGTTGCGCTGGACGCGGCGATCGAAACGTGACCGATGGCGGGCAAGCAAGGACCTGCCACGCCACGGAGTGAGCTACCCGCAAGCGCGAAGGAGGAGACAGGAATGCCGGAAGAGCCGCCGACCGAAGAAGAGTTTCGCGGTCACATTGGGGATACGGTCTACGAGTCCACGCCGTGGTGGCCCGCGCAGCCCTTGCCACCGGAAGACGCCCCGGACGTCGTGTGCATCGTGCTTGACGACACCGGATTCGCCCACCTGGGCTGCTACGGCTCGACGATTGACACGCCCAACATTGATTCCCTGGCGGCGGGCGGACTTCAGTTTACCGGCTTTCATACGACTGCCGTGTGTTCGGCGACCCGCGCATGCCTGATGACGGGCCGCAACCATCACTCGGTCGGTATGGCCAAGATCTCGAACATGGACACCGGTTACCCGAACATGCGCGGTGCCATCCCGCGAGGCGTGGCTACGCTCCCCGAGATCCTGAGAGACCGCGGCTATACCACGCTGGCCACGGGGAAGTGGCACCTCGCCCCGATGGCCGAGTGCACCAGCGCCGGTCCGTTTCACAATTGGCCTTTGCAGCGCGGCTTCGACCGTTATTACGGCTTTCTCCAGGGGGAAACCGACCAGTTCTATCCGGAACTGACCTGTGGCAACGAGTTCATTGACCCGCCATCCACTCCGGAACAGGGCTACCATGTCTCCCAGGACATCGTGGACCAGGCGATGCGCTACGTGCGCGACTCGGTCTCGCTGGTTCCCGAGCGCCCGTTCTTCCTTTATCTCGCGTTTGGTGCCACCCATTCGCCGCACCAGGCACCAAGGAAATATCTGGATAAGTACCGCGGCCGCTTTGACGCGGGCTGGGACGAGATAAGACAGCAGTGGTATCAGCGGCAGCTGGAGCTGGGCGTGATTCCCCGGGATACCGGGCTCGCGCCACGCAATCCCGGGGTAAAGCCATGGGCCGAGTTGAGTGGGAACGAGCGGCAATTCGCTGCCCGCTTGCAGGAAGCCTTTGCGGCGATGCTGGATCATACCGACGACCAGATCGGCAGACTTCTTGCTTTCCTGAAGCAGATCGGGCGCTTCGAAAATACGCTGCTGGTATTTCTTTCCGACAACGGCGCCAGCCAGGAAGGCCTCTCCACGGGCCTGCTCGACGAGTTCCGCTACTTTAACGGCATGCCGGAGGACGTGGACCGTTCCGTGCGGCACCTGGATGACATCGGGGGTCCCCGCAGCCACTCGAATATCCCCTGGGGCTGGGCTCAGGCGGGGAACACGCCGCTCAAGTGGTACAAGCAAAATACCCACGGGGGCGGGGTGCGCGATCCATTCATCGTTCATTGGCCTGCCGGTCTCGGCCAAGGCGGGCAGCTGCGGCGGCAATTCTGCCACGCCATTGATCTCGCGCCGACGATCCTCGACCTGGCCGGGATCGAGGCTCCCGACAGCTACCGGGGAATCAGGCAGACGCCGATGCACGGGGCAAGTCTGGCACAATGCCTGCGAGACGAGGCGGCCGCGCCCGCCCGGGAAACACAGTATTTCGAGATGTTCGGTCATCGCGGGCTATGGAGCAAAGGCTGGAAAGTGGTGACGCACCACCGCCGGGGGGCCGGGTTTGAAGATGACGACTGGGAGCTCTACAAGCTGAGTGAAGACTTCTCCGAGTGTCGCAACCTCGCCGCGGAACAGCCGCGGCGGGTAAAGGAAATGGTGGCGCACTGGTGGCGCGAGGCCAGGCAGCACGGCGTCCTGCCACTGGACGATCGTGGCGCGAAGGACCTGTTCCGGGCTGCCGTACGTCCGGGACTACCCGGGGGGCGCCGGCGTTTCGTATACTTCCCGCCGGTCTCACACATCGTGTCGGATGGTTGTCCCCAGCTCTCCCGCGGCGGGACGATCACCGTCGAGGCCAGGCATCCGGCCGAGGGCGCCGGCATCCTGGTAGCCCGGGGGGACATCAACAGCGGGTTCGTGCTGTACGTCAAGAACAAGTGCGTGCACTTCGACTACAACTGCTTCCATGAGCACACGCTGGTCAGTACGGATCCTGTGCTCGAGGCCGGCGACGTTACGGTCGAGGTTCAGATCGAACGTGGGTCGCAACGCGAGGGGTACGTCCGTTTGGCGGTAAACGGTGATCTGTCCGCGAGCGGGGTCATCCGTCCGCGCCTGGTTCCGATGATCTCGAGCCGCGGCATGGACCTGGGCCGGAGCACGGCTCCGGTGTGCGATGCGTACCAGCCGCCATTTGCCTACCCGGGGACGATCCACTCCGTGACCTTTGACATCCCCGCCTCCCGCGACCCGAACGCAAGCAGCGCGGAGACCACGACCCGGGCCCGGGCGGCCATGGGCCGCCAGTGAGCCGTCGACGCCCAGGGGAGGACCGTCAGGTAGCGGCGACGGAAGCCCGGCAACGCCGGGCGCGGCGGGAGGTTCACACGCAAGGCCCATGCCCGGATCGCTCGCTGGCCGGGTCGGGCGGGGGATTACCGGCCTCCGGGGGGCCGGAAGGCGGAGCTTTCGGATCAGGGAGAACCAGAGTCATATCATGAGCGACGAAAATGGCGACAATAGAGCCTCGTCCGGCCGCGGTGCCGACGGCAAACACCCGCGGCGCCGTCAGACCGAAATGGCGCTCGAGTGCGCGGCTGTGTCCCTGCTCAAGGAGGAAGGCGTTCTTGCCGGCCTCAACCTGCGCAGCGCGGCTGACAGGGCGAACGTCAACCGCGGCATCGTTTATCATTACTACGGTTCGCGGCAGGAACTCCTGCGGCGCGCGCTGAAGTCGTTCCGGGCGTCGATGCTGGACGATATACACCAGCATGGCGATCTGCCGTTCATCGAGCGCAGGCTGCACTTTTTCGCGGAAGTGCTGGCCGAGCCGGACATCGTGTACCTGGCCGCGCTGCTGGTGGCCGACCGGGACACGGAATTCACCCTGATGCCCGACCTCGAATCGACGATCGCGCGACTGCAACGTGACGTCCGGGAAGGCGAGCTGCCGAAGGGCGCGGATCTGCCCGCGTTGCACATGACGATCCTGTCCTGCATCTACGGCTACTCGCTGTTTCGGGCAAAGATGGCGCAGGAGCTCGAGGTACCGCTGGATGAACTGGACCGGAGGGTGACGCGGGTGTACCACCGCGTTCTTGACGCGCTCACGGCGCGCAGTCGTTATCCGGGCCCGTCCTCCGGCGAGGCGGCCGCTGACTTGCGTTCCACGCCGTCGTCCAGCAGCGCGGACAGCGAGTAGCGGAGCCCTGTCGTCACCTCCCGCCAGTCCCCGACAATTCCGATATCGACGTGCCGGAACAACGGAGCCTCCGGATCGGCGTTCACGCCCAGGACCAGCTCCGCGGTGGTAACGCCGGCCATGTGGTTGAATTTCCCGCTCGCGGCCAAGGCGATGTAGACGGCCGGTGACACGCTGGCCCCGGTAATCCCGAGCTGGCGCGATCGCGGCATCCAGCCTTTGTCCGTGACCTTCCTGGTGGCGGCGAATTCCGCATTCAGAGTGTTCCTGAGCCGGTCGAGCAACGGGTAATCGTCGGGCGCGACGCCCTGACCCAGGCCAATGACCACCGCTGCAGACGCAAGCCGTCCGGGTTGATCGACCGTCAAGGTCTGCAGGGTCCTGGTGGCTCCGGGGGAACCGTCGTGGACGTGTCGCACCACGACGTTGCCGGCACGACGGGGCCGCAGGATCGGAAAAGCGCCCGGCCGAAGGGTGACCATCTGGGTGGCAGAGCGGGTCATGATGGGGACTTCGGTGGCCCCCCAGGCGGCGGACTTCCACGCGACCAGTCGCCCGGCGGGGTCGAGCTCCACGCTGCTGGCGTCACCGGTCAGACCGGAGGCGGTCCGCGCGGCGACCCGGGACGCGACCTCCCGTCCCCAGGTATCGCTGCGACACAGGATCGCCCACGGTGCCTCGCGGACCGACCAGTCAGCGATGATCGCGGCTGCGCCTTGCGGCTCGCCGGTGCCGTGCACGACGGTCACCACGTCCGCACCGTAGGCTCCCAGCTGCCGGGTGTCGACATCGGGGTCCCCGTCCGCGCGGCAGGCGAAGGCCACGACATGGCCGTGGATTTGGTGCGCGAGCCCGGCGGCGCCACCGAGGAGCTCGCTGGCCGAAGCCAATGAATCCCCGTGGCTCAAAATCACGCAGACCGCCGGACCGGACCGTGTGCCGGCGGCTGGCACGGGCCCGCCAACCGGGTCGTCGGCCTGCTCCCGCGCCTTGAGGCGGTGGACAATCTGGCGCGCGACGTCGTCGATGTCCGCCGGCGACAGATCCGTTATCACTCGCCGGTGGCGTACCGGAAGCGCGACCTGGCGGGGCGGGCCCACTTTGGTCGGGCTCGCGTCCGCCCCCCAGGGGCCATCGCCTAGCTCCGGCGCGCCCACCTGCACGATCCGGGCGTCCAGTGCCGTATCGTCGGCGGCTTCCGGCATCTTGGTCGGTGCGCAAAGGCGTTCTGCAGCGCCCACGACGACGGGCAGCGGCGACGCCCGTTGCACGAAGCCGTCATCGGACTCGCTCCAGGCCCGCAGGGTGTCACCAGTGATGGCCAGCTCCCGGACCGCAGGGAGGTAGGGAAGTCCCAGCAGTTCCGCTAGCTGGGGGCCGACCTGGCCGGTGTCGGAATCCAGCGAGTTGCGACCGAGGAAGACAAGATCGAAGGGGCCGAACCGGCCGAGCGCGGCGTGCAACGCCCGCGAGGTGGCCAGGGTATCCGAACCGGCGAACGCCTTGTCGCACAGGTGCACTCCCCGGTCGACCCCGCCTGCGATCGCTTCTCTGAGAACCGACCTGGCGCTCTCGGGGCCTAACGTGAAAACGGTCGTTTGCCCCCCCGAGGAGGCGGCGATTGCAACCGCTTTGGTCACCGCCCGCCGACAGTACGCGCCCATCTCCAGGGGAATGTCGGAGCGGATCAGGCGTCCGTCCCCGCCCAGGCGGAAGTTTTCGAACTGGGGCACCTGCTTTACCAGCACTGCGATTTTGAGTGGCCTCGGGTAATTCGGGGAAATACCGAGATCCGGCAAGGAAAAGCCGTTGTTCATAAGAGTCCCGCACCGACGTCCGGACACCGTGGCGCCCGGCAACTGTGAAGCAAACTGGCGGCCGCTGAGCCCGCGCCGTATCGATCTGCACTCTTGCTCGCGCAGGCCGGCTGCACCTCCCGGCCTGCCCCGGAAGCATACCAGCTCGGGGCCTTGGCGCCCGGAGCCGGGTACGCTCCGTGAGCGGTTTTTATCATATTGATAAGTATAAACAGGCGATGCTACGCTACGCAACACGCCCGATGTCGCCCGGGCCCGATCGCGCGCTGCGCGTATGCGTTTCCCTTGTTGAGCACCCCTGGGCGGCAGCAGCCAACTCGACGACAGAAAATACCGAAGTCAGACGGAGGAGAACAGAATGAACCAGTCCCCGCTGGAGGGCATCCGGGTCGCGGACCTTACGCGGGTCGTGTCGGGACCCATGGCCACCCGGATCCTGGCCGACATGGGAGCGGAAGTGATCAAGATCGAGCCCCCCGGGGGCGACTTCACCCGGGAGGTCCTGCCGCACGTCGACGGGGTCGGGGCGTATTTCAGCCAGCTGAACACCGGAAAGAAGAACCTGTCCATCGACCTGCGGACCGAGCGCGGGGCGGGCCTGCTCCGGGATCTGGTGCAGCACTGCGACGTGCTGGTGGAGAACTTCCGGCCCGGGATCATGGAGAAGCTCGGGCTGGCCCCGGAAGACGCCTTGCGGAGCCACCCGGAGCTGGTCTTCTGTTCGATTACCGGGTATGGACGAAGCGGTCCCTGGATGGACCGGCGCGCGTACGCACCGCTGGTACACGCCGAGGCGGGGACCCTGGAAATGGCCGCCAGGCGGCGCGGCGCGAATCCGGTGCCGGAGGTCCAGTCGCACGGGGATGTCTATCCCGCGACCATGGCCGCCAACGCCATCCTGGCGGCTTTGCTGCATCGGGCACGCACGGGGCGTGGCCAGCATGTCGACGTCTCGATGGCGGAAGTCCTGGCCTATACCAACGAATGGAGCGCGGTCGAACTGGCCGGTGGCGGTGAGATCGAGCAGCTCTTCGGGGCGTGGAACTCTCCCGTCCTGCAGCTTGCTTCCGGAGTCCGGGTCGCGGTCCCCGGCAACCCGGTGTTTACCTTCCCGCGCTGGATCAAGGCGATGCAGCGCGAGGAGCTGGCAAAGGATCCCCGCTTCTGTACCGCCGACCAGCGGATGCGGAATCGCCGGGAACTGCTGGCGCTTTTGCAGGAATTCGTCGGCAGCTTCGATGACGCCCGCAGCCTCGAGGCGACTCTCGAGCGCTGCAACCTGTCTTTGGGTGAGGTCCGCTCGGTCTCCGAGCTCGCCGATACCTCCTGGGCCCGGCACCGGGGGCTGGTTTCCGAAGTCGCAGCCGGGGTGGGGGTGCCGGCACATCCGTGGATTTCCACGGCGATGCGTGTGGGGGCCCGAAGCGGTGTCGCGAGGCTCGGTGAGCACAACCGCGAGATCCTGACCGGCCTGCTCGGTCTTTCCGACCAGGACTTCACTGCGCTGTCCGCTGCCGGGGTGCTGGCCGGCTGAGCGCAAGCTTCTCCCGGGGGCGCCGGCCCCTGAGGGTCGCTCTCTGGTGGCGGGCAGGTGACGGTGGCGTGGGAGCCGCTCCAGGCGGGCGCTGGCCATGGACACCTGGCCGGCCCTCGAGCCGGCCCTGCCCGGGAGCCCGCCCGGTGCGAGCATGGCCCGCGAACACCGCCTCGTCTGGCACCACCAGGCGCCACCGGCCGATCCCCGGCGCCCGCCGGGGCGGTCCCGGCAGGCGCACCGCGGGCCCTCCGGCACCGCCGGGTTCCGCCTCCGGGGCCGTCACGGCCCAGCGCCCGAAGCGTCTCCCGCCTTGCACGCGCCCCGGTGAATAATGGCTCGTATATCGCAAAAGCGGCCGCCGATCGGGGTCCCGCATGCCCGCCGGCAGCGTCTCCGGGGTTCGCGGCAGGGCCCGGGGCGGCGTGTGGTGCGGCTTTGCCAATAGCTGCCCGCACTTGACAAACGGGGAGTATGTTCTTAGTTTTGCCTTTGCCTATAAGTGTAACGCTAACGTCACACGGGTAAGAGGGAACGCGCTGCGGAGGTCCCGTGTGCGCCGTTGGCCACTCCGGGCGAAGTGGAGAGACTACGCGCGAGTGGGTCAAGGCCTTTTATTATTCATTCAAACCGTCTACTTCGGATAGACAACGCTGGGGCCCGGTTCTGACCGGAGTAATAACGCATTCGACAAGCGATGAGGGGAGTCCCGTGTATAAAATACTGAGGTCATCTCTAGCGGTTGCAGTTCTCGCCGTGCCGCTCGCGGCATTCGCCCAGGGCGACGGGTTCGGCATGCCCGCGCGCAACGGCGTCCAGCTGCCGGTGGTAAAAAACATGCCGTCGGTCTCGTTCTCCTGGAAGGCCGATTCCAAGACGTCGCTGTTCCACAATCGGGGCGCCGGCCTGGCCAAGGGCAGCACGACCTATGGCGAGACCGAGGGGCTGCGCGAGCTGGCCCATCTGGGCGTCGACGCCAAGGCGGGCTCGGCGAGCTTCCACGCCGGGGCGATCCTGCAGGGCTATGAATGGACCGGCAACGCCCACGGCGCCGATACGCCGGCCTACCCGAACCAGGTCACCGGCATCAGCAGCAACGCCATCCGCCTGGACTACGCTTACATGGAGACGCCCATTGCCGATGGCTGGATCTTCTCGGCGGGCCGCCAGATCGTCAACTGGGGCTACTGCTTCACCGCCTGCGACACCCGCCGCGACCGCCTGAAGCTGGTCAAGGTGATCAACCCGCACTGGGTCTACGTCACCCTGTGGGACAAGCGTGACGCGCAGACGCTCAGGAGTGCTGCCAACTCCAACTATCCGGTGGGTGACTACCGCTCCGGCTACATGTGGTTGAACGGCTTCGTCGCCAACTTCGAGCCGGGCATGGACAGCGCGATCCACATCGGCAGCTTCATCTCGATCTTCCGCGGCAACAGCGCCACCGGCGCCAACGCCAACGCCGCCAACTCCACCGTCGGCTCCGGCTTCGCGCTGCGGGGCGTGGACCTGTGGTCCTCGTGGGCACGCGGCCACGTGCAGGGCTGGCAGTACCTGGCCAACCTCAACGTGACCAAGAACGGTTCGGTCCTCTGGCCGGATACCAGCGAGGCCTACGCGCTGCGCGTTGCGCATGACCTGGCCAGCCCGAAGTGGAACCTGGCCGGCCAGTACATCGGGGTGCACAACGGCGGGCTGATCTCGTCCGGCTACGACACCTTCTCCAGCATGGTCAACAACAGCCCGGCGATGGACACCTCGCCGACCAACGTGACCAACCTCGGTGGCACCGGCATCAAGGGCGTGAGCCAGTACAAGCAGTGGATGGCGATGGTCCGCCTGTCCTGGATGCCGACCCAGAAGTGGACCCTCAACCTGGCCGGCGGCCGCATGCACCGCGACGGTAGCGCAGGCGCGCTCAACTTCGCCCAGGGCACGACCGAGAATGACAACGTGGTCGACGTCCAGGCGCACTACCAGATCAGCCCGAACGTGCGCACCTGGGCCACCTGGGGCATGCTTGACCCGACCAACAGCGGCACGGCGCCGATGTTCCAGGGTACGGGCTATACCGGCAGCAGCATCCAGGCCGTGAGCCTGAACGTCCAGGCGGTCTTCTAGGGGCCGCCCAGCGACCCGGCAGGGTCCGCGTCGGGGCTGCGCACGCCCCGTCGGCGAACCCTGGCCGCTGCAGCCTTGTGGGGCTCCGGTGCCTGGCACCGGAGCCCCGTTTTTTTGCGCTCCGGGAGGCCGCCCGTGCTTCACGGCCTCGAGGACAGCGACGACGAGCGCCGGGAGTTCGTCCTGCTCTCGGACGCGGTGTTCGGCGTCAAGAACTCGCTGGTAGTGGGCTACCTCCGCGAGGAGTCGCCCGAGCGGGCGGCCGAGTTCGGGGTGGAGGCCCCGTTCTATCGCGTGAGTACGATTTCGCCCCGGTGCCGCGCGGAGAGCGCCGGCGGGCCTCCTGGGGGGGTGCTGAAAAAGGCCATGGACGGGCTTTTTCAGCGACGCCCCAGGGGGGGCACCTTACATGGGGCCCGCGTTGGGGCGCGACAGCTCCTGTCGCGGTGCCTGCGCCGCCGCGCCGAACGTATCGGGCCGGCGCGGCCCGCCGCTTCGGCAGGAAGGCGGGCTCCCGGGGTCGAGCCGGCGGCGGGCCGGGTTCCCTGCCATTCCGGCTTTCGGCTCCGCGCCCCGGTGCTTGCTTCGCATCGGGCGAGAGACAGACAATGAAGCCGCGTAAGGCAAGACTGCAACGGGAAGGGCGGTCCGCAACCTCCGGTCCGGGAACGCCGGGCTCCGGGCAGACCATACAATCCCGGCCCGCGGGCGCACCGGGCGTGGCCCATCGATCGCCGGCCGGGCCCGGGACCGGGCCGGTGCCCGGGGGGATTGGGGTATCGCGGCCGAGAGCACCGTCGACGCGAGCGCCGCCATTTCTCACACCCATATCTGGCAACTGGGGAAGTCGACGATGGAACAGAGCAGCACACCCCTCTCCGGCCGCAAGGCGCTGGTCCTGGCCGCCTCGCGCGGCATCGGCTACGCCTGTGGCGAACGCTTCGCCGCGATGGGCGCCGACGTGTGCCTGGTGGCGCGCAATCAGGGACCGCTGGACGAGGCCGTGGAGCGCCTGAAGGCCGCTTCCGGGGCCAAGGTCACCGGCGAGAGCGTGGACGTGACCGACGGCGCGGGCCTGCAGTCGCTGGTGCAGCGGCACCGCGATGCCGACGTCCTGCTGACCAACTGCGGCGGGCCGCCGGCGGGGCGTTTCGAGGACTTCGAGGCGGAAGACTGGGACGCCGCCTACCGGTTGCAGGTGCGCAGCGCGATCACCGCGTGCCGGGTCCTGGTGCCGGAGATGGCCGGGCGCGGATGGGGGCGGGTCCTGATGGTGACGTCCGTCAGCGTGGCGCGGGCCCTGCCGGGGTTGATCCTGTCCAACGGCCTGCGCCCGGCGCTGGCCGGCCTGGCCCGTTCGCTGACCCGGGAGTACGCCGCCCGCGGCGTGACCTTCAACCTGCTGTGTCCGGGGACCACCGCGACCGAGCGCATGGAGCAGCTGGTCAAGCGGCGCATGGAGGCCGACAATCTCTCGCGCGAGGAGGCCGTGCAGGCCCTCTGCCAGGCGATCCCGGCGGGGCGTCCGGGCAAGCCCGAGGAGGTCGGCGCCACCGCCGGCTTCCTGGCCTCGCCCGATGCGGCCTTCATCACCGGGCAGAGCTTCTTCCTCGACGGCGGCCTGTCGTCCGTGTAGCGACCCGCCGGTCAGCGCGTGGAAACCCCGGCGGACGCCCCGCCGGGGCCGCTATCCCGGGGTCCGATGCGGCGAAGGGGAGGGGTGGTTTTAGGTTTTAGGTTTTAGGTTTTAGGGAAGAAGCGGCAAGCTTCGTTGCGCGTTCCCCTCTCCCGTCAGGCTTGGCCGGAGCCGTCAGAAGCTCCCGACCTTGCGGAAGCGCAGGGCCGGCAGACAGCCGCCGAATCTCTCTTACCTAAAACCTAAAACCTAAAACCTAAAACCGCCCCCGCGGGGTCGGTCACTCAAAACTCGACAGGATCCGCCGCTTCCCGGCCTCGTAGTCCTCTTCCCCGAGGATGCCCTCGCTGTCGAGCCGGCGCAGCGTGCGGATCTCCTCCGCCTTGAGCATGCGTAGGTCGCGCAGGATATTGTTCATGGTGTCCTCGACCGTGGCCTCGTACTCGGACAGGAGCTGCTGGTATTGGCGCTCGGTGATCATGCCCTCGCGGCGCAGGCGCTGGATCTCGGAGAAGCGCAGCATCTTCTGCTTGCGCGAGCGCTGCTCGGCCTGGTTCGTGGCCGTGGTGACGGCAGCCCGGAGATCCCCCAGGAACTTGCGGAACTCGCGCCGGCTGGGCCGGTTGGCGAACAGCCGGAACAGCGGCGTGTGGGAAAAACGCGAATAGATCACCACGTCGTTGCGCCAGCGATAGGCGGCCACCCCGGCCAGGGCCAGGCAGATCAGCGAGAACAGGGTGACCAGGAAGATCACGGCTCCCAGGCCGATGCCCATGGCCACGCCCCACAGGCCGAAGATCAGCGCCGGCAGCGCGGCAGCCGCGGAACCCTGGATCCAGCGCCAGGGGATGAAACGCTGGTATTCGGGCGAGGGATTGACCAGCGGCAGGTCGACGTAGTAAGCGCCGGAGCGGAACAGGCTCCGGAACTTGGCCACGACGTACCTGTCGCGCACGACCTCGAAGCTGCGGTACTCGGCGATCAGCGGGCGTTTCTGGACCAGGTAGAGCCGGGTTTTCATCCTGCGCCGTCGTCCCTCGTGCCGGTGCCAGTTGCCGGGGCCTGCCGAAAAGGGCGGCTGCGCCCTTCCCCGGCCCGTGCTCGTCGATCGGGGCGGGATACCAACCCGGTCAGAGGTAATGCCTCATCTCAGCGCTCCTGTCGGTCCGTCCGGCAGGGCGCGAGGAGTGGAGTGTGGTCGGGCGCTGGACGACCGACGAGCGACGCCGTCCCGACGGGGCGAGACGAGCGCCCTGCGGGAGAGCGCGTGAGCGGCGATGACCGCGTTGCGCTCGCTCGTCGTCGTGTGGCACGCCCTCGTTCCCGCGCCTTGTCCTCACCCCACACGCGCTCTCTGAGACGTGGCATTACCTCTGACCGGGTTGGTGCGTGACACGCCTGGCCGCGGCCGTGCCGGTAGCACCCGGCGGTGGGTCCGGTCGGATCCGCGTGCCGGATAGACGTTACCGGGAATCCGCGCACGGGGGAAGCTGTGCGACGTTGCGTCTGCCGGCCCTCGCCGGCGCCCACATGGTGCGTCGCTGCCGCGTAGGGATATAATGGCGCTTTGCGCGTCGCCTGTCCGCCGCTCCGCCGGCGGCAGCCGACGACCGGAGGTATCCGACAGCCGGGCGGAAGTTCCCCGGTAGGGTCAAGGCAAAGGCAAAGAGGAAACAAGGATGCCCATCTATGAGTACGAGTGCCAGGCCTGCGGGCATCGCCTGGAGGCGCTGCAGATGCTGAGCGAGGACCCGCTCAGGGACTGCCCGGAGTGCGGCAGGCCCGAGCTCCGGCGGTTGATCTCGGCCGCCGGGTTCCGCCTGAAGGGCAGCGGCTGGTACGAGACAGACTTCAAGAAGGACGGCAAGCGCAACATCGCGCGCTCCGACAGCGCGGAGGGCAAGAGTTCCTCCGGGGGCGCGAAGAAGGAGTCCAACGGCGGCTCCGGCAAGGCGGCCGCCTCCTCCTCGGAATAGGGCCAGCCCGCCCGCGGGCGCGCTTGCGCGCCCCACCGGCAGCACTTGCCGGTCTTCTCAAAGGTATCGTCAGGTCTCAGTGGCCCAGGGAGCCGCCGTGCGCTCCGCCGGCGGTGCGGCGGCAGCGAAACGCTGCACCACCGCGCCTTGAGTCCCGCGCCTGACCGGCAAAGCGCACGACGGCTCTGCGACCTGACAATACCTTTGGGAAGACTGGTATCATCGTCCGCTCCCGGCGGCGCCGCCGGGAGCCTTCTGTCGTCCCCGCATCAACCGGGCATCAGCATGAAGCGAACCTGCTACTGCGGCGAAGTCAACGCGGAACACATCGACCGGACCCTGGAGCTCGCCGGCTGGGTCCACCGCCGCCGGGACCACGGCGGGGTGATCTTCGTCGACCTGCGGGACCGCGCGGGCATCGTCCAGGTGGTGTTCGACCCCGACCAGGCCGAGGTGTTCGCGACCGCCGAGGCCCTGCGCAACGAGTTCGTGATCCGGGTGACGGGCTACGTGCGCCATCGCCCGGAGGGCACGGTCAACGACAAGCTCCCGAGCGGGCGGGTGGAGCTCGTGGGTACCGGGCTGGAGATCCTGAACCGCGCGGAGACCCCGCCGTTCCAGCTCGACGACGAGGACGTCAACGAGGAGTTGCGCCTGCGCTACCGCTACGTCGACCTGCGGCGGCCGCGCATGCAGGAGAACCTGCAGCTGCGTGCCCGTATCACCCGGAGTCTGCGGCGCTTCCTCGACGAGCGCGGGTTCCTGGAGATCGAGACGCCGATGCTCACGCGCACCACGCCCGAGGGGGCGCGGGATTACCTGGTCCCCAGCCGCACCCACCCCGGCCACTTTTTCGCCCTGCCGCAGTCGCCGCAGCTGTTCAAGCAGCTCCTGATGATGTCGGGCATGGACCGCTATTACCAGATCGTGCGCTGCTTCCGCGACGAGGACCTGCGCGCGGACCGCCAGCCGGAGTTCACCCAGCTCGACATCGAGACCTCGTTCCTGGACGAGTCCGGGATCATGGAGATGAGCGAGACCATGATCCGCGAGCTGTTCACCGAGGTGCTGGGCGTCGAGCTGCCGGACCCGTTCCCGCGCATGACCTATGGCGAGGCGATGGACCGTTTCGGGATCGACCGGCCGGACCTGCGCATCCCGCTGGAGCTGGTCGAGGTGTCGGAGCTGATGCGGGAGGTCGAGTTCAAGGTATTCTCCGGGCCCGCCAACGACGAGGCCGGACGGGTCGCGGCCCTGCGGGTCCCCGGGGGCGGGCGGCTCACGCGCCGGGAGATCGACGCCTATACCGCCTACGTGGGGCGCTACGGCGCGCGCGGGCTGGCCTACATCAAGGTCAACGACCCGGAGCGCGGCGCCGAGGGCCTGCAGTCCCCGATCCTGAAGTTCCTGCCGGCGGCGGTGGCCTCGGAGGTGATCGCGCGCACGCGGGCGCGCGCCGGCGACCTGGTCTTCTTCGGCGCCGATCGCGCCCGGGTGGTGAACGAGTCGCTGGCGGCCCTGCGCGTGCGCCTGGGGCACGACCTGGGCCTGGTCGAGGACGCCTGGCGGCCGCTTTGGGTGGTCGATTTCCCGATGTTCGAGTGGGACGATCGGGACAAGCGCTGGCAGGCGCTGCACCATCCCTTTACCGCGCCCGCGGTGTCCGACCCGGACGGCCTCCGGGCCGACCCCGGCAACGCCGTGTCGCGCGCCTACGACCTGGTGCTCAACGGCACCGAGCTGGGCGGCGGCTCCATCCGTATCCACCGGACCGAGATGCAGGAGGCCGCGTTCGAGGTGCTCGGCATCGGCCGGGAGGAGGCGGAGGAGAAGTTCGGCTTCCTGCTCGAGGCGCTGCGTTACGGCTGCCCGCCCCACGGGGGCCTCGCCTTCGGCCTGGACCGGCTGGTGATGCTGATGGCCGGGGCCGGCAGCATCCGCGACGTGATGGCCTTTCCCAAGACCCAGAGCGCGAGCTGCCCACTGACCAACGCCCCCGGCCTGGCCAGCGAGCAACAGCTGCGGGAGCTGGGGCTGCGCCTGCGCCCGGGGGTGCTCGAGAGCTAGGGACGGGGAGCCCGCATGGCGCAGTCCCGTGAATCCGGCCGGCGCGCCGAATCGGTGCTGGTGGTGATTACCGCTCCGGGGGACCTAGTCCTGCTGATGCGGCGCCGCCAGCCCGCCGGCTTCTGGCAATCCGTGACCGGGGCCCTCGAGGCGGGCGAGACCCCGGCCCAGGCGGCCCGCCGTGAAGTTTGCGAGGAGCTGGGCATCAACCCCGGCAGCGCCATCGCGGACTGCCGCCTGCGCTTCCGTTTCCCGATCCTGCCGGCCTGGCGCCACCGCTACGCCGCCAGCCTGCGGACCAATCTCGAGCACGTGTTCCACCTGCCGGCGCGGCGCGCCTTCCGGCCGCGCCTGAACCCCGCCGAGCACACGCAATGGGCCTGGCTGCCCGGTCCCGAGGCGCTGGCGCGGGCAGCCTCGGAGACCAATCGGCGGGCGATCCGGCACTGCCTGCGGCGGACCCCGTGACCCTCGCGGAAGACCAGGCGGTGGTGCTGGTGCACGGCCTGTGGATGACCGGGCTCGACATGCTGGTGCTGGGCCGCCGCCTGCGCCGCGCGGGTTACCGGGTGCGGCATTTCCGCTACCGCTCGGTGCGGCGCGGCCCGGGCGAGAACGCGGCCCGGCTGGCGCAATTCGTCGAGCGGATCGACGCGCCGGTGGTGCACTACGTCGCGCACAGCCTGGGCGGCATCGTGCTGCTCTACCTGTACGAGCGCTACCCGCCGGCGAAGCCGGGACGGGTGGTGCTGCTGGGATCCCCGGTGACCGGCAGCAGCTCGGCGGAGCGGCTGCGTCGTCGGCCGCTCGGACGCTGGATGCTGGGCCGGAGCTGGCGCGGCGGGCTGGACGGAAACGTGCCGGAGTGGGACGGCCGGCGCGAGCTGGGGGTGATCGCGGGCACGCTGGGAGCCGGGCCGGGGCGCCTTTCCGGCAATCGCATGCCGGTGCCGCATGACGGCACCGTCGCGCTGGCGGAGACCAGGCTGGCCGGGGCGAGTGACCGCCTCGAGGTGCGCGCTACGCACATGGGCCTGCTGTTCACGCCCCGGGTCGCGCGCGCCGTGGCCGGGTTCCTGCGCGAGGGCCGTTTCGCGCCGCAGGCCCGCTAGCCCTCGCCCTCGTCCAGCATCCGGCGCAGCCGGTACAGCGTATCCAGCGCCCGGCGCGGGCTGAGGTCGTCCGGGTCGGTCTCCCTCAGGGCGCCCACCACCGGGTGCTCGGCGGGATCGAACAGCGGCAGCTGCGGGCTCGCCCGCGGCGCCTCCGGCGGCAGCGCCGGCCGCGCGTGCTCCAGCGCGTCGAGGTAGGCGCGGGCCCGCTCCACGACCTGCGGCGGGACCCCGGCCAGGGCCGCCACGTGGAGGCCGTAGCTGCGGTCGGCGGGCCCGTCGCGCACGGCGTGCAGGAATACCAGCCGCTCGCCGTGCTCGGCCACGTCCAGGTGCACGTTGTCGATCCCGGGGTACTCGTCGGCGAGGCCGGTCAGCTCGAAATAGTGGGTGGCGAACAGCGTGAAGGCGCCGATCTCGGCGGCCAGGTACTCGGCGCAGGCGCGTGCCAGCGAGACGCCGTCGTAGGTGCTGGTGCCGCGCCCGATCTCGTCCATCAGCACCAGGCTGCGGTCGCTGGCGCCGTGCAGGATGCCCGCGGTCTCGGTCATTTCCACCATGAAGGTGGAGCGGCCCGAGGCGAGATCGTCGGCCGCGCCGATGCGCGTGAAGATGCGGTCGATCGGACCCAGCGTGGCCGCGCGGGCGGGGACGTAGCTGCCCATGCAGGCCATCAGCGCGATCAGCGCCACCTGGCGCATGTAGGTGGACTTGCCGCCCATGTTGGGGCCGGTCACCACCAGCATGCGGCGGGCGTCGTCGAGGCGGAGGTCGTTGGGTACGAAGGGCTCCCCGGTGGTCCGTTCCACCACCGGGTGACGGCCCGCCTCGATCCGGAGCCCGGGCTCGTCGACCAACTCCGGGGCGACCAGGTCCAGGGTGCGGGCGCGCTCGGCGAGGTTCGCCAGCACGTCCAGCTCGGCCAGCGCGGCCGCGGTCTGCTGCAGCGCCGGGATCTGTGGCCGCAGCGACTCCAGCAGCTCCCCGTAGAGCTGCTTCTCCCGCGCCAGCGCCTTCTCCCGCGCACTCAGCACGCGCTCCTCGAAGCCCTTGAGCTCGGCGGTAAGATAGCGCTCGGTGTTCTTGAGCGTCTGGCGCCGGATGTAGTCCTCGGGCACCTGGGCCGCCTGCGCCCGGGTCACCTCGATGTAATAGCCGTGGACCCGGTTGTAGCTGACCCGCAGGTTGGGAATGCCGGTACGCTGCCGCTCGCGGACCTCCAGGTCGAGCAGGTATTGGTCGGCGTTGCCCGACAGCGCGCGCAGCTCGTCCAGATCGGCATCGTAGCCCTCGGCGATGACCCCGCCGTCGCGGGCCAGCGGCGGCGGCTCGGGCGCCACGGCGCGGTGCAGCATGGCCGCCAGCGCGGCGTGGTCACCGAGGTCCCCGGCCAGCCGGGCCAGGCGCGGGCTGTCGATCCCGGCCAGCGAGTCCGCCAGCGCGGGGACAGCGTCCAGGCCGGCGCGCAGCGCGCTGAGGTCGCGCGGGCGGGCGGAGCCCAGCGCGACCCGGGCCAGGATCCGCTCGAGGTCGCCGATGGCCCGCAGCTGCTGCTGCAGCGGCTCGTACCGCCCGGCGTCCTGCAACGCACCGACGGCGGCGTGGCGCAGGCGCAGCGCCTCGTGGTCGCGCAGCGGACGGTTGATCCAGCGACGCAGCTCGCGGCTGCCCATGGCGGTCGCCGTGCGGTCGAGCACCGCGGCGAGCGTGTTGTCGCGACCGCCCGCCAGGTTGCGCTCGAGCTCCAGGTTCCGCCGGGTCGCGAGGTCCAGGATCACCGCCTCGTCGCGCAGCTCGGTGCGCAGGCCCCGCAGATGGGGCAGCGCGGTGCGCTGGGTGTCCTGGACGTACTGCAGCAGGCAGCCGGCCGCCGCCACCGCCAGGGCCAGGTGCTCGCAGCCGAAGCCCGCCAGGTCCCGCGTGCCGAACTGTGCGCACAGCAGGCGGCGGGCCGCGTCCTCCTCGAAGTGCCAGGGCGGTCGCCGGCGCAGGCCGCGGTGCTCGGCCAGCGACGGCGGCAGGGCCGCGTCCTCCGGCGCCAGCAGCTCCGCCGGGTGCAGCCGTTCGACCTCGGCCAGCAGCGCCTCCGCGCTTTCCAGCTCCAGCACCGTGAAGCGGCCGCCGCTGAGCTCGAGCGAGGCGACGCCCCAGCGCTCGCCCGCCGGTGCCAGGCAGACCAGCAGATTGTCGCGCCGCTCCTCGAGCAGAGCCTCGTCGGTGACCGTCCCGGGCGTGACGATGCGGGTCACACGGCGCTCGACGGGGCCTTTCGAGGTCGCCGGGTCGCCGATCTGCTCGCAGATGGCGACCGACTCCCCCAGGCGCAGCAGCCGGGCGAGGTAGCTGTCCACGGAATGGACCGGGACGCCGGCCATGGGGATGGCTTCGCCCGCCGACTGGCCACGGCTGGTCAGGGTGATGTCCAGCAGGCGTGCCGCCCGGCGCGCGTCGTCGTAGAACAGCTCGTAGAAGTCGCCCATGCGGTAGAGCAGGAGCACGTCCGGATGCTCCGCCTTGATGCGCAGGTACTGGCGCATCACGGGCGTGTGCTGTTCGGGGGCCTGATCGGGCATGCGCAACTGCTATGGTTATAGGGCTGCCGCCGGCATGGCGGATCGAAGTTAATACTGTACTGCATGCGGGGCAAGAACCCGCACCGGAGACCGTATGGCGCACGACGAAATGGCCGCTTTGGTGGCAGAGCTGGCGGGCATCCTGGAGCCGCGGGGCCTGCGGGTGGCCACCGCCGAGTCCTGCACCGGCGGCTGGGTGGCGAAGGTGCTCACCGACCGTGCCGGCAGCTCCGCCTGGTTCGAGCGTGGCCTGGTGAGCTACAGCAACGCCGCCAAGACCGAGCTGCTGGGCGTACCCGGGGCGCTGCTGGAGAGCGAGGGTGCGGTGAGCCGGGCGGTGGCGAACGCCATGGCCGAGGGCGCCCTGGCCCGCAGCCATGCCGACTTCAGCGTGGCCATCAGCGGCATCGCGGGGCCCGCCGGCGGCACGCCGGACAAGCCGGTCGGCACGGTGTGCTTCGCCTGGGCCTCCCGCGGCGGCGCGCGGGACAGCGTCCGGCAGCATTTCGACGGCGACCGCGAGGCGGTGCGGGCCGCCTCCGTGGTAACCGCACTGGCAGGCCTGATCCGCCTCGCGCGGGGAGCTGAAGGCACCGTGGCGCGCGCCTGAGACCGGGTATGGGCGAGTGGCCGGGGGAAGGGATGACCCCGGAATAACGTCGCCGGCCGGCGACGCCGGGGCGGGTGGGTGACATCCGTCATCTGTGTGATAATGCATCGGCGTAGCGGTCCCTCCCGGCGCGGACGCCGGGGTGCCCGAGCGACTGGTCTCCGGGCGAAGCGAAGGACGGGCAGGGGACGGAGGCGCACCGATCACCACGCTTGGGAAGTCAGCAATGGACGAGAATCGCAAGAAGGCTCTCGCGGCGGCGCTGGGCCAGATCGAGAGGCAGTTCGGAAAGGGGTCGGTGATGCGCCTGGGCGACAGCCAGGTCGCGGCCGACGTGGCCTCGGTCTCGACCGGCTCGCTGGGCCTGGACATCGCGCTCGGAATCGGCGGTCTGCCGCGGGGCCGGGTGGTCGAGGTGTACGGCCCGGAGTCCTCCGGCAAGACCACCCTGACCCTGCAGGTGGTGGCGGAGGCCCAGCGCGGCGGCGGCACGGCGGCGTTCGTCGATGCCGAGCACGCCCTGGACCCGGTCTACGCGGGCAAGCTCGGGGTGAACGTGGAAGAGCTGCTGGTCTCGCAGCCGGACACCGGCGAGCAGGCACTCGAGATCACCGACATGCTGGTGCGCTCCGGGGCCGTGGACGTGGTGGTGGTGGACTCGGTGGCCGCGCTCACGCCCAAGGCCGAAATCGAGGGCGAGATGGGCGACTCGCACGTGGGCCTGCAGGCGCGCCTGATGTCCCAGGCGCTGCGCAAGCTCACCGCCAACATCAAGCGCTCCAACTGCATGGTGATCTTCATCAACCAGATCCGGATGAAGATCGGCGTGATGTTCGGCAACCCGGAGACCACGACCGGCGGCAATGCCCTGAAGTTCTATTCCTCGGTGCGCCTGGACATCCGTCGCGTGGGATCGATCAAGCGCGGCGACGAGGTGGTCGGCAACGAGACCCGGGTCAAGGTGGTCAAGAACAAGATGGCGCCGCCGTTCCGCCAGGCGGAGTTCGAGATCCTCTACGGCGAGGGCATCTCGCGCGAGGGGGAGATCATCGACATGGGCGCGAAGCACGGGCTGATCGAGAAATCCGGCGCCTGGTACAGCTACAACGGCGACCGCATCGGGCAGGGCAAGGAGAATGCCCGGCAGTACTTCCGCGAGCACCCCGATGCCGCGGCCGAGGTGGAGCGGGCGATCCGGGAGAAGCTGCTTCCGGGCAACGGAGCCGCCCCCGGTGACCGGGTCGAGGCGGAAGAAGGCGCCGGCTGAGGCGGACCCGGACGAGGTCCGCTCCGCCGCCCTGCGGCTGCTCGCGCGGCGCGAATACGCGGTTGCCGAGCTGCGCGGGCGGCTGTTGCGCCGAGGCTATCCCGAAGACCTCGTCGAGGAGGTGCTCGGGGTCCTGCAGGCCGACGGCCTGCAGGACGAGCGGCGCTTCGTGGAGAGCTTCCTCGCCACCCGCAGCGCGCGCGGCGACGGCCCGCTGAAGCTGTGGCGGGAGCTGGCCGGGCGCGGGGTTGCCGAGAGCCTGATCCGCGAGTCCCTCGATCCTGACGACGCGGCCTGGCTGGAGCAGCTCGAGGGCGTCCGGCGCAAGCGCTTCGGCCCGGCGCTGCCGGACAGCTACGCCGAGTGGGCCCGCCAGGCACGTTTTCTGCAGCGTCGCGGGTTCAGCACGGAACAGATCCGCCGGGCGCTGCGCCGGGATTTCTGAGGGCGGCATGGCGGGGCCGACCGCCGCCCGGCGGGCGCGGCCTTCCCGGCGGACCTCCCCGGAAGCGTGCCTGTTATACTGGCGGGATACTGGTTTCACCCCACCCCGGCGTCGGGCCGGTGGGACTGTGTCCGCAAATCCGTCGCTCGAGTGCAACACGTCCGATGATCAGCAGCGCCGAGATCCGAGAGAGTTTCCTGAGCTTCTTCCGCGAGCGCGGTCACGAGATCGTGCCGAGCAGCTCGCTCGTCCCCGCGAACGATCCCACGCTGCTGTTCACCAATGCGGGCATGGTGCCGTTCAAGGAGGTGTTCCTCGGCAACGAGCGGCGCGGCTACGTGCGCGCCGCCAGCTCGCAGCGGTGCGTGCGCGCCGGGGGCAAGCACAACGATCTCGAGAACGTCGGTTACACGGCGCGCCATCACACGTTCTTCGAGATGCTGGGCAACTTCAGCTTCGGCGACTACTTCAAGCGTGAGGCCATCCGCTACGCCTGGGAGTACCTCACGGGCGAGCTGGAGCTGCCCCCCGAGCGGCTCTGGGTGACCGTGTTCGAGCAGGACGACGAGGCCGCGGGCATCTGGCTCGAGGAGATCGGCGTCGACCCCGAGCGTTTCGCGCGCATCGGCGAGAAGGACAACTTCTGGGCGATGGGCGACACCGGGCCCTGCGGGCCGTGCTCCGAGATCTTCTACGATCACGGCCCGGGGATTCCCGGCGGGCCGCCGGGCACGCCGGAAGAGGATGGCGACCGCTTCATTGAGATCTGGAACCTGGTGTTCATGCAGTACCAGCGCGACGCGCAGGGCAATATGGAGCCCCTGCCGCGGCCATCGGTGGACACCGGCATGGGCCTGGAGCGCATCGCCGCGGTGATGCAGGGGGTGCACGACAACTACCAGATCGACCTGTTCCGGCACCTGATCGGGGCGGCGCAGGAGCTCACCGGGGTGCGCGACCCGAACAACAGCTCGCTCAAGGTGATCGCCGACCATATCCGCGCCGGCGCGTTCCTGATCGTGGACGGCGTGATGCCCTCGAACGAGGGCCGCGGCTACGTGCTGCGGCGCATCATCCGGCGCGCCATCCGGCACGGCTACAAGCTGGGGGTGCGGCAGCCCTTCTTCCACCGGCTGGTGGCGACGCTGGTGGAGGAGATGGGAGACGCCTTCCCGGAGCTGCGCCGCGGCGCCGAGCTGGCCCGGCGCGTCCTGCTCCAGGAGGAGGAGCGCTTTGCGGAAACCCTCGAGCAGGGCATGACGCTGCTGGAGAAGGCCATCGGGGGGCTGTCCGGAAAGACCCTCCCGGGCGAGACCGTGTTCCGGCTCTACGACACCTACGGCTTCCCGGTCGACCTGACCGCTGACGTGGCGCGCGAGCGGGGTCTCGAGGTCGACTATCGCGGCTTCGAGGCGGAGATGTCCCGGCAGCGCGAGCGCGCCCGGGCCGCAAGCCGGTTCGGGGTGGCCTACAGTCACCGGGTGGACGTGGACCAGCCCACGGAGTTCAGCGGCTACCAGCGCACCCGGGACGAGTCCGAGGTGCTCGCCCTGTACCGGGACGGCGACCGGGTGGAGTCGCTGGAGACCGGGCAGAGCGGGATGGTGGTGCTGGCGCGCACCCCGTTCTACGCGGAGTCCGGCGGCCAGGTCGGTGATCGCGGCATGCTCCACGGCGACGGCGGGCGGTTCGAGGTGGAGGACACGCGCAAGCAGGGCGGCGGCGTGTTCGGTCATTTCGGTACGGTGCTGGAGGGGCGCCTGCGCAGCGGGGACGGGCTGCGGGCGCGGGTGGACGAGTCGCGGCGCGATGCCACCCGGCGCAACCATTCCGCCACGCACCTGCTCAACGCCGCGTTGCGGCGCGTGCTGGGCGAACACGTGGCGCAGAAGGGCTCGCTGGTCGAGCCGGAGCGCCTGCGCTTTGACTTCTCCCACTTCGAGCCGCTGACACCGGCCCAGATCGAGGAGATCGAGGCGCTGGTCAACCGCGAGATCCGCGCCAACGTGCCGGTGGAGACGCGCATCATGCCCTATCCGCAGGCCATCGAGGCGGGCGCGCTCGCCCTGGCCGGCGAGCAGTACGACGACCAGGTCCGGGTGCTGCGCATGGGCGATTTCTCCACCGAGCTGTGCGGCGGCACGCACGTCGGCCGCACCGGCGACATCGGGATTTTCAAGATTACCGCCGAGGGCGGCGTCTCCGCGGGCGTGCGCCGCGTCGAGGCGGTAACCGGGGCCGGGGCGCTGCGCTGGATCGGGCAGCAGCAGGCCACGCTCGAAGAATTGGCCGCGGTCACCCGAAGCCCGCCCGACCAGCTCGTGGACCGGGTGCGCCAGCTGCTGGAGCAGACGCGTGCCCTGGAGAAGGAGGTCGCGCGCCTCAAGGCGCGCCTGGCTTCGGGCCAGGGTACGGACCTCGCCTCCGAGGCCCGCGAGGTCGAGGGCATCCGGGTCGTGGCCTCGCGCCTCGACGGCGCCGACGCGCGTACCCTGCGCAACGCGGTCGACCAGCTGCGCAACAAGCTGGGGACCGCGGCGGTGGTGCTGGGCACGGTCCGCGACGACAAGGTGATCCTGGTGGCGGGGGTCACGCGCGATGCGGTGGAGCGCCTGCGCGCGGACGACCTGGTCAACGCGGTCGCGGGGCGGATCGGCGGTCGCGGCGGCGGCCGGGCGGACATGGCCCAGGCCGGCGGCGGCGACCCCGCCGGGCTCGATCGGGCGCTCGAGGGCGTCGCCGACTGGGTGCGCGAGCGCCTGGCGGCTGCCGGCCAGGGCGATGTTTGAGCGACCCGCCCGCGCTCCGCTTTTCGCCCCGGCAGGCGGGTGCTAAGGTCTTCAACTTCGGCTGTTATAACAGATGGCATTGATCGTACAGAAATACGGCGGGACCTCGGTCGGCAGCGTCGAACGCATCGGGGCCGTGGCCGAGCGCGTGATCGGCACCCGGGATCGCGGCAACGACGTGGTGGTGACGGTGTCCGCGATGAGCGGCGAGACGAACCGGCTGATCGAGCTCGCCGGGCAGGTTTCGCCGCATCCGGCGCCGCGCGAGTACGACGTGCTGGTAGCGACCGGCGAGCAGGTCACCATCGCGCTGCTGGCGATGGCCCTGGTCGACCGGGGACACGAGGCACGCTCGTACACCGGGGCGCAGGTACCGATCGTGACCGACAGCGCGCACACCAAGGCGCGCATCCTGCGCATCGATCCCGAGCGGGTACGGGCCGACCTCGACGCCGGACGCATCGTGGTGGTTGCCGGTTTCCAGGGCGTGGACGAGCATGGCAACATTGCCACGCTTGGCCGCGGCGGCTCCGACACCACCGCCGTGGCCCTTGCGGCGGCCCTGGAAGCGGACGAGTGCCAGATCTACACCGACGTCGACGGCGTCTACACCACCGACCCCCGGGTGGTGCCACGGGCCCGCAAGCTCGACCGCATCACCTTCGAGGAGATGCTGGAGATGTCGAGCCTCGGCGCCAAGGTGCTGCAGAATCGCTCGGTCGAGCTGGCGGGCAAGTACAATGTTCCCCTGCGCGTGCTTTCGAGCTTCGAGGAAGGCGAAGGGACACTGATCACGACTGAGGACAGTGACGTGGAAGAGGTCGTAATATCCGGCATCGCGTTCAACCGGGACGAGGCGCAGCTGACCGTACAGGGCGTGTCCGACCGCCCCGGGGTTGCCTACCGGATACTCGGCCCCATCTCGGATGCGAACATCGAAGTGGACATGATTGTCCAAAACGTGTCCAAGGACGGCAGCACCACCGATTTCACGTTCACCGTTCATCGCAAGGATTACGAGCAGGCGCTGGAGATACTCCGCAAGCAGGCCGGTGAACTGGAAGCGCGGGAGATTTCCGGCGATCCGGACATTGTGAAGGTTTCCCTGGTGGGGGTGGGCATGCATTCCCACGCCGGCATTGCCAGCAAGATGTTCGAGCTGCTCTCCCGGGAGGGCATCAACATCCGGATGATTTCGACCTCGGAGATCAAGGTTTCCGTCGTGGTAGACGAGAAGTATCTTGAGCTTGCGGTTCGCGCCCTGCACCGTGGCTTCGAGCTGGACAAGGAGTAGTTGCGCGGGAAGCCGGAAAGAGCGGGAGCCGTGCGCTGCGGCCGTTGCGGCCGCCGGGCGCACGCCTTTGGCAGGTTATGACCCGAGGAGAGGGACGATGCTGATTCTGACCAGGCGCGTGGGTGAAACGGTAATGGTCGGAGATGACGTGACCATTACGGTCCTGGGCGTGAAGGGCAACCAGGTGCGGATCGGAGTGAACGCGCCGAAGAACGTTTCGGTACACCGCGAGGAGATCTACCAACGGATCAAGCGCGAACAGGAGTCCGGCGAAGAACGCGACGACGACGGTGTCCCGGGCCCGGGGTTGTAGCCCCTGGCGCCGGCGTGCTTTACCGGACCCGGTGCGGCAAGTATGCTAATTCGCTCCAGCGAGCCGGAACCGCGGAGAGATGGCCGAGTGGCTGAAGGCGCTCCCCTGCTAAGGGAGTAAGGGTTAATCACCCTTCGAGGGTTCGAATCCCTCTCTCTCCGCCATCTTCCCCGAAGGGGGTCGTCAGACCCCCTTCGGGGAAGATGATAGAAGGCCGGATTCGAACCCTCGAAGCTCGAATATTCGGGGTTCGACCGGATCGCGCAGCGATCCGGAACGGCGCTGTCAGGCACCGGCCCCGCCGGGGCGAGGGCCGCGAGGCCCGAGTAATCCCTCTCTCTCCGCCATCTTCCCCGAGGGGGGTCGCAGGCCCCCCTCGGGGAAGATGTATAGAAGGCTGGATTCGAACCCTCGAAGCTCAGTGTGCGGGACAGGGAGGTCCCGTCGCCGCGCAGGCACGCCGTGCCTGCGCGGGCGGAGCCGGGTCCGGACACGCGCCGGACCCGGCGAACCGAAAAAGGGCAGGGAAGCGCCTTTTTCGGGATAAACGGTCCCGTTCGACCGGATCGCGCAGCGAGCCGGAACGGCGCTGTCAGGCGCCGGCCCCGGCGGGGCGAGGGCCAAGGGCCCGAGTAATCCCTCTCTCCGCCATTGTTCGAAGGAAATGTCTTTCGTAACAATGCGTTACCAAAGGCGTTCCATGGGTCGCCCCCCAAATCGGTGCCCCAGTTCGTTGTGCGTCCCACGCTTGCGGGGCCGGTCTTCCCCTCTCGGGCAGGCGGCCTGTGCAGTCGACCGCCTTGTCCACAGCGTCTATCGCATCGCGTTCAAAGGCGAGTCCATGCAAAAGCGTCGCTCGCCGCGATTGACGCGAGCAACACGGAGTGAGTGAGCAGACACGCTGACACGGGCGTGGCTACGCTCCGAACAGTGGTCGGTTCCGCGTGAAATCGGCGGCCGGAATCAGCGCAATAGTCAGTCAGCGGCGGGAGTGGTAATCTACTAATCCGGCTGCTTGATCCGACGCGTCTCGCACCTATGGTCCCCCGGCGAGTCCCTGCGTGGTATACCACGGCCGGTCGTGATCAGCCGGAAGCCGTTTCCCGATGCAATACCATCCTCGCTTATGAAGCCGGGCCAACTGATCCGTTTCGACTCTTCGTTCCAGCGCCGCCTTGCTTTCGCGGGGCTGCTCTCATGGGTGAGTTGGGGTCCGCCGGCGCACGCCGCCCAGGGCCCCATCCTTCACGTTGACCAGTTGTGGCGAATGTGGGCCGTGTCGCCGCTGATTGTCGGAGGCTGCCTGCTGGCCGTGGCGCTCTACGCTCGCGGACTCTGGGCGCGTCGGACGCAAGGTGCAGCGCTCCACATCGGCAAGGCGGTGAGCTTCCTGGGCGCCGCGACACTGACCTATGGCGTCCTGCAGGGTCCACTCAACGCGCTGTCGCCCCACCTCTTTTGGGCGAACCGGGCGCAGAGCTTGGCCCTCTACGACTGGGTGCCCATACTGCTGGTGCTTGCCGCGCCGGTGCCCGAGCTTGCTGCCGGGGTCCCGCACTGGCTGCGGCGTGCGCTGAGCCCGCCGGCGCACAGCCTGCGCGGCCTGTGGGAATTCATGCAGGCCCCACTGGTTGCCCCTATTGCGTTTCTCGGCATGGTCGTCTTCTGGCTCACGCCGAAGATTCTCGATCTGGCCGTGACCCACGGCGCGGTGTCTGACTTGATGCACGCTACCATGCTGATGGAGGGGGTCTGCTTCTGGTGGTTCATACTTGCGCCCCATGCGACGAGAACGTCGTACGGGCGCCGCATCATGACCCTGTGGGCGGTGATGCTGCCGCAGATGCTGCTGGGCTTCTACGTCATGTTTACCCCGCGCCAGCTCTACAGCGCCATCGCCAGACATCACTGGGCTTGGCCGGTGGGCTACATGGTGGACCAGAATCTGGGCGGCCTGGTGGTGTGGGTGCCGGTGGTCATGACCAGCGCACTCGCCGCCGTCCTGGTGCTCCGCTTCTGGATGCGCGAGGAGCAGGCGGTGAACCCTGCATCGGAGGCCCCGGCCCCCGTGGATGAAGGGGTGGCCGTGTCCCCGGCCGAGTGATCGCCGCTTGCGGTCGTCGTTGGCCGCTGTGCTTGTGGCTTTCGAGCGTAGCGGGGCTGGCTCCTCCCCGGTCTGAAGGCGGGAGATTCGTCCAACGCTCAGGGGCGCAGCCTTCCGATGTGCTCGCCCCCGTCCGTGCCTCACTTACGGCTCTTCCAGAAGCCGAACGGCTTTCAGCCGGCACGTACCACGGTCATCCGCTCCAGTCGAAATATTCCGGCTCGAGTCATCCCCCGTGCTGACGGCCGACTCGCCGCCGGCTGCGCGCCGCCCCGGTCCCGGGGCGCCCGGGCCCGTGCTTACTGCTTGATCCCTATGGGGGCCGCCGCGCCAGCTTGACACGCCCGGTGGGCATTCGGATAATCACGCGCCGGACCGGATTGCGCCTGTAGCTCAGTTGGATAGAGCACTTGGCTACGAACCAAGAGGTCGGGGGTTCGAATCCTCCCGGGCGCGCCAACTTCCCTTCGCCCCGCTTCCCCGGGAGTTCCGCAAGCGGCTGGGGCGGCCCCGGCCCTTGCCGGGGCAAGAAACCTGCCGAACGGGCCGGAGCATTCCCGGCATCCCGCGTGCGGAGCGGGGCGAGCCCGGGGAGGCGTCCGGCAGGAACCGGATGATCCCCGCCGCCGGGGGCGCCAATGGCGCGCCTCCGTGCACGCGCCGACGGCGCCGTCTGCATGCCGGGAGATCCCCGCGCCGCTGCAGCCGGCCCGGCCATCCCGGCCGCGTGCGGAACAGTCGACAGCATGGGGATCCCAGCATGGAGCTGTATACCTACTACAGGAGCATCGCGGCGCAGCGCGTTCGAATCGCCCTGAATCTGAAGGGGCTCACCTACGAATCCCGCTTCATCAATCTCCGCGGGCAGAACGGAGGGGACCAGAACTCTCCCCAGTTCCGGGCCGTGAATCCCCAGGGCCTGGCACCGGTCCTGGTGGACGAGGACCTGGTGATCACGCAGTCGCTCGCCATCATCGAGTACCTGGAGGAAGCCTACCCGACCCGACCGCTGCTGCCGCGCGACCTGGCCGGCCGGGCCCGGGTACGCTCCCTGGCGCAGCTGTTCGCGTCCGACATCCAGCCGCTGAACAACCTGCGGGTCCAGTCGCTGCTGCGCGACCAGATGAAGCTGAGCCAACGCAAGATCCGGCTGTGGTACAACCACTGGGTCACGGAGGGCCTCGACGCCGCGGAGATCCTGCTCTCGAAGAGCTCCGACACGGGCGGGTTCTGCCATGGCGAGTACCCGACGGTCGCGGACGTGTGCCTGGTCCCGCAGGTACACGACGCGATCGAGCTCGATTATGACCTGTCGCGCTACCCGAGCGTACGCAGCATCTACCGCAACTGCATGACGCTGGCCTCGTTCCAGGCCGCCACGCCGGAGACCCAGCCGGACGCGGTGTCCGAGTAGCAGGAGCCGCGGCCGTTCCGGGGACACCGCTGGCGGAGCGCCCCGGTCCGTCACTCGCCCGCTTTGCCTTGTCCGTCCGGCCGACTTTGGCGCAACAACCCGCAGCCGGTATGCTGACCGGGTTGGTATCCGGACCGGCGCGGCTGCCCCGGGGAGGCTCCGATCCACTCGGATTTCCCGCGCTCCGGCGCGGGACACGCGCCGGAGTTGGCGACCCTGGAAAGTGCGGGAGATGTCTTTCAGGGACCCGCCAGACAATTGCGTACCTGGCATGCGGTGGCCGCGTGTTAGAGGGAGGCAGCTTGTCTGTCACGATCGCGAGCCGAAAGAGCACGCTGCTCGAGGAAATCCTGGCAATGGCGCGCGAACAGTTCCGCGCGACCGATCCCGAACCGGTGCTGGCGTTCCTGCGCGAGTACTTCCGCCCGGTGCCGGAAGACGACATGCTTTCCCGACCGGCGGCGGATCTCTACGCGGCCGCGCTCGGCCACCGCCAGTTTGGCTCGGTGCGCACCCCGGGGCGCCCGATCGTGCGGGTTTTCCGCCCCGAGGAGCGGACCCACGGCTGGACCTCCGCGGACACCGTGGTGGAGATGGTCAACGACGACCGTCCGTTCCTCCTGGATTCGACCCTGGCGGCGCTTCAGCGCCTGGGGCTGACCGTCGACCTGACTCTCCATCCCATCCTTTCCGTCCAGCGCGACAGCGAGGGTCGCCTGCGGGAGGTGGTCGAGGCCGGAAGCAGCTCCGGCGCAGGGCCGCTGGAATCCTTCATCCACGTCGAGATCTCACGTCCGCCGGAAGGGGTCGAGTTCGGGAAGGTCCGCGAAGAGCTGGAGTCGGTGATGGCCGACGTCAAGATCGCGGTCGAACAGTGGCAGCCGATGCGCAGTCGCGTGCTGTCACTGTGCCAGGGCCTGGAGGGCACGCCCGGCGTCGATCCGGTGGCGCTGCGCGAGGTGGTGGCGTTCCTGGACTGGGTGGCGGAAGATCATTTCACCTTCGTCGGGTTCGCGGACTACGACTTGCACGAGGAGGACGGCCGGCAGCAGCTGCGGCTCGATCGCGGCAGCGCGCTGGGCGTGCTGTGCCGGCCGGAGAGCCGCGTCACGCAGGCCGAGCGGGTTCTGCCGCACGGCTTGGGCACCGCGCCCAGCGAGGGGACGCTGCTGGTGCTGACCAAGGCGGATTCCCGCTCGACGGTGCACCGTGCTTCCTACCTGGACAGCATCGCGGTCAAGCGCTTCGACACCCGTGGCGGGGTCGTCGGGGAAAGCCGCCTGCTGGGCCTGTACACTGCCCGCGCCTACCACCGCAGTCCGCGGGGGATCCCGCTGCTGCGGGGCAAGGTGGAACGGGTCATGCGCGCCTCGGGCCTGCGGCCGACCAGTCACGCCGGGCGCACGCTGCTCAACATCATCGACACGCTTCCCCGAGACGAGCTGTTCCAGGCCTCCGACGTGGAGCTGCTCGAGATCAGCACTGGCATCCTCAACCTGCAGGAGCGTCAGCGCACCCGGCTGTTCCTGCGCCGCGACCCCTATGGCCGCTTCTATTCCTGCCTGGTGTTCGTCCCGCGCGACCGCTACCAGCGGGAAGTGCGCGAACGCGTTGAATCCCTCCTGTGCAGCCTGCTGGACGGGCACGATGCCGAGTCCACGGTGCAGATCGGGGATTCGCCGCTGGCGCGGGTGCACGTGATCGTACGCTGCCGCGATCCGGAAGCGCCGTCGCCGGAGGTGGCAGGCATCGAGGCGAGCGTGGTGGACGCCGTGCGCACCTGGCAGGACGAGCTCTGGACCGCGCTTGTGCGCCGCCACGGCGAGGACGGCGTGGCCGCGCTGTACCGGCGCTACGCGAGGGCATTCCCGGCAGGCTACTGCGAGGACTTCACCGCAGCCGAGGCAGTCGCGGACATCGGGCGTGCCGAGGCCCTGCGCGGCACCGGCGGCTTGCAGATGCACCTGTATCGCTCGCGCACGGGCAACGGGGATCGGTTGGGCCTCAAGCTGCTGCAGGCGGGGGAGCAGCTGTACCTGTCCGACGTGCTGCCGGTGCTGGAGAACATGGGGCTGCGGGTTCTCAGCGAGCACCCGTACGAGATTCATCCCGGCGGCAGTGACCCCCTCTGGCTGCACGATTTCACCCTGCACTGCGACCAGCCGGTGGCGGTCGACGACGCCCGGACCGCTTTCGAAGAGGCTTTCGCCCGGGTCTGGCAGGGCGGCATCGAGAACGACGGCTTCAACCGGCTCACCCTGCTGGCCGGGCTGACCTGGCGCCAGGTCAGCGTGCTGCGGATGTACTGCAAGTACCTGCTGCAGACCGGCGTCAGCTTCAGCCAGAGCTACATGGAGCAGACCCTCGCCGAGCATGCGCCCGTGGGCACGCACCTGGTGGAGCTGTTCGAGCGGCGCTTCGACCCGTCCGCCACGGAAAACCGCGAGCGCGACTGCCTGGCGCTGGCGCAGGCGCTCGACGACGCCCTGGACCGCGTCGCCAGCGCCGACCACGACCGCATCCTGCGGGGATTCCTGCACGTCGTCCGCGCCACCGTGCGGAGCAACTATTTCCAGACCGCGGCGGACGGCGGGCCCAAGGCGGCGATCTCGGTCAAGCTCGACCCCGAGACCATCCCGCAGCTCCCGGAGCCCCGCCCGCGTTACGAGATCTTCGTCTACTCGCCGGCGGTCGAGGCCGTTCACCTGCGTGGCGGCAAGGTGGCCCGCGGCGGTATCCGCTGGTCCGACCGGCGTGAGGATTTCCGCACCGAGGTGCTGGGCCTGATGAAGGCTCAGATGGTCAAGAACGCGGTGATCGTGCCGGTCGGGGCCAAGGGCGGCTTCGTCTGCAAGCAGCTGCCGGAAGACGGGGATCGCGAAGCGGTGCAGCAGGAGGTGATCGCCTGCTACAGCACTTTCATGCGCAGCTTGCTGGACCTCACCGACAACTACATCGGGGACGACTGCGTTTCGCCGCCCGAGCTGGTGCGGCTGGACGACGACGACCCGTACCTGGTGGTGGCCGCCGACAAGGGCACCGCGAGCTTCTCCGACATCGCCAACAGCATCGCGCACGAGTACGGCTTCTGGCTGGGCGACGCGTTCGCCTCCGGGGGTTCCAGCGGTTACGACCACAAGGCGATGGCGATTACCGCCCGCGGGGCCTGGGAATCCGTACGCCGCCACTTCCGGGAGATGGGCCATGATCTCGACAGCGAGCCTTTCACCGCGGTCGGAATCGGCGACATGTCCGGCGACGTGTTCGGCAACGGCATGCTGCTGTCGAAGGGGATCCGGCTGGTGGCCGCGTTCAACCACCGTCACATCTTCGTCGATCCCGACCCGGACCCGGAGGCCGGCTTCGCCGAACGCAAGCGCCTGTTCGACACGCCGGGCTCCGCCTGGAGCGACTACGACGGCGACCGGATCTCGCATGGCGGCGGGGTGTTCCCGCGCAGCGCCAAGTCCATACGCCTGACTCCCGAGATGCGTCGCGTCCTGGACGTCGATGCCGAGTTGCTGACACCGCAGGAGCTCATCCGGGCGATCCTGTGCGCGCCCGTGGACCTGCTCTGGAATGGCGGTATCGGCACCTACGTCAAGGCCAGTCACGAGGCCAACCTCGCCGTGGGGGACCGCGCCAATGACGCCGTACGCGTGGACGGTGCCCGGCTGCGCTGCCGCGTGGTGGGCGAGGGCGGCAACCTGGGCATGACCCAGCTCGGGCGCATCGAATACGCGCTCGCCGGAGGACGGCTGAACACCGACTTCATCGACAATTCGGCCGGAGTGGACTGCTCGGATCACGAGGTCAACATCAAGATTCTGTTCAACGCGGTCCTGGAAGAGGGCCTGCTGACCCTGGCCGAACGCGACCGGCTGCTGCGGGACATGACCGACCAGGTGGCGGGGCTGGTGCTGCGGGACAACTACCTGCAGACCCAGGCGATCAGCATGATGGAGGCGAACGCCGCCGGCCAGCTGGACGAGCACGCGTACCTGATCGGTCGGCTCGAGGCCACGGCGGGGCTGGACCGGGCGCTGGAGTTCCTCCCCGACGAGGAGGAGCTCAGTCTGCGCCGGGCGCGCAACACCGGCCTCAGCCGCCCGGAGCTGGCGGTCCTGCTGTGCTACGCCAAGATCGCCGTGTACGACGCCCTGCGGGAGTCCAGCGTTCCCGAGGACCCGTATCTGGAGCACGAGTTGGAGCTGTACTTCCCGGAGCCCTTGCCCGGCCGTTTCCGCGACTGGATGTACGCGCACCGGCTGCGCCGGGAGATCATCGCCAACGCGGTGACCAACAGCATGATCAACCGCATGGGAGTGACCTTCGCGCAGCGCCTCGAGGACGAGCTGGGCGCCAGCGCCGCCGCGGTGGCGCGTGCCTATGCCTGCGCGCGGGAGATTTTCGACGCGCGCAGCATGTGGACCGCCGTGGAGCAGCTGGACGGCCAGGTGGACGGAGTCCTGCAGGTGGAGATGATGAATGCGATCGGCTCGCTGCTGGAGCATGGTACGCGCTGGTTCCTGGGGCGACCCGAGAGCGCCGCGGACGTTTCCGCCGCGGTTGAGCACTATGCCGGTGGCGTATCGGAGCTGGCGCGGGCGTGGCCGGACCTGGTGCCGGAGCATGATGCGCAGGAATGGCTGGCCGAGGTATCGCGCTACGAGGAGGCGCGGGTACCCGCCGAGGTTGCGCGCCGCGTGGCCGGGCTCGAGGCGCTGTTTCCGGCGCTGGACATCGTCGCGGCCGCCGGCGAGACCGACCTGCCGGTCCAGGGAGTGGCCAGCCTCTACTTCCGGCTGGCCGCCGAACTGGGGCTGGACTGGCTGGTCGAGGAGGTGGACAAGCTGTCCACCAGCGACCACTGGCGGGCGCGGGCGCGTAACGGGCTGCGGGAAGACCTGTACGGGCAATACGCAAGCCTGGTGCGCAGCGCGCTGGCCGACGCCCCGCGAGACCGTCCGCTCACGGACGGTCAGCTGGAGGCGTGGATGGACGCCAATCGCGACGCGCTCGAGCGGTTCCGGCGGCTGGTCGGGGACATCCGCGCGCAAGGTCAGCCGGAGCCGGCCGCCCTGGCCGTCGGCGTGCGGGAGCTGGGGCGGCTGGCATCCGGCGCGGCCGCGCTGTGAACGCACGACGCGTGCACCGACCGGGCGGCACCGGAGTCCGGCTTGCGGGGGCAAACGCCTGCCCGCGGGGGGGATCCGCCGGCAACGCAGCTACGGCTGATGTGGCCGGGCCAGGTACTCGTGGCTCTGCATCTCTTCCAGCCGGCTGACGGTGCGGCGGAACTCGAAGGCGAGGCGGCGACCGCGATAGAGCTTCGCCGGTGCCGCCGCCGCCGACATGATCAGGTTCACCGACCGGTCGTAGAACACGTCGACCAGGTTCACGAACCGGCGCGCGGCGTTCTCGTCGCGCCGGTCCAGCACCGGCACTCCGGACAGCAGGACGCTGTGGTAGCAGCGCGCGATCTCGAGGTAGTCGTTCTGGCTGCGCGGGCCCCGGCACAGCGCGTCGAAATCCGCCCAGAGCACGCCGTCGCGTTGCCGGCGGATGGCGATCCGGCGTCCCTCGATCATGAGGGTGTGGTCGTCGGTTGCGGTCCCCGGCTCGCCGGCGAGGCGGCGGAAGCTTTCCGCCAGGACCGCCTCGCCACGGGCGTCGTCGGGCCAGTGATAGATCCGGGCACGATCCAGCGCACGCAGCCGGTAGTCGGTATCGCCGTCCAGGTGCAGTACCCGTACGTGGCGCTTGAGCCTGTCGATCGCCGGCAGGAACCGTTGCCGTTGCAGGCCGCCCCGGTAGAGGTCGTCCGGATGCACGTTGGAGGTCGCCACCAGCGTCACGCCGCCGGCGAACAGGTGTCCCAGCAGCGTGCCGAGAAGCATCGCATCGGTGATGTCGGAGACGAAAAACTCGTCGAAGCACAACACCCGGGTGTCGCGCGCGATGTCGCGCGCGACGATCGCCAGGGGATCCTGCCGCTCGCGCAGATCGCGCAGCCGCGCGTGCAGCTCCCGCATGAACCGGTGGAAGTGCACCCGGGTGGCGTCGCGCGATGCAAGCGACGCTTGGAACAGGTCCATCAGGTAGGTCTTGCCGCGGCCGACACCGCCCCAGAGGTACAGCCCCCGGACCGGCTCCGGCGACCGCGTCCCCGGCAGCAGCTGTCGCCACCACGGACGGGCCCGATGTAGCACCCGGCAGAGGTCGTCCAGGGCCCGCGCCGCGGTCTCCTGCGCCGGATCGTGCTCGAAGCCGTTGCGCTCGAGGTCGCAGCGGTAGCGCGCCCAGGGCGTCGGCGCGCGCGGGACCCCGGCTGCTGCGCTTATCCGCATCGCCCGGGGCGCGACGGCAGAGTCTCCCGCGGGCTAGTCATCGTCCAGTTCCGGCCGGTCGCGGAACTGCTCGAGGGCCTCGGGGTTGGCCAGGGCCTCGCGGTTGCCGGGGTCCTCGCCGTGGATCATGCGGCGCACGGCCAGCTCGGTGATCTTGCCGCTGCGGGTGCGGGGGATATCCTCGACCTGCAGAATCCTGGCGGGCACGTGCCGGGGCGAGGCATTCGCCCGGATCGCCGCCCGGATGCGCCCGCGCAGCGCGTCGTCCAGGCTCAGCCCCTCGCGCAGGCGCACGAACAGCACCACCCGCTCGTCGCCGCCCCGGCGCTGGCCCACGGCGATCGCCTCGACCACCTCGTCGAGCGCCTCCACCTGGCGGTAGATCTCGGCCGTGCCGATGCGCACCCCGCCCGGGTTGAGCACCGCGTCCGAGCGCCCGTAGATGATCATGCCGCCGTGCCCGGTCAGCTCGGCGTAGTCGCCGTGGCTCCATACCCCGGGGAAGGTCTCGAAGTAGGCGCGCCGGTAGCGCTGCCCGCCCGGGTCGTTCCAGAAGCTCACCGGCATCGACGGGAACGGCGCGGTGCACACCAGCTCGCCCTTTTGCCCACGCACCGAGCGCCCGTTCCCGTCAAACACCTCGACCTGCATGCCCAGTCCCCGGCACTGCAGCTCGCCGCGGTAGACCGGCAGCATCGGGTTGCCCAGCGCGAAGCAGGAGACGATGTCGGTGCCCCCCGAGATCGAGGACAGGCACAGGTCTTCCTTGACCTCCCGGTAGACGTAGTCGAAGCCCTCCGGCAGCAGCGGCGAGCCGGTCGACAGGATGGTCTTGAGCGGCCCCAGGTTGAACCGCTCGCGGGGCTTGAGGCCGGCCTTGTCCACCGCCGAGAGATACTTGGCGCTGGTCCCGAACACCGTCACCCGTTCCTGTTCCACCGCCCGCCAGAGCGCTTCCGGCCCCGGCGCGAAGGGCGAGCCGTCGTACAGCAGCAGGCCGGCCCCGCTGGCCAGCGCGCTCACCTGCCAGTTCCACATCATCCAGCCGCAGGTGGTGAAGTAGAACAGCGTGTCGCCCTCGCCCAGGTCGGTGTGCAGCACGTGCTCCTTCAGGTGCTGCAGGATCGTCCCCCCGGCCCCGTGCACGATGCACTTGGGCGCCCCGGTGGTGCCCGAGGAGAACAGGATGTAGACCGGGTGGTCGAAGGGCAGCTGCTCGAAACGCACCTCGGTGGCGGCGTCGTCGCAGAACTCGTCCCAGCGCGTGGCGCGCTTGAGCCCGCGCAGGTTGGGCCGCGCGCGCGTGTAGGGCACCACGATCAGCCGCTCCACCGTGGGCAGGTGCGAGAGCAGCTGCCCGGCCGGGCCCAGGCAGTCGAAGCGCTTGCCGTTGTAGTAGTAGCCGTCCGCCGCGAACAGGAACCGCGGCTCGATCTGGCCGAACCGGTCCAGCACCCCACGGACCCCGAAATCCGGCGAGCACGACGACCAGATCGCCCCGCAGGCGGTGGTGGCCAGCATCGCGATCACCGTCTCGGGCCGGTTGGGCAGATACCCCGCCACCCGGTCGCCCGGGCGCAGCCCGGCCCGGCGCAGGGCGCTCGCCAGCCCCGCCACCCGCCGGTAGAGCTGCGCGTGCGTGAGCACCTCGCGGTTGCCCGCCTCGTCCCGGAACACGATCGCCGGGCGCTGATCCCGAAACCGCAGCAGGTTCTCCGCGAAGTTCAGCTCCGCGCCCCGGAACCAGCGCGCCCCCGGCATCCGCTCACCGTCCTCCAGCACCGCCTGCCAGAAACGGGATGCCTGCATGCCGCAGAAACCCCAGACGGCGGGCCAGAAGGCGCGCGGGTTTTCCACCGACCAGCGGTACAGGCCGGCGTAGTTGGTGATCTCCGGAGCGTACTCGTCCTGCACCAGAGACAGGAATCGCGCCATGCGGCTGGCATCGGCGCGCTGCGCTGATGGCGTCCAGATGGGCTCGGTCATGGATCGTATTCGCTTTCCGCTGCTTGCCTGCGACCAGGATCTGCTACCCGGACCGGGTAACGAACCTTCCCGCCATATCGCCGGGTCTCAGGGCCGCCGTGGGCGGTGTTGTCGGTCGCTCGTGTGCCGCCACACGATACTCCGGTCCCGCCGCGACGGCTCGGGGAGCCGCTGAGACCCGGCAATACCTTCTGGAAGGTTGGCAATTACCGTACCCTCGAAGGCGCAGGGGTGCAAAAGCCGCCGGCGTCAGCCGGCGAGCGCCACCTTGCTGCGGCTCTCACGCCCCAGGGCGCGGCAGATCAGGTCACCGGCGCGCCGCACGGCAGCGGCATCGACGCCCGTGTCGATGCCCATGCCGTGGAGCATGTAAAGGACATCCTCGGTGGCGACGTTGCCGCTGGCGCCGTGGGCGTAGGGGCAGCCGCCAAGGCCGGCGACCGAGGCGTCGACGGTCGAGACGCCGGCCTGGAGGCACGCCAGGATGTTGGCCAGGGCCTGGCCCCGGGTATCGTGAAAGTGCACCGCCAGCCGCTCCACCGGAACCTCCGCGGCGACCGCTTCCAGCATGCCGCGGGCGGCGACCGGGGTGCCCACGCCGATAGTGTCTCCGAGGGACACCTCATGGCAGCCCATTTCGACCAGCGCGCGCGCCACGCGGACCACGTCCCGCGTCGGCACCTCGCCCTGGTAGGGGCAGCCCAGCACGCACGAGATGTAGCCGCGCACCGGGACGGAAACCTCGCGGGCGCGCTCCAGAACGGGCCGGAAGCGCTCCAGCGACTGGTCGATGGAACAGTTGATGTTGCGCCGGTTGAAGGCTTCCGAGGCGGCGGTGAACACCGCGACCGCGCGCGCGCCGGCGGCCAGGGCGCGCCCCATGCCGCGTTCGTTGGGCACCAGGACCGGGTAGGCGGTGCCTTCCCGGCGGCGGATGCCGGCGAGTACCTCGGCGGCGTCGGCGAGTTGCGGGATCCATTTCGGACTGACGAAGCTGCTGGCCTCGATCACCGGCAGGCCCGCCTCGGACAGGGCGTCGATGAACGCGATCTTGGTCTCCGTCGGCACCGTTTCCGGCTCGTTCTGCAGGCCGTCCCGCGGCCCGACCTCGACCATCCGCACCTGCGCGGGCGTGCGGTCGGCGAAGCTCATGCGGTCTCACCTCCTGCCCGGGGTGCATCGGCGCCCGGGTCCTCGTCCGGGTGGAACTCGATCAGCGGCTCGTCCGCCTCCACCACGTCGCCCTCGGCGAAGCGCACGGCGGCCACCCGACCATCGGCCGGAGCGCGCAGCGTGTACTCCATCTTCATCGCCTCGAGTACCAGCAGCGCGGTCCCGGCTGCCACCCGCCGGCCGGCTTCCACGTGCACCTTCACGATCCGGCCGGGCATCGGCGAAAGCATGTCGGCCTCCTCGTGGACCGGCCCGCCCCCGTGGGCGCCGTCGGCGATCCGGAAGGGATAGCGGACCCCGTCCAGCGTCACCGCCAGCCGGCGCGCATGTGCGACCACCCGGCAGCGCCGGGGCCGGCCGTCGACGCGCAGCACCAGAAGCGTGCCCTCACCGCCCGGCTGGTTGAGCTCGTGGCTGTCGTCAGCCTGGAGCCCGAGCTGCCAACCGTCGTCCGGGCGGGGGTGGGCGAGGACCTGGCGCTCTTCGCCGCCAGCATCCGCGAGATAGAAGACCTGCCGCGCGCGGCCCGCCAGCCGCCAGGCATCCCGGCGCAGCCAGGGCGATCCGGGGTCGGGCGCGGTCGCCGCCCGCCCGGCGGCTTCCCGGACCTGCCCGCGCAGCAGATACGCCGTGGCCAGCACCCACGCCAGCGCCGGCGGCTCCTCCGGCGCGGTCAGCGCCTCCAGGTGGGTATCCACGAAGCCGGTGTCGATCTCCCCCCGGTCAAACGCGGGCAGGGCGGCCACGGCGGCGAGGAAATCGACGTTGGTCACGGGCCCGAATACGGCGGTCTGGCCCAGACAGTCGCGCAGCCGCGCCACCGCTGCCGGGCGGTCGTCGTCGTGGACCACCAGCTTCGCGATCATGGGGTCGTAGACCAGGCTCACGCGGTCTCCGCTCGCGATACCGCTGTCGACCCGCACCTGCGCGTCCGGTTCCGGCAGGCACAGGGCGTCGACCGGTCCCCCCGACGGCACGAAGCCTTGCGCCGGGTTCTCCGCGTACAGGCGCGCCTCGATGGCGTGGCCCCGGGACCGGATCTCCTCCTGGGCGAGCGGCAGCGCCTCGCCGGCGGCGACGCGCAGCTGCCACTCTACCAGGTCGAGGCCGGTGATCGCCTCGGTGACCGGGTGCTCGACCTGCAGCCGGGTGTTCATCTCCATGAAGTAGAAACGCCGCTCACGGTCGACGATGAATTCCACCGTGCCGGCGCCGAGATAGTCCACTGCCCGCGCCGCGGCCAGCGCCGCGTCCGCCATCGCCGAGCGCAGCTCCTCGTCCATGAACGGCGACGGGCTCTCCTCGATGATCTTCTGGTAGCGGCGCTGGATCGAACACTCGCGCTCGAACAGGTGCACCAGGTTGCCCTGGCGGTCGCCGAACACCTGCATCTCGATGTGCCGCGGTTGCATCAGGCGGCGTTCCAGCAGCACCGAGTCGTCGCCGAAGGCGCCGCGCGCCTCCCGCCGCGCGCCCTCCAGCGCCTCCTCGAAGCCGCCGGCGTGGTCCACCACGCGCATGCCCTTGCCGCCGCCGCCGGCGACGGCCTTGATCATCAGCGGGTAGCCGATCCGGTCGGCCTCCCGCGCCAGCTGCGCGGGGTCCTGGCGGTCACCGTGGTAGCCCGGCACGGTGGGCACGCCGGCCGCCTCCATCCGCTCCTTGGCGGCGCGCTTGGATCCCATCAGCTCGATGGTCTCCGGGCGCGGGCCGACGAACACCAGGCCGGCCCCGTCGCAGGCGCGCGCGAGCTCCGGGTTCTCCGAGAGGAAACCGTAACCGGGATGGACGGCTTCGGCGCCGGATTGCCGCGCGGCCTCGAGGATGTGCTCCACCGACAGGTAGGACTTCGCGGGCGCGGCCGGGCCGACCGGTACCGCCGCATCCGCCTCGCGCACATGGCGGGCGTGGCGGTCGACGTCGGAGTAGATCGCCACGGCACGGACCCCGAGGCGTCGGCAGGTGTCGATAATCCGGCAGGCGATCTCGCCGCGGTTGGCGATCAGGACGGTCTCGAACATGGTTACATCCGGAACACGCCGAAGCGCGGCGGCGCCTGCGGGGCATTGAAGCTGGCGGACACCGCGAGACCGAGCACGCGGCGGGTATCGGCCGGATCGATGATGCCGTCATCCCACAGCCGGGCGGTCGCGTACCAGGGATTGCCCTGGTTCTCGTACTGCTCGCGGATGCCTTCCTTGAAGGCCTCCTGGTCGGCCGGGCCCCAGCTCTCGCCGCGCGCCTCCATGCCGTCACGCCTCACGGTCGCCAGCACGTTGGCGGCCTGCTCTCCGCCCATTACCGAGATGCGGGCGTTGGGCCACATCCAGAGCATGCGCGGCTGGTAGGCGCGCCCGGCCATGGCGTAGTTGCCCGCGCCGAAGGAGCCGCCGATCACCACCGTGAACTTGGGCACGCGGGTGCAGGCGACGGCGTGCACCATCTTGGCGCCGTCCTTGGCGATGCCGGCGTTCTCGTACGCCCGCCCGACCATGAACCCGGTGATGTTTTGCAGGAAGATCAGCGGGATGCCCCGCTGGTCGCACAGCTCGACGAAGTGGCTGCCCTTGAGTGCCGATTCCGAGAACAGGATGCCGTTGTTGGCGATGATCCCGACACGGTAGCCGTACAGGCGGGCGAAGCCGCAGACCAAAGTCCTGCCATAGAGCGCCTTGAATTCCTGGAATTCCGAGCCGTCGACGACGCGCGCGATGATTTCGCGTACCTCGAAGGGCTGGCGCGGGTCGCCGGGGACGATACCGTAGAGCTCGTCGGCCGGGTAGCGAGGCTCGCGCGCGTCGCCGGTGTCCGGGGGCACCTGTTTTTCGCCGCCCGTGCAGGCCAGGATGTCCCGCGCGATGGACAGGGCGTGGGGATCGCTGTCGGCGAGATGATCGGTTACGCCGGACTGGCGGCTGTGGACGTCGCCCCCGCCGAGCGATTCCGCGTCCACGTCCTCGCCGGTCGCGGCCTTCACCAGCGGCGGGCCGCCGAGGAAGATGGTGCCCTGGTTGCGCACGATTACCGCCTCGTCGCTCATCGCCGGCACGTAGGCCCCGCCGGCGGTGCACGATCCCATCACCACGGCAACCTGCGGAATGCCCCGGGCCGACAGGCGGGCCTGGTTGTAGAAGATGCGCCCGAAGTGGTCGCGCCCCGGGAATACCTCGTCCTGCATCGGCAGGAAGGCACCCCCGGAGTCCACCAGGTACACGCAGGGCAGCCGGTTCTCCCAGGCGATCTCCTGCGCGCGCAGGTGCTTCTTGACGGTCAGCGGGTAGTAGGTGCCGCCTTTCACCGTGGCGTCGTTCGCCACCACCATGACCTCGCGGCCGTGCACCTGGCCGATGCCGGTGACGATCCCGGCCCCCGGCGCCGCATCGTCGTACATACCCCAGGCGGCCAGCGGCGCGATCTCGAGGAACGGACTGCCGGGATCCAGCAGGCGCTGCACCCGCTCGCGCGGCAGCAGCTTGCCCCGGGCGAGGTGCTTCTCCCGGGCGCGCTCGCCGCCGCCCTCGGCCACGCGCGCGAGGCTGGCGCGCAGCGCCCCGACCAGTTCCTCCATGCGCCGGGCATTGCCGGCGAAATCGGGGGCGGTGGCGTCGATGTGGCTCCGGATCACCGGCATCGATCAGGCCGACTCCAGCTCGACCGCGATCGCGGTGGCCTCCCCGCCGCCGATGCACAGGGAGGCGATGCCGCGCGTCAGGCCGCGCTGGCGCAGCGCGTGCAGCAGGGTCACGGTGATGCGGGCGCCGCTGGCGCCGATGGGATGGCCCAGGGCGCAGGCCCCGCCGTGGACGTTGACCTTCGCGTGCGGGATCTCGAGGTCGCGCATCGCGGCCATGGCCACCACCGCGAAGGCCTCGTTGATCTCGTACAGGTCAACGTCCGCGACCGACCAGCCGAGGCGGTCCTGGAGGCGCCGGATCGCTGCCACCGGCGAGGTGGTGAACCAGTCCGGATCCTGGGCGTACACGCTGTGCCCGAGAACCCGCGCCAGCGGCCGGACGCCGCGCTCCACGGCCGTGCTGCGGCGCATCAGGACCAGGGCCGCGGCGCCGTCGGAGATGGACGAGGAGCTGGCGGCGGTCACCGTGCCGCCGTCGCGCTTGAACGCCGGGCGCAGCTCGCCAATGCGGGAGGGGTCGATCTTGAACGGTTCCTCGTCGGCATCCACCACGTGCTCGCCCCGGCGCTCGCGCACGGTCACCGGCACGACCTCGTCGGCGAAGCGGCCACTTTCGACCGACTCACGGGAGCGTTCCAGGGAGGCACGCGCGAAGGCGTCCTGCTCCTCCCGGGTGAAGCCGTAGCGCTCGGCGCACATCTCCGCGAAGTGCCCCATCGCCTTGTGGTTGAAGGGGTTCTCGAGGCCGTCGTACATCATGTGGTCGAGCACCTCGCCGTGGCCCATGCGATAGCCGCCGCGGGCCTTGGGCAGCAGGTAGGGCGAGCCAGTCATGGATTCCATGCCGCCGGCCACCACGATACCGGCGCTGCCGCCGGCGATCATGTCGTGCCCCAGCATGGCGGTGCGCATGCCCGAGCCGCAGACCTTGTTCACCGTGATGGCGCCCACCGACTGCGGCAGGCCGGCCTCGAGCGCGGCGATGCGGGCCGGGGCCTGGCCCAGGCCGGCGGGAAGCACGCAGCCCATCAGGACCTCGTCGATCTCGGGCCCTTCCAGCCCGGCATCGCTGACGGCGGCGCGGATCGCCTCCGCGCCCAGCGCCGTGGCGGCCACCCGCGACAGCTTGCCCTGGAAGGAGCCGATGGGGGTGCGCCGGGCGGAGACGATGACTACAGGATCTTGCTCACTCACGGGATAGTCCTCCTCGCTGAATCCGGTTGGGGCGTTGCGGGAACGGCCGCGGGCGGGCTCAGTGCGACTGTTCGAACAGCTCACGCCCGATCAGCATGCGGCGGACCTCGTTGGTGCCGGCGCCGATGTCGTAAAGCTTGGCATCACGCAGCAGGCGGCCCGCCGGATACTCGTTGATGTAGCCGTTGCCCCCCAGCGCCTGGATGGCTTCCAGGGCACATTGTACCGCGGACTCCGAGGCATACAGCAGGCAGGCGGCGGCATCGCGGCGCGCGGCGCGGCCCCGGTCGAGCAGCGCCGCGGTGCGGTAGGCGAACGCCCGTGCCGACTGCAGCCGGGTATACATGTCGGCGATCTTGCCCTGCATCAGCTCAAAGGTGCCGATGGGCGCGTCGAACTGGCGGCGCTCGTGGACGTACGGCAGGACCAGGTCCAGCGTCGCCTGCATGATGCCCAGCGGCCCGCCGCTGAGCACGATGCGCTCGGCGTCGAGGCCAGCCATCAGGATGCGCACGCCCTGGTCGACCTCTCCCAGGACATTGGCGTGCGGGATCTCGCAGTCGCGGAACACCAGCTCACAGGTGTTGGAGCCGCGCATGCCCAGCTTGTCCAGCTTCTGCGCGGTGGAGAATCCCGGCATCCCGCGTTCGACCAGGAAGGCGGTGATGCAGCGGGAGCCGGCCTCCGCGCCGGCGGTGCGCATGTAGACCAGCAGCACGTCGGCATCCGGTCCGTTGGTGATCCACATCTTGGAGCCGTTGGCCACCCAGGTGTCGCCGTGGCGCTCGGCGTGGCAGCGCATCGAGCCGACCACGTCGGAGCCGGCCCCCGGCTCGGACATCGCCAGCGCTCCGATGCGCTGCCCGGAGCAGAGCCCGGGCACCAAGCGCTCGCGCTGCCCGGGCGTCGCATGCAGGAAGAGGTTGTTCAGGCACAGGTTGGAGTGAGCGCCGTAGGACAGCCCCACGGAGGCGCTGGCGCGGGAGATCTCCTCCATCGCCACGACGTGCGCCAAATAGCCCATGCCGGAGCCGCCCAGCGCCACGGGGATGGTCACGCCCAGGAGCCCCAGCTCCCCGAGCTTTGCCCAGAGGTCGGCCGGGAACTCGTTCTCGCGGTCGATCGCGGCCGCGCGGGGCCCGATCTCGGTCCGGGCGAAGCGGCCCACGGTCTCGCGCAGGGCGTCGATGTCTTCGCTGACGGGGCTGTCGTCCAGCATGGGCGCCGTACCTAACGATCGTTCGATAGCGGCCGTTCATTATACGCGCCCGCCCGCCGGTAAAGCCACGTCTGCGACGGCATGGGGCGATGGCGGCGGGTTGCGCCAGACTCCGCCCGGACCGCCGCCGGGGCGCCGGCTCGGCAGAACAAGAATCAGGGGAGGAACGCATGTCGCAGGCCACGCCGCGCCAGCTCAGCCCGCGTGCTGTGGCTCTCGGGATCGTGCGGTCAACCCTGCTGGGAATCCTGCTGGCCGTGCCGATCGTCGTCAGTGGAAGCCGCGAGGTGCCCGCGCCGGCGCCGCGGCCGTTGCCGGGGGCCCGGCGGGGCTGGCTGTGGTGGTGGCCCTGACCGGGCTGGCGCTCTAGCGGGTCACGGCGGCAGCTTCGGCCGGAGTGTCCGGGGCCCCGGCCGGAAGCGCCGGCTCCCCGGTGTGCTCGGCGATCCGGCTGCGCGCGGCGTCACGCAGTCCCAGGGCCGCCTCGCGGTCACTGCCCTGTGGCCGGATGGGTGCCGTGATGTGCACCCTCAGCTGTGCCGGCCGCGGCAGCCAGCGGCCCGCCGGCAGGACGTGGCGCGTGCCGCGGATGGCCACGGGCACCACCGGGATACCCAGGCGGGTCGCCGTCTGGAATGCACCCAGCCGGAAGGGCCGCACCCCGGGGGCGCCGGCGAACGTGCCCTCCGGGAAGAACGCCAGCGAGCGCCCGCCAGCCGCGGTGCGGAACAGGCGCAGCGCATCCCGCGAGCTGCCGCGGGGGTCGAAGCGTTCCACGAAAACCGAGCCGATCCGGCGCAGCAGCAGGTGGGCCAGCGGGATCCGGGTCATCTCGCGCTTGATGATGAAACCGAAGCGGGGCGGCAGCACGCCGGCCATCAGGATGCCGTCGAGATAGCTGGCGTGGTTCGCCACCACGATGCAGGGACCGTCCGGGATGTTGCTCAGGCCGCTCACGCGCGGCGTCAGGCCGGTGAGTTCGAAAAACAGGCGCGCCGCACGCCTTACGCCCCGCCGCCGCAGCGACTCGCCGGGGAGGAAGATGCTGGGGCCGCAGAGCAGCACGGAGAGGGTGGCGAATGCGCACACCGACCATATCCCGTAGACCCGTTCCGCGTTACGTCGCAGCGGGCCTGTCGGATCCTGCGGGCGTTCCGGTTCAGGCATGGAGGTACCGATGCGGGTCACAGGTTTTGTGATCTCCATCACGGTTGCGGGCGCCGTCAGCGGCGACACTACGCGCTACGAACGGCGCGGCCAATCACCTCCCGCGGGGGCGGGGTGGGTACTTTGTAACCCAGTTGCCCCTCCCGGACAACGCCGGCGGCGGGCGGGACAGCGCCGGAGGAACACTCGTGACGTGTCCGCCGACGAGTCTATAATGAAAACGCGTGCCATGCAGAAAGCCAGCGACGGGAGCCCGGCGCTTGCGAGCGAGGTGGGGCGGTCCGAATGCCGACCGAGGCGTGACGTGCCCGAGATCGATGTCATAGAGACCTTCCTGGACGCCCTGTGGATGGAGCGGGGCCTGGCCCAGAACACCCTGACGGCGTATCGGACCGATCTCAGCGGCCTTAGTCGCTGGCTGGCCGAGCGCGGTCTGGGCCTGCTGCAGGCGCGGCGGCAGCATCTCATGGACTTTATCGCCTGGCGGGTGCAGAAGGGCGCGCTGCCGCGCTCGACGGCCCGGCAGTTGTCCAGCATCCGGCGCCTCTATCGGTACCTGGTCCGGGAACAGCGCATCAACGAGGACCCCAGCGCCCGCATCGAGATGCCGAGCATCGGCCGGCCGCTGCCGAAGTCATTGACCGAGGGCGAGGTGGAGGCGCTGCTCTCGGTCCCCGACATCGACGACCCGCTGGGCATGCGCGACCGCACGATGCTGGAGGTACTGTACGCGACCGGACTGCGGGTGTCCGAACTGGTTCAGCTGACCATGGGCCAGCTGAACCCGCGCCAGGGGGTGCTCCTGATCCGCGGCAAGGGCGAACGTCAGCGCCTGGTGCCCGTCGGCGAGGAGGCCCTGGAGTGGCTGCGCAGGTACATGCCCAGCGCCCGCCGGGAGATCCTGCGCCGGCGCACCACTGACCGCCTGTTTCCCACCCGTCGCAGCGACTTCATGACCCGCCAGGCCTTCTGGCACATCATCAAGCGCTACGCCAGGCGCGCCGGCATCAGGAAGGACCTGTCGCCGCACACGCTGCGGCACGCCTTCGCCACGCACATGCTCAACCATGGCGCTGACCTGCGTGTGGTGCAGATGCTGCTGGGACACAGCGACCTTTCCACCACCCAGATCTATACCCACGTCGCCCGGGAGCGGCTCAAGGAGCTGCACGCCGCCCACCATCCGCGCGGCTGACACGCCCTCGCTTGCACCGGCACAATCGCATCCGCGGGGCTCGCGCTGACGCCGGTCGCGCCGCTCCGGCTCGCCCGCATGCCCCGGCGGGAAGCCGGCTCCCGTGCGGCCGGGCGGGTCAGTCCGACAGCTCGACCAGGCGCCCTTCCGGCGTAAGCAGCAGGGCCGCATGGACCCGCTGGCGGGGCCAGAGCCGGCTTACGGCGGCGGCATACAGGCGCAGCTGCGGAGCGTACGCCGCGAGCCATGCCGGGTCGCCTGCGCCGCGGTGTTCCCCGGTCTTGTAGTCGATCACCCAGACGTCGTCGCCGCAGAGCACCAGGCGGTCCACGATCCCGAACACCGTGCGGCCGGTGTCGCTGCAGGCGACCGGGACCTCGTTCCAGGCGGCCTCGAAGCGGGCCGGGTCGAACAGGTGGGCCAGGCCGGGGCGTGCCAGGAGCGCCCGTGCTTCCTCCAGCCAGTCCTCCAGCGGCGCCGCTCCCGGCGCGATACCGAGTTCCCCCGCCAGGGCCCCGGGCAGGGTCGCCGGATCCGGGGGTGGCTCCCGGGTGAGCCATTCCAGTAGCCGGTGGACGGCCACCCCGCGCAGGCGGGCATCCTCGTCGCCCCCGCCGGGGCCCGGCGCCCCGGCGACCTCGCTGGGATGGACTTCGGCCCCGCCGTCGGCGCGCGCGAGCGGCTGCGACAGGCCCCGTTCGGGCTCCGGCGCGGGCGGCGGGTCCCGCGGCGTTCCCGCGGCAGCCCCGGCCGGCATGCGTCCGTTCTCCAGCACCCGGCGCCCGTCCGCCTCCGGACGCGCGCCGGCGGCTTCCAGCGCGGTCGCGACACGCCGATACCAGGAGTCTTCGAGCTCGCCGCGGTAATCGGTACAGCCCGAGACGTAGAGCAGCTGCCGGGCCCGCGTCAGGGCGACATACAGGAGATTGGTCTCCTCGCGGGAATCGGCTTCTTCCGCCTCCGCGGCCAGCGCCGCGGTGGCCGGGTCCAGCTGTTGCGCCCGCGGTCGCAGGACGATGCGCTCGGGACGGACGGCGCCGGCCGGCCAGTCGACCAGCGGCTGCCAGGCGCCGTGGCTGGCGGCGGCCGGGCCGCTGTCGGCGAGGAACACCACGGGCGCTTCCAGGCCCTTGGCACCGTGGATGGTGAGGATCCGCACCCGCGGCTGGCTGGAAGTGGCCGGCGCCTGGTCCGGTGCGTCCCCGCCTCCGGCCGCGCGCTGGCGCAGCTCGGACAGGAAACGCCCCAGGCTGGGATAGCGGCCGCTGTCCAGCTCCAGGGCCAGCGCGACGAAGCGCTCCAGGTTGCCCTGCACGCGCGACTCCAGGTGCGCCGGGAATGCCGCGGCATAGCGCTGCGGCACCGCCCCCTCGTGGTAGATCCGATCGACGAGGTCGTGCACCGGCTGCGTTGCGGTCAGACTCCGCCAGCGCGGCAGGAGGGCTGCCGCCCGCGCGAGCGGGCTGCCGGACGGCTCGTCCGCCGCCGCTTCGCGCAGGCGGCTCATCCAGTCGCCGCCCCGTCCCGCCAGGGTCATCAGGTCCGCGTCGCCGGCGGCGAACAGCGGCGAGCGCAGCACCTGTGCCAGCGCCAGGTCGTCGAACGGAGTGATCAGCACCGTCAGCAGCTTGACCAGGTCGTCGATCTCGAGGCAGTCCAGCAGCGTGCCGCGCTCGGTGCCGACGTAAGGCAGGCCGTGATCGCGCAGGGCCTGCTCGATCTCCGCCGCGTGGCGGCGTGCGCGCAGCAGGATCAGTACGTCGTCGCAGGTGAGCGGCCGGGCGCTGTCCTCCTCGCCCACCAGCGTACCCGCCTCGAGCAGGGCGCGGATCTCGGCCGCGATGCGGCAGCCCTCCCGGTAGTGGCGCCGGTCGCGGGGTACGGGGCGTGGTGCCCGCAGCGGGTCGCGCAGGCGCCCGGCGGTGGCCTCCCCGGAGTCGCCGGAGCGCTCGGGAGCCGCCGCGGGAAGCAGTGTCACCCTCCCCCAGAGCGACTCGCGCAGCGTCTCGTGGCGCGGAAAGCCGTCCATCCCGGCGGGACCGGGCGCACCGAAGAGGGCGTTGGCCAGGTCCATGATCGCCGGAGCCGAGCGCCGGGAACGGCTCAGGCTCAGAGCCCGTGCGTCGAGGCGCCGCACCATCCAGGCTTCCGCCTCCTGCAACAGCCGCGGGTCGGCTCGCCGGAAGCGGTAGATCGACTGCTTGGGGTCGCCCACCAGGAACGCGCTGCGGCGCCGTTCCGGCGCCCACTGCATTTCCTCCAGCAGGGGCAGCAGCAGGGCCCACTGAGTGGGATTGGTGTCCTGGAACTCGTCCACCAGCACGTGCTCGATGCGCTGATCGAGCTTGTACTGGACCCACTGGGCCTGGCCGGCCCCGCTGAGCAGCCGGTAGGTGCGCCACTCCAGGTCGGCGAAGTCCAGCAGCCGCTGCTCCTGCTTCAGTGCCTGGTAGCGCCCGATCAGCGCGTCTCCCGCCCGGTACCAGGCCGCGTTCAGGGCCAGGTTGGCCTGCGCGCGCCTTCGGTCCTGCAGCGTCTCCACGGCGTCAGCGAGCTGCTCGTGCAGCGCCAGCAGCCGGTCCGCGCGCGCCTCGCCGACGGACTTCACCAGGGCACCGCGGGCGGGCGGACTGCGCCGGCCCCCGTCCCGCCTGTGCAGCACCGGGTCGAGGGTGTCGACCAGGCGCTGGGGCTCTTGCGCACGCGCCTCCTCCAGAGCGGCCGCGTACCCGCGCCAGGAAGCGGCGCTGTGGCCCGCCAGCAGGGCGATGTATTCGCTGATCTGCGCGCCGCGGTCGGCCAGGAAGTCAGCGCCGAGGTCACGGCCGGCGTCGACTCCGAAGAACGCGGGCAGGCGGGCCGCCGGGTCGGGCTCGGCGGCTTTCCAGGCCCACCAGTCGGCACGCCGGGCCAGCAGACCCGCGAGCGAGTCGCGCAGGTTCTGCATGCCGCCGCAGGCATCCAGCAGGCACTCGAGGTCCGCCGCGAGCCCGCCGTCGGGGTCGCGGCTGGCCTCGGCGATGACCTGGTCCATTGCCTCCCGGCGCAGCGGTCCGTCGCTTTCCAGCAGCTCGAACCCCGGGGGCACGTCCGCCTCCAGCGGGAAGCGCTGGAGCACATCCTGGCAGAAGGCGTGGAAGGTGGTGGCGCGGAAGTCGCGGGGACCCAGCAGCAGCGTCTCGTAGAGTCTCCGGGCCCTGCGCCGCCCGGCCGGTCCGGGGTCCTCGAGACCGACCTCGGCCAGGGCGGCGTCGAGCGCGGGGTCGTCCAGCTCCACCCATCCGGACAGCCGTTCCAGGACCCGGTCGACCATCTCCGCCGCGGCCTTGCGGGTGAAGGTCACGGCGAGGATCGCGTCGGGCGCCACGCCGTCGAGCAGCAGGCGCAGCACCCGGCTGACCAGCAGCCAGGTCTTGCCGCTGCCGGCCGAGGCCGCGACGCTCGCGCTGCGGCCCGGATCGGTCGCCGCGGCGGTGCTCCCGCGCGCGTCCCGGGTGGCGCTCACGGGGTGCCCTCCGCTTCGTGCGCCCACGCCTGGCGCCGGCAGATCCCGGCGAACTCGCAGTAGCGGCAGGTTTCCGGGTCGCCCCAGGCCGGCAGGGTGGCGCCGGAGGCGATCGACCCCAGGGCCCGCCGCAGGCGACGGTCGACGGCGGCGGTCAGCGCTGCCACCTCGTCGCCGCCCAGTGACGGGCGCTCGCTCACGGCACGGGCATCCATCTTCAGGTATGCCAGCCGGCGGCAGGGGCCGCCCTCCAGCGCCGGGGCGAGCATGGCGTAGCTGGGGAGCTGGACCGCCTCCCCGTCCGTCACCTCCCGGCCCCTCGGTACGCCGCCGGTTTTGTAGTCGATCACCGCCAGGCTCTCGCCGTCCCGGTCGATCCGGTCCAGCCGTCCACGCAGGCCGATACCGTCGGTGAGCGCCACCTCGACCCGCTGCTCCGCCAGCCAGGGACGCCATTGCTCCTGCTCGCGGATCTCCCAGTCCAGGTAGGCGGGGAGCAGCTCCAGCCAGCGGCGCAGCCAGGCGCGGTGCTCGAAGTTGTCTTCCAGGTCGCGGCGGAACTCCGCTTCGGCGATCTCGCGCAGCAGCGCCTCGGCCGCCTCCCGGCTGCCCGTGTCGACCGCGCGGCCGAAGGGGCCCGGAAGGCCGTCCACCCGGTGGTGGAACGCCTCCAGGCAGCGATGCACCTTCTCGCCGTAGTCGGCTTTCTCGAGCATCTCGCGGATCTCGTCCGGCGGCTTCAGTTGCAGCACGTCGGCGGCGTAAAAGCGGTAGGGGCAGTCGATCAGTCGCTGGTGCCCGGAGACGGACAGGCTGCGCGGCAGCATCGACGCCGCAGCCAGGGCCGGCCGGGGGAAGCCGGCCCGCGCGGGCGCGGCCGCGTCGGCAGCCGGGGACCGCACCTGGCTGCGGGGGTCTTGCAACAGGCGCGCGAGCGTGTCGTCGTGGAGCGAATCGCCCCAGGCCAGGGTATGGAAGCGCTCCAGCGCGATCACCCAGGGGCTGGCCAGCTGGGGCTCGCCGCCGTTTTCCCGGGCGTGGCTGATCAGGATTCGCGGCGCTGCGGCCAGCAGGCGCCGGAACCGGTGGAGGCGGCGGTCCAGAGCCTCTTCGGTCGTCTCGAGTCCGAGCTCGGCCCGCACGGCGTCGTTGAAGAACGGCGACCCGGTGGCCCGGCCGGGGAGCCGGCTGCGATCCGCGCCGGCGATAACCAGGCAATCGAAGCGCGCGAGGTGGCTGTCGTCGAGGTTCAGCAGGAACACGCGACCGGCACCGCCGGCGGGCCGGAACAGCTCGCGCTCGAGCTGGCGCCCGAGCCAGGCGCGAAACTCCTCCCAGCCCAGGGTGGAGGACTCGTCTGCCAGCGACTGCAGCAACCGCTCGAGCAGCGCCAGCAGCTCGCTGCCGGCGGAGTCGGCGGCCAGCGCGTCGTCCATGCCCAGGCGCGCGAGGCTCTCCAGCAGCGCCTGCAGCAGCTCGCGCGGCCGACAGGGCCGGCCCCGCCGGTCCTCGAGCGGCCGCGCCGCGTGCTCGAGCCGATCCAGGAGCCGCCCGATGGGGGCCGCCCAGCGCGCCGCCCAGTCCTCCGGAAGGCGCCCGCCGCGCCGGGCCAGCTGCTCGCGCATCCGGTCCAGGCCGCTGGCGATGTTCTCGTGACGCACGATGTCCTGCTCCAGCCGGTAGACGGTCCCCACCAGCGCGTCCCGCTCCTCCGGCGGCGCCGCCAGGCCCGACTTCAACAGGTCGAGCAGCGGCTCGTGGTGGAAGCCCGTCTCCACGGACTGCAGCCATCGTTCCAGGACGGCCGCGGCACGGGTGGTGGAAAGCGCCCAGCCGCCGCTGTCGGCAAGCGCGATGCCCGCGCGCTCGAGCAGGGCGCGCAGCCGCCGCGCCAGGCGCCGGTCGTCCGTGACCACACCGACGCGCCGCGGCGGCCCGGGCGTGAGCAGCCAGCGCCGTATCTGGAGATCCACGGCGCGCGCCTCGTGCTCCGGGTCGTCGGCGAGGAAACAGAGCAGCCGCCCGCGCAGCGGGCTGCGCCCATGGGCTCCGGCAAACGCACGCGCGCGCTCGGCAAGGGGCGCCGCCTCCGGGTCGGAGCCGGCGCTGTAGACCTGCTCCAGGGCCGCCTCGAAGGCACCGGGCGCCGCCGCCGGTGCCGGCGGCGCCTGCAGACGCGCGGCCAGCCGCCGCAGCGGGCGGTGGGGACGCCCGGCGGCGGCGGTTCCGTGCAGCACCAGGTGCGCGCGCCCGTCACGGACCAACGGCGCGACCGCGGCGCATTCCACCGGCGCCAGGGCGTCGAAGCCGGCAAGGATCAGGTGACGGTCGCCGGGCAGCTCTCGGCAGCGCTTCTGCAGGGCCCGAACGTGGGCCGCGGTCGGGTCGAGCGGGCCGCCCGCGTCGCCGGAGAGCCAGGCCCGCCAGAGGGTATGCACCAGCCGGGCCTCGTGCCCGAGGGGCTGGGGCCGCTCGCCGGCCACGCCGTACGCCTCCCCGACGGTGTCCAGGAACCTCTCCAGGGATCCCGGCGGTCGCGCGCCGGAGAGCGTCAGCTCGTCGAACAGTTGCAGCAGCGAGCCGGCGAGCTGCCAGGGATCGCCGCGGCCGTACAGGTCGCGGCGGGCCCGCAGCGCATCGACCATCAGGAACTCGCGCCGCACACGGGGCACGCTGGGGCGGTCGCAAGGATTGCGCGCGGCCCAGTCGCGCAGCGAGCCGATGCGCGGGCCGAGCAGCGCCTGGTGGCCTGAGGCGGCCGCCCGCTCCAGCAGCAGTCCGCGCAGCCGGGGAGCCGCGCGCATGGCCGGGAGCAGGATCTCTACGCGGTCGAGGTCGGGCAGGCGAGCGCCGGCCAGCGCCAGGACGAGGTCCGCCACGTGGGCCAGGGGATCCTGGTCGTAGGGTATCCAGGTGACGCCGGTCGAAAACATGGCGGGGCCTGCCACGGGCGGGGTCCCGTCGCTAGCGCTCCAGGTGCTTGAGCTTGCCGGGCACGTCCTCCCACTCCTTGGCATCCCCGGGCGCGGGTTTCATCTCGGTGATTACCGGCCACTGCTGGGCCAGGTCGGCGTTGAGCTCGAGAAAGTGCTGCTGATCGTCCGGCAGGTCGTCCTCGGACAGGATGGCATCGACGGGGCATTCGGGTTCGCACAGGGTGCAATCGATGCACTCTTCGGGATCGATCACGAGGAAATTGGGACCCTCGTGAAAGCAGTCCACCGGGCACACCTCCACGCAATCGGTGTACTTGCACTTGATGCAGTTCTCAGTGACGACGTAGGTCATGCTTTGCTCCGGTCGGGAACGCCGGGCGGTTCCGGGTGCCGCCGGCCGGGCACGCGGGTACCCGGCTGGTAAAGGCGCCGCAGACCGCGGGGATACCTTCGAGAAGACTGGTCAGCCATGATACTAAGCCGGTCAGCGATAATGCCAGATCCCGCGTCGCCGCCGGCGCCCCTATTCCTCGATCCGCCGGCGGAAGATCATGTCCTTGATCCGGGTGCGGAACTCGCCCCGGTCGAGGTCCTCGAAGTAGTGCTCGAGGGCGTAGGTAATCGTGGGGAACGCGAGCCGGCCCCAGGGGATCTGGCCGCGTCCGAACAGGTCCGTCTCCAGGGATTCCTCCCCGGGCGAAAAGTCGAGATCGAGCAGCCGGGCCCGGAAAATCAGGTAGACCTGGTCAATGTGCGGCAGGTTGACCATGGTGTGCAGGGCCTCGATGGCGACCCGTGCGTTGGCCTCCTCGAGCGTCTCCCGCGCCGCTCCCTCCAGCGTGGTCTCACCCTTCTCCAGGTATCCCGCGGGCAGGGTCCAGAAGCCCGAGCGCGGCTCGATCGCGCGTCGGCACAGCAGCACCCTGTCCTCCCACCGGGGGATGCAGCCCACCACCATGCGCGGGTTCCGGTAATGCACCGTGCCGCAGGCGTCACAGACGTAGCGCGGCAGCGTGTCGCCGGGAGGGACCCGGACGCTGACAGGGTGGCCGCAGTCGCTGCAGTACTTCATCGATTCGTTCCCGGCGGGCTCACCCGCGGGGGCCGTGAAGCCCCCGGCGGAGAAGGGGGTTCGATTGGTGCCGGAGGAGAGACTCGAACTCTCACGGGCCAAGCCCACGGCATTTTGAGTGCCGCGCGTCTACCGGTTCCGCCACTCCGGCTGGCAGTCGCCTGCTGCGCAGTATCATACGCCATGCCCCGGGGCGCTCAAATACAGGCCAGCGCGCATGCTAGTATCCCGCGCCATGCGGCGGTCGGAATTCGATTATGATCTGCCCGGGGAGCTGGTTGCCCAGGTCCCGCCCGCGCAGCGTGGCGCGGGTCGCCTGCTGTGCCTGGACGGCGCCAGCGGCGCGCTCCGTGAGCGTCGGGTGCGCGACCTGCCGGAGCTGCTGCGGCCGGGAGACCTGCTGGTGTTCAACGATACCCGCGTGATCCCGGCGCGTTTGTACGGACGCAAGGACAGTGGCGGCCGGCTCGAGCTGCTGGTCGAGCGCGTGCTGGGCCCGCACCGGCTGTTGGCGCAGGTACGCGCGAGCAAGCCGGTGCGCGAGGGCCAGCGACTGCGGTTCGAGGGCGATATCGAGGCGGAGGTATTGGGACCGCGGGACGGGTTCCGGGAGTTGCGGGTGGCCGGCAACGTGCCGGTCGACGAGCTGCTGGAGCGCCATGGACACGTGCCCCTGCCCCCCTACATCCATCGGCCGGATACTCGCGAGGACCGCGAGCGCTACCAGAGCGTGTTCGCCCGCGTGCCCGGTGCCGTCGCCGCACCCACGGCGAGTTTGCACTTCGACGAGGCGCTGGTGGCGGCGCTCGAGCGGCGGGGCCTGGGTCGGGCCTTCGTCACCCTGCACGTGGGCGCCGGGACGTTCCAGCCGATGCGCGTGGAGGAGGTCGAGCGGCACCGGATGCACGCCGAGCGGCTGGAGGTCGGTGCCGAACTGTGCCGGCGCATCCGGCGGACCCGGGCCGCCGGCGGCCGGGTGGTGGCGATCGGCACCACCGTGGTACGGGCGCTGGAAAGTGCGGCCGCGCACGGCGGCCTGGGCCCGTTCCGCGGCGAGACGCGGCTGTTCATCCGCCCGGGATTCCGGTTTCGCGTGGTGGACGTGATGCTGACCAATTTCCATCTGCCACAGTCGACGCTGCTGATGCTCGTGTGTGCCTTTGGCGGCCGGGACGCGGTGCTGCGTGCCTACCGCCACGCGGTCAGCGAACGCTACCGCTTCTTCAGCTACGGTGACGCCATGCTGGTGACACCGGCGGCCGGCGTCCGCGAGAACGGCCGGGAGGGGCCGGATGCGATTTGAGCTTCTGGCTCGGGATGGGGCAGCGCGGCGCGGCCGTCTGCAGCTGGTGCACGGCACCCTGGAGACGCCGGCGTTCATGCCGGTGGGAACCTACGGCACGGTCAAGGGCATGACCCCGGAAGAGCTGCGCGCGCTGGGCACCGGGATCGTGCTGGGCAACACCTTCCACCTGATGCTGCGGCCCGGGACGGAAGTGATCGCGGCGCACGGCGGGCTGCATCGCTTCATGGGCTGGCACGGGCCCATCCTGACGGACTCGGGCGGTTTCCAGGTGTTCAGCCTGGCCGGGAGCCGCAGGCTGAGGGAGGAGGGAGTGCATTTCCGTTCGCCGGTGGACGGCAGCGAGGTGTTCCTCGGCCCGGAGCGGTCGATCGAGGTCCAGCACGTGCTCGGCTCGGATATCGCGATGGTGTTCGACGAGTGCACGCCCTATCCGGCGACCCGGGATCAGGCGGCCGCCTCCATGCAGCTTTCGCTGCGCTGGGCCCGGCGCAGCCGGGAGGCCCACGGGGACAGCCGCAACGCGCTGTTCGGCATCGTCCAGGGCGGCATGTACCCCGACCTTCGCCGAGAATCCCAGGACGGCCTTGCGCAGCTCGGCTTCGACGGTTACGCGCTCGGTGGCCTCTCGGTAGGCGAGCCGCCCGCGGTGCGCCTCGCGGTGATCAACGCCAGCGTGCCGCGCATGCCGGCGGACCGGCCCCGTTACCTGATGGGACTGGGGACCCCGGAAGACCTCGTCGAGGCGGTGGCCCGCGGCCTGGACATGTTCGACTGCGTGATGCCCACGCGCAACGCCCGCAACGGGCATCTGTTCGTCGCCAGCGGCGCGGTCCGCATCCGCAACCAACGCTATCGCATGGACACCGGGCCGCTGGATCCGGAATGCAGCTGCTACACCTGCCGTCATTACAGCCGCGCCTACCTGCGGCATCTGGAGCGTTGCGGGGAGATCCTGTACGCTCGCCTCGCCACATTGCACAACCTGCATCACTACCAGGCGCTGATGGCGGACATGCGTGCCGCGATCGCCGATGGCGCGTTCAGGGCTTTCCGGAAAAGCTTCTACGCGGCGAAGGGGAAACAGGTTCCGGATATGGCATAATGGCGCGAAATTTTTCGCCCGCCTGCGCGTGCGCGGCGGGCGTTTCCTATTCGCCAAGCTCGTCGAGTCGACCGGGAAGGAGCCTTCATGAGCTTTTTGATTCAGAACGCGTGGGCGGCCGGGTCCGCGGGCGGCGGGGAGCCGAGCACCCTGATGAGCCTGCTCCCGCTGGTGGTACTGTTCATCCTGTTCTACTTCCTGCTGATCCGGCCCCAGGTCAAGCGGGCGAAGGAACACCGCAAGATGGTGGAATCGCTCAGCAAGGGCGACGAGGTGGCCACCAACGGCGGCCTGCTGGGGCGCATCACCGAAATCGGC
>DASQZM010000034.1:0-11957 GCA_035638695.1 Gammaproteobacteria bacterium | reverse complement strand
GTTCGCGGCGACATTCAAGGTCGGGGCGATCGGGCGAAGGGTTTGCCATAACAGGCTTCTGCTGGCGCGTTGCCTTGTCGCACTCAGACTTGGCAGTAACTTTGAGAAAACGGCTTGAAAAACGGGTTCGCCTTTCGCCTCGTTATAACAAGCCGACTCCGGCAAACTCCGACCACCAACAAACGCCCCGAGCCCCACAAGCTGGGACGGGCATGAACCTTCCCGATCGGCCAATCCCGGTCGAACGCACATATCGCGATCGGGGCTGCGTTGTGGTCGGTCGGGTTCACCGCCCTGGACACTGGCCAGAACGGTCCAATCTCGCGTCGGGCGGGCACGGATCCGGCGGTATCGGTGCAGAAGGGGCCGCCCGGGATAGGACTAGTACGATGAGTGGGATCGAGGTATTGGGACCGGAGCATCAACGCCGGCTAAAAACTGCACGGCGATTTCAACCGGCCATCGCGATGGTCACCCTCGCGCATGACCCGCAACGTGACGTAGACACCACATTCTAGAGATTCCGCAGTCGACCCGGTGCACCTTCAAAGATGTACGGATTGAAGAACATACGCCGGCCCAACAGGTTTCGCTCGACCTCGCTCAGCTCGGCCTCCTGGCACGCATCATCCCACCCGGTGCGGATCACTTCGATCTGCGCGGCGATCATGTCTTCCGCCGCTTTTCGACCAAGCTGAAAATTCGGCGCCGCTTCAAGGCACGTTGCAAGCGTGCTCATACGCTTGTCATCGACGATCAGCATCGCCTGACTGGCCTCGTTGCCGGTACGGCTCTGCGGACAAATGTCATAGGCAGGCGTGAGGGTCAGGCGCTTGCCGTCCCAGAAGGCCGCGTGATTGCGGGCATGATCGTCCGTGTTGCCGCACAGGATGTTAAACACCAGCCGAGCGTAGAGCTCATGCAGCGTCGCCTTCGGCGAGGTGAAGCGATGACGGATGATTTCCGCGAGATCCTCATAGCTGGCATAGCGCGCCATCATTTCATCAAGACCGAACAGCGTCAGCGCCGAGACCATCGCCTTGCGCGTCCAGCCGTTCTTGGTTCTTGTGCGGTCGAAACGCTCGACCAGCAACACGTCCCTGCCCGCCACGTGTTCCAGACGCACGGGAGGCACATCAAGGCCGGCCGTCTCGGCCAGGCGCATGGCGACGAATTCCGCCTTCACCACGTTGTAGGTATCGGTCGAGGACGAGAACTTGGCGATCAGCTTGCTGTCGCCGTCTTCGATCATCGCCTTCGGCCGGGCGCCGCCGAGCGAGGTCCCATGGAACAGCGCCTGATCGAGTTCGGGCGTCAGCGGAGTGCCTTTTTCCACCTTCTCGGCGGCACTGAGCAATTCTCCCAGCGTCGCGGTGTGCACCGTGCGGGGCACGTACTCGGCGGGCGAGCGCTGGAAGTCGAGCGCACCGACCCGGTCCGAACCTGATTCGAGAAGGTAGGTCAGCTCATCCAGCGCCCCGGGATCGATATCCTTGCCCTTGCGTCCGAAGGCGCGGTTCAGGATCACGCGACGCCCCCATGCATCCGGGACCGCATCGCGCAGGCATCCCGCCATGCTCCGCCCGGCCTGGGGCACGATGGCTCCGCTTCGAAGCGGCAGCTCCGGATCGTAGATCGCGATGGCGTTCTTCCGATCCAGATAGCTCTGGCCGTAGTTGAAGACCAGGCGGTCGCCCTCGCCCGCGATACGACCGGCGACGACGGGCTCCGTCCCGCCGGGGAGCCATATCCAGACATAGGCTTCCTCGGGCGCCTTGCCGCCAGCGAGCTCAAAAGTCATCCTTCACCCTCGTGGTGCCGGTGCGGACGGCTTTCGGCAGCAAGGTCAGCTTCTCGCGCATCATCGACAGATGCCGGGTCAGCGCCGTCGGTTCCGCCTCGAACAGGGGGAGCCCCACAATCGCCGCGACCTCGAAGACAGCCCCGATGGAGCAGCCCATCTCCCCTTTCTCGATCCGGTGGACGAGCCCGCGCGAAACGCCGGCACGTTCGGCAACGTCGCTGACGGTCAATTCCCGTTCGGTGCGCGCGCTCCGGATCATCATGCCCAGAAGCTCCGCGGCGTCGCGGGCATAGCCGGAATAGCTCCTCTGTGCGGGCTTGCTCATCTAATTCTGTTCCAGAAATCGATCATGAAATGAATATATGCGCTATTTATGAATCATTCTAGCATACCCCAAGATATCAGGGCGCGACGGGCACTTGCGCTGAGTCCGCCGAGCCGACAGAGGCAGCCCCAGCACCGGGCACCATCATGCTGGACAACGAAGTGATCGAGGCCTTTCGAGCGCGAGCCGAAACAAAGGGAATCGGCTAGCAGACCGCGATCAATGAGGCGCTGCGTGAAGCCATCCGGGACGAGGATGCGCCGGTCACCGTGCGGAGCCTGCGGAAAGTGATTCGGGAGGAGCTTCGGGACGCCGGCTGATCGTTGCGATCCAGGTACGCTTCCCGGATCTCGCCGATGCCCATGCGGGACCGGGGATGTTCAAGGCAGGGGACGCGGGTGAGCTCGAACGTGGGATTCACGTCCGGTCTGTCCATCGCTCGGACGCGGCCCGTGGAGCAGCCCCCGGATCCCTGGAATCGGATAACTTCTTGTTCTTACTTAAAACTTCAAACCTAAAACTTAATACCCAGCACCTAAGACCGGCGGCGTCCCGACGCCGTCTTCACCCAAAACTGGCCCAACCCACCGCAAAAGCGCCCCTGAGCACCCCCAACGCCCTGCTGTCGGCAGATGCAAAGCCGGCATTCATCGAACATTCAGGAATCGTACTTATAATGGGGACCAGATTCTTACACGGCGCAGAAAACAGGCTTGAGCCCGCAGCACCCAAGCCTTTTCAGCTCTCCCCCCTGAAAGGACTCCCCTCGTCCTTTCACGCACTTTGCCCCCTGCCCCCAGGGGGTTTCTTTTTGCTTGTTGTTGTTCGCCGGTTCGCCCGGTTGCCCCTGCAGGGCCCACAGCGCGAACGTCCGGGTAAACCTATACCGCGCCACCCGGTGTGCAAACCTTTCGTTACCGCTCTCGGTGGATGACGCGCCCGTCTGCCGACCACCGCCACAGAAACGGTTACCACCCCTACACCGGCCGACCACCTGCCCTTAACAACTTAATAACTTAACAACTTAAAACTCCGACGGGCATAGTCGGGGTGGTTATGTATACTGTCCCCGGAATTCCATGTACGCCTCGTGCCCCCCAACCATCGCCGAAATCGCACTGGTAACCGGCCTGGGTTTGCGGAGACCGATGGGTTTGAGCCGGACGGCCTGGCGCGGCACAGCCGGGTTTCAACCGGCAATCGGCTCGATGTCGGCATGCCCCGGGCTCTGCCGGACTTCCCACACGTCGAGCGCATCCTGCATCGCCAGCCACGATTCCGGTGTCGTGTCCGTGAGCCGGCCGACTCGTACGGCCATGTCCGGCGACATCGCGCGCTTCTCATGCAGCAGTTCACGGACCGTCATGCGTGATACCCGCAGACGATGCACAAGCTCGGTCTGCGTAATGCCCGGCGCAGGCAACACGTCCTCGCGGAGAACCGCGCCGGGGTGCGTGGGCTTGCGGTTTGGATCCCTCATTGACTCGCGCATCCGTGGTAATCCTCAAGATCGACACTGCACGGCATCCCCGTCCTCGAACACGTGTCGTTACGCGCTACGTGTTGTAACCTCTGGTTAAGTGCGACTTGACTTGGCGCGCGATTGCCGACGGGAGAAAGCATGCCGGGCCAGACATTCAGCGTGCGGGTCCTCGGGCTGCACGAGGACGGTGAGTGGTGCGCCATCGCGCTCGATATGAGTCTACGAGGCTACGGGGCGACTTTCGAGGAAGCCCTCGACGAGCTGCGTGATGCGATCGAGGCCCAGGTGTCCTTCGCCGTTCAGCGCAACACGCTGGACGAAATCTGGATCCCCGCGGATCCACAGTACGTGGAACTGTATCAGCAGGCTCGACAGAAGAGCATGCGCCAGTACCTCGAACGCAAGGACGATGGTGTAGGGGCCGACGAGGAGTACGCGGCCAGCGACATGCCCCTTCCGCGGGCCACAAAGCATCGCTTCGAGAGCTTAGCCTGACGTTTCGATGCCAAGGGCGCTGGAGTACAGGGAGGTCCTCAAGCGTCTCCGGGCGGAACGCAAGGGGATTCAAGTGCACACCAGGAAAGGCAAGGGAAGCCACCGGATGCTCGTCGATCCGGTGACGGGACGACATTATCCCCCTGCCCCACCACGGCAACGACAAACGCCGTATCCAGCCCGGCTACCTGAAAGACCTGATCAGACTGTTCGAGTTGCCGTCCGACATATTCGACTGACCCTTGCCCGTCTGCCGACCACCGCCACAGAAACGGTTACCCCCACACTGGCGGACCACCTGCCCTTAACAACTTAATAACTTAACAACTTAAAACCTAAAACTCGCGGCGCGCCCCGGATCGCGCCACCGGAGTTGAATCACCGCTGCAACCTCGACGTACCCACCCCCAGCGGAACGAACCCCAGCCGCGCCTTCACCCGCCACGCCATCAAAACGTTCCAGACCATCGTCGAGATCGCCGTCGCGGTCGCCGCGCCGAGCGTGCCCCAGAACGGGATCAGCGCCGCGTTCAGGGCGATGTTCACCACCGCGGCGACGGCCAGGCCGAAGAAGGCGTCCTTTTCATAGCCGGTCATGTTGAGCACCAGGCCCACCGGGCCCATGCCGGCGTTGGTGGTCTGGCCGACCGCCAGGATCATCAGCGGAGCCCAGGCGACCAGGTAGACCGTCCCGTAGACCAGGCGGATCAGGTCGTGGCCCCAGACGGCGAACAGCGCCAGCACCGCCAGTCCGCCGAGCAGGCCGGCGTATGCCGCCAGGCGCACCACCCGGGTCAGTCTCGCGCGGTCCCCCTGGCTGTGCAGGCGCGACAGGGTCGGGCCGATGGCGTTGTTGACGGCCATCAATACCAGCGGGATGAGCCCGGCGCCGGCGACCGCGACCCGGTAGATTCCGACATCGTGGGCGCTTTTCATCAGGCCCAGCATCACGATGTCCGTCTGCGAATTGATCACGCCCAGGCCCGCCATGAAGGTGAACGGCAGGGCGCTGGCCAGCCAGCGGCGGGTCTCGAAGCGCGGGGGCACCCGTTCGGCGCGGGAGTGAAAGCTCCGGCCGGCCAGGAGAAACAGGACGGCAAGCATTGCCGCCGCCGCCAGCACATTGGCGCCCATGGCGGTGAGCGGATCCAGGCGCCCGTGCGCAAACCACCACAGGCCCGCCACGCCGGCCAGGAATAGCGCGGGTCGGCCGATCTGCATCGGGATCTGGGCGACGATCACGCGCCGAAGGCCCATGAGCGTCGCCTGCCCGAGCATGCCGTAGGCGTTGACCACCATGAACCCGACGGCGACCGTGAGCGTGAGCCTGCCCTCGCGGGAGACGTGCAGCGGTGCGGTCCACAGCACCGCGAGGGTGACCAGGGCGATCACCACCGTGGACAGGGTCACGAGCTGTGCGGCCCGGCGCAGCAGCCCGTGCGCCAGGTCCCAGCGACCGGTCGCCTCGTTCGAGGCCAACTCGCGGGAGAGGAGTTGGCCCAAACCGAGCTGGGCCGGAACCTGCAGCAGGCCCATCAGCGAAATCGCGAAGGCGTACACGCCGTAGCCCGACGGCGCGAGCACGCGGGCGAGAAGCACGGAGGCGAGCAGCGACAGGGCCCGGGCCCCGCCAGCGACCGCGATGTTGCCGCCGGCCCCGCGAAGCAGGTGGGCCCCGAGCCCCTCCCCGCGCAGGCGAGCCAGCAGTCCGTCGCGGCGGCCGGCGCTCACGCGCGAACGGCCCCGGCACCAGGGCCCTTGACCGAAGCGGGACGCGCGTCACGCGATTGTGCAAACAGCTCAGTCACATCGAGCTCCGAGGCCCCGGCGGGTTCGTATTTCGCTTCACTTAAAACTTAACACTTAACACTTAAAACTCCGCCGGGCTTAGGCCCGGCGGTTATATACACTGTCCCCGGATCTCTGTATGTTCTTGTTTTCACTTAATAACTTAACAACTTAAGAACTTAAACACTTGCGAACTCGCGGCGAACCACGCCATCACCGTCCCGCCGTCGACTGCCCGGTCGAGCCGGCCTGTCGCATCAGTGCCGCATCCGCCTCAGTCCAGCCGCGAAGATGGTATACGAACATCCCCGCGTATTCGTGCAGCGCCTGCGCGCTGTTGGCCAGCGCGTCCGAGTCCGGCAGGAAGCTGAGCAGATTGTACGGGCGCGGGCGCACGTCGAAGTCGGTCGGCGCCGGGACCGCGTCGATGCCCTCGCCACGGAACGTCGCCAGCGCGCGGGGCATGTGCAGGGCGGAGGTCACCAGCAGCACCTTGTGGACGTCCAGCCGCTCCAGGATCGGCTTGACGTCGACGGCGTTCTGGCGGGTCGTGCGGCTGTGGGTCTCGAGCACGATGGCGCCGGCCGGCACGCCCAGGGCCACCAGGAACTTGCGCATCGCCACGGCTTCGGGCGTGTTCACGCCCAGCCATGGGAGCCTGCCGCCGGAGGCGATCACCAGCGGCGCCTTGCCGGCGTGGTACAGGCGCGCGGCCTGCCACTCCCGGTCGGCTTCGGGCAGGAGGTCCGGGTAGGGGAACTTCGGCGGGACCGCCGGCACCAGGGCGCCGCCGAGGACGACGATCGCGTCGGCCCTCGCGTACTGCGCCACCGGCTTGTCGGGATACCGGTGTTCCAGCGTCAGCCGGAGCGCATTGGACACCACCGGCGTGGACCACAGCCAGGCCCACGCAATCGCGAGCACCAGGCAGCCGAGCCCGAGGCGCCGCCGGCCGGCCCAGAGCACCAGCACCGCGATGATCGCGAGCAGCAGCGAAGCGTCCAGCGGGTACGCGAGCTGGGTGATGATCTTCTGCAGATAGAGCACAGGCTTGCTCTTTTGGCAGCGCCGCTCGGCGCCAAAGGCGGAAGCATGCCATCCGCGCCGGGGAGCGTCGAGCGGGCCGTCCTAGCGCCGACGCAGCAGCCACTGCGCACACGCACGCAGCCAGAACCGCGCGTACGGATACAGGAACAGAACCACCCAGAAGGGACCGGCGTGCCGTTGCGTGTAGACGACCCACGGCGCCGGCGGGGTCTGCTTGACCGAGAGGAAATCGCGCCACTGCTGCCGGATTTCGCGCAACGAGTGGGCTCGCCTGAGCTGCCCGTGCGGCCGGCAGTCGGCCGCGACCCCCGGGGCGACCAGCAACGGGAATCCGGCCTTACGCACGCGCAGCGTGTAGTCGAAGTCTCCCAGTCCGTGCACGAACGCGGGATCGATGTTGCCCACCGATTCGGCCACCTCGCGCGGGATGAGCACGCAGTTCCCGTTACCCACGTCGCAGGCCTGTGCGGTCTTGGCGATCGGTACGCGTCCCGACCGTACCGGAAACCTCTGGCTTGCCAGCAACCAGCCCCCGTAGGAGATCTCGCCCGTGTCCGGATCCACGCAACTCCCGAGCACCACGGGCGACTTCCCCCCGTTACGGACTTCCGCCTCGTAGGTCTCCAGCAGGGTGACGATGCAGTCGTCCCGCAGGTGAGTATCGTCGTTGAGCCAGAGGTAGAAGTCGTAGCCCTCGCCCATGGCCGCGGCAAACACCTTGCGCATCCCGCCGGCCCAGAACAGCGAGCCGTCGCCGTAGAAGACCCGGGTGTGCGGGAAATCCCGGAGGACCGCGTCCGCCGTGCCGTCCGAGCTGCCGTCGTCGACCAGCCACACGTCGAGTTCGTCCCCCGGCCTCAGCGCCTGGCGATGGACGTTGCGCAGGCACTCCAGGGTGTGCTCGCGCCGGTCGTGACAGGCCATCAGGACGGCGATGCGGGCCATGTCGGTGGTTCCTCTCGTTATTCAGACGGGGCTGGACCGCACCGCTTCGACGCCTCCGCACAGCGTCGACCCGGGTCCGGTGCAGTCGGCAGCATCCTCCGGAGGCCGCCCCGTGCGGCAGGGGGCGCCCCGTGGACAACATACCAATCTTCCGGAAGGACCGGAATGCAGCGGCCTTCGCAAGGTCCGCCTCCCATGGAGGATCGCCGGGGGCCGGGCGATCCCCGCGCGCCGCGCGTCGGGCTTGCTCCTTTCACACGCCGCTTTCCGGTTGAACTGCCCGGACGCCTCGGCGAGACTGCAGCGAGCCACCACGGCAGGAGCGCTGCACCAGAATGCCGATAAAACCCGTCTTCGTCTTCGGGCTGCCGCGGTCGGGCTCGACACTCGTGCAGAAGATCCTGGCCGCCCACCCCGCCGTCGCCTCGGCTGCCGAGCCCTGGATCCTGCTGCCGCTGGTGTACGCGCTGCGGGGGCAAGGGATACGTACCGAGTACGTCCAGGGAACCGCGGCGAAGGCCGTCGGGGAGTTCGTGGACACACTGCCCCGGGGGCGGTCCGACTACTACGCCGCGGTCCATGATCTCTGCCTCAGCCTGTATCGCGCGTCGGCCGGGCCCGAGGCGACGCACTTCGTCGACAAGACGCCGCGGTATCACCTGGTCGTCGACGAGATCCTCGAGATCTTCCCGGAGGCCAGGTGCATCCTGCTCTGGCGAAACCCGCTCGCAATCGCCGCGTCCATCATCAACACCTGGTCCCGCCGCGGACGCTGGAACCTGTACCGGTTCAACGTGGACCTCTACAAGGGGCTGGAGAACCTGATCCGCGCCGCACAGGCATCACCGGAACGCCTGTTCCCGGTCCGCTACGAGGACATGGTCGAGCGCCCGCAAGACCTGTGGCCGCGGATCTTTGCCCACCTGGAGCTCGACTACGACGCGAGCGTCCTCGATCGCTACACCGACGTCCGATTCTCCGGCAGCATGGGCGACCCCACCGGGGCCTCCAGGTACAGCGCCATTTCGGCCGGGTCGGTCGACGCCTGGCGCGAGGCGTTCGACACCCCGCTGCGCCGGCGCTGGGGGAGGCGCTACCTGCGCTGGCTCGGCAGGGAGCGGCTGGAGGCCATGGGCTACGACCTGGCAAAACTCGAGGAGGCGCTTTCCGGCCCGCCCCGCATCCGGCCCGTCCGGGAGTGCTCGGATGCGCTTCGCATGACACTGGGGACGATCTACGGAAGCGCCGACCTGCCGGCCGTGAGGCGCGTCCTGCGGCGCGGGCTCTCCAAAGAGCGAGCCTACGCCGTCACCTGAACGCGGGCGTGCCTTCAGACGCGGCACGGCACCGGTGCGCCACCGAGGGCGCGCCGAGGGCGGAAATTCCGCCGATCGCCCCGGCTCCCGCCGCGGTCGGGCAGGACAAGATCATCAGCCCGTACGGTGGCGCTGCATTTTCATCAGGATCCGCAAGGCCGCGGGCGGAGCGCACGACGGCTCTGAGGCCTGGCGATACCTTCTAGAAACTTGATAACTCGAGAGCTGAATAACGACGCTGCGCCAGGCCCGGCGGTTATGTGCACTGTCCCCGGAGCTTTATATCTCATGGTTTTTCTTACCTAAAACCTAACACCTAAAACCTAACACCTAAAACCTAAAACCGGCGGTGCCCGGCGGCGCCCAAGCACCGTCCCCACCTAAAACTCGGCAGGGTGCTGACCGCGCTGTCATGCCGACCTGCGCAGCCGCTCCCGGGCGTCGGTGAGGGCCGATTCCGGCACCAGCGCCAGGTGCGCCACCAGCTCGTCTTTGCCGCCGGCCAGGAACTGCGGCACCTTGCGCAGCGGCTTCATCAGCCGCAGGCCGGGGACGGGCGTGACGTGGTTGACGCGCCAGGCCCTTCGATCCATGCGGTTGGCGCGCAGGCGGCCGCGGACCGAGGCGTTGCTCGCCCCGCCCTGGCGCATCGCGATCCAGAGCTGGGGCACGTACGTCACGCGCAGCCGGCGCTTGTAGAACAGCCGCAGCATCAGCTCGTAGTCGGCGGCAGTGCCCATGTCCAGCCGGAACGCGCCGTAGCGGCGGTAGGCGCCGGCGCGCACGAACACGCTCGGGTGCGGCGGCATCCAGCCGTAGCGGAAGCGGGTGCGCCGGAAGGGGCGTTCGCGCCAGAGGCGGCGGCACCGGAAGGGGTTGTCCGGATCGACGTAGGCGACGTTGCCGTAGCAGGCGTCGGTGCCGCCCGCGATGGCGTCCACCACCCGGCCGAGCGCGTCGGGCTGCGAGTAGAAGTCGTCCGCGTTGAGGATGCCGGTGACATCGCCGCTGGCCAGGGCGATCCCCTTGTTCATGCCGTCGAAGATGCCCCGGTCGGGCTCGGAGACGATCCGTCGGACGGTCTCCGGGTACTCCCGCGCGATCGCGCAGGTGGCATCGCCGGAGGCCGCGTCCACCACGATTTGCTCGACCTCGACCGCCCGGCCCTGCGGGCTCTCGCGTCGCTGCGCGGCGACGCTGTCGAGACAACTGCGAATGGTCGCTTCGGCGTTCAACGCCGTGGTTATGATCGAGACTTTCATTGCGCCCCGGGAAGTCCGTCCATGGGTTGGAAGCGCGTGCCCCGAACGCTCCTCGCCCTGTGTTCTTGATTTCTGCCTGTCCTGATCGTCGCGTCCGCTTGCGACACGGCGTGTCGCGAAGAGCATTAGTATTGGTAGCTAACGATCTGTACCTGGCAAGGATAGACCATTAGGCAGCGCCATGCCCAAAGCGTGCCCCCCCCATTCGGGGGTTGCATGCTTGTGTTCCGACTATGTGTTGCGACTAATTATAGGCATCGCTTGCCAGGCGAAGGGTGCGCGCGGTAGAAACCAAAGGGCCGGACTGGACCGGAGCGTGATCGCCGTCTAGCATATGTTCAATGGTTGAACACACGCTCGACGAGGAGACCCGCTACCGCCTGCTGCGGCTGCTGGAGCAGAACCCGGCGCTGTCGCAGCGCAACCTCGCGCGGGAGATGGGCGTGAGCGTGGGCAAGGTCAACTACTGCCTGCGGGCGCTGCTGGACAAGGGGCTGGTGAAGGTCGGCAACTTCCGCAACAGCCGCAACAAGCGGGCCTATCTGTACACGCTGACGCCGCGGGGCCTGGGCGAGAAGAGCCGGATCACGCGCGCCTTCCTGGCGCGCAAGCTGAATGAATACGAACGGCTCGAGAAAGAGATCGAGGCGCTCAGAGCCGAGGTGGCGACAGACCACCCGGGCGCTCACTGAGGCAGATTCGGGGGCAGGAAAGCATGAGCGAGTCCGACACGCCGGCACGCTGGTACGTGATCCAGTCGCGCTCGCGCCAGGCGCAGCGCGCCGAGGCGCACCTGCGCAACCAGGCCTACGAGACCTTCCTGCCGCGGATCCGCGTGGAGAAGATCTACCGCAGCAAGCGCGTGGTGCGCGAGGAGCCCCTGCTGCCCAACTACCTGTTCATCCGCCTGCGGCACTGGGTGGACGACTGGCGCCCGATCCGCTCCACGCGCGGCGTGCTCCGGCTGGTCGGCTTCGGCGGCGAACCCGCCCCGGTGGCCGACGGGATCGTCGAGGAGATGCGCCGCCGCGTCGAGGCGCCGGACGGGCCCCGCCCGGCGCTGGAACCCGGCCAGGCGGTGACGATCACCGAGGGCCCGTTCCGCGGCCTGGACGCGATCTTCCACGCCTTCGACGGCAACGAGCGCGTAGTCCTGTTCCTGAGCATGCTGCAGCAGCAGGTGCGCATGACCCTGCCGCTGGGTAGCATCCGGCGCGCCTGAGCGCGCCGCCACAATCCGCCCGCGGAAGCGCTCTTTGGAATCGGCGCCGAATCCAAGGGCGGTAGCGTGTCCGGACCGGGAGGCAGCGAGACAAGAGAAACGATGAGGAAGAGCGGGATGAAAATAGCAGTCCTGGGCGGAGACGGTTTCTGCGGCTGGCCGACATCGCTGCATCTGTCGGCGCGCGGGCACGAGGTGGTGATCGTGGACAACCTCTCCCGGCGCAACATCGACAACGAGCTGGAGTGCACCTCGCTCACCCCGATCCGC
>DASQZM010000033.1:0-25980 GCA_035638695.1 Gammaproteobacteria bacterium | reverse complement strand
CTGCCCGCGCAGGCCAAGAATCGAACTCGGGATGGTTGCCGCCATATACAAGCTCCTTCTGTTCTTGTGTAGCAGCTTGTATTAGAAAGAGTTTGTCGGCGGCAGTCATCCCTTTTTAGCTCACATCAGTGCAGAAGAGCCGAACAGGAAAGTGAAATCGCCCCTCTCCTTGCGAATCTCATGGGCATGCAGCACCACCGCCTCATGCCCGAACCAGCGATGCTTGAAGTCCGCAATCTCCGGCCCGATCTGTGCACGTTGCTCCTCCTTGGCGACAAGGCAGAAAGCCAACACGAACAGCGGGTATTCAGGATTGATCCGTTCCAGACCGTGGTCGCCACTTTCGTCCACGTAAATCGAGTAGCTGCTGAATTCAGTCAAATCCCAGCGCCCCTGAATTCCTGGACTCTTCAACCGATCGGACGCTCACTATGCAACCAGCTCCATCAGTTTGTCGTAGCCGTCGATCACGTCGTATTTGACTTCGTCGGACGCGATTTTTGCAAAGAACTTTCTGGCGCACTGAATCTTGCTCTTCTCCAGTTCGCGCAGCTCCAGGGACGACATTGAGCCCTTGGTCTCGGCGATGAAGTAGATGTGCTTTACCCTGCCTTCCTGAAAAGCGATAGCCCAGTCGGGGTTGTAATTGCCGACCGGGGTGGGAATAAAAAATCCTCCGGGCAGTTTGGCGTAGACCACCACTTCGGCGCTGGTATCAAGTTCACCAACGAACTCGCGCTCGTTCTTCGAATCGGTGAAGACATAGTCGTAGATGTGGCGGTTGGCCTTGACGGCCCTGTCAAAACTGGCTTTAGGGCGCTCGCGGGTGAAAATCTCCAGGTCGTGGCGCTCGTCGATCGGGTCATAGGCCAGGTGCTCCACGATGACGGTCGCCTTTTGCTCGTTGATCAGGCGGGCGGCCTTGAGGATGAAATCCTCCGGGTTCGTGGGGTACTGGTTGAAGGTAGGCTTGCTGATGCCCTGGAGAATGCCCGCAATGGTTCGCCGGGTGAGCTGGGTGTGCTCAGCCAGTTTGCCGATCAGATCGTACTTCACGCCGGAATGCACCGATGCCTTGTGTTCGGCGCCTTCGGTCTCGCGCACCTCGAATGCCTGTCCCTTCTTCAGCGCCTCGGCATCGGCGTCATCTTTCTGCTCCCCCCGTTGCACGACGTACTGCAATGGCGAGACACGCAGATCATTGTCCAGCGTCGCGACGCACTTGCGGACCAGTTCATCCGTGTCGAAATGGACGGTATACGCCGCCTTCTGGTTGATGCGTTTCCAGAGTTCCTGGAACTCTTTCTTGTGGAAGTTCGCGTTGAGCGGGTTGAGCTTGGCGGCACGGTCGTCGTCGATGGCCGGCAGGTCGGCGTCGCTGAACACGCTGTCGATCAGGCGGAACACCTGGTCCGCGTAAGGTTTCAAGTCCTCGGGAAGCTCGGCGAGCTGTTCTTCGGTTTTGGCCTGGTGGTACGCCTCCGCAATACGGTCGTTATCATCCGTATAGTCGTTCTTCACCAGATAACGGTAGATCTGTTTGGCCATCTGCGGCGTCACCGGCACATCCCCGCTCGGCGTGTTGAGCACCTTGCCGGTGAAGTAGTCCTCGTCGGCCACGCGCGGGCGCTCGGACAGCGATTCGCTGATGTCTTTCTGCAGACCGGCAACGAAATCCTTGTAGCTTTCGTTGGCAACTACGGTCAGCACATTGGTCTGGTGCACGGTTGCCGGGTCGTCCAGGCGCTCCCCGGACTGGGTCACCGCAAGGCGCATGCCGCGTCCCACCTCCTGGCGGCGCGAGATCGTGCTGTCGCTGTGCTTGAGCGTGCCGATAACAAACACGTTGGGATTGTCCCAGCCCTCGCGCAGGGCGGAGTGAGAGAAAATGAAACGGGTCGGCTCGTCGAAGGAAAGCAGCCGCTCCTTGTCCTTCAGGATCAGGTCATAGGCATCCACGTCGTCTGCCTCGCCGGCCAGCTCACCGCGCTTGTTGACTTTGGGATCGACCAGTCGCTTGCTCTTCTTGTCGATGGAGAAATAGGCGTTATGGGTGCTGGCCGTGTCGATGCCTTGCAGATAGCGCGCGTAAGGGGTGTCCGTAAACAGGCCGATGAATTCATCCCGCTGGCGTTCGTATTCCTCCTCGAAAAGGCGGGCATATTCTCCCGGTTTCTCGCCGGATTCATCGTACTGCCGGTATTTCGCCACCTCGTCGATAAAAAACAGGGTCAGCACCTTCACGCCCTGGTCATAGAGCATCTGCTCCTTCTCCAAGTGGGCGCGGATGGCTTCGCGGATCTGGATCTGGCGCAAGGTGGCTTCGTTGACATCACCACTGGCTTCCCCGGCGCGCAATTCTTCGCCATTGGTGAAGCTGACCGTGTCGCTGACCGCGTCAATATCAGCCACCACATAGCCCTGGTATTGGTCCAGTCCGCCGGACAGCGTGTGCAGGTTGTCGTTGCGGCCAATCCGCCGCACCTCGCGCTTGATGCCCGTCTTGCGCTTGGTTTCCATCTCCACCCGCGCCACCGGCGGCTTGCTGGCGGAGACCTCAATGGATTCCAGGTACAAATAACCATCGGTGCCAGCCAGCCCCTTGACCGTGATGCCCCGCACCGCGATCTTCTTGACCAGCTTCTGGTTGTAGGCATCCAGCGCATCAAGCCGATGAATCTTGTTGTGCTGGGTCTTGTGGGTGGCGGAATAGCGCAGAATCATCAATGGATTGAACTCCCGCAGCGAGTCCAGCGTCTTCTTACCCTCCATTTTTTGCGGCTCATCCAGAATCAGAATCGGCCGGTTGGCCTTGATCACGTCGATGGGGCGGCGGGACTGAAAATCGTCCAACTCCTCATAGATCCGCCGCGCGTCCTTTCCGCGTGCGTTGAACGCCTGGACATTGATAATCATCACATTAATGCCGGCGTCCGAGGAAAAGCTTTCCAGGTTGTGAAGCTGCTTGGAGTTATAGATAAAAAAGCGCGCCCGCTTACCGTACTCCTCCAGAAAGTGATCCGCCGTGATCTCGAAGGACTTTTGCACGCCCTCGCGGATGGCGATGCTGGGCACCACGACGATGAACTTGGTCCACCCGTAGCGCTTGTTCAGCTCGAACATGGTCTTGATGTAGCAGTACGTCTTGCCGGTGCCGGTCTCCATCTCAATGTCCAGATTCACGCCGCAGACCTTGCTGGTGACCAGCGATTCGGACACCGGCAGATTCTGGTGGCGCTGGACGGCCTGAATATTCTCCAACACCTTGGCGGGTGGCAAGGCAATATCGGCGTTCTTAAAGCCTTCCATCTCATCGACCGCCGCTGCCCTGACCTGCCGGGACTGTTCATCCCGGCCGGGATCGACCCGATAGCTGAGGCTGCCGCCAAACGGCTGACCCGCAAAGCAATCGGCCACCGCCTCGACGGCGGCGGTCTGGAACGCCTGCTTCTTGAACTGAATCTTCATCCGGCGCCCCTTAAATCGTCCTGACTTCCGTGGTCGGAGAAATCAGTTTGAATATCTGCTCGACGTTGATCTTGGTGCTGTCGTTACCGTAGCCGCTGTCGCGGAACACGACGCGCAGCGGCTTGCGTTCGGCTAGCGCCTTCACGAAGTCCTCGTCGATATCCGCCTCAAAGCAGGCGGCCAAGGCGTTCTCGTCCACGAAATAAACTATTTTACCGGCGATTTTCTCTGACTCGATGGTCAACGACAGATCGACACCCCAGTCGAGCAGCACCTGGAACAACAGATCTTCATCCCTGCGGTCTTCCTTGATGTTGTCGATCTGGCCGAAAAGGCCGTCCTGCCTAACAGAATCTGGCGTGTAATACACGTCCTTCATGTTCGTATTTTCCACCTTGAGCACACGGAAGCCGATGTCGAGCGTTTCGGCGCTGGAGCGCGCATCCGCTTTAATATTCTCGCCGGCACGACATATTCGCTCCCGAACAAGGTCGCACAGATTCCACTCCTGTCCGTGGCATTCCGGAAGTTGGACAAGTACAAACCGCCGACCACCGGCATCGTTCGCGTTGGCCTGCATAACAGCCTGAGCAGTGGTACCGGAGCCGGCGAAAAAGTCCATAATGAGAGCCTGTTTGTCGGCCACAATCGAGATTAGCCGCTCTACAAGATCCACCGGCTTAGGATTGTCAAAGGTGAACCGACTTCCCTTCATTAGTTCCGTAAATGCTGCCTTGGCCTGCCGGTTCTGGCTTAAATCATCCCACCATGTTGACCACGGGACCGAGGGGTCTTCAGGCGCAAATTCAATGACGTAGGGCACCCAACCATTATCTCGCTTGATCCACTCTGTCAGGCCCGCTTCCTCCTTCTCAAGCCATGACTCTTTCTTGAGACTCCAACGCCCCTCCCAAGAATCCGGGGGCGGAGCCACTGGCCAGACATCTGTTCCATCCGGCGCAGTAAGCTTGTACCACATTGTCGGGCGATCTTCTCGACGCGCAGCCTTTCCATTCTTTCTCAATTGACGCCGCCTCGCTCGCCGACCATCGTCCATGACGAGCGGATATGCTTCGAGAATCTCCGGCTTCGCTCTTTGGGCGAGGCCCCGGCTGTCCCTATTGCGCTTGTACGCCACTACATAATCGTGGTAATCGGACGCAATGCGATGCTTGTCATTACGGGACGGACTATCCATCTTCTTCCACAGGAAGCACGCGAGAAAAGACTCACGACCGAATACTTCATCCATCACCTGTCGTAACCGTGGGACTTCGTGATCGTCAATTGTGACGAAAATTACCCCCTCATCATGAAGTACATTACGGGCCAATCGGAGCCTCGGGTACATCATGGACAGCCAATCGGAGTGATATCGTCCGCTGCTCTCGGGATTGGCGACCAGTCGATCCCGCTCTTCGCTTTCCTGTCCCGAGATGTGCGCGTACTCCTCTGCAGATTTCCGAAAGCTATCGTCATAGATCAGATCGCTGCCGGTATTGTATGGCGGATCAATGAAGATCATCTTGACCTTATTCAGATACGTCTCCTGCAATAGCTTCAACGCATTTAGATTGTCGCCTTCGATAAACAGATTCTTAGTCGTATCGAAGTCCACGCTCTCATCACGACACGGCCGCAACGTCTTCGCAATCGGCGCATTCGCCGCCAACAGTGCCTCCCGCTTACCCGGCCAATTGAGCTGATAGCGCTCACGCGGCCCGTCCACGACATGATCGGAAAGCTCCTGGCGGAGCTGGTCGAAGTCAATCGCCTGCTTGAGGTTGCCGTCCTCGTCCTGCGCTTTGGTGACACAGTTCGGAAACAGCTCGGCGAGTTTTTCGATATTGGCCTCGGTCAGGTCCGGGCTGTGCATCTTCAGCCTGTTGGTTTTCTGTTCTTCAGACATGTTGCTTATGCTCTTCATTCGTTGATTCGATCAAGTCATCGAGCTCCGCCCTCAGCTCCCGTAACTGCCGGTTGAGCTCGACCTTGCGGTTAAACTGTTTTTCACGATGGACGCGGGCTTCCAGGCGGCGACATTCACGTTGCTTGACGGCAATCCGACCGTGGCGCTCCACGAGGGCCGCCAGGGATTCGCCTGGCCGCGCCGGCACCGGTACGAGCTGGCGCAGCATCTGTTCGTAGAGCCGGGGCAGGTCCAGGGCCACCGGCAAGGGTGCGCGGGGCGCGCCCGCCGGCAACCAGTCGGTGGCGAAGTATTCTCCAATCACCCATTTGCTGGCATCGGCCTCGCTGGGCCGCTTGTAAGTGGCCGCAATGCGAACCTGGTCGCGGGCCGCGCCATCGTCGCGGCTGGCAGTCAGCTCGAAGACCAGGGGAAAGCCGATGGCGCGGTCGATGCAGCGCAGTACATCTTCCGGGAGTTCATCACCCACCCCTGCGGGTTTTAGCGCCACCGTAAAGACCTGAATTTCCGGCACGGCCCGGTTGGCCTTCAGCTTGAGGGTTTCCGGCGCCAGCTTGTACTGCCAGACGATTCTGGCGACGTGCTGAGCGATCTTGTCCCGTACCCGGCGGCCGGGTTGGCCGGCGGCGTAGATGCGGGTCTTGGGCACCACCCGGCCAACCCGCGCGCGCTCGGGATAGTCAATGAGTGCTGGATGGCCCGCCTCCGTCATTCGGCGTATTGCTCCAGAGCTTCGATGTCGTATTCTTCCTTCTCAAACGCTTGGTCGACCTGCTTACCCATTGCTTTCTCGATCAGATTGGCCAGGCGACGGCGGCGATCTTCTATAAACTGCCGGAACTCATCGGCACGGAGCAGTTCCGGTGTGATGGCATGACTAGCCAGCAAGGCATCCATCTCGTCATCGCTCAGGCCGACCTGCTTTTCCTGCTGAATACTTGGCAGATACTCGGACGGCGCATCACCACCGATCTTGCGATTGGCCTTATAGGAGATGGGCGTCTTGTTTAGGATGCTGTCGTACTCATCCCGGGGGATGCCCTCGTTCTCGCACCAGTTGCGCGGGAAGATATGGTGGATGTCGAGCGCGATCTCATTGGCGTCCAGCTCGCGGATACTGGCCTTCCAGAACCAGTCCTTCGAGCCCTCGCGAAGCACCAAGATATTGATGCCCTTGTAGGCGGCACTTAGGCGGGAGCGCAGGGTGTCGAAACGATCCGGCTGGAAGCTGGCGTCCCGCACAGTCCGCGGTAGGGCATCATCGTCTTCGAACCAGCGCAGCAGTTCTTCATAGTCGTTGGCCATGCGGGTTTCCACCGCTCCGCCGTAAAGCTCACCCAGCACGCCGCACCAGTACCAGCGCGACAGCTTGTCGTAGATGCGCGGCTCCAGCCAACGGTCTCCCAGGCGAGCCAACACAGCTGCCAACGGCACCAGTTGCGTGCTGTATGGCAACTCTCGCCGACTATAAAAGCATTCCTTGCGCAGAAAGCGACCGACCAGCTTGAATCCAGCCTCCAAGTCGTCGGCCCATTGCTGCCAGGCCGACAGAGGTAGTTGGAGAACATCGGCGCGTTTGGCGCTGACCGGGCGAACTTGCTTGCCCGTCTTGCCGGCATCGATGTCCGCCTGGCGCTGCTCGTGAGTGTGCAACAGACTGATAGCCTGGAGAAATTCAGTGGCTTCGGTACCCTTGAGTAGGTCGTCCTGCTCGATGCGCGCCTTGCGTGATTCGACATTGCGCGCCTTGGAGCCGAACCAGTCATCGCGCAGGTTGTACCCGTCGGCGGCATAACTGGCCGTAATAAGCTCGAACACGGATAGCTGGACGCCGCCCGTGTTCACTTTCTCGAACACCAGGCAGACCGCCTCTTTGGAGGTTTCCTTCTTCAGCAGGATCACCGGGAGCTGGTAACTACGAAACGGGGCAAGCACCTGACTGCGGAAAGTCATGTAGGTGCCGAAGTGCTCCGGGGCAACCTGGTGGAGCGTTGCTTCCCAATCATCCGAGCCCATGACTTGGTTGCAGGGGAAAAAAAGCTGCTGACATTCCAGCTCGCGGGTGGACAGATCCAGATCCACATCGCGGCCAAAATTGCTGCGCAATTGCCGGTTCTCATCGACAGCGATCACGGCCTCGTCCAGCGCACGCGGCATCTCTACCGCCTTGCGAATATCGAAGTAGTAATGGCGCTTGATCTTCTTGGCCTTGGCTGTCGTGGTACTTACCGGCGCTTCCAGCGCCAGCGCCTGGGTTAGCGTCGTCAGCCTTTGTTGGCCATCGAGAATCAGCTTCTCCGGCTTCTGATCCTTTGCTATCTGCCCTTCCAGACCTTCGACCGGCCGCGTCTCGAAGCGCACCTCGCCGCCAGCTTCCAGCAACATGACCGCGCCGATGGGAAAGGACCGGGCAATACTGACCAGCAGGTCGCGAATATGATCGTCATCCCAGACCCAGCCGCGCTGAAAATCCGGGAGCTGGATCTTGCCTTCGCGTATCTCCCGCAGCAGGTCGTTGAGCGAGGCCTTGGTGCTGTCAAAGGTTGTCATACGCGCTCCCTATACGCTTTGTATCTCGGTAATTCATCGTTCTTGTTCCTGCACTACCACAAAGGACATCAGCTCAAAGTCGTCCAACCCCGAGATGGGGTTGTTGAGCGCGCTGGTGCGCGATCCGGCAAACAGGCTGTCCAGATCCTTTTCGTCCTGCACCTGGATGATGCTGCGAATGGCCTGGTCCAGCAGATCGGAATAGAAGCTCATGTCGCGGCCATCGTCGGTGGCTTGATTAAAGGGCCGGTAGGCCGCTTCGATGGGATCGGCGCGACCACGACAAGCGGCGCGGGCCAGGTCCAACAGGGGCTTGACCTCGGTATGGTTGGCGATGATCTCGCCGTCGGTGCTGATGTAGACCAGATAGAACGGATGCAGCCGGTTCTGTTGCTGAATGTTGACCGCATGGTTGCGGTTGCGCAGGGTGAAAATCACCCCAGGCGCCAGGCCGCGATCAAGGTCGGCCGGCACCACGGCGTGCAGGCCGCTGGGCAGATTGACCAGTTCACCATGGTCCTTGATGTAGTTCAGCAGGTCCATGCGGAAGTCATTCAGACCCAGATCGGTGATGGAGATGCCAGTCTTGACGTCCTCCATGTCGATGACCTCTTCCTGGAGGCGGCGGAGCTGCTCCTTGCGATAGGCGATGTCGCCGGATTCGGTGTTGAGCAGGTTGTCGTCGCCAGTGGCGGTGGCGTCGACAATCACCATGCGGTTCTCGACCCGTTCCTTGAGGTTGATGTACTCGTCCAGGCTGATGTCCGGCCAGTAATTGACGAGCTGGATGCTGGCGTTGACTGAGCCAATGCGGTCGATCCGTCCGAAGCGCTGGATGATGCGGACCGGGTTCCAGTGGATGTCGTAGTTGATCAGGTAGTCACAGTCCTGGAGGTTCTGGCCCTCGGATATGCAGTCTGTGGCAATCAGGATGTCGATCTCGTTCGGATCGTCAGGCAGGATGTGGTGCTTCTCCTTGGCCCGGGGCGCGAACAACGTCAGCAGGGACTGGAAGTCATAGCCCTTGCCCAGCGTTGATTTGGGCGCGTCGGAACCCGTGACGCGGGCGCTGTGCAGGCCGTGGTCTTCGAGGATCGCCGGGGCCAGGTTGTTGTACAGATAGTGCGCCGTGTCCGCGAAGGCGGTGAAGATAATGACCTTGCGATTGCCTGGATTGATGGGCCCTTTGATCTTGTCGTCGATATGCGCCTTGATGTGTTGCAGCTTGGCGTCGTCCTCGGGTGTCACCTTTTCCATCTCGGCCAATAGGGCCTCTATTACGTTCAGGTCCGCTTCAAGGTCCCGCTCCCAGGACGGCAAATCCATATCGGCCAGGCCGATGCGCACTTTCCCGCCGATCTGATCGTCATCGGGCTCCAGGAACTCCTCGTCCTCGGGTTCCGCGTCCGCAAAGCCGGCGGTGACGTCCGCAAAGCCGGGGTCGCGGCCGGTTTTCTGGTACGCCGCGATTTTTTCCAGCGTGCGGGTGTGATTGGCCTGAAGCTTCTGCAAGGTCATGCGGAAAGCCTCCACCGAGCTCTCCAGGCGCTTCAGCAGATTGGTGGTCATCAGGGCCTGGAGGCTGCGTTCCCGGTCGGCCTGTTTGAGCCGGGCGCCGCCGCTGGAGACTTCGGTGTCGTAGAGTTCCTCGTACTTCGCCAGCCGGCTGGGGAGGATGTAGTTCACCGGCGCATAGACCGCGAGCTTGACGGTGGAGAGCTGCGCGTAGATTTCATTGAAGCCGATGACATCGCCCCGTTCCGTCAGTGGCGGGTGGAAGGCCAGGGGCTTTCGCCGATCCGGGAAGCTGCCGATCTCCGTTGTGTCGTAGAAGTGCTCGATATGCTTTCTGGATCGGGCGATGGTGACGCTGTCCAGCAACTCGAAGAAGTCAAAGTCCAGCGCCTCCAGGATCGCCTCGGCGGTACGCTCATCCGGTGGGAGCCTGGACCAGGCGTTGAAGGCGGTCTGAGCGCGACGGAAAATTTCCTCAATGTCTTTTTCTGTCCGAAGCTTGGCGCTGAGCGTGTCCGATTCACCCTCGTAGGCCAGCGCAAGCTGATTGCGCAGGTCGGTGAAGCGATTGTTGACCGGCGTCGCGGAGAGCATCAGCACTTTTGTCGTGACCCCTTCGCGAATCACCTTGTTCATCAAGCGCTGATAGCGGGTCTCCCGATCCTTGAACACCTCGTTATTGCGGAAGTTGTGGGATTCGTCGATCACCACCAGATCGTAGTTACCCCAGTTGACGCGATCCAGGCGGGTGCCGAAGGACTCGCCGCTGGTGCGCTGAAGGTCCGTGTGACAGAGAACCTCGTAGTTGAACCGGTCTTTTGCCAGGGGGTTGGTGGTGAGATTGCGGTTATAGTTGAACCAATTGTCCGCCAGCTTCTTGGGACAAAGCACCAACACGGATCGGTTACGCAGCTCGTAATACTTGATGACCGCGAGCGCTGTGAACGTCTTGCCCAGGCCCACGCTGTCAGCCAGGATGCAGCCGTTGTAGGTTTCCAGCTTGTTGATGATGCCCGTAGCCCCGTCACGCTGAAAGCTGTATAGCTTGTTCCAGATCAGGCTGTCCTGATAGCCGGTCTTATCGTTCGGCAGGACGTCTTCGCTGATGTCTTCCAGGAACTCGTTGAAGATGTTGTAGAGCATCAGGAAGTAGATACGCTCGGGGGAGTTTTCCTGATACACCGAGGCGATGTGCTCACAGAGCCTTTTGGTCACGTCCTCGATTCTTTCGGGGTCGTTCCAAATCTGGTCAAACAGCCTCAGATAGTTGGATGTAAATCCCTGTTCTTCAACCTTGTTGACGAAATTGGAGACGGCATCGCCTTGTTGATAACCCAGATCGACCGCAGTGAAGCCATGGAGGGGTTGATAGACAGCTTCTCCATTGCCCGTGGTGAGGCAGGCAAATGGTTGCATCGGGGACTTGCCGCGATTGGAGCGAAAGGCAGCTTTGCGTCGCATCCAATCGGCGCATTCCCTGGCAATCGCCCGCTGGGTCAACTTGTTCTTTAGCTGTATCTCGAACTCGCTGCCATAGAAGCTCCGCTCCCGCTCGGCCTTGGGGATGTGAAATTCGCGACGGACCTTGCGGCCGCTATCCGTGACTTCGTCGGGGACGAAAGTCGGCGACGTAAAAATGAACTCCAGGGATTCGATGGATTCGAGTTGCTCCTTCAACTCCGCGAAGGCGTAGATGGAGAAACAGGATGCGGCGATCTTGAGCTTCGAGCCGGGTGTGATGCTGCGCCGCAGATCATCCCCGAGAAGCTCATTGATGTTGTCGATCAGTTTCATGGCAGCCCCGTCACGCCGGTCGACCCGGTTCAGCCTTTGTTTTCGCCGCCAAGCAGGTCACCCTGCTCCGGGATAGTGATGTCGTTGCGCCCGCAATAGTCCCGGATCAGCACCTCCACCATATTGGCAATGGAGCGGTGCTCGCGGGCGGCAGCGGTACGGAGCGCCTCCTTCACGGCGGGATCAATTCGGAAGGTCACGGTCGCGGTCTTGGTGGTGGCCATCAGGGTCCTTCGGTGGGGTGGCTGCAAATGTACTGTAATGTACTGCATCGTCCCGTATAATCCAAGGAGATTCCGGCAGAACGGCTGGGGAGGGAGGCATGGCCCGGATCCGACAGATCGAAATCAAGCACTTTCGCGGCATTCAGGCCTTCACCTGGCAACCGGCTCCGGGCCTAAATTGCCTGATTGGCCCCGGGGACAGCGGCAAATCCACCGTTCTCGACGCCATCGACCTGTGCCTGGGCGCGCGGCGCAATTTGGCGCTCACAGACGCGGATTTTTACCGACTCGACGTCGAGACACCTATCCAGGTCACGATCACCCTGGGCGATCTCGAAGACAGCCTGAAGAGCCTGGAGACTTACGGGCTCTATCTTCGAAGCTTCGATGCCACCAAGGGCATTGTCGAGGACGAGCCGGATAACGAAGGCGAGACCGTGCTGACAATCCTGTTGACAGTCGAGGGGGACCTGGAGCCCTCATGGACCCTGGTCTCAGAGCGTGCGGAAGCCCAGGGTCAGTCGCGCAACCTAGCCTGGGCCGACCGGATTCGCCTGGCGCCGGCCCGCATTGGTGTGATGGCCGACTATCACCTCGGCTGGCGACGCGGGTCCGTGCTGAACCGCGTCTCCGAGGAGCGAGCAGATGCCTCCGCCGCGCTGGCCAAGGCCGCCCGCGAAGCCCGCGCGGCCTTCGGCTCAGAGGCCGAGCAACAACTTGGCGAAACCCTGCAGATCGTGGCGGACACCGCGCGGGAACTGGGCATCGGGCTCGATGGTGATCTGAAGGCGTTGCTGGACGCGCATTCCGTCTCGTTCAGCGGCGGCACTATAGCGCTGCATGATCAGGCTGGTGTGCCCCTGCGCGGGCTTGGCACCGGCTCTACCCGGCTTCTGACTGCAGGACTACAGCGGCGTGCAGCCGCGCAGTCGTCAATGATTCTGATCGACGAGCTGGAGTACGGTCTCGAACCGCACCGCATCATTCGTTCACTGGACTCCTTGGGCGCCAAGGAAGCGAACAATCCACTGCAGGTCTTCATGACCACCCACTCGCCGGTGGCGGTCCGTGAACTCTCGGGCGACCAGCTTTTTGTGATGCGATCGTCCGCTGCGGAACACCACGCACTGCCCGCCGGCACGTCCGACGACGCGCAGGGTACGATTCGTTGTTTCCCCGAAGCGTTCCTGGCTCATTCCGTGATCGTCTGCGAGGGCGCAAGCGAAGTCGGTTTCGTTCGTGGACTCGACCAGTACCGAGCCGAGAACGGTTCCGACGCCATCGCCGCTCAGGGCACCGTACTCATAGATAGTGGGGGTGGAAGCGCAGACCGGCCATTTCGTCGGGCCACTGTATTTCAGCAACTGGGTTACCGCGTCGCTGTGCTGCGGGACGACGACAAAAAGCCGGACGCCGAGGTTGAAGCTGCCTTTGTCCAGGCAGGCGGAAAGGTCATTGCCTGGCGTGACGGCCGTGCGCTGGAAGATGAGCTTTTCCTGAGTCTCTCCGCGCAAGCCACAAGCCGACTGCTCGATCATGCCATAGAGCTCCACGGGGAGGACTTGATCAATGAGCACATCCGATCGTCCACCGGCAACGACATGGACCTGGACGGAGCGCGCGCCGAGATCAATAACGGCGGGATTGGAGACGATACCCGATCACTGCTTGGACAAGCGGCGCGCGCCAAGAGGAACAGCTGGTTCAAGACAGTCACGCGGATGGCGACCGTCGCACACGCTATCGTCGGCCCTGATCTCGCACATTCGGACCAGGGTTTTCGGGCATTGACCGATGACCTGTTTGAGTGGGTGGCCAGCGGTGACGGATGAAGTCAACCTGTTGGATGTTACCCGCGGCACGGTGGTCGCCCCGGCCGGTTGCGGTAAGACCCATTGCATCGGGGAAGCGCTAGCGCGGCATTCCGGCCCCGAACCGGTCCTGGTGCTGACCCATACCAACGCCGGCGTTGTTGCCCTGCGCGGGCGAATGGATCGGGCAGGCGTTCCGCGAAAAGCCTATCGGCTCTCGACCATCGACGGCTGGGCGATGCGTTTGATTTCCCTGTTCCCCGGTCGCAGTGCTCATCGGCCGGAAATCCTCGACATTGCCAGTCCGGGTTCCGACTACCCGAGGATCCGGGAGGCGGCGTATGGGCTTCTGAACTCCGGCTGTGTTTCCGATGTAATCCATGCCAGCTACGCACACCTGATCGTGGATGAGTATCAGGATTGCTCGATCCGTCAACATGCCGTCGTCTGCGCACTCGCCGAGCTGCTGCCGTGCTGTCTGCTCGGTGACCCCATGCAGGCGATTTTCGGCTTCGGCAACGATCAGCTCCCTCACTGGACGAACGACGTTTGCAGCGCTTTCCCCATTGAGCAGGAGCTCGGAACGCCCTGGCGCTGGGTGAACGCGAACGCCCAACCGCTTGGGGAATGGCTACTCGATGCTCGGGCCAAGCTGCTGGCGGGCAAGTCCATCGATCTACGGCATTCCGACGCTGCGGTGACCTGGATTGAACTGGACGGAACCGGAGATCACCAAAGACGGCTGCAGGCGGCCCGTGTCAGGCCGTCACAACGTTCAGGACGGGTGCTGATTATCGGTGACAGCAAGTCCCCCGATAGTCGCTATCGCATCGCCACGCAAACACCCGGGGCTGTAATTGTGGAAAAAGTCGACCTCGAGGACTTGGTCGAATTCTCTGGCACTTTCGACCCCTTGGCGACAAACGCGTTGGACCAACTTGCGCATTTCGCCAAAAGCGTAATGGTCAACACCGACACGAACAAGCTGCTGCGCCGTGTCGAATCCCTACGTCGAGGTACTGCCCGAAAAGAGGCCAGCGACGCGGAGCGCGTCGCTGTCGAGTTTGCCATTCAACCCTCACACCAAGGAGCCGCGTCGCTGCTTTCCGCCATCAGCGCGCAGGGCGGTGTGCGCTCCCACCGCCCCGCTGTCCTCAAGGCCTGCCTGAAAGCACTGAATCTTTGCTCGGCCACCGAAGGATTGACGTTTCACGAAGCGGCCAAGCAAATCCGAGAACAGAATCGCGTGGTCGGGAGACCGCTTCCAAAAAGGGCGATCGGCAGCACGCTCCTGCTCAAGGGGCTGGAGGCGGAATGCTCGGTCATTCTGGACGCGGATAGCCTGGATGCACGTAATCTCTATGTCGCAATGACCCGCGGATCACAGTCTCTGACGATCTGCGCAAGCTCGCCGGTCCTACACCGAGACGCACCAACCTTCTGAAGTCCGCTGCGCCACCGCCGGAGGATTGGCCGGCGCTGGTCCCGCTGGACGCGCCCAACCTGCCCCGTCTCGATCTGGCGCACCTGCCTGGCTGGGCCGGGGACTATGCCCGTGCGCTGGCTGCCGATACCGAGACACCGCCGGAACTGGCCGCCGGGATGATTCTGGTGACCTGCGCCACGGCGGCAGCGCGTCGCCTGCGTGTGATGGTGAAGCCCGGCTACTTCGAGCCCTGCAACCTGTGGGCCGTGGTGGCCCTGCCGCCCGGCAACCGCAAGAGCGCCGTGCAATCCGCCGCCACCGCGCCGCTGGTGGCGTGGGAGCGGGATCAGTCCGAGATCATGGAACCGGAGATCAAGCGCATTACCAGCGAGCGCAAGACTCAGGAAGCGCGCGCCAAGGAGACGCGCAGCAAGGCCGCCAGGGAGAAGGACGCGAACAAGGCCAAGGAACTGGCGGCTGAAGCGGCCGACTTGGAAGCCGACCTGCCGGACATTCCGATGCAGCCGCAGATCTGGACCTCGGACGCGACGCCGGAACGGCTGGGCAGCCTGCTGGCTGAACATGGCGAGTGCATGGCCTGGCTGTCGTCGGAAGGCGGCGTGTTCGATCTGCTGCAAGGCCGCTATTCCAACGGCATTCCCAATCTGGACCTGGTCCTGAAGGCGCACAGCGGCGACCCGGAGCGAGTGGACCGGGGCTCGCGCCCGGCGGTCTACCTGCGCAGCCCGCGCCTGAGCATCGGCCTGAGCCCGCAGCCGGATGTGTTGCGGGGACTCGCGGCCAAGCCCGGATTCCGCGGCCGCGGCCTGCTGGGCCGGTTTCTCTACCTGCTGCCACCGTCGCCGTTGGGGTTTCGTGCGCTGCAATCCGATCCGGTGCCGGAAGGCGTGCGCGATGCCTACACGGCCGGCATTCGCGCCATGCTGGACTGGGAGGCGGCAGTCGACGAACACGGCACGGAGCGTCCTCATCTCCTACGGCTCACTCCGGAAGCCCAGGCGGAATGGCATGCCTTCGCCAAAGCCATCGAGGTGCAGATGCAGCCCGGCCGGGAGCTGGAGCACTTCACCGACTGGGCGGGCAAGGCACCGGGTGCGGCCGCGCGGCTGGCCGGTGTGCTACACGGAATCAAGCACGCTCACGGCAAACCGTGGGAAGCGTCCATCACGGCGGAAGCGATGAACGACGCCCTGGAGATCATGGCCGTCGTCACCCGCCACAGCCTAGCGGCGCTGGACATGATGGGGGCTGATCCCACCATCGCCGCCGCCCGGCTGGTCTGGGACTGGATCGAACGCGGGCGACTGGCACGGTTCACCGTGCGCGAAGCCTTCAACGCACTGCGCGGCACCTTCCCCCGTGTCTCGAAGCTGCGGGACGCCCTGGAGGCGCTGGAAGAGCGCGGCTACGTGGAAGTGATCGAACCGCCGCGAGACGGCCCCGGCCGGCCACCGTCGCCCACGGTGCGGGTCCGGCCCGAGATCGCGAGGGCCTGGCGATGAGCTGGCGGGAAACACTGGGTGTCGCTGAACCGGCCGGCAAGCTTCACGCGCACAATCCGCACAATGCGCAGAAAACCGCCATGCCCGGCAATTCTGCGGATATTGCGGATTCTGCGTCGGCGGATGCCGAGGAAACGGTTTCGAGACTGCTGGAGGCACTGTCGGATGCTTGCCGTGGACTGTCCATCACACCGGCGGCAGTGCGGGACGCATTGGCCCCGGAAGACATCGAGGACTGGCGCAACGGCGAGATCACCCGAGACACCCTGGCCGCCTTTGCCCGGTCACTGGTGCAGCGCCGGGAGATGGACCGGGGAAAACGCCCTGCCCACTACACCGAACGGGCCACCTGTAAGCACTGCGGTCCGATCTGGCTATGGTTTCCCGGCGAAGTACTCGGCTGCCCTTGGTGCTGGAACCGCGTGGCCGACCGGCCGATACCACGCCCGCGTGCCGTCCGCTGTCAGGATTGCACTCACTTTCGCCGGACCGACCATCCGCATCTCGGCCACTGCGCCAAGGGAGAGCCGGAAGCCATCGCGGGGCTGTGGGACACCGACCGCCGTTATTGCGAGCGATATCTGCCACACCCCGAACCCGGCGACAACGACGGATCGACCGACAGTGAAACCCTGACAAAAGAGTAAATCTGCCAAATGATTTCGGCAAAAAAATCCGGAGGTGAACATGGGCGGCATGGGTAGCGGCCGGCGCTGGCATTTCGGCGCCAACGACACCACGGCCGATTACCGCTCCATCGACGTGCGCCGCTGGCGGCGGGATGGCCTGCTCGACCCCCACCAGTCCTTCGGCTGGCAATGGTCACGCCATGGCGAGGTGGTCGCGTCCATCCGGGTGCGCACCGTGCCGGATCGGGTGATCCTCACCTACCGACACCGCAGGGGCAGCGAAGACTGGCAGGACGAGAGCTACCCCGTCTATCTGGACTGGACGGCGTGCCATCTCGGCGGGCAACGCCCGTGGTTCCTCTGCCCGGCACGCGGCTGCGGCCGGCGGGTCGCCATCCTCTACGGCGGTGCGATCTTCGCCTGCCGGCACTGCTACCGGTTGGCGTACCCCAGCCAGCGGGAAACCGACGATGACCGGGCGGCACGACGGGCCGACCGACTACGCGAGCGGCTCGGCTGGGAGCCTGGTATCCTCAACGGCAACGGCCTCAAGCCAAAAGGGATGCACTGGCGGACCTTCGAAAAACTCACCACCGAGCACGACGCCTTTGTCCAGGAATCACTGGCCGGCATGGTGCAGCGGTTCGGCATCAAGCTGTAGGGTCACTCGGCGGGCATGGGGGCAACTATGGGGGCATGTCGCCATTTACGACTTGACTGTTTATTTTAATATCAATTAGTTATAAAGGCTATTCGGTAGTCGCCGCCAGTTCGTGTGCGCAGGCGGCTGAAAGGCAACGAGAAATTCCGGGCCTCTCAGCCGCCTTCCCACGTTCCTCGCCACCTTCTTTCCCCCGCAGACGCAGCACGTCGCGGCGTTGTCTTGCGCTGTCCGTTTCCGCTGCCGGCTCCCCGTGGCGTCAAGGCCGTGCGTACGGCTTTGCGGTGAAAGCACCTGGCGACACGCCCAACGCCGTTTCCGCCTGGACGGAGTCGACCATCATGGGGATTGCGCCGGCCGCGCAGCGGCGTGCCCGTTCGGCGGGCAAGTCGCGGTCATCGCCGGCACGGAGCTTTTCCGAATTCGCTCCCGGGGGACGGCCAGAGCGGGCTATCGTCAGTCAGCACCTGATGTCACAACCTGAATTCCCGGGACACCGCGGGGCGCAAACCGGCAGGGCGAAGCCCGGCTGCTGCCCGGAGAGGGGCGCATGCTCTCCATCAAGCCCGTGAGGCGGAAGGCGATCCGGCAACAGTTGCTCGCGTGGTTGCCGGGCTCGATCCTCCTTGGCGCCGTTCTCATGGCAATCACGCTCTTCGACCCGCGCTGGGACTCGCAGCCCGCCGGCTGGGCCACTCTTCTGTCCGTCGGGCTGGCGTTCCCGGTCGGAGGGATCGGTCTCGCGTTGCTTCTGCGATCCCGACATTTCGAGTGAAATCCGGGCCCGGCGGCAGGCCATTTCAAATCTCGCCACGATTCGCTATAAGTGTAATCATGCTGACGCAGCGGGTTTCCCGTTGACCGCACGCCTGGCTGACCCGCCCGGGGAGGCCAGGGTCATGAGCCGGAAAGCCGACATCGTCGGCCGGGAGGGCAGCATGAAGCTCTACTTTCTGGATTCCCCGATCGACGATGAAGCGGTCTCGATGCTGAATCGGGTCATCGTCCGGAACGACCTGGAGACCGGTGAGCACGGCATCGTCCAATGCCGCTTGCCGTACGTGAAACCCGTGGCGGATGACGAAGGCCGCTACAGCTTGCGGTTGCGTGACTACGTCCGCATATTCTTCAGGCATTACGCGCGCGTCGGCCTGCATGCCCGCCGGGATGAGATTCTCGCTCTCCTGCTACCGCAGCATTCCAGCCTGATGAGCGCAGCAGCCGCGCTCGCCTTGAGCGAGATCTGCGGGCGGGCTCCCCGAATCGTCGTGCGCGGTGCCGGCCGGGGTTCGGCGCCCCGACTGGTGGACACCGGCAAGCTGCTCGCGTGTCTCGCCCAGCGTGCCGATATCGCGTTTCGGCCATCGGCCTGAACGCGTCTCATCCAATCGCCAGCAAGCGCCGTGTGGCCAGGGAAGGTCGGGCGGCTTGTCGCGGCAATCATCGCCCGGGGCTGCACGCGTGCCGACCATTGGTACCGACTTGCCGGCGAACCACACCGGGAAGCACGAAATCATGCCTGACCCGTCGGCACTGTGGGCAGGCATCGGGCGCGGGCCCGGTGATTCCGCAGGCCCCCGTGCCACAGTGCAACTTCCACGGCTGCCGGATGATTCTGGGCGTCCCTGACAGGGCACGGGTCGCCGACCAAAGCGTACCGGCCCGGCGAGAGCCGGTGGAGCGCCTTTCTGCCGGAAGCAAGACGGATGGGCCGGCTCAGGGCGCTCACGCCGCTCACCCGGCCCGTACCGGAGTCACTCACTCCAGTCGAAGTGCCCGGGATCGAGCAGGTCCGGCCGGAACTCCGGGGAGGTTTCCCGGACCATCGCCACGGCTTCCGCAAAGGTCTTCGCGCGTGGACAGTCCGGGTCCCCGGCCAAACGGGCCGCCCGGAGCGCGTTGTAGATCATCCGGAGTTCGTTCTGCGGGCTTCCCGACGTACCCAGCGGGATATGCTTGAGTTCGTCGTTCACCAGGTCTCGCACATCGTCCGCAGTCATCGCAGGCGACCAATCCCTCCGAATCGGCTTGTCTGAAGCGTACCCCGGCCAGCCGCATGCGAAGGTGACCATATTTTCATCTTTGCCTGGTGATCGTAGCGATGCCGGACGACAGCTCGCGCGCCGAGCTTGCGGGATCGCCGGAAGCCGCCCTGGCTCACGTGATCGGGGATCCGGCCGCGGGACAGGGCCAGGCGGCCGGGCCGGCCACGCCAGCGTCCCTGCGCACGCGCAGCGTGGGACTGGCTCGATCAGGCTCCGGCGATCCCCCTGCGGATCAGGCCTTGTGTGCGATCATCGGGCAGAGCAGGTAGCGACTGTTTCCGTCTCGGGCGCCGGCCTTCGCCCCGTTCCCCGGGTCCCGGCCCGGCCGTGCCGCCGGACGCCGGACATCCCGGTTGCCTTCCACATCCCCGCTTGATCGGGATCATTGCGCCCCGTCGTTCCCGGGACCACAGTCGTTCCGGGCGGGGGATGCCCGAGCGGCGAGTCCATGGGGATCCTCTGTCGGAAACATCGAGTTGCTTCACTTCACTCATCTCATGCCCGAGGCGATGCGCGCCATGCAACCGGACCGCTGCGGGTGCGCCGGAACCGCAATGGGGATCCCGCACGGGGTCCCCGAGAGCCATCCCTTCCGGGGACCGGAGCCACCTTGCCCGGCCGCCAGCCGCTGGAGACGCAGATGAACGCGACGACACCACGGATCGACATCGGAATCAGTGACCGGGAGCGGGAGGGCATCGCCAGTGGGCTGTCCCGGCTGCTCGCGGACACCTACACCCTGTACCTCAAGACCCACAACTTTCACTGGAACGTGACCGGGCCCATGTTCAACACGCTGCACCTGATGTTCGAGCAGCAGTACAACGAACTGGCGCTGGCCGTGGACACGATCGCGGAAAGGATCCGTGCGCTCGGGGTTGCCGCGCCCGGAAGCTACGCGCAGTTCGCGAAACTCACGAGCATTCGCGAAGAGACCGGAACCCCGGACGCGATGGAGATGCTGCGCCAGCTGGTCACCGACCAGGAGACGGTGGTGCGCACCGCACGGGAGGTGTTTCCGCTGGCCGACGGCGCCAACGACGAAGCGACGGCGGACCTGCTCACCCAGCGCATGCAGGTACACGAGAAGACCGCGTGGATGCTGCGGAGCATGCTGGCGTAGGCACCCCCGGCACCCGGCCCATGGGCTGGCGCCCGCGTCAGGTACCGAGCCAGTCGAAATAGCCCGGGTCGATCAGATCGGGCTGGAAGTCCGGCCTGTCGTTTGTCACCATCGCGACCGCGCGCGCGAACGTGACCGAGCGCGGCAGGCGCTCGTCCTTCCGGAGGCCGGACAGCCGCATCTCGTTGTAGATCATCCGGAGTTCCTGCTGGGGGCCGCCCTCGGGCCCGACCGGGATCTGCTTGAGTTCCTCGTTCACGGTTCTTCTTCGTTCTTCGGCATCCATCAGGTGTGAGCGGACTCCCCGAGATGGCTCGCTGGCAGTTTACCCGAGGGCCCCCCCGGTGCTACTTATATGATGCAAGACCGCCAGGACAGGCCGGCCGACGGGGAGCCCGGGGAAACGCGGCACGTGCCGGCACCGGCCCGGGAGCGTTCCTCCCGGGCCGCGTGCACGCTCTCTTAATAGTGGTACTTCTTGTGCTTCTTGCTGTTGTTGTTGCTCGAGCTGTTGCTGCCCGACGCGTTGCTGGCGCTCCAGCTGGAGCTGTTGCTCGCCCGGCTGCTGCCGGACTGGCTGTTGCCGCTCTTGCCCTGGTTCATGCTCCAGCTGTTGCCCGAGGACGAGCTGCCCTTCTGGCTGCTCTTCCCGCTGTCGAGGCTGTAGGAGCCGTTCTGGCTCGACGAGCTCTTGCTCGAGCCGTGCCCGTACGCGACCTCGTGCATCGCATTCGTGGCGGTGGCATCGTGTCCGCCCTGGGTGGCGGCCTGGGGCTGCATCGCCAGCGCGGCGGGCGCCACCACCAGCCCTGCGGCTGCGAGTATTGTCGTAACGAGCTTCGAGAGTCGCATGGCAGTTGCCTCCCTGTGGTTGGGCGTTCACCCCGCTGACGTGCATGCCCTGCCCGTCCGTTGGACGGCTGGCCTGCAAATCAGCGGTGAACCTGCCGATTCGACATGATCGCGGGCAGCGGGCCCCCGTCATCACGGGGGGCCGGCCGCCCGCCCGGCCGGCCACGCTCGTGCGCGTGCCGTTGTGCCGGAGACAGTGGCGGACGTGCCCGAGTTCCACCGCCGCCGATCCATCTTGCGTGGCCGGCCGCGATTCTTGACAGGCGAAGCCGCCCTCAAGTAATAACGGAACCGCCAGGCAAGAATGACAAATCCACCAGCGCTGCCGGAGCCGCTTGCAGCCGGCGCCGCCGCACGCCCCGGTCACTCCGCCATGGATGACACCGACCGAACCGGCCCGCCCGGAATGGCCGGCGCCGGCCTGCTGCGTTCCGGACCACGGGAGACTCCATGGAATTCGTTGAGTATCTGAAGTACTTCGCCGAGCGCGACGGCTCCGACCTGTACCTTTCAACCGGCGCCCGTCCCAGCGCCAAGTTCCACGGCAAGCTGGTGCCCATCGAGGACGAGGCGGTCCCCCCGGGCCGGGTCCGGGAGATCGCGTACTCGATCATGGACGAGGAGCAGCGCGCGGATTTCGAACGCAAGCCGGAGATGAACCTGGCCATCTCGGAGTCGGGTGTCGGGCGATTCCGCGTAAACATCTTCAAGCAGCGCAACGAGGTCGGCATGGTGATCCGCGCGATCAAGACCGACCTGCCGGACTACCGCGACCTGGGCCTGCCCGAGATCCTTCCGAAGCTGGTGATGCAGAAGCGCGGCCTGATCCTGTTCGTGGGCGGCACCGGCTCCGGCAAGTCGACCTCGCTGGCGGCGCTGATCGACTTCCGCAACAGCAACAGCGCGGGCCACATTGTCACCATCGAGGACCCGGTGGAGTTCGTCCACCGGCACAAGAAGTCGATCGTCAACCAGCGCGAGGTCGGCATGGACACCAACTGCTATGACGACGCGCTGGAGAACGCACTGCGCCAGGCGCCGGACGTCATCCTGATCGGCGAGATCCGCACCGTCGAGCAGATGGAGCAGGCCATCACCTTCGCGGAAACAGGCCATCTGTGCATCTCCACGCTGCATGCGAACAATGCCAACCAGGCCCTGGACCGGATCGTCAATTTCTTTCCGGAGGAGCGCCACAAACAGCTGTTCCTGGACCTCTCGCTGAACCTCCTGGGCATCGTCTCGCAGCGCCTGATCCCCACCACCGACGGCAAGCGCTGCGCGGCGATCGAGATCATGCTCGGCACGCCGCGGGTCAAGGACCTGATCAAGCAGGGCAAGGTCGGGGACATCAAGGAGGTCATGGACAAGGGCGAGAACCAGGGCATGCAGACCTTCGACGCGGCCCTGTACAAGCTCCACCAGGAAGGCAAGATCAGCCAGGAGGAGGCGTTGAAGAACGCGGACTCGAAGAACAACCTGCGCCTGCGGATCCAGCTGGGCGGGTGACGGCGCGGCCGGGGACACCAGCCGCTGGCCTCGTCACCGACCGCTTTCCCTGTGGCGGCCGGACAGCAGTTCGTCCACGCCGAACTCGTAATCCTGGAGCGCGTGGCGGGCGCGGCGCAACAGATCGGAGGGGATGCGACCGGATTCGCCCAGAGTCTCGAAGCAGCTCCGCTCGAGGCCGTGCAGCTCCCGGTGCAGGACGGTCAGGTTGTTCTCGCGCAGATGGCGACGAGCGGCGCGGGCTTCCAGGTTGACCGGACAGTACGAGCTCCAGGTCTCCGGGGACAGCGAGCGCCGGTCATCCCCGATGTCCCGCAGCTCTCCCACCATGGTCCAGTGCCTGGCACGGTGCAGGACGAGGCTGGCGAGCAGCTGCACGTGTTCCTGGCCGAGAGGCATGGCGACGCTCCGTCGCCATGCCTCCGGAGGCGTCCATGAGGCGGCCCACTGGCCGAATTCGTCGGCGGGCATCGCGCGGGCGATGGCGAATCCCTGCGCGTATCGACACCCCAGCTGCAACAGCCGCAGGCCGTGCTCCTCGGTCTCCACGCCCTCGGCGACCGCATTCATGCCCAGCATCCGCGTGCCCTGCACCGCCCCGGCCACGATGCCGAACGCCCGGAAGTCCGAGAGCATGCGCAACACGAAGCTGTGGTCGATCTTGAGACGGTTCGCGGGCAACTCCAGCAGGTAGGTCAGCGAGGCCTGACCGGTGCCGAAATCGTCCAGCGCGACGCGGGCACCGAGGCGACGGCATTCGGCCAGCACCCGGGCGACTTTCCGGAAATCGTCGATCAGGGCGGTCTCCGTGACCTCCAATACCAGGCGCGGAGCGAGATCCGGGGCGATTGCCAGCGCCTCCCGGAGGTCGTCCAGGAAGCCGCTCGCGAGCAGGTGTCGTGCACCGATGTTGACCGACAGCGACAGCCGGCTGCCCTGCTCCTCCCAGGCCCGGAGCTGTCGCATGGCGCTGTGCAGCGCGTGGCGTCCCAGGTCCGTCACCAGCCGCGCATTGTTCTCGACCACCTCGATCCACTCCCCCGGCCCCAGCACCCCGCGTTCCGGATCGTGCCAGCGCGCCAGGGCCTCGGCCCCCACCACGCGTCCCGAGAGCAGCTCGATGATCGGCTGGTAGTGAAACCGGATCTCGCCCCGTTCGAGTGCCTCCGAGAACCGGCCCTTGAGCCAGTGCCGGTCCCAGACCTGGCGCTCCAGGGCCTGCTCGAACACGCTCCAGCTGTTCCCGCCCTGGCTTTTCACGCGCGCCATGGCCAGGTCGGCTCGCCGCAACAGGTCTTCCCCGGCGGCGCCGTCGCGGGGGTAAAGCGCGACGCCGATGCTCGCACGCACGGTCACGTTTTCGGCGTCGACCTCCAGCGGCTGCTCGACCACCTCCAGTATCCTCGAAAGCAGCACCTCCAGCGCCGCCTGGGCGCTGCGCACGTGGAAGATCGCGGCGAACTCGTCGCCGCCGAAGCGCGCCACGGTGTCGCTGCGCCGCAGGACGGACTCGATCCGTTCCGCCACCGCCCGGATCACCAGGTCGCCGGCGGAGTGCCCCAGGCGCGCGTTGACCTCCTTCAGGTTGTCGAGATCGATCAGCGCGATGGCCAGCTGCCCGCCGTTGCGATCCACACGTGCCGTCGCCATGCGCAGCCGGTCGGCGAACAGCGTGCGATTCGGCAGGCCGGTCAGTCCGTCGGTCAGTGCCATCGCGCGCAGCGCCTGGCGTTTCTCGTGGGCGTTCAGGGCAACGTTCAGGCTGGAGGCGAGCTGCTTGCTCACCTCGATCAGGCCCTCGTCGAAGTACCGCGAAATCGAGGAGGCCAGTACCAGCACGGCACGGCAGGCCCCGTGCAGGAACACCGGGATGCCCATCAGGCTGCGCGTGCCGGTCTGCCTCCGCAGCTTCGACCGCAACGCGGTCTCCGCCTCCGGGTGCACGTCGGGCCAGACCACCAGGCGCCGCGCCCGGTAGGTGGTGCCGGCGATGCCGCGGCCGGTCGGGTCGTCGCCCCGCGTGGACACGGGGTTGCCCATCATGGTCCGCGCCATCCGCGCGTCGAGCCCGGCGCCGGCACAGGAAACGAACCGGAGCCGCTCGGCGCCGGGTTCCACGAGCGCCATGTAGGCACGAAGCTCGTCGGAGGCGGCGGCCACGATCCGGCAGGTCTCGTCGTACAGATGCTGTGGCTCCGGTCCGCGCGCGATCAGCGCGTTGACCTCCGACTGCACCCGGTACAGGATCTGGTAGCGCGCGCTGCGGGCCCGCTCCTCCGCCCGGTCGATGCCGGTCGCGAGGATCTCGGCGATACGCTCCAGCAGGTGCCGCAGCGTCTCGTCGTAATACCCGGCCTGCCCGGCCGCCACCACCAGTACGCCCCGGGATTCCGAGTCGACGAGGATCGGAAGCCCGACCGCGGCACGGATGTCCCACGCGGCGAGAGCGTCGACCATGTGCCCGAAGCGCGGATCATTGAGGCAGTCGTTGGAGGCCAGGGCCGTGCCGGCCCGGTACACCCGCCCCACCATGCCGTTGCCACCGGGGCGGTCCGGCCGAAGGGACAGCTCGAGTCCCCGAACGTAGTCGCCGGACGGGCCGGCCACCGCGCCGAGCGCGACCGCCGGATTGCCGCCCTCGTCCGCGACCGTCGCGATGTAGGTGGCGGTGGAGCCGGTATGCTCGACCACGAGCTCGCAGGCCGCCTGCAGAAGATCCGGGACGTCCGGCGAGCGTGCGACCAGTCCGCCGATGTCCCCCAGGGCTGCGTAATGGGCCTGTATCCGGCGACAATTATTCTGGCCGGTTGACGACAATTATTCTGGCCGGTTGTCCGTAAGCTAGACCGCTTATCCATGCGACCCACAAGGGGCGGGGATGGCGGTCACCAAACAGCAGGTCAGAGTCTTCATGGCACAA
>DASQZM010000032.1:0-25097 GCA_035638695.1 Gammaproteobacteria bacterium | reverse complement strand
GAAGCACACCCTGACGAAGCAGCAGATGTGGACCCTGGCGCTGTTCCTCAAGCACATGGACAAGCTGCCGCCGGCCGCCGAGCAGGCCTGGCAGAAGGTGCAGAACTGACGTCCCCGGGGCCGGGCAGACCGCGCCGTCGGACGAATGCGTGCTCCATGCCGGTAAGCCGGGCGATCTCCCGCCAATGGAAGTTCTCGGCCGGACGCAACAGCAGCAGCGACAGCAGTCGGAATTGGTAGTCCCCGAAGAGCAGCCGAACCGGGTGCCGTCGATGATCATGGTGTTGCGGTCCATGCCGCGCAGGTGGACATTGGGGGTGGCGATGCAGACCCCCGCCCTGCCGCCGTCCATGCTCGGGTGCCAGTCGCCGGGCCCGATCAGGATCCAGTCGCCCGGCCTGGCGGCTTTCACGGCGGCCGCGATGGTCTTGTACTGACCGGGGATGCTGTTCCAGAAGCCCACGCGGAGCGCGGTGTCCGTCGACTGCGGTTCGGTGGCTGAACCGGCTGACGGCTGCCCGTCGTTGCCGCCGATTAGCCCGAAGTCGGGGTTGTGTCCCGTCGGGTGTGTAACTCTGGATGGACCACCGCGGTCTCCGGCTCGGGTCGCTCAGGCCACGTGCTCAAGCGGGCGCTAGAGGCTCCGCGATCACGGTTTCGTGGTCGAACGGGCCAGCTTTTCCGACGGATCGCCCATCAGCGGGGATCAACGGCAGCGCCGATTTGACGTGATGCGGGCGATCCGCCCGAAGGCCGGTCGGAAAATCGGGCAGCAAGAGAAGCGGCTTCGCCGTTTCGGGCCAGCCGCCATTGGTCGCCGTCATTCGCACCGCGTCTGCCCCGCAGGACCAAGCCAGGGCCCTTTGCTGTTTACGTGTTCCTCGATCCCTTTCCGGTCGCTCCGCACGCGCCTCCTAGTAGGTCACGGTTACGGTGAGGCTGTCGCTGTAACTGCCCGGGGGGACGTTTTGTCCTGCGGGGATGCGGCCGTAGACAGTGTGAGACTGACTTCCAAGGACCGAGCTCAGTGTGCCGGTGATCAGCCCGATCAGGCCGGTCGAGGTATTGCCCCAGATGGTGCTGTAGGTGGCGTCCGTGTACACGTTGTAGTCCAGTGTCGAGGCGCCGGCATGCATGGTCCGCTGGCTCACCGTGCCGCTGCCGGGACCGAGCGCAATCTGGTACGACAGCAGGCTGGTGAGCAGGGAGCACGAGACCGTGACGCTTCCGGTGGTGGTGGCTGCCGTGGAGGCCAGCGGATTGTAGGTCCCGAACGAGATGCCACTGGTGCTGACCGTGCAGGCCGCGGTCGCCACCCCGGCCCAGCAGATGCACAGCAGCGCCAGCATCGCGGCCCCGCCGCGCACCGGAGATCGTTTTTCCGACTTCGCTACCGGCACGTGAACACTCCCAGATCGGGCTGCGGGGCGTGTGTACGCGGGTAATCCAGCTCGAAGCTGCACCGCCCCCCGTGCCAGCGCGCCAGGATCCGCTGCCGCGCCTTGAGCCCCTCCATGTACACACGGCCGTGACTTCCGACCGGGAACGACTGCCCGGCGCCGCGTACCCGCACCCGCGCGCCGACCGGCAGGGGATGACCGTCCGGCAGTTGCACCGTGAATTCCGCCGAGCGCGTGCGCGAGACAGCGAACCGGGCGATCACGCCACTGCGATAGGCCGGCACCCGGTCGACTTCCGTGCTCCTGATACGGGCGCGGAGCGGCAGGTCGGACTGTTCCAGGCCAATGGTGTTGTCCTGGTACGGTCGCAGCCCGGGGACAATGGCCAGGCCGGAGGCATTCGTGCGGGCGACGATCTGGTTGTCCCGATAGAGCCCGACGCCGGCGAAGCCCGGGACCTCGGCCAGCGCGAAGCTCTGCTCCAGGCGGCGCGAGAGCATCACGTGCCCGCCGAGGAACGCCACACCCCCGCTGACGCCGCCCCGGTAGCTCCGGCGCCCGTCCACGTTTGCCACCGCCGCGTGGTAGGTGCCGATGTTGGTGCGCAGGCCCAGCTCGGCTTCGCTGCGGTGGAAATCCCCGCCCTGCCGGTACAGCCGGTAGCCGATCCCGGGGCCGGGCGGCAGGCTCCGTTGCAGCTCCGCCGTCGCGGTGCCGACCCCGCCCTGCCGCTGAACCGAGGCGCTGGCTTGGGTGCGCCTGCCCAGGGGCAGGCTGAAGGTGAGCATGACGGCATTGGCTCCGGGACCGGATACCGGGTGAAAGAGGTTCAGAAACAGGCTGCCGAGGTGACCCACGTTGACGCTGTAGCTCGCGCTGAAGAAATTGGTGTCAGGCAGCACACGATCGATCCGGCGCAGATCGCCTACCGAGAGCGATCCCGCCCGGCCCAGGTAGACCCCGGCATAGGCGCGGCTGACCAGCCGCGGCGACGAAAAGCCGCGGCGCGCGCCAAGCCGCGTGAACCCGGACGAGGTGGTGGTGATACGGTAGCCGATGCTGAAGTTGCGGCCGTGGCGATCGAGCCCGGCCGCCAGCAGGTGCCCGCCCCCCCACGCGGCGTGGCTGGCCGCGACCGACCCGCTCAGCACCGCGACGTGCCCGAGCCGCCAGGCAGCCGACACGCCCAGTGTCTGCTGGCTGCGCAACAGCTCCGTGTGCACCTCGCCGGTCAGATCCCGGCGGATCCCGTAGCGTTCCGTGGCCATGGCGAAGCGCCGGCCGTAATGGTTGCTCGCGAGCCCGAAATCGCGCCGGAGCGCCCCCAGGGACAGCGAATACTGCGAAAGCCCGGGGCGCAGCAGGCTGGAGCTCGCGTAGTACGGCTCCGTGACCACGTGCTGGCGCCCGAGAATGTCGGTGACCACCATGCGCAGCGTCCCCTGGCCGGTAATTACCGGCAGCTGGTCAATCGTGAACGGGCCCGCCGGCGCCTTGCTGCTGTAGCGCAGGGCGTTGTTGACGTAGACGTCGACGTTCGAGGGCAGCGCCGCCTCACCCGAGATCGCCGGCAGGGGGAAGGTGATGAAGCCCGGGCGGGTGGCGAAATTGGTGCCCCACTGCACCCCGCCGAAGCGGACCGGCCGGCCCCAGTCACCGCCTACCGTGATGGCATCGCCCAGGCGAAGCGTGTCCATGCGGGCGGGAAAGTCCCGGCGCCAGGTGGTGCGCAGGCGCACCGGGCCCCCGCCGTGACCCATGTCGCGGTCGACAAAGCTGGCAAGCCCCACGCCCAGGTGGTCGAAGACGCCAAGCTCGACCAGGCCGCTGGTCCGCGTCCGCCTGCCGTGGTCATGTCGGGTGAAGAAGCGGTAGTTGAGGAACCCGCCGGGCGTGCTGCGCACCTGCGGGGCCGGCGGAACCGGCGCGGCCACCAGTCGGTGCGAGCGCAGCACGCCCGCTGGCACGTCGAGCATCAGGGCCTGACGCGGCGCGTCGACGTGCCAGCGCAGGTGCGGCACCGCATCCAGGGCCACGTACGCTTGGCCCGCATGCTTGCGTACGGGCAGACCCCGTACGCTAATACCAAGCCGCACAAGCAGGTGCCGGGGCACCGCTAGGCCGCTACCGGCGACGCGCGCCGCCCGCGTCATGCGATGGGTATCACGCCCGTTGACGAACACCTCAAGCAACGAGTCTGTGGTGGCCTGCGCGCGCGCCGGGGTCCCGGCAGGCGCCCGTGCCGCGGCCGGGGCGTGCCGCTTGGGCGGTTCGCGTGGAGGCCGGCTTGTCGGTGTCGAGCTCACGGCGGCAGCAACCCGCGACTGCCTCGCGGCGGGCGCGGCCGGACGGCTCGGCCTGGAACCCCCGTGCGAGCGGTGCGGGGCCGGTGCCGGGCCTGGCGCCCGTCCCGGTACGCCGAGAGCAAGCGGGAAGAGCAGCAGGACCGTGCCGGCCCCGCGTGCCAGGCGGCGCCCGCGCCCTCGTTCATTGTGCGACCATGCGCGCATGGACCTTGCCGGTTCCGGTGCGCGCGGACACCCGCAGCTGCGTACTGGCGCTGATGGCCTTCCGGGAGTGGAAGGTCCAGCTTCGCCGTCGCCCGGGCAGGACATAGAACAGCCCCTTCCGGGCCCCGAGCGCGGAGCCGTGGGCAACCGACACGGCCACCTCCGAGTAGCGCACGTGCACGTTGCCCTCGTTGACCGCCGTCACCGTGACCCTGTGCGGCCCGGCGCGGTGGGCCTTCCATGACACGTGTCTGCGGACGGGGCCCGAGGGCGCCACGAAGACCGGCACGTCCATCCGGATGGTCAGCCGCAGACGGGCGTGGTACGCGGTGTCCGAGCCCATGGGCAGCTGGGAGAAGTGAACGCGATAGCTCTGCTCGCGGTTCAGCCGACGCGGGTTTCGCAGGCCGATGCGTACCAGCTGGGTATGCCCCGCAGGGAGATCGAAGATCGGCGGGGACACCAGCAGCGCGCGCGACGGTCGCTCGACGTCGTGTCCGTCGTGCTCGTGCCAGGCGTAGGGGTCCACCTGGACCTCGATGGGATGGTGGCCACCGTTGCGGACCCGAAAGACGCCCACGGGGCGTTGCGACGGCAGGTGCAGGATGACCGGGTCGACTTCCATGGAGGCGGCTCGGCCCGGCGGGCTGTATCCGAGGCACAGCAGGACCGCCGCGACCCACGCGCAGCCGGTCACGGCCCGCATCAGTACGTGACCGTCACATTCACGGTGTCGGTATAGCTGCCGACCGCGACGGTGCTCTGGCCCGAGGCGATCTGGCCGTACACGTTGAGCGTCTGCGCCAGGCCGGTGCCCGTGCCGCTCACCGTGTCGGTCCCCACCGTATTGCCCCAGACCTGGCTGTGACTGCTATCCTGGTACACGGAATACGTCAGGGTCTTGGTCCCGCCGGTCAGCGTCATTTTGCGCGCGCTGACGGTTGCACTACTGCCCTGCCCCGGCCCAAGCCCCACGTTGTACGCGGTCCCGTTGGTGCAGGTGACCGCCAGCGTCGTCGTTGCGGTCACGGTGCTTCCGGAGAGCAACCCCGTGACCGTGCCGAAGGCGAGCGGACTGGCGGTGACCACGCAGGTGTTGGCCACGGTGGCGCTGACGCTCATGGTGGTGGTTGCGGTGGCGCCCAAAGCGGGCCCGGCCGTCGCGGCAAGCACAGTCCCAACGAGAAAGACCCCTGTGCGGACAGCTCTTTTGTTCATGTCTCACCCCCCTTGCATGCCCGCCGTCGGCTGAGACGACGGATTTCGGCCCCGGGTCACCTGAACTGTGTTCTTCCCCTGTCCGCTTTCCCTGCTGCGACCTCACTGTCGCGGGGCAATCGCCCTGGAAACCGGCATCGGATACGCCGCGGCCTTCCCGCGGCTCATGTGTTATCTCACTGCAAATCGAATTCGGTCTCCCGTCTCTGCCCCCCAGAATAAGCCGCCGGTGTGACTGCATCCGCAGTTCCGTGGCCGAACGCGCCGACTCCCCCGACGAATGGCCTGTCGAGGAGAACACACAGGAACCCCACCTCGACCGCGGCCGGTGCCTTCGTCCGGCCCAATGCACGCGCCCGTCTACGCGATCGCCTCCGGTTCAAGGACGGTGATGCGGTGTTTGCCGGCGTACATGGCCCGGTCGGGCTTGTTGACCAGGTTCAGCACCGGGATGCCGTGCGCCGGGTAGCCGGCGATGCCGATGCTAAGGCCGACGGTCACGGCGACGTTCGCCGGCGGCAGCTCCACGGGGTGATTCGCCAGGTGGGTCTGAATGCGCTCGGCGAGTCGCAACGCGCCGTGGCTGTCGGCCTCGGACACGAAGGCGGTGAACTCGTCGCCGCCAGAGTGGCCGCCGTCGCCATCCATTTCGGCCATCGCCTCGCCCGGACGGCGCGCGAAGGCGATCCGGGACGGTGCAACGGCGACGTCGACGGGGGCGTGATATTGTCCGCCATGTCGGTGCTCCCGACGTGCTTCTCTCGTGGCGCGGGGGATTGCGCGTGTCTGTGTGTGACACGCATTCACCCAATCGGGTAAACACCGGGTAAACCCGGCCCGGACGGCACGCGGTCAGCGTGCCTGCGTTGCGGGATGGCTTCCGCGCAGCTGCCGGCCGATCGCCTCCGGGGTATCCGGGCGGCTCACGAGAAAGCCCTGCATCTCGTCGCAGCCGTAGCGCCGGAGCAGATCGCGCTGGGCCGCGGTCTCGACGCCTTCGGCGATCACCGTGAGCCCGAGGCTGTGCCCGATGCTGATGATCGCGCGGGTGATGGACCGGTCCTCGGCATTGCGGGTGAGGTCGCTGATGAAGGAGCGGTCGATCTTGAGACCGTCGATGGGCAGCTGGCGCATCTGCGCGAGGGAGGAATAGCCGGTGCCGAAGTCGTCGATCGCGATCCCCACGCCGAGTCGCCGGAACGCGTCCAGACCGCGCAGCGCGCGTTCGTCCTGGAGCATGCCCGTTTCCGTGATCTCGAGCTCCAGGCATTCGCCGGCCATGCCGCTCTCGCGGAGCACCGTCTCGACGTGTCCGGTCAGTCCGGGATCGGCGAACTGGGCCGGGGAGAGGTTCACGGCGATGTGTACCGGTCCGAACCCCTGGGAAAGCCAGGCTGCGTGCTGCGCGCAGGCGGCCTCGAGCACCCAGCGTCCGATCGGGAGGATCAGCCCGGTCTCCTCCGCCACCGGGATCAGCCGCGCGGGGCTGACCTCTCCCAGTTCCGGGCTGTGCCAGCGCAGCAGGGCCTCCACGCCGGTGATCTCCCCGGTCGTCAGGCGGGTCTTGGTCTGGTAGACGAGCGAGAGTTCGTCCCGTTCGAGCGCCAGGCGCAGGTGGGTCTCGACAGAGGCCCGTTCCATGGAGCGCGCCTTGATCTCCGGCGAGTGGAACCGGACCGTGTTCCTGCCGTCCCGCTTGGCCTGGTACATGGCCATGTCGGCATTCTTCAGCAGGGTGGCGGCGTCGCTGGCGTGCCCGGGATACAGGGCGATGCCGATGCTCGCGGTCAAGCGGCATTCCTGGCCCATCACGCGCGCGGGCGCGGCGATGGCGTTCAGGACCTTGTCGGCGACGACCGCCATGCTCGTTTCGTCGGGGACTTCCTGGACGAGGGCGACGAACTCGTCGCCGCCGATGCGCGCGACGACGTCGCTGGCGCGCAGGCAGCGGCGCAGCCGCCCGGCCATCTCGCGCAGCAGGGCGTCGCCCGCGTCGTGCCCGAACGAATCGTTGATGGTCTTGAAGCCGTCGAAGTCGATGAACAGGACGCCGAACCCACGCCGGTAGCGCTTCGAAGTCTCGACCAGCATCGAGAGGCTCTCATTGAGCATGGTACGGTTCGGCAGGCCCGTGAGACCGTCATGGGTGGCGAGATACTGGATCCGCTCCTCGCCGCGCCGGCGCTGCTCCTCGCGCTCGAAGTTCTCCAGCGCGAACACGATGTTCCGCGCCATGCGCTGGAGCAGGCCGACGACGTCCTCGTCGAAGTGCCGCTTCTGCTCCGAGGCAAAGACCAGGACGCCGGCGGGGCTGCCGGCGCGGACCAGCGGCACCGTGGCCACCGAGCGGAGGCCGTACCCCTTGGCGCCTTCGGCTCGCGCCGGCGTAGTGGCGCCCTTGTCGTAGTCGTTGCGGATGCACGGGCTGCCGCTGGCATAGGTCCGGGCGACCATGCCCCCGCGCGCGCCGTGCGGATCCAGCGAGATCTCGAGTTCCTCCACCGCCTCCCGGCTGAGCCCGGCGCTTGCCGACACTTCCGCCCGGTCCCGGGCCCGATCGCGCAGGAGCACGGCGGCCAGGGCCAGCTTGCCGCCGTCCACGGCGGCCTCGCACACCGCCTGGTAGAGTTCTTCGGGGGTGGTCGTCCGCAGCAGCGCCTCGTTGGTAGCGCTCAGGGCCTCGTACATCTGCGCCAGCCGCTCGCGCGCGTGTTCCGCCTGTCGGCGCTGGCTGATGTCATGCACGACACTCACGATCAGCCAGCGTTCCCCGAGGCGCACGGCCCGGCGGTGCAGCTCCACCAGGGTCCGGCGCCCGTCGCGCGTGGTGCTGGGCGACCGGGCGGTCACGCTGCCTGCCGCGATCACCTCGTCGTAGCGGCGGGCGAGCTGCTTGCGGGTGGTCAGCAGCAGCTTGTGGGGCGGGACCTGCAGGAGCTCCCCGGGGGTCTCGAAGCCGACCTGGTCGCAGGCCGTCTGGTTGACGTAGAGGAAGCGCATGGTCTCGCGGTCCACGACATAGATCATGTCGTGGGAGGCGTCCATCGCGGCGCGGAAGTGCGCCAGCTCCTCCTGCTGGCGCTGGCGCCGGGTGACCTCATGGCCGATCCCGCGGTAGCCGGCCACGGTGTTCCCGGCGTCTGCGATTGCTTCGCCACTGATCTCGAAATGGCGGACGGTGCCGTCGGCCAGCACGGCCGAGATCCGCTGGTCCCGGAACCGGGCTGCGCCGTCGGGCGCCTCCCGCAGCGCGCCCCAGCCGCCTTCCGGGTCGACCTCGAATCCGAGCTGCCAGGGCGTTCTGCCGATCCAGTGCCGGGTGGTGCGCGGCCCGGCGTCCGACGCCACGGCGTCGAGGCGCGTGAAGCGCAGCGCCGGGTCCTGTTCCCAGTAGAAATCCGACGGGAAGTCGGCCAGATCCGGTGGCTGGCGCCCGGTGACGGCTCTCGGCATGGCCGTTCCCCCCTTTTCTTGTCTCGCGCCTCGCGCGCGCACCGAAGGTCCCGCGTGGGACGGGGGTCGGTGGGCCGCTTACAGCGGCCGGGTCTCGCGTGCCGCACCGCGACAGCGATCGTCGGGACCGTCCCCCTGGGCACTCCTTGCGCCCCGTGGCGGTGCCGCCGGTCCGGTCCCGTCAGAATGACGCCGGCGGCGATCGGGGTATTGTCATTATCCGATATCCACCTTGTATACCTCTTCGCGGCGGCAATTCAACCGGCCCCGGCTTTCCCGGAGACCGGTGGGTTTGAGTCACGCCCCTCACCTGACTGCCGAGGCTGCCGATAGCAGGCGGCCTCATTCTTGGCCGGAGGCGGGTTGCCGATCGGTATCAGCAGGCGCCGGTGATTGAACGAGTCCAGGCATTCGAGAGCCGCGAACTCGGCCGTCTCCAGGTTCCTCCCGGGGCCGCGATGGCGAATCACCTCGGTCGCGAACAGGCCATTGGCGGACTCCGCAAGGACGTTGTCGTAACAGTCCCCGACACTTTCCACGGACGGCTTGATCTCCGCCCCGGACAGGCGGTCGGTATAGCGGATGGAGATTGTCTCCAAATCTTTGTATCGTGTTCTCTTTCTTACCTAAATCCTGACACCTAGGATTTAACCGGCCGCCACCCGGCTATAATCCCCCCACGTTCCGGAAGGAGGGGCACGCCGTGGCCGAACCGATCGATCGGGACCGCATCGACTGGGAGCGGGTCGACGCCGCCGCGCTCGCCCTGCTGAGCCTGACCCTCCACGACGGTGACCGCGTGTGGAAGGGGCTCGACTGGGAGATCACCGGGCGGCTGCACGAGAAGGGTTACATCAGCGATCCCGGGGGCAGAGCGAAGTCGGTGCAATTGACGCCAGAGGGTGTTGCCCGGGCGCAGCGCGCCCTGCAGGAGCTGTTCGGCAGGCACGGATGATCGACAAGGTCACGTTGTACGAGCTTGCGGGCCCCGCCTCCTTCGCCCGCGGCGAGAACTACTTCCGTGACGGCCGCGTGGCCCTGTCGCGCCGGGACGCGAACGGCTTCGAGGGCCGTGCCGAGGGCACGGCCAGCTACCGGCTCTGGCTGCGCGACGATCCGGACGAGGTGCGCTGGGACTGCGACTGCCCCATGGCCGCCCAGGGCAACTTCTGCAAGCACCTGGTGGCGGCCGGGCTCGCCTGGCTGGCCGGCGCCGCGACCGGCGAGCCGCAGCCGCCACAGCCGCGCGAGGACACCCTGCTGGTCCGGCTCAAGGAGCAGCCGGCAGAGCGGCTCGCCGAGTGGCTCCACGGCGCGGCCATGAACGATCCGGCCCTGGCGCGGCGGTTGCGGCTGCAGCTCGCGGATGACCCGGACGAGGTAAAAAGGGCCCTCTCGGCCATGCTGACCGCGCGCGGGTTCCTCGACTATCGCCGCAGCCTGGACTACGCGGTGCAGCTCGAAGCGCCGCTGGACCTGCTCACGGACATGCTCGCCTCCGACCCCGACCGATGCCTCGCGCTGACCGAGTACGCGCTGTCCCGGCTGCTGCGGGTCCTGGCGCGTGCCGACGATTCGGCCGGCGGCATCGGCGACCGGATCGGCGAGTTCGCCGAGCTGCACGCGCGGGCCGTGGCGGCGGCCGGCGTGGACGGAAAGCAGCTCGCGAAGAGCCTGTTCCAGCTCAAGAAGAAGGACGACTGGGGCCTGTTCCCGCTGGCGGCCTACTGGGACGCGCTGGGGGCGGCCGGGCAGGGGGCCTACGCCGGCCGCGTGCGCAGGGAGTACGCGGCCCTGCCGTCCGTACCCGCCGGGCCCGCCAGCGCTCACTGGGTCTCGGAGTACCCCGTGCGCTCGCGCTACGAGGAGCTGGTCCGGATGGAGGGCGATTTCGACGCTCTGATCGAGCTGCTGGCTCGGGGCCTGTCCTCGGGCCACGGTTACCAGCGGATCGTAGCCGCCTGCCGCGAGCACGGACGCGACGCGCTGGCCCTGCAGTGGGCCGAGCGGGCCCTGAAGGCGGACCCGCGCTTTCCCGGCACGCGCACGATGGCGGCCGAGGAATACCGGAAGGCCGGGCTGGACGAGGAGGCCCGCGAGCTGCTGCTGGCCGAGCTGGTCGAGCGTCCCGACCCCCAGGCCTGGGCGGGGCTGCGCAAGGCGGCGGGCGAGCACCACTGGCCGGCCCTGCGCGAGCAGGCCCTGGCCGGGCTCGCGGCGCGCGAGCGCGAGATTTTGGACGGTCCCTGCGACGCCACCGTGCGCATCCGCCTGCTCCGGCTTGACGGCGACACCGACGCGGCGAGGGCGCTGGCCGGAGCGCACGCGGCCCACCCCGACGAGCTCGACGCCCTGGCCGAGGACGTCGCCGGGACGCACCCGGCGCAGGCGGCGGCCTTCCTCCGACGGGCGATTTCGGCACGGCTCGAGCACGCCGACGCCCGCGACTACGCGGCCATCGTGCCCCGCATCCGCCGCGCCGCCGACCTCGACGCCGGCCCCGACACGGAGGCGTGGCTGCAGGAGATCCGCCGCCGCTACCGCCCCCGCTACAAGCTGATGCGCCTGATGAACGAGGCGGGCCTGGGGTAGGCGCGGCAACCCGGTGCATGTCGGATCCGGGCGTAGCGTCGCATTTTCGTCAGGGAAAGCTACGACCGATTCCCGTACAGGAGGGGGAGCCCATGTCGGCAGCTACCGAACGTCTTGCGCTTCGCCTTGATCCGGAGGAGAAGCGCGACCTCACCGACGCCGCCGGGCTGTGCGGGATGTCCGTTGCGGCATTCGTGCGCTCGGTGGCGCGTCGCGAAGCCCGGCAGGTGCTGGTTGAGCGCGACAGCGTCACCCTTTCCTGGCAGGAAGGACGCAGGCTGCTGCAGGCCCTTGGTCAGCCTTTTGCCCCGGATCCGCGTTTGCGGCGCGCATTGGAACGCGGTGACAAGCGCGGACTCTGATGGCGCTGGCGATCCTGCGGCTGTTTGGCGCCCCGGCGGCACGATCGCAAGGGCTCCGAACGCCAGGGGTTCTACCAAACCGCGCCACAGTGCTCCGCCTATAGACGCCAAGCGGCTTGGGGGGTGGTGAGGTGGTGCGTGGCGCGCGGCATCATTCTGGCGCGTCCTCCTGCTCGATGTGTTGCCTCAGGACCGACAGCGGCGCGCTACCCACGGTGAGGATGCAACAACTGCGGCTCCAGAAAACCGGTTTGCTCCAATCGTAGCGTTTGAGATGGGCGCCAAACTCCTCGCGAATCCGTCGTGAGGTGACGATTTTGAGGTTGTTCACGAAGGCGGAGAGAGCGGAGCCTGGACCTCGCGAACGAGCGGCGCGGCGACGACTGTATCGAGATTGCCGAGCAGGTCGTGCTTGAGCGTGACCAGGCAGGGCACCCACTGCCCGCTGCGGGCGTCGATGTTGGTCAGCACATCGAAGGTGCATCAGAAGCGACGGAATCGGTCGCCGAAGCTGCCCCGTTCGGCTACGGTCTCGTTGTACTGGCGGATCGCCTCGCGGTTGTCTTCGTGCCACGCCTGCCTGCGGCGCTTCCCGAGAACTTCGCGCAGATCCTCCTCGAGAAGCTGCGAAGGGTTGATCCCTTGGGAGGGCGCCTCTTCGATCCGGTTGCCGGAGGCGGTCGTCAGATGCATCGCGCGCTTCCTCGTGTCCGACCAGTCGTTGTCACGCACAAGAGCCGTGACGATATCACCCCAGAGCTATGGTACGCAGCACAATATGAGCACCGTGAGTGCGCATCGACTGTCAAGCGAGCGGAGAACGGTGGCCATGTAACGCGGTACGTTAACGAAATCTGCCTGGGCAAGCGCGCGATCAGCGCGGATACGGCAGTGCGGCTGGCGGACTACGTCGGCAACAGCGCCCGCTTCTGGCTCGGCCTGCAGATGGACTACGACCTCGAAGAGGCCGGAAAGAAGCGCCACGCGGCTTAGATGCGCCACGCCGCCGGCCGCAACTGGCGCCGTGTGTTGCCGCTGATCGAGCCGCCGGTTCTGGATAAGTTCTTGTTCTTACCTAAAACCTAACACCTAAAACCTAGAACCGGCGACGCCCTGTACGCCGACGGGCCAGGATGGGCGCTGCGGCGGTGTTTCAGAGGGAGATCCGGTTGACGGTCGGACATTAGCGTCCGAATGTGCAGGGATCTGGGTATTTCACCGAGGGAGTTGTAAGACGGGATTTCGCAACGGACGTACAACGTTCGTCGACAGGATTCGAGGAGGTTCATGATGCGCTACGCGTACCCGGCGACAGTCGAACGCACGGACGACGGGTTTTACCTGGTCCTGTTTCCGGATGTCCTGGAGGCGGGAGCGGACGGTCGAACCCGGGAAGAGGCGCTTCACGAGGCGTCGGTCACGCTGGGTGCCGCCCTGGCGGGCTACGTCAAGGAAGGCCGTGCGCTTCCCCGTCCGTCAGAGCCCCGTCCGGGGCAGCGGGTCGTGCCCGTGCCCGTTCAGGTGGCCGCCTCCTTGGCGCTGCGCGGCGCGATGAGGGCCCAGGGGATCACCAACGTCGAGCTGGGGCGTCGCCTGGGCATCAACGAGCGCGCGGTCCGGCGTCTCGTGGACCCCGACCACCACTCCACCATCGAGCGGCTCTCGCGCGCGCTGGCCGTTGTCGAGCACGACCTGGTGGTCGAGGATTGCCAGCACACGGATGCCGCCTAGTACCGGACCGGGCCGGACTTCCTTCCGTCCCCCGAGGAGCTGGCCCTGAAGAACGAGCAGACGAAGATCACCATCTCGTTGAGCTCGGAGAGCGTCGCGTTTTTCAAGGCGCAGGCGAAGAAGCATCACACGCAATACCAGAGGATGATCCGACAGCTCCTCGATGAGTACGTGGCGCAACACAAGGACTCCTGAGAGAGCGACTCGCCCGCTACCCCTCGGGCGGCACGGCAATGAACCGCCAAAACGCGACCAGGCGAACCACCCGGCGAGCCCGCGTTCGCCAGAAACCCTTAACAACTTAACAACTTAATAACTTAAGACTGTCAGGGCCGGCCCCGCAGGTCAGTGCGATGATGTACCCCCACCGCCTTGTTCTCCGCCCCTGGCGTGCCGCCGGCCCGCACGTCTGGCAAAAGAGCGCCGGCCCTGCAACAATATGCGCCTTCACGATCACCGATCGAAAACGATGACGGCGCGGCGGCTCCCGGCCGCATGGCGCCGCGATTCTCTCCCGCCGACGGGACCGCTGGACGGAACGAAGAACAGGATGAGGGGCAGACATTTCGTTCGCTTCGCGCTGCTGGCGGTAGTCGGGCTGGGGCTGTCCGGGTGTGCCGCGATCCCCGGGATCACGGTCAACGGCGGCCGGCAGCAGCCCTGGTACACCAAGGGGATCCCGAAGAAGGAGCAGAAGAAGTTCGCGCCCGAGGTGGTGCCGGTCACGCCGAAGCTGATCCGCAAGCAGGCCGAGCAGCGCGAGCAGGACCGCGCCGCGGCGACCTCGCAAAAGACGAAGCAGGCGGTGGCGAGCTACGTCTACCACGTCGAGCCGCAGGACGTGCTCAACGTGGTGGTCTGGGGCCATCCCGAGCTGTCCAACCCCATGGGCAACTTCCAGAACATCGAGCTGCAGGGGCGCCTGGTGCGGCCCGACGGCACCATCTACTTCCCCTACGCCGGCGTGGTACACGTGGCCGGGCTGACGGTCGAGCAGATCCGCCGGAAGCTGACGCGGGATCTTGTCCCCTACCTCAAGTCGCCCCAGCTCGACGTGCGGGTGGTCTCCTACAAGAGCCAGAAGGTCTACGTCACCGGCCAGGTCAACAAGCCCGGCATCGAGTACCTCACCGACGCGCCGCTGACCATCATGGACGCCATCAACCAGGCCGGGGGGTTCGCGAAGGACGCGGACAAGCGCGACGCCATCCTGACCACCCCGGACGGAAAACAGCACGACATCAACATCCTGGCGCTGTACTCTGAAGGCCGGGGCAACCGCCTCCTGCACGCGGGGGACGTGCTGTACGTGCCGGACAACTCGCAGAACCAGGTCTTCGTGATGGGGGAGGTCAACGAGCAGACCGCCGTGCCCATGGACAAGGGTCGCCTGACGCTGGCCGAGGCCATCGCCGACGCCAAGGGCATCGACCTCAAGGCGGCCAACACCCGCGGCGTGTACGTGATCCGCGGCGTGCCGAAGGAGGGGCCCAAGGGCAAGCCGCACATCGTGCCGCGGATCTTCGCGCTGAACGCCCACAACGCCTCGGCGCTGCTGCTGGCGAGCGAGTTCCGGTTGCAGCCGCACGACGTGGTGCTGGTCTCCACCGCGGGCCTGACCAACTTCAACCGCGTGGTCAGCCAGGTGCTGCCCACGATCCAGTCCCTGTACGAGCTGGACATCCTGTACCGGAACCACTGACCGCATGAGCCAGGCCACCCAGAACCCGCCGCCGCAGACCGAGCCGGAGGTCCAGGAGATCGTCGAGGACGAGCTGGACCTGCGGCGGCTGGTCGACATGCTCTGGGCCGGCAAGTGGTTGATCGCCGCGGTGACGGCGGTGGCGCTGGCGATCGGCCTGGCCTACGCGGTGCTGGCGCCGCCGCGGTACACCGCCGACGCGCTGCTGCAGGTCGAGCAGAACCAGCCCTCGTTGCTGGACAACACCGCGCTGGGCCAGCTCACCGGCCAGGCGCCCAAGGCGGACACGCAGATCCAGATCCTGAAGTCGCGCCTGGTGTTGGGCAAGGCGGTGGACCAGCTTGACCTGACCATCACCGCGCGTCCGCACTACTTCCCGGTCGTCGGCGCCTGGATGGCGCGCCACGCGGACACCGGCGACCGCCCGGCCGCGCCGTTCCTGGGCCTGTCGAGCTACGCCTGGGGCGGCACGAAGATCGATGTCACGCGCCTGTCCGTGCCGCGGGACCTCGAGGGCAAAACGCTCACGCTGGTCGCCGGCCAGGGCGATGCCTACAGGCTGCTGGATCCCGACGGCAAGCTGCTGCTGAAGGGCCAGGTCGGCAAACCGGCCTACTCGAGCGAGAAGGGCCCGGACGGCAGGCCGGCGGTCGCCGCGTTCGTCCAGACCCTGGTGGCGCGCCCCGGCACGCGCTTCGATGTGGCGAAGCACGACCGCCTGGCGACCATCGACGCGCTGCAAAAGCACCTCGGTGCGAACGAGGAGGGCAAGGGCACCGGCATCATCCACGCCAGCTTCACCGGCCACAGCCCGCAGCGTGCGAAGAATATCCTCAACGCCGTCGCCGACGCCTTCCTGCGCCAGAACGTGCAGCGCCACTCCGAGCAGGCTGCCGACAGCCTCAAGTTCCTCAACCAGCAGCTTCCCAAGCTCAAGGACCAGATGAACACGGCCGAGCAGAAGCTGGCGAGCTATCGCAGCCAGCACCGCGCGGTGGACCTGACGGCGGAGACCAAGAACCTGCTGGACCAGATCGTCAACGTCGAGGACCAGATCAACACGGCGCAGCTCAAGCGCGCCAAGATGTCCGAGGAGTACAACCCGCAGCACCCGCAGATGAAGGCGCTGGCCAACGAGATCGCCAAGCTCAAGGGCATGAAGCAGAGCCTGGAGCAGAAGGTGAAGGGCCTGCCCAACACCCAGCAGCAGATGCTCTCGCTCGAGCGCGACGAGCAGGTCAACACCACGCTCTACACCGACCTGCTCAACAAGGCCCAGGAGCTGCAGATCCAGAAGGCCGGCACCACCGGCAACGTGCGCATCGTCGACCACGCCGTGAAGCCGGACCTTCCCTCCGGGCCCAACCGCAAGTCGGCGGTGCTGCTGAGCCTGTTCCTGGGCCTGCTGGCCGGGGTCGGGCTGGTGTTCGGGCGTGAGACCCTGCGCCGCGGGATCACCAATCCCGAGGACCTGGAGAAGCGCATCGGCGTGCCGGTCTACGGCGTGATCCCGCACAGCAAGGCCCAGGCCAGGCTGTTCCGCCAGATGGAGAAGGGCAAGGCGGGCGAGGGCACCATCCTCGCCGGCGTGGCCGGGCGCGACCCGGCGGTGGAGGCGCTGCGCAGCCTGCGCACGAGCCTCCACTTCGCCCTGATGGACGCCGAGCGCCGGATCGTGGTGTTCACCGGGCCCGGGCCGGGCGTGGGCAAGAGCTTCGTCTCGGTCAACGCCGCCGCGCTGCTCGCCGAGGCGGGCCAGAAGACACTGCTGATCGACGCCGACATGCGCAAGGGCCACATCCACCAGTATGCCGGTGTTCAGCGATCGCCGGGCCTGTCGGACGTGCTGGCCGGCGACCTGCCCTGGCGTGAGGCCGTGGTTCACCTCGACGGCGAACAGGGCGCCGATCTGCTGGCCAGCGGCACGATCCCGCCGAACCCCTCCGAGCTGCTGATGAACGAGCGCTTCGGTGAGCTGCTGAAGGAAGCGGCGAAGGAGTACGGCGTGGTGCTGCTGGACACGCCGCCGGTGATGGCGGTCACCGACGCGACCCTGATCGCGCCCTGGGCGGCGGCGCTGTTCGTGGTCGTGCGGGCGGGGCAGAGCGCCTATGGGGAAATCGAGCAGACGCTCAAGAGGCTGGAGAGGAACCGGAGCCGGGTGGCGGGGCTGCTGTTCAACGACCTCGGGGCGAGCACGGCCGGCGGGTATTCATACGGGTATTACTATTATCATTACAAATACGGACACTGATTCTCCAGCGTGCTCAGCGCTCGCACGTCAGCTTGCCTTCAGCTGTCGAGCCACCCGGTCCGCTAACACGGTGCGGTAGAGCGCGTGCATCTCGCTCGCGGCTACCGTCCAAGAATACCGTTTTCGGACAAGGCTTCGACCATGCTGTCCCATGGCGCGTGCTCGTTCTGGGTGTTCAATTAATTGGCGCATTGCGTCAGCCAGTTGAGCTGGATCGGGTTCGATGATGAGCCCTGCCTGGGAACTCTTCACCTGAGGAAATTTGCATTGCTCTGTAATGACCACCGGCAAGCCACTTGCCATCGCTTCAAGCACGGCCGTGCTGAACCCCTCTCCGTAGGATGGAAGCACGAAGATGTCCGCGCCGGCGAGCACTTGTCTCTTGTCTTCCCCTGTTACAAACCCGGTGAATGTGCTGCGATCCAGCAAACCGGCTTCGGAGAGAGCCTTGCACATCGTGGCCTTATAACCTTCGTCGGGCCCCGCCACAAGCAACGCCAAATCTTCGAACGTCTTGGCTAGATAAGAAAAGCCTTCGACCAAAACATCAAGACCCTTGGCTTTTTGCAAGCGTCCGAGAAAAAGCACCACTCGTTTGCCCCGTAACCGCGGGTAGGAATTTTCTAGAGCGTAGCGCCCGGATCGATCAGACAATTCATCTATGTCCACTCCGTTGGGTATGACCCGTACTTGAGTTCGTGGCGCATGGGCTCGAATCTCACTGACCTCGGCGCTCGTGGTTGCATGGACGACGGCCGCCCTGGCTAGGATCCGGCGTTGCACTAACGCTAGATACGGACGTTTTTTCCAGCCCCTATACCGAAGTCGCCATGGGTCGAGTTCACCATGGGGGGTAACAATATAAGGGACTCCATGTTTACGCGCGGCTCTTGCGCCGGACCAATGCGGAAAGTGCCAGAGTTCGTGAATATGCAGGATGTCCGTTTCCCGTAGTATATGGTCGAAAATCGGGCCAAGTTCGCGGGAATGCCCGGTCCAAATGCTTGCTAGGAAAGATGTTGAGCCTGCAAGTATTGGCAAGTCCTCAATCGGAGCGGCCACTCCAACCCGGCGACCCGAGGTCGTGATCACATTGGTACTCACCCCGAAATCTGCAACGGCGCGTGCGATATTCCGAACAACCGCTACAGGCCCGCCCCACTGCAGGGCGGTGCTGGGAATAACATGTGTGACTCTCATAGTTCTGTTGGTACGCGGGACGCGGTCTAGAACTGGCAAGCGGCGCCTAACACTCGCTCAGCGTAAACTGGCCAGGAGTAATCAGCTTTCACCGCTTGCCGCGCTTGTCGCCCCAGCCTCTGTCGGAGCCCTTGGTCTTCCGACAGCTCGCGCAGCGCGTCCGTGAACCTAAATGTGTCACCCGGAGGGACAACTATTCCTGTCTGGCGGTTTTCTATGACCTCGCTTGAGCCCGCGTGGTTCGTTGTGATCACTGGCAAGCCGCAAGCCATTGCCTCAAGTACGACCAGGGACCATGAGTCATCATAGGTCGGATGTACGAAGATATCAGCGGCGCACATTGCGTCGGCGACATCCCCGCCAGGGGGAGTGAACCCCAGGTAATGGCAGTTAGGAGGCGCATCGTGCAGCACCTCCGGGCTGACCATCGGCCCGACCAGGTCAAATCGTATAGGTAGGTTCCGGCATCGACGCGCCGTATCCACCAAGGTGCGCAACCCCTTCCTGTGCGAAATTTGACCCACGTAAAGGCACTGTAGCTCCTTACGACGCGAAACTGGTCGGGCCAGTTCTCGAAACACAGTCAGATCGACCCCGTACGGAACCACCACGATCTTGCGATCTGGAATTCCGTGAGCCAAGAGCTGCTTGGCGACGAACCATGATGGGACGAGAATCCGGTCCGCCAGCTCAATCTCCCGTTCTACTCTTTCTACGACGCCATCGGGAATGAACTCGTGGTGAGGGGGCGTTAACCCTGCAAGTTCGCGAAGGTGTCTGTTTTGTTCGGTGGGATGACTATTCACTAGGTTGAGGACCGTTTGCCCGCCGTTGCGTTGCATGGCTTGAAACGAATTTTCGCTTGCAGCATGCATACCCAAAAATACGCCCGGCTCCTCCTCTTCAACGCACTTCGCTACTGCCATGTCGAAAAGCAGCTTCGAGTGATACATAGACGCGGCCGCGTGCTGGGGAAACAATTTGCCCGACATCCTTCTAAACAGCAGGTGCGCCAATTCCGGAAGCGTCGACTCGGATGCGACGATTTCACGGGGGACGCCGAGGAAAGAGCGGCGGCTGAGCTTCCTTGCAACGGGCGCTCCGACCAAAGGTATGCTCTGCGCAAACTCATGGTAGCGCCGAAGGTAGACCGTAGTGTAGAAGCGTCGAAGGACACCCGCGTCGGCTGCTCCGCGTGCAATGTTCACGATTGAGCCTGCACGGTAGGGGGTGCTTATCAGAAGGTCCATCATTTTCTTGCGTGTGCTGGCGATGAGGTCTAGTCAACCGTTCAGCAACGTGCGGACCGCTTCTTCAAAGGCCCGTGCCCAATTCTCTGGTGTTCGAGCCTCGACACGTTTGGCAGACTCCTTCCCCATGCATCTCCGCAACGTCGGGTCTGAGGCGAGGTGTGCCATCCGGTCTGCCAGTGCCGCGGAGTCCTTGGGCGGAACAACGAACCCGTTGACACCTTGGGTGATCCTCTCGCGAATCTCTCCAGCCGCACTGGTGCTGACGACGGGCAGCGAGCTTGCCATTGCCTCGTCCACTACTAGGCCGTAGGGGTCTCCAAGCGTTGGGAAAACGAACACGTCCGCTGCGGCGTAGAAGCGGGGAAGCTCGGCCTTCTGGCGAAAACCCGCAAACATGACGTTCCGGAGGCCATGTTCGTCACACCATTGCCGAAGGTTGGCCTCGTCTGGGCCATCGCCCACGATCAGCAAGCTGACTTCCTCGGACTGCCGGTGCTGCAGTTCAGCGAATGCTTGAAGGAGAGTACTAAGCCCTTTGCCCCACCACAGCCGGCCTACATAAATGAAAACCGTACCACGTAGGCCGAGCTTAGCCGAAAGCTCTGCGCGCCTCGAGTGAGCGTACGCAACGCCGCAGCGGAAATGGTCGACGTCAATAGAGTGTGGAAGGAGAAGCGTCTTGGATCGTTGAACGCCGCAACTCACCGCGTAGCGGCGACTGTCCTCACCGCAACAAAGGACACCGTCGAGACAGGGGAAGATCGCGCGCTTCATCGCGGTTTTCCACCACGCCCTCTTCACCCAACTATCCATCGTCATTGGGCACCAAAACGCTGTTTTGGTGCCTCTGATCTTAGCCACTGCCCATCCAAGTAGATAAGACGCCCCGGAGTAGACGCTCACGAGCACGTCGGGCCGGGAGTCTAGGACCGGCAGGGGCCAGTGAAACGCGCGCTCTCCTATCCGCGTCGTCGGGATGTACCGATGGGCGAAGCGCCACTCACTTTCACACACGGTCCAGCTGCGATCGGGCTCAAGGCGATCGTTGAACCAGGCTTCGAAGTTCAAAGTGCCCCGATCGGCTACGGCGTTGAATCGGTCCACCATGTATGGGGCTGGAATGTTATTCCAATAGACGACGCGTACCATGGGGCCTTCCGTTATGAAGAAGTCGGGCAGTTCGGGAGCGACTCCCGGACGTTAGGGCAAATATTAGGGCGAGGCCTAGCCAGTCGGCTCGGTTAAACATTACCGGAGATACGGAAGAGAGCAGTAGAAATGAGGCATATGCCCCGGCTACCGCGGCCCGATATACGAGTTGTCCTTCATCTTGGGTTTTCGGCTTCCACAGGGACGCAAGCCGGATCGTTCCAACAGTGAGCACTATCAAAAGCCCGGCCTCTAGAAGCATTCCCCCCTCATACCAGAATCTGAGCAGACTGTTGTGTACAAGGGTATCGACGCCCGGGAGCGCTGCGTTGAAGCCTGCCCCTGTCAACGGACGGCGGTTGATGTACCGGAGCGCCTCCTCGTCGCCGCGGAGTCGCGTGCCCAGTGTGCTGTTCGAGACTCCTGCGGTATGGAGTTCCGTTACTCGTGAGGCCACCTTTAGGACGGGTGTTTCGGAGAACCTGCCCCACACGGCGCCAATGCCCAAAGCGACTAGAATGGTTACTACGCCAATCTGCAGAAAAACTCGCTTGCGCCGGATGGTCAGCAAACCAAACACTCCTACTGCAACCGTAGCGCAAGCCGCCCCCGTGATAGATGCCGACAGCAGGAGGGCGGTGATGATGACAACACCCGCTGCAAGGAACGCCAGCTTGGCGGGAATGGTGCGGGATAAGACGATCGCCGACAGCGTCAGTGGCAGAATAGTGGCCTCGAATGTCCCGAGCCCGTCCGGATTCCCGGTGAAACCGGACATTCTTCCCCACTGTGGGGGTGAGTACGGGATCTTGACCCCGAAGTGGGCCTGAGCGATCGCTGCTCCACCAGTCAGGACCGCACCCACAATCAAGCAGCGAACGAGGATCTGGAAATGTTCTTGCCTAGTTATCAGTACCTCGAAGAGTGGCAGCCAAACGACGAATAGATACACAAGCAACAGGCCGTGGTAAATCTCTGATCCTGGGCTTGAACTTTGCGCGGAGGTGATTGCTACGCCCGCGGCAACACACGTGCCACTGACTGCGAATGTTGACCGATATCCTCCAGATATTCGCCGAAGGATTGCTCCCGTTGCCATGATGATTGCTGCTGATGCGAAAAACCAATCGGCAAGCGGAAAGCGGCCAAGCCGCGGCCAATAGCAACCAAGGAGCACGGCCCCGCTGTATAGGGCCAGTCGAGCTATTCTCATCCTACTGGGGGAAATCAATATCTAGCATCCCGGCACACTGGATCTCTACCCTAGGAGCACGGCGAGCGGCTGGTGAGATTTAGAGCAAGAGACTTGGTTACTCTAGGACGATCAAGGTCCCGATGATTAGGCCCAGGCCTAATGTGACCAAGCGCCGCTTGGCTCAATGGTCTTGTGTGGATCCTGCCCTACCGGGAGCGCGGGTGGAGTAAATTTGGCCGCGTTCGTCGTCACTGACATGCTGCCCGATATCTTTCGTGCAGTCGTACAGTATCGAAAAATGCATTGGGCAGGCCTGCCCCGGGAGCGCGCGCTATCTCCCCTAGACCCGCCCCCTTATAAAGACCTCGCTGCACTTGGCCGGGATAATAGATGCAGGGTGCCGAACCTAGGAACGCTGACCAGAAGCTAAAAGTAGAAGACGGAATCAAGACCGTACTGCAACTCATCGCCAGCATGTCAGCTAGACTGCTACCGAAGTGCAGCCTTGTTACCAAAGGTAGGCGGAGGAGATCTTCTAATTCGTCTTCGTGGGCATCTGAAAACACCCATACCCGCCAGTCGGCCCCTAGTGCGGCGCGTAGGATAACGATTGTTTCTACGACCCATGAGAGTGGCAATCGTATGTTGGGCCGGCCCGCGCGGAGGAGAGAATCGTTGGGGGGGGCGAAGTCGCCGCGACGTACGTGGACCGTAATGGATTTGCCGAAATCATGGGAAAGGCCGGCAAGATGTTCTGGGCGGGTCATTCTAAGGAGTTCCCGCGTGATCAATCCGCTATGGCCGACGAGCGGCTCGAATAGTTGCCCGACTCCCTCGAATACTACAATCGTACTTCGGTCTGCGATTCCGCCGACATTCTTCTCTCGTTCGAGCAAGGCTTCCCCGATTTTTCTGCGGTGCGCGAGCAGGGACAGCTTGTTGATGCCGCTTACATAATTTCCCGGGTTGCGAAACAGTCCCGAGTAAAATCGCGGATCCCTTTCGCCTCGGATAATTGTCCCAATCTTGATCTGAGGCCAGCTTGGCCATATGGGAGTCAGGCTGTGTGAATGCGTGGCCTTTATGGCTCGCGCCCACGGAAAGAGTAGATTCCCTAGGCCTGGTCCCAGCAGTCTAAATCCGCCAAGCTCCCACCGACTTAGACGAATATATGCGAAGCTCATCGATCTTGTGTGCTTAGCGTCGACATGGGGTTCCTTGGAGTGAATAGTGGGCCGCGTCGGCGATCTTTTGGAAACGTTGCGGGATTCGCAAATTTCATAGAATGCGGGAGTCACGCGTTCCGCTGGCTGGGGGTCAGCGATAGCCGAGACATCCTTTTATATCCAGTAACTATGATTCCAAGACTCCCAACTGCAAGTCCGCCCGACCATGCCCAGGCGCCACCCAAGGCTCCCCAAGCGTGGATAAGCGGAACGCTTATTGCCAACGTCAGGCCGGCTTGGGTCCAAAGGATTCTCGACAGTTGCGCTTCACCGTTCGTCATCGACATGAAAGCATAAAGAGGTATGCTAAGGCCCCACACTAAGTAACCGAGGATTAGCCACCGGAACGGCCAGACCGCGCCAGCGACAAATGAGCTTCCCATTAAACTCATTAGCTTCGGAGCAAGTAACCACCCGCCAGTAACCAACAGGCTTGTTGTGCTGACCGCACCAACGTAGCCAATACCGAGAATCGAACGTAGTTCTGAGGCCTGCCTGTCTTGCACAGCTCGGCTTACACGCGGTTGCAGCCATGCGGCCCACACAAGGCCGGCGATTGATGCCACCTGTCCGACGCGAGCTGCCACTCCGAAAAGGCCAGCCTGACGCGCATCGGCTAGCGCGTTCACCAGAATAACGTCCAGCCTGCCGAGGACGAGCCAAGCGAGTGAGAGGGAGAGAAAGTGTCCGGCGGAGCGTCGCCAAGCGGTGGTGCGCGCGGGGGCGGGGCGCGCCGCCCTTAGACGAAGCGACCGACTGACCCGTGGTACCAGCCTCTGGATGGAGGCGACACCGATCACGGCAGCGCACGCAAAGCTGCCGGCCTGCAATACGAGCACGCTAGCTATATCAACCCTTCCAGCCAGGAAGAAAGCGAGGAGGCCAGCCAAAAGAATGGCGTTCTTCCAGAGATTTCCGACCGCTAGCCCACTTGCAACCTTGGAGAGCCCGCTTAGGAGCCCGCTGGGTATTGTGGACCACGCACACGCCGGAATTATGGCGACGGCCGCTAGTCGCTCAGCCAAGCTGTTCGGCGGGGACGCCGGGCCGTATGTCAGCCAAAGCATAGCGAGAACGACCCCTACCAGCGACAAGGAGCCGGTGAGTTTCAGGGCCCAGCGCGCCATCGAGGAGATTGCAGGTCCGCGCTGATCGGGCTGGCAGGCGGCAATCTCCCTGGTCAGGACAGGGCCTACCCCGTACGCGGAGATCCTTCCGGCGATGAGTCCGGTCGAAAGGAGTGTCATATAGATGCCCAGAGATGCGGGGCCTAGTATGCGGGCGAGCAGGACATTTGCAGCCAGCGCGAGCGGCGCACTAGCTCCACGGACAGCCATAGAAGAAACCAGATCAATCAGAGCTGCACGTCGACCCCTCGACACCTCGGGTTGTGATCTAATTCCGGCGCCGGTCATTATTTGCGGCAAGCCCAGTTTGACTCGGTGGGGGACGCGAAAAATCGCCAGCATGTAGCCGGGGGCCGTAGCTAATTGCGCGGTGCATAGCCCGATCCCGGTTCCACCGGGACATGCAGGGGATCTTGGCCGTATCGCAGCGGTCGGCGTAGCGGCGGGTGATCTCGGTCACCTCGCGCATCAGCCCCTCGTCCAGGGTGATCGGCTCCAGACCATGCTCCAGGAACTGCCGGTTCTCCACGAACAGCTCGTTCTCCGCCGCCTCGTTGCGCGGGTTCTCCAGGTAGTCGATCTTTGCCCCCGTCATCCCGGAAATCTTCTGCGCCAGCTCCCGCACGCGGTGGGTCTCGGTCATCTGGTTGAAGATCTTGACCCGCTCACCCTGCGTCGGCGGATTGGTCAGGGCGATCTCGATGCAGCGCACCGTGTCCTGGATG
>DASQZM010000031.1:0-19748 GCA_035638695.1 Gammaproteobacteria bacterium | reverse complement strand
GACAGCCGTCCCGAGGGGCTGAGCGCGCAGGAGGCTGCGCGGCGCCTGGAGCAGTACGGGCGCAACACCCTGCGCCAGGAGGAGGTCGGGCTGCTGCGGCGCCTGGCGGGCTATTTCTGGGGCCCGATCCCGTGGATGATCGAGGTGGCTGCCCTGCTGTCGCTGATCGTGCGCCACTGGGCGGACTTCATCATCATCATGGTGCTGCTCAGCTTCAACGCCCTGGTGGGCTTCTGGCAGGAGTACCAGGCGGGCAACGCGGTCGAGGCGCTCAAGGCCAAGCTGGCGCCGCAGAGCCGGGTCCGGCGCGAGGGCAAGTGGCAGGTGATCGACGCCACCGAGCTGGTGCCGGGGGACGTGGTGCGCCTGCGCCTGGGGGACATCGTGCCGGCGGACATCACCCTGGTCGAGGGCGAGTACCTGAGCATCGACGAGTCCGCCCTGACGGGCGAGTCGCTGCCGGTGAGCAGGAAACCCGGGGAGACGGCGTACTCGGGCTCGGTGGTCAAGCAGGGTGAGATGGTGGGGGTGGTCCGCACCACCGGCGAGCAGACCTACTTCGGCAAGACCGCGCAGCTGGTGGCCGAGGCCCGCACCACCTCGCACTTCCAGCGCGCCGTGCTGCACATCGGCGACTACCTGATCTACCTCAGCCTGGTGCTGGCCGGGGTGCTCGTGGCCGTCCAGCTCTACCGCGGAGCGAACCTCCTGGATCTGGCGCAGTTCGTCCTGATCCTGACCGTGGCGGCGATCCCGGTGGCGATGCCGGCGGTGCTGTCGGTGACCATGGCGATCGGCGCGCTGGTCCTGTCGCGCATGAAGGCGATTGTGGCGCGGCTGGAGTCCATCGAGGAGATGGCGGGGATCGACATCCTGTGCTCGGACAAGACCGGCACCCTGACCAGGAACCAGCTGCGCCTGGGGCAGGTGGTCAACCTCGGGGCGCAGGACGAGGCCGACCTGATCCTGGCGGCGGCGCTCGCCTGCCGGGAGGAGGACAACGATCCCATCGACCTGGCGGTGCTGGCGGGCCTGTCCGAGCGCAGCGTCCTGCAGGGCTGGGCGCAGACGGACTTCATCCCCTTCGACCCGGTGGCCAAGCGCACCGAGGCGAGCGTGCGCGGCCCGGGCGGGGAGAGTCTGAAGGTCTCCAAGGGCGCGCCGCAGGTGATCCTGGACCTGGCCGGGCCGTCCCCGGAGCTGCGCGAGCGGGCCGAGCAGGCGGTCAACGAGCTGGCCGGCAAGGGCTACCGCACGCTCGGCGTGGCACGTGCCGATGCCTCGGGCCAGTGGCGCTTTTTGGGCATCCTGCCGCTGTACGACCCGCCGCGGGACGACTCGGCCGAGACCATCCGGCAGGCAATCGCGCACGGGGTGAAGGTCACGATGATCACCGGCGACAACCTCGCCATCGCCCGCGAGATCTCCGGCGAGCTCGGCCTGGGACAGGACATCCGCCTGGCCGGCGAGGTGCTCAAGGGGGAGACCCCGACGACCGACGAGGGCGAGCGGGTCGAGGCCATCGACGGCTTCGCCCAGGTCTATCCCGAGCACAAGTTCCGGATCGTCAAGGCGCTCCAGCATCGGGGCCACATCGTGGGCATGACCGGCGACGGGGTGAACGACGCCCCGGCGCTCAAGCAGGCCGACGTGGGCATCGCCGTCAGCGGCGCCACCGACGCCGCGCGCGCCGCCGCGGACCTGGTGCTGACCGCGCCCGGGCTGTCGGTGATCGTGCGCGCGATCGAGGAGGCCCGGCGGATCTTCGAGCGCATGAACTCGTACGCCATCTACCGCATCACCGAGACCATCCGGATCATGGTGTTCGTGGTGCTGGCGATGCTGGTGTACGACTTCTATCCGATCACCGCGATCATGATCATCCTGCTGGCGCTGCTCAATGACCTGCCGATCGTCACCATCGCCTACGACAACACCTGGCTCGACCCCAAGCCGGTCCGCTGGGAGATGCACCGCGTGCTGGTGGTTTCCACCGTGCTGGGGATCGTCGGCGTCGCCGAGACCTTCCTGCTGCTGATCATCGCGCAGAGCTGGCTCGGGCTCTCGGGTGCGGCCCTGCAGTCCCTGATCTTTCTCAAGCTGGCGGTCGCCGGCCATCTCACGCTGCTGGTCGCGCGCACGCGCAAACCGTTCCTGTCCCGGCCGTACCCGGCGCCCGTGCTGCTGGCGGCGATCCTGGGCACCAAGGCCGTGGCCACGGTGATCGTCGGATTCGGCCTGTACATGCACTCCGCGCCCTGGCCGGATATCGCTTTCGTATGGGCATACGCCATCGTGTGGACCTTCGTGGAGGACTGGGCGAAGCTCCGGGTCTACCATCACCTGGAGCGTACCGGGCCGGTTCACAAGAAGTTCCTCGAAACGATCCAGCAGCCACTGCATCCCCACGGTACCGGCGCGGCGCGAACGCCGGGCACGCATCGGCAGTGACCCGCCGCAGGCCACCGCTTGACCCACGTCACGGTGTTCCGGCGTCGGCCGCGCTGAAATGTGCGGACGACAGGGACATTGCTCCGGCGCGCCGGGAGACGCCGGAAGGAGGCTGACGTGAGCGCGCAATCCCCCCATCACCAGATCCGTTTTTTCGCGGAGATCGGGATCGACGACGTGCCCCTGGTGGGCGGTAAGAACGCCTCGCTCGGGGAGATGTACCGCGAGCTGACCGGCCAGGGGGTGCGGGTGCCGAACGGCTTCGCGATCACCGCCGACGGCTATCGCCAGGTGCTCGCGGAGGCCGGCGCCGGGCCGGAGCTGCGGCGGGTGTTCGAGGGCCTCGACGCGGATGACGTGGGCGCACTGGCACGCGCCGGCGAGCAGGCGCGGCGGATCGTGTACGAGGCCGGAATCCCGAAGGACCTGCGCGCCGGGATCCTGCAGGCGTATGCCCGCCTGCGGGAGCAGTACGGCAAGGAGCTGAGCCTGGCGGTGCGCAGCTCCGCCACAGCCGAAGACCTGCCGACGGCGAGCTTCGCCGGACAGCAGGAGACCTACCTGAACGTGCGCGGGGACGATGCCCTGATCGACGCCTGCCGGCGCTGCTTCGCCAGCCTTTTCACGGATCGGGCCATCCACTATCGGGAAAGCCGCGGGTTCGATCATTTCGACGTTGCGCTGTCCATCGGCGTGATGAAGATGGTGCGCTCCGATCTCGCCTCCAGCGGGGTGATGTTCTCGCTGGATACCGAGTCGGGCTTCCGCGACGTGGTCTTCATCACCGGCGCCTACGGGCTGGGCGAGAACGTGGTCCAGGGAGCGGTCGACCCGGACGAGTTCTACGTGTTCAAGCCGACGCTCGCGGCCGGGCACCGGGCTGTGCTGCGCCGGCGCCTCGGCGGCAAATCGCTGCGCATGGTGTACTCCGCCGGCAAGGGCCGCACCACCCGGAACGAGCAGACCCCGAAGGAGGCGCGCGCGCGGTTCTGCATCACCGACGAGGAGGTGCTGACGCTGGCCGACTACGCGGTCGCCGTGGAGCGCCACTACTCGGAAAAGGCGGGCGAGCCGCGCCCCATGGACATGGAGTGGGCCAAGGACGGCATCGACGGTCAGCTGTACATGGTGCAGGCGCGGCCCGAGACGGTGGCTTCACAGAAGAAGGCCTCGGTGATCGAGGAATACCAGTTGCGCGAGACCGGGCGCGTGCTGGCCACCGGCCGTGCGGTCGGCTCCCGGATCGGGACCGGTGCCGCCCGGGTCGTCCCCGATGCCGCCTCGCTCGGCCAGTTCCAGGAGGGTGAGGTGCTGGTCGCGGAGATGACCACGCCGGACTGGGAGCCGGTGATGAAACTGGCCTCGGCGATCGTAACCGACCGCGGCGGCCGCACCTGTCACGCGGCCATCGTGGCGCGGGAGCTGGGCATCCCGGCGGTGGTCGGGACCGGCAACGCCACCGAGGTGCTGCAGCCGGGGCGGGAGGTGACGGTCTCCTGCGCCGAGGGCGACGAGGGGAGGGTGTACGAGGGCAAGCTGGCCTTCGAGGTCCTCTCCAGCGACGTCACCGGCCTGGCACGGCCGCGTACCGCGATCATGGTGAACCTGGGCAATCCGGATCTCGCCTTTGGCACCGCACGGATCCCCAACGACGGCGTCGGGCTGGCGCGGCTGGAGTTCATCATCGGGGAGCAGATCAAGGCGCACCCCATCGCCCTGCTGCATCCCGAGCGCGTCGAGGACCCGGCAGAGCGGGAGGCAATCGCGCTGCTCACGGCCGCGTACCCCTCGCCTTCGGAGTTCTTCGTGCGGACGCTGTCCGAGGGTGTAGCCACGATCGCGGCGGCGTTCCATCCCAATCCCGTGATCGTGCGGATGTCTGACTTCAAGAGCAACGAGTACGCGAGCCTGCTCGGCGGCAGCTCCTTCGAGCCGCACGAGGCCAACCCGATGCTGGGTTTCCGCGGGGCCTCGCGCTATACCCACCCGGCCTACGCGGAGGGCTTCGCGCTGGAATGCGCCGCGATGCGGCGCGTGCGCGAGCAGATGGGGCTGAGCAACCTGCGCCTGATGGTGCCTTTCTGCCGGCGCGTGGAGGAGGCCGAGCGGGTGGTGGCGAAGATGGCGGAGCTGGGGCTGCGCCGGGGCGAGGATGGTCTCGAGATCTACGTGATGTGCGAGATCCCCAACAACGTGATTCAGATCGATGCCTTCTCGCGCCACTTCGATGGCTTCTCCATCGGCTCCAACGACCTGACCCAGCTGACCCTCGGCGTCGATCGGGACTCCGAGCTGGTGGCGTTCGATTACGACGAGCGCGATCCCGGGATGCTCGAGATGCTGCGCCTGGCGGTCGTGGGCTGCCGGCGCAACGGGCGGCACTCCGGGATCTGTGGCCAGGCGCCCTCGGACTATCCGGAGATCGCCGAGCACCTGGTGCGGCTTGGCATCGATTCGCTCAGTCTCAACCCGGACACGGTGCTGCGCACCACGATGCGGGTGCTGGAAATCGAGCGGGAGATGCAATCGGCCGGGCAGGCGGGAGCGGCCCGGTGAGCGCCTCTGGATCGCGCATCGACGTGCTGACGCTGAATCCCACCGTAGACGTCGGTTACGAGGTACCGCGGCTGCTGGAGGACCGCAAGGTGCCGGCCACCGACACCCGCTACGATCCCGGCGGCAACGGCGTGAACGTGGGCCGTGCGCTGGAAGTCCTCGGCATGCCGGCCTGCAATCATTGTCTGGTCGCCGGCGAGATCGGCGAGTTCCTGGAGCGGCTGCTGCAGCGCCACATCGGCAACGTGCGCTATTTCCGCCTGCGCGAGGGTAGCACCCGGATCTGCTGCACCATCCTGCAGGAGACCCCGGCGGCCCAGTTCGAGGTCAGCGCGGTCGGCCCCGAGGTCGACCCGGACACCCTGGCGCAGATCGAGCAGACCTTCGTCACGCGGGCGCGCGGCTACGCGGTGCTCACCGGCTCGCTTCCGCGGGGTGTGCCGGACGATATCTACGCCCGGCTGGCGCGGGTGCTTTCCGGGAACGGCGCCCGCGTGGTTCTGGATGCACATGGCCCGGTGCTGAGCCAGGGGGTGCACGAGCCGCTGTTCCTGGTCAAGCCCAACCGCTACGAGCTGGAAGAACTCTGCGGCAGGCAGCTGCCCAGCCTGCCGGCTGTGATTGAGGCGGCCCGCGACCTGCAGGCCCGGGATATCGAGTACGTCTGCGTCTCGCTCGGCGCGGAGGGTGCCGTCATGGTCGGGCCGGAAGGCGTGGCCTGGCGCGCCCACACCGTGGCCGTGAAGGCCCGCTCGACCGTCGGTGCCGGCGATTCGATGGTCGCCGGGCTGGTCGCCGCCTTCGCCGCCGGCGGGTCGCCCGTGGACGCACTGGCCCAGGGAGTCGCCTGCGGCAGCGGGACGGCGGCCAAACCGGGCACGATGCTCTTTACCCGGGAGGACATCGCGCGCACTCTTGAGTGCGTCTCCGTCCGCCGGATCGACGGCTGAGACCGGTCCCCGATCACCGTGCCCGGGAGGGAGCGCATGCCGCTGCGGCTGCCGCGACAGAAGACCCGCATCGTCTGCACGCTCGGACCGGCCTCGTCCTCGAAGCGGGTCATCGAGCGGCTCGTCCGCCAGGGGATGAGCGTGGCCCGCCTGAACCTTGCCCACGGGGAGCTGCAGGATCACGCGCGCCTGATCCGGCGCGTACGGGAGGTGGCCCGCGGCACCGGCCGGCGGGTGGCGATCCTGGCCGACCTGCCGGGGGCCAAGCTGCGCATCGGCCGGCTGGCGCAGGAGCCGCAGGTCCTGGAAAGGGACCAGCAGGTGCGGCTCGCGGCCCGTGAAAGCCGCAGGGGCGGCGTGCTTATACCGGTCGACCTGCCGCCGGTGCGCGGCTCGCTGAGCCCGGGCGCCACCGTGTTTCTCAACGACGGCTTCATCCAGCTACGGGTGGAGGCGGTTCACGAGCACGCCCTCGACTGTCGGGTGGTCACGGGAGGGGAGCTGTACTCGCGCCGCGGCCTGAGCCTGCCCGGGGTCGATCTGCCCGGCGGACCGCTCCCGGAGGGAGACCGGAAACGCCTTTCGTATGTCCTCGGGCAGGGTATCGACGCGGTGAGCGTCTCCTTCGTTAAGGGGCCCGAGGACGTCGAGTTCGTGCGCCGCTACTGCCGCGACGCAGGGTATGCGCCCTTCCTGGTGGCCAAGATCGAGCGTGCCGTTGCGGTGGCGCGGATCGACGGCATCCTGGCAGCCGCCGATGCCATCATGATCGCGCGCGGCGACCTGGGCATGGAGATCCCCATCGAGCGGATCGCCGTGACGCAGAAGGACCTGATCTTCCGCGCCAACGTCATGGGGCGGCCGGTGATCACGGCGACCCAGATGCTGGAATCGATGACCGAGCGCAGCCGTCCCACCCGCGCCGAGGTGACGGATGTCGCCAACGCCATCCTGGACGGAACGGACTGCGTGATGCTCTCGGAGGAGTCCGCGACCGGGCGCTACCCGGTAGAGGCGGCTCGCATGCTGGCCCGGATCGCGCGGGTCACCGAGGCCGCGCGCCCGGGCCACGCCGCGCGGGAGGCCCTCGTTCACCAGGCCCCGCGGCCGCGCTCGAAGGTGGAGGACGTGATCGCGCTGGACGTCTACACGACCGTCGAGCGGCTGCAGCCGCGGACCGTGTTCGTCCCAACCCAGAGCGGTGCCACGGCCCGCCGAATCGCGCGTTTTCGACTGCCACGGTGGCTGATCGCGTTCAGCCCGGAGGAGGCGACCTGCCAGCAGCTTTGCTTTTCCTGGGGCGTGTATGCCGAGCGGATAGCCCCGGGGCGGAGGGAGTGGGAGGACATCGCGCGGGACTGGTATCGGGAGCGGGGCCTGAGCCACGGCCTGGGGCTGCTGATTCAGGGGCCGTCGCGGGCGCATCCCGACGCCACCAGCCGCATCGCGGTGATCGATCTCGCACGCGGGCGGGAGGTGACCAGCGCCGCGACCGCGGCGGCGCGGCGCCGCTCCCGCCGGGCCGGGGGGTAGGACGGAGAGCGGTCAGCCCAGCCGCTCGTGCAGGGTCCTGCGCACGGCGCCCAGCGCGTTGTCCAGGCCCAGCTCCTGCTGCTCGTTGCACAGGTCCAGCAGCGGCAGGACCCGAGCGGCCAGATCCAGGCTGTAGGGGAACAGCTCGCTGTCGCGCCCGGAAGCGATCAGCTCCAGCGCGCGTTCCAGATCAGGCGCCTCGATGACCGACTCGTCCACGCCCATCTCCACCAGCTGGCGGCGCGTGTCCCGCCGGAGCTCGGCCAGGGCCAGGAGCTGGGGGAAGTCCTCAGCGCCGTCCTCGCCCAGTACCGCGTACCCGACCTTGGGCTTGAGCATGGCGGCGACCTGTGGATCCGGGTAGGGGTCGGTGGCGAGGGCGGAGTAGTAGCGTTCGGCCAGGATCATCGCTGCCTCGTAGGCGGTGCCGCGCGACAGCACCGCAAAGGCGCAGTTCTCCTGCTCGGCGATGATCTCGGCGTCGGTGGAACGGCGCGCCAGCTGGCCGGTCAGCCACTTGCGCAGCCGGGCGATGGTTTCCTCGCCGAATGCTTCCCGCAGCTCGGACAGGGGAGAGAGCTGCAGGGAAATCAGCGCGACGGGAGTTCCGTCGGCCTGGTGCTTCTTAACGGCCGCTTCGCCGCTCGCCAACAGCTCCGCGCGCGTGCCGACCGGCGTATCCCCGGAGCTGTCCTGCCGCTCCGCCAGCCGCCGCGCGAGATGCTGGCGCACGTCGGCGCTGAGGGTGTCGCGCCTGAGTGGCTTGGGAAGGAAGTTGTCGGCTCCGCAGGCAAAGGCGCGGATCCGGACCACTTCCTCCTCGAGCCCCGTGATCACGACGATCGGGATGCGGTGCAGCCTGCCGGCGAGATCGCTGTCGCGCACCCGGAGGATCAGCGTGTAGCCGTCCATCCGGGGCATGGAGATATCCGTGATGAGCACGTCGAAGGAGGGGTCCGCGCACAGCTTCTCCCATGCCTCCTGTCCATCGCGGGCGTCTTCCAGCTCGAACTCGTCCCCCAGAAAGCGTTTAACGGCTTCGCGCACCACCCTGGAATCGTCGGCTACGAGCACTTTTGGTTTTTCTGCGGCTTGTGCCATGTCTCTGTTCTGTGGCCCGGACGCCGGGTTCATATGTTACCCCGCAAATGCGCGTCGCGGTAATGTGGTGGTCTGCGGTCCCGTCGAGGCGGTGCCTCTGTCCGACGGACGGCACCAAACAGGGGATCGGCGGTAGCTGCTTGAGGGCCAGGCCGGCGATCCGGCTCGCGCCGGAGGGGGGCGACGGGCGGCGCTTGGTGTGGGGCGTCAGCCGGATAACGCCGACCCGCAACATACGTGCGATGCAGAGTCGCGGGCTGCTGCGCTCGCCGCGCATCGCCGTCGAACTCCCGCTGGCGGGAGAACGAGCGGGTGTTCACCTTGACCGCGCTGCGGGAGCTGATGGGTGACGTCAGCCCGGACCGAGGCGATCCCGAGCTGGTGGAGGAGCTCGGCGTGCTCGTGCGCGAGGGCCCGGAGCGGTATCGTGTCCGCTGGCACGCCGCCGCGCCACGGCGTTTGGCCATTCCGGTTGATCTGGATCAAGGCCTGCGTTGCGTCGGCACACTACATTGAGGGTCGTCCGGCAGGTTCTGCTGGATCCTCTGGCCGGACGCTCTTACTCCTCCTTCGCGGGGCAGGTCCATGACCTGCCCTTCTTTCTTTGTCTGACCCGAACAGGACCACCCACTTCCGCTTGACCCGCGTCAACACCCGGCAACCGGATCGATTTATGGTGTCTCAGGTACGGCCAGGCCCCGACAGAGCGGGTGGCCAACGGCCGGGCGAACGGGAGTGGCCGCGATTCCCGGCCGAAACGGAACCAGGACAGACACGGGGACGAGCATGGAAACCGTCTGGGTTGTCGCCGCCAGCGCGACCAGGGCACGGATATTTTCGGGCGAGGCGGGCCGGCTCTCCGCGGTCCTGCAGGAAGTCGAGGACCTCGTGCATCCGGAATCGCGCATGCACGATCGTGATCTCACCAGCGACCTGCCCGGGAGGACCTACGAAAGTTACGGTGCTGCGCGGCATGCGATAGAGGAGCCGACCACGCCCCGGCAGCACGAGGTGGAGCGCTTCGTCGGCCGCATCGGTGACGTGATCAACCGCGGTCGGCGCGAGGGACGCTTCGACAAGCTCTACCTCGTGGCCGCGCCGGACCTTCTGGGCCACTTGCGCAAGGTGCTCGACCCCGAAACGACGAAGCGGGTCGCGGACGAGATTCGCAAGAACGTGACCGGCGAAAGCGCGGACGGGATACGGGCGTACCTGCCTGACCGGCTATAGCGGACCGGGCTCCACCCCTAAGGCGACGCTGAAAAAGTCCGCCCATGGCCTTTTTCAGCATCGCAACTGCCAAACGCGGGTTCCCGGTTGCTCCATTTTGAAGCAGCTGCAGTGCATGAAAATGGAGCTACATCCCTGTCCCGCGCGGGGGCGGCCGAGCAACGGTGTTTCTCAGCGGCCCCACAAAGGACGACCCGCCGGAGCGGGTCGCAGTTGCCGTAAGGCCTTTCTTCTTGGTTGGACGCTCACCTGCAGTGATACGGCAGGTATTTCTTGTCGATGGTCCCGGGTGAGCAGCTCCACACGCCATTGTCATTGCGCTTCCACAGCACCGTCTTGCCGTGGATGCCCGAGGCGACCCCCGCGCTCCGGAATGTCACCGTGATCGTCCCGGCGCCGGATGTGTCGGTGCTTGCGGCGGCGAGCGTGGCAACGTACTTCCCGCTGGTGCGCGCGCCCAGCCCCGACAGGTCCGTCGGGAACGAGCCGTTGGCCGTAATGTAGGATTCCACGGCAGTCTTGACGCCGTCGACGAGGCTGGACGCTTCGGATACCTGGGTACGCGCCGTGTAATTCATGTATTCGGGAATGGCGATAGCCGCGAGTATGCCGATGATCGCTACCACGATCATCAGCTCGATCAGCGTGAAACCGCCATCGTTGCTGTTCATGGCGACTCCCTTGCCCGCCGCGTGTGGCCCCAAAGGGGAAGCATGGCGCTCTTGCTTGTCCCCCTCCCGCAGGCCAACCAAGCAAGACCCGTGCCGAAAACCGGAGCACGCTGCCCGGAAGATGCCAACTCGCGAAGTTACAAGAGATTTGTTCCGTTGAGGGCGGGTTATGGCTCGTGAGTCCGGCCGCTACCGCCGGTGACCACCACGTCAGAAAGTGACGCGCAGCGTCACTCGCGCGACCCCGGTCAAGGGACGGTCAGAGGTGGCCGGGCGGAGGGAGTGGCCGATAGCACCCTGGCGCGGCTCAAGCACGTGAGCGGCTGATCTGCCGGTGTTTCCGGCCCTGAAACGAGGGGGTGATCCTTATCGAAGGGGCGGCTCGAAAACACCGTTTTTCGGCCGCCCCCGCGCGCTACAGGAATGTAGCGTCATTTTCACCCACTGCGACGCTGGCAAAGGCCATCGACGGGGTTTTTCGGCAACGCCCTAAAGGCGGGAGAAATGGTCGGGGTGACTGGATTCGAACCAACGACCTCTGCCTCCCGAAGGCAGCGCTCTACCAAGCTGAGCTACACCCCGACAGCACGCAATCAATAGCTGCGCTCGACACAGAAGTCCGCCAGTCGGATCAGCGACTCGCGGAAGGCCGAATCGGGCAGCTCGCGAATCGCCTCGATGGCGCCGTCCGCTTCCGACCGCGCGAGGCGGGAAGTGTATTCGATCGCGCCGGTCGATTCAACGGCGCTCACGACCTCGTGCAGGTTGTCCAGGCCGCCGTGTTCGATGGCCGACCGGATCAGTTCCCGCTGGTCCCGATCGCCCTGTCCCAGCGCGCGGATCAGCGGCAGTGTGGCCTTGCCCTCGGCGAGATCGTCGCCGATATTCTTGCCGATCGCCTCGACCGAGCCACTGTAGTCCAGCAGGTCGTCCACGAGCTGGAACGCGTTGCCCAAGTGCAATCCATAGCGTCCCACGGCGTCCTTCAGCTCTTCCGGCATACCGCTCAGGGCCGCTCCCACGCGCGCGCCAGCCTGGAACAGCGTGGCGGTCTTGCGCTGGATCACCTCCAGGTAGGAGGCCTCGCTCGTATCCGGGTCATGCACGTGCATCAGCTGCATGACCTCGCCCGCGGCGATGGTGTTGGTCGCGTCGGCCATGATGCTCATGATCTCCAGGCTGCCGACCCCGACCATCATCTGGAATGCGCGCGAATACAGGAAGTCGCCGACCAGCACACTGGCCTCGTTGCCCCAGATGGCGTTGGCGGTGTTGAGCCCGCGTCGCATCTCGGAGCCGTCGACCACGTCGTCGTGGAGCAGGGTGGCGGTGTGGATGAACTCGATCACGGCCGCCATGTCAATGTGGTGCCCGCCCTGGTATCCACCGGCGCGGGCCGCCATCAGCACGACCACGGGACGCAGGCGCTTGCCGCCGCTGTTGATGATATAGTGGCTGAGCTGGCTGACGAGGGCGACGTCCGAGCTGAGGGATCCCCGGATGGCTTCGTCGACGCGGTGCATCTCGTCGGCGACCGGAGCAAGGATGGCGGTCAGGTCCATGGGAATCCGCTCGGGCGAAGAAACCCCGTGCATGCTAGGGAGGGCCCCGGACCCTGTCAAGGCGGTGACGGCGCGCGAAACGGGGCGTCGCGGTTTGACCTCGCACGGGGCTCTCTATAGAATTTCCCGCCTTTACTTCGGCAGGTAACCCAGCTCCCCGGAGAAACCTCAATGTACGCGGTAATTCAGACCGGCGGCAAGCAGTATCGGGTCCAGGAAGGTGACGTCCTCCGGATCGAGAAGCTTGCCGGCGAGGCCGGTAGCACGGTCGAGTTCGACAAGGTGCTGCTGATGGGCGAAGGCGAGCAGGTGGAAATCGGAGCCCCGTTCCTCGATGGCAGGAAGGTGACCGGCAAGGTCCGCAGCCAGGGGCGTGGGTCCAAGGTGGAGATCATCAAGCTGCGACGCCGCAAGCACTACCGCAAGACCCAGGGGCACCGCCAGGCGTACACCGAGGTCGAGATCACCGGTATCGGTGACGGCTCGGGGAAGAAGGCTGCTGAAGCACCCGGGGCGGGAGCATCCGGGAGCGAGAGCAAGGCGCCCGGCGAAAGCGCGCAGACCGCCCGCGGCGGTGGCCAGAGCAAGGCCGCGTCTTCCGACTCGTCGACGGGAAGCTCGGCCTCACAGCCGGCGGCGTCGGCCGGATCCGGTGCGAAGGAGGCCGGCGGTTCGTCCCGGTCCGCGGGCCCCGGCAGCGGAAGCGCCCGCAAAGCCGGCAAGGGGTCGAGCGCGGGCAGCGCCGCGAAGGCCAAGAGCAAGGATTCCTGAGGTAGACAGTCATGGCACACAAGAAAGCAGGTGGCAGCACCCGTAACGGGCGCGATTCGGAGTCAAAGCGCCTCGGGGTCAAGCGCTTCGGCGGTCAGCACGTGACGGCCGGGAGCATTATCGTGCGCCAGCGCGGCACCCACTTTCACCCAGGCGAGAACGTCGGCATCGGTCGCGATCACACGCTGTTCGCCAGGGCCGAGGGCAGGGTTGCGTTCCGCAGGCGGGGACCGGCCGGCCGCACATACGTGAGCATCGTGTCCGACTGAGCACACACGCGGAGCCGATCCGGGTTCATGCAGGGGCCCCGTGCTGCCGCGCGGGGCCCTTTTCGTTGGGGCCCGGCGCGCGACAGCTTGCGGAAGCAAAGCAATGAAGTTCGTCGACGAGGCGGAAATCCGGGTGCAGGCCGGGGACGGCGGGGACGGCTGTGTGAGTTTCCGGCGGGAGAAGTTCATCCCCCGCGGCGGTCCGGACGGTGGTGACGGGGGGGACGGTGGCAGCGTCTATCTCGTCGGTACTCCCAACCTGAACACGCTGGCCGATTTCAGGGTAAAGCGCAGTTTCCGGGCCGAGCGCGGCGGCAACGGCATGGGGCGCAACCGAACCGGGGCCAGCGGCGACGACCTGCACGTCCCGGTGCCGCTGGGCACTCTGGTCTACGATGCCGACACCGACGAGCTGATCGGCGACGTGGTCGACGATCGCCGGGCGCTGCTGGTGGCGCAGGGCGGGACCCACGGAGTCGGCAACTCGCGCTTCAAGAGCAGCACCAATCGCGCACCGCGCCGGTTTACTCCGGGCACGCCGGGCGAGGCGCGGCGCCTGAAGCTCGAACTCAAGCTGCTGGCGGACGTCGGGCTTTTGGGACTGCCCAACGCCGGCAAATCCACCCTGATCCGCGCGATCTCGGGAGCCCGCCCCCGGGTGGCGGATTATCCGTTCACCACCCTGTACCCGAATCTCGGCGTAGTCCGCGTGGGCGAGCACCGCAGTTTCGTGGTGGCCGACGTACCCGGGCTGATTGAGGGGGCCGCCGGCGGTGCCGGACTCGGCATTCGCTTTCTCAAGCACCTGCAGCGTACGCGGCTGCTGCTGCACCTGGTCGACGTGGCACCCACCGATCCGGCCGCGGAGCCGGTCGCCGCGGTCGACACCCTGGTCGGCGAACTGGAGCGCTTCAGCCCGGAGCTGGCCGCGGCGCCGCGCTGGCTGGTGCTGAACAAGGTCGATCTGTTGCCGCAGGCTGATCGCGAGCGCGTCTGCTCGGAGATCGTGCGGAATCTTGGCTGGACCGGCCCGGTCTACCGTGTATCCGCGTTGGACCGCACCGGCACAGGGCGCCTGTGCGAGGATGTGATGGCGGCGCTCGAGCGGGATGCGGCCCGGCGGGAAGAAACCGCGCGGGCGGGAGGGGCTTACGATCCACGGGACCGGGACGGGGCATGACGGAACGGGACGAAATGCGGGAGCGCGCGCGCTACGGCGCCTCCCGACGCTGGGTGATCAAGCTTGGTAGCTCGCTGCTCACCGACGACGGCAGCGGCCTGGATGACGAGCGCATCGGTACCTGGGTCAACCAGATCGCCGGATTGCGCGGCCAGGGCCGGGACGTGGTGCTGGTGTCCTCCGGGGCGGTCGCCGCCGGCATGGTCACGCTGGGCTGGAAGCAGCGCCCCCGGTCGCTGCAGGAGCAGCAGGCGGCGGCCGCGGTAGGCCAGATGCGCCTGGTCCAGACCTGGGAATCGCGCTTCGAGCAGCACGGCATGCACACCGCCCAGGTGTTGCTGACCTATGCCGACCTGACCGACCGTCGCCGCTACCTCAACGCCCGCAGCACGCTGCGGGCGCTGCTCCATCTGGGCGTGATCCCGGTAGTGAACGAAAACGACACGGTCAGCAACGAGGAGCTTCGGTTCGGCGACAACGACACCCTGGCCTCCCTGGTCGCCAATCTGGTGGAGGCCGAGCTGATGGTCATTCTCACCGATCAGCAGGGGCTCTATGATCGCGATCCCCGCCGGCACCCTGGCGCCGTGCTGGTTCCGTACGGACGCGCCGACGACCCCCAGCTCCAGGAGCTGGCCGCTCCCGCCGCCGGCACCTGGGGCCGTGGCGGAATGCTGTCCAAGGTTACGGCCGCCGCCCGCGCCTCCCGGTCAGGCGCGGCGACCGTCATCGCGGCCGGGCGGGAGGCCGAAGTGCTGCTGCGGATCGCCGCCGGCGAGGGCCTGGGCACGCTGCTGGTGCCGGGCCAGCAGCCGCTGGCTGCGCGCAAGCAGTGGATCAACAGCCACCTGCAGGTACACGGCCGGCTGCAGCTCGACGACGGCGCCGTCCACGTGCTGCGCGAGTCGGGGCGCAGCCTGCTGGCGGTGGGCGTTACCGGGGTGCAGGGACGCTTCGAGCGGGGCGACGTGGTCAGCTGCTGCGATGCCGCGGGGCGCGAGGTCGCGCGCGGGCTGGTCAACTACGGTGGCGACGAGTGCCGCCGCATCAAGGGCCAGCCGAGCAGCCGCATCGAGGAACTCCTGGGATACGTCGACGAGCCGGAGCTGATCCACCGGGACAACCTGGTGATCCGCCAGGGCCGTTGAGCCGGGAACGAAAAAGCCGGCCAGGGGCCGGCTTCCCGCATAGCGTGGAACGCGCGCCTACTGCTGCACTGCCCGCACCCGGCGGTTGAGGTGGCTCTTGTGACGCGCCGCCTTGTTCTTATGGATGATCCCCTTGGTAACCATGGTGTCAATCACGGGAACGGCCGCGCGGTAGGCCTCGCCGGCCTTTTCCGGGTCGTGGTCGTGGACCGCCCGCAACACCCGCTTGATGTGGGTGCGCAGGCGCGAGCGCTGGCTGGCGTTGTGGGTGCGGCGCTGCTCCTGCTGGCGCGCGCGCTTCTTCGCCTGGATCGTGTTCGCCAAAGTCGTCTCCGTTGGGGATCTTTAGCCGCCGGAAAAGGCGGAATAATGCGGATTTTCCGGGCGGTTGTCAACGCGGGCGGTCTGGTTCGGCCGGAGTGGTGATGAGGTGCGTGGGTGGGGAGGCGGTGCTCTGGGAGAGTTTTGGGTTTTACGCTTTAGGCTTTAGGAAGGAAGCGGCCGTTCTCGGTGCCTTGCCGGGAGCTGTCAGGCTCGGCGGGCCGCGCGAGAATCCCTTGCGCCTGCGCGCGAGCATTAGCCGGAGGTGGCCCGCCGGAGCCCCTCTTTCCTAAAGCGTAAAACCTAAAACCATCCTGCAACCCTGAAACCAAGCTCCGGGGGGGCGAATCGCCCGCCCTTCTCACGACAGCGGGCAAGAGCCAGTATGATGGGCCTTTTTCCGGCATGGGGTCGGCGTGGGCGGACAGACGGGCACCGACAGGGGGGCACTGCGCGAGGGCGGGCTGTTGCGGTCCACCGCCCTGGTGGGTGCCATGACCATGCTGTCGCGACTGCTGGGCTTCGTGCGGGACGTGGTCCTGGCCAAGTACTTCGGTGCCAACGCCGCGATGGACGCCTTCTTCGTCGCGTTCAAGATCCCCAATTTCATGCGTCGCCTGTTCGCCGAGGGCTCCTTCGCCCAGGCCTTCGTGCCGGTCTTCTCGGAGTACCGCACGCGGCGCGACGACCCCGAGGTGCGCGAGCTGGCCGACCGCGTGGCCGGGACGCTGGGCGGGGTGCTGCTGCTGGTGACGGTGATCGGGGTGCTGGCCGCGCCGGTGCTGATCGCCCTGTTCGCGCCCGGGTTCATCCATCGCGGTGATCAGTACCATCTGGCGATCTCCCTGCTGCGGATCACCTTCCCCTATCTGCTGTTCATCTCGCTGACTGCCTTCGCCGGCGGCATACTCAACAGCTACGGGCGCTTCGGTGTGCCGGCCTTCACCCCGGTGCTGCTGAACGTTTCCATGATCTCCGCCGCCGTCTGGCTGGCGCCGCACTTCCGGGAGCCGGTGCACGCGCTCGCCTGGGGCGTGCTGATCGCCGGGGTCGCGCAGGTGACCTTCCAGCTGCCGTTCCTGGCGCGGCTGCGGCTGCTTCCACGGCCCCGCTGGGATTGGCACCACCCGGCGGTGAAACGGATCCTGCGCCTGATGGTGCCGACCCTGTTCGGTTCCTCGGTGGCGCAGGTGAACCTGCTGGTGGACACGCTGATCGCTTCGTTCCTGGCCGCCGGCAGCGTCAGCTGGCTGTACTACTCGGACCGCCTGATGGAGTTCCCCCTGGGCGTGTTCGGGGTCGCCATGGGCACGGTGATTCTGCCCAACCTGTCGCGCCGGCACGCGTCCAATGATCCGGAGCACTTCAGCGCCACCCTCGACTGGGCCCTGCGCCTGGTGCTGCTGCTCGGGGTGCCCGCGGCGCTGGGCCTGGTCCTGCTGGCGGGCCCGGTACTGACGACGCTGTTCTACTCGCCGGCGTTCAACCCCCACGACGTGTACATGTCCGACGCCAGCCTGGTGGCCTATTCCCTCGGGCTGGTGGGCTTCATCCTGGTCAAGGTGCTGCTGCCCGGCTATTACGCGCGCCAGGACACGCGCACCCCCGTGCGGATCGGGGTCATCTCCATGGTGACCAACATCGGGCTCAACGCGGCGGTCGTTGTGCCCCTGGCCGTTGCCGGCGTCCCGGCGCCACACGCCGGGCTGGCCGCGTCCACCAGCTTCGCCGCGTTCGTCAACGCCGGGCTGCTCTACCGTGGCCTGCGCCGCCGCGGCGTCTACCTGCCGCTACGCGGGTGGCCGCTGATGTACGGGCGGGTGCTGCTGGCAGCCGGTGCGATGGCGGCCCTGCTGGTCTGGGGCGTGCCCGCGACGGGGCAGTGGATGCAGTGGCCGACGCTGATCCGGGTGCGGGATCTCGCCGGCTGGATCGCCGCGGGCGGCGGCGTGTACCTCGCGCTGCTCTGGCTGACCGGGATCCGGCCCTGGCATCTGCGCGGACCGACCGGTCAGTGACGCGGGAACGCCGGGCCCCGTATAATCGGGGCCTTTCGGCGGCCCGCCTCTCGAAGGAACATGGAACTCATACGGGGCCTGCACAACCTGCGCGCCCGCCACCGGGGCTGTGTTGCAACCATCGGCAACTACGACGGGCTGCACCTGGGGCACCAGCGGGTGCTGCGCAATCTGCGCGATCGGGCCCGGGACCGCGGCGTGCCGGCGGTCGTGGTGGTGTTCGAGCCGACGCCGCTGGAGTTCTTCCGCCCGGACCAGGCGCCGCCGCGGCTGATGCGGCTGCGGGAGAAGCTGCAGGCCCTGGCCGCGTGTGGCGTCGACCGCGTCCTGTGCCTGCGCTTCGATCGCGCCCTGGCGGACATGGAACCCGAGGACTTCATCGACCGGGTGTTGATTGACGGCCTCGGCGTGCAGCACCTGGTGGTGGGCGACGATTTCCGTTTCGGGCACCGCCGCCGGGGCGATTTCGAGATGCTTTGTCGGGCGGGTGTGGCGCAGGGCTTCGAGGTTGCGCGCATGGAGACTTGCGAAATCGACGGCGAGCGCGTCAGCAGCAGCCGGGTCCGCGCTGCTCTGGCCGCCGGGCGCCTCGAGGAGGCGGCCCGGTTGCTCGGGCGGCCGTACACGATGTCCGGGCGGGTGCGCTCGGGGCGTCGCCTGGGGCGGGACCTCGGCTATCCAACGGCGAACATCGCCCTGCACCGATTGCGTTCGCCGGTAAGCGGGATCCTGGTGGTGGCGGTGGACGGCGTCCGGCCGGACGGGCCGGCCTCCGGCGTCGCAAGTCTGGGGACCCGGCCCACGGTGGAGGCCGGGGGCGAAGTGCTGCTGGAAGTATTCCTGCTGGACCATGAGGGCGACCTGTACGGCCGCCACCTGGACGTGGCGTTCCTGCACTACCTGCGGGCGGAGGAGCGCTTCGACGACCTGGAGACGCTGCGGGAGCGCATCGCCCGGGACGTCGAGCAGGCGTGCCAGTGGCTGGAACGCAATGGGCTACCTCCCGGCGCGTGCCGGGCGATAAGCCTCAACGGGACGGGACGTAGTGGCTGACTACAAACACACGCTCAACCTGCCGAAGACGGGGTTTCCGATGCGCGCCAACCTCGCCCGGCGCGAGCCGGACATGCTGCGCTGGTGGGACGAGAACGGCATCTACCAACGCGTCCGCGAGGCGCGCGCGGGGGCGCCTCGCTTCCTGTTGGCCGACGGGCCGCCGTATGCCAACGGCGACATCCATCTGGGCCACGCGGTCAACAAGATCCTCAAGGACATCATCGTCAAGGCCCGGAGCATGAGCGGCTTCGATGCGCCCTACATCCCGGGATGGGACTGTCACGGCCTGCCCATTGAGCTGATGGTCGAGCGGCGGCTGGGAAGGGCCGCGCCGGAAGGCGACGCCCGGGGCGGCATGGACGCCCGCGAGTTCCGCCAGGCCTGCCGCAACTACGCCCGCGAGCAGGTCGAGAACCAGGCCCGGGATTTCCGTCGCCTGGGCGTGCTGGGTGACTGGGGGCACCCATATCTCAGCATGGATCCCGGCTTCGAGGCGGACGAGATCCGGGCTTTCGGCCGGATCGTGGAGAACGGCCACCTGCATCGCGGCTTCAAGCCGGTGCACTGGTGCATCGACTGCGGCTCGGCACTGGCCGAAGCCGAGGTCGAGTACCACGACAAGATCTCCACCGCCGTGGACGTGCGCTTCCTCGCGGTGGACCGCGACGCCTTCCTGGCTGCCTGCGGTGCAGGCGAGGTTGGCGACGGCCCGGTGTCCGTACCCATCTGGACCACGACCCCGTGGACCTTGCCCGGCAACCGCGCGGTGGCGCTGCACCCGGAGCTGGACTACCTGCTGGTAGAGGCCGATCTCGGCCGGGGACCGGAGTACCTGCTGGTAGCGGCGGAGCTGCTGGACGCGGTGGCCGGCCGCTACGGCATCGCTGCTCCCCGGGTTGTGGCGCGCTGCCGGGGCGCGGCACTGGAGGGT
>DASQZM010000030.1:0-49693 GCA_035638695.1 Gammaproteobacteria bacterium | reverse complement strand
CATCATGCTGGAGGAGGCGGGCGTGGCTGCAACCCCGGGGCTGGATTTCGGCGAGTACCGCGCGCAGGAGCACGTGCGCTTCGCCTATACCACCTCCCTGGACAGCCTCGAGGCGGGTGTGGAGCGGCTGCGGACGATGCTCGGGGCCTCCTGACGGTCCGGCTCAGCGGCGCGCCCCGGGCGTGTCCTGCAGGCGCTCCACCCACATCGCGGTGGCTCCTGCGACGGCGACCGGGATGACGAAGAAGTTGATCAACGGCAGCGACCCGGCCAGGGTCGTCACGCTGCCGAAGCCCAACGCCAGCCCGCGGTGTCGTGCCATGATGCGACGCCCCCGCGGGAAGGCGATGCCGTGGTTCCCCATCGGGACGTCGACGTATCCCAGGGCGTTCATCCAGGCGCCGAAGGCGAACCAGAGGAACGGAATGAGCAGGTTCACCGGGGGGATGAGGGCCAGAATCCACGTCAGGGCGCCGAGCAGCGCGAGACGCAGCAGCACGTAGCGCAGCTGGATCAGCTGGGCCCGGATATCCCGCCAGGCGCCGCGCAGGAGCCCCTCGTCGGCGCCGTCGTCTTCGCCGGGTCGCCGTCCGGTCAGCAGCCGCTCCACGCGGGCCGACAGCAGGCCGTTGAACGGTGCCGCGATCAGGTTCGCCAGCACCCCGAAGGCGAAGTACAGGATCAGCAGGCCGGCGGCGACGAACAGTGCCCACAGGACGTACCGGAGCCACTCCAGCCACTGCGGGAGCTCATGCGCCAAGTGCTGCATGAGCACGCCGAACCAGTCGAACGCAAGGTACGATGCGCCGGCGAACAGCAGCGTGTTGATCGCCAGCGGGATGATCACGTAGCGGGGCACCCCGTGCATGCGCACCAGGCGCAGTCCGCGAAGGAGATACCCGGCGCCGGCGAAGAGGTCGCTCACGCGGATGGTTGCCTCAGGGGAGCGCCACCGGCGGCAGCGGGTTCCAGTCCGGCTTGCGGTGCTCCGCCACCACCGTGGTGTAGATGCCGCCGCGCACGTTGAACTCTGCCTGCACGCGCATGAAGCGTGGCTCAGTGGCCCGGGCAAGGTCATCGAGGATGCGGTTGCTGACCGCCTCGTGGAAGGCACCTTCGTCACGGTACGACCAGATATAGAGCTTGAGCGACTTCAGCTCCACGCACAGGCGATCCGGTACGTACTCGAGGTGCAGGGTGGCGAAGTCGGGCTGCCCGGTCTTCGGGCACAGGCAAGTGAATTCCGGGATTCGCATCCGGATGGTGTAATCGCGCTCCGGCGTCGGGTTGGCAAAGGTTTCGAGCTTCCGACCGGGTCCGCTGGGCATGGCTGGCGCAATCCCTGTTCGTCGTGCTGGAGATGGCGATACTCTAACGCAGCTCGAACAGACTCGTCCTGCATCGTTCCGGTTCGCCGGGTCCGGCGCATGTCCGGCCCCGGCTCCGCGCCGGGCCATCCCTGGCCCAAAAAAGGAAGCTCCGATTCCATCGGAGCTTCCTTTACACTAGTCTACTTCGGCGCGGTGTGCGGTGACGGACAACGAAGGCCCCTGCGGGCGGCGGACGCCGGGGCGACCGCGAGCCCGCAGCGTATGGACGGGAAGAGATGCGGCTCAGCAAGATCAAACTGGCGGGATTCAAGTCCTTCGTCGATCCCACCACGATCCAGTTTCCCGGCAACCTGTGTGGCGTGGTCGGTCCCAACGGGTGTGGCAAGTCGAACATCATTGACGCGGTCCGCTGGGTCATGGGCGAGAGCTCGGCCAAGCACCTGCGCGGGGATTCCATGGCCGACGTCATCTTCAACGGCTCCAGCGCCCGCAAGCCAGTCGGGCAGGCCAGCATCGAGCTGGTGTTCGACAACAGCGACGGTGCTGTGGGCGGGCAGTACGCGGCCTTCAACGAGATCTCGGTGCGACGGCAGGTCGCGCGCGACGGCAGCTCGACGTATTTTCTCAACGGCACGCGCTGCCGGCGCCGCGACATTACCGATATCTTCCTGGGCACCGGGCTCGGTCCACGCAGCTACGCCATCATCGAGCAGGGCATGATCAGCCGGCTGATCGAGGCCCGTCCCGAGGAGCTGCGGGTGCTGATGGAGGAGGCGGCCGGGATCTCGAAGTACAAGGAGCGCCGGCGCGAGACGGAGAATCGCATCCGGCACACGCGGGAGAACATCGAGCGGCTCGACGACCTGCGTGAGGAGCTGGACAGGCAGCTCGGCCACCTGCAGCGCCAGGCGCGCACGGCGGAACGCTTCAAGGAGCTCAAGACGCGCGAACGGCGCGCCCGGGCGGAGCTGACGGCGCTGCGCTGGCGGGAGTGTGAGCGCCAGGCCGCCGCGCTGGAGTCCGAACTGGCCGAGCGCGGCAACCGGCACGAACAGGCGCTGGCGGATCAGCGCTCTGCGGAAAGCCGTATCGAGCGGCTGCGCGAACAGAGCCATGAGGCCGGCGAGGCGTTCCGTCAGGTGCAGGAGCGCTACTACAGCATCGGGGCCGACATCGCCCGCCTGGAGCAGGCGATCCAGCACCGGCGCGAGCTTCGCCAGCGCCAGGCACGGGAGCTGGAGCAGGTCGAGCACAGTCACGGCGATGTCGAGGCCCGGCTGCGGCGGAACCGCGAGGAGCTGGAGGCCGGTCGCGCGGAGCTGGCGGAACTCACCCCCGCGCTGGAACGGCTGCAGCAGAAGGAAGACCAGGCGGCGCAAGCCGCGCAGGCGGCGGAACAGGCGCTGCGCGAGTGGCAGCGAGCGCACCAGGCGCATGCAGACAAGACAGCCGAGTGCCGCCGCCAGGCGGAAGTGGAGCAGGCGCGCCTGCAGCAGCTGGAACACCGCTTGCGTGAGCTGCTGCAGCGGCGGGACCGCCTGGGTGACCAGATCCGGAGTATCGACGACAGCCGGGCGGAGGGAGAGATCGATACGCTCGAGCAGCGCCTCGGGGAGCTCCGGGAGCGGTACGCCGAGCGGGAACGGGCGCTGGAGGGAGCGCGCAGCGCGCTGACCGGTCTGCGCAAGGAGGATGCGCGGCTGGAGCGCGAGCTCGCCGATGCACGCGGGGCGCAGCAGGCAATCGGAGGCCGCCTGGAATCGCTGCGGACGCTGCAGCGCGCGGCGCTGGAGGACCGGGGCGAGGCGGTGGCCGGGTGGCTGGATCGGCGTGGCCTGACCGATCGGCCGCGTCTGGCCCAGGCCATCCGGGTCGCACACGGCTGGGAACGAGCCGTGGAAACGGTTCTCGGGCCTTGCCTCGATGCCGTGTGCACCCACGACCTGGAGCTGGCCCTGGAGGGAGTTGCCGAGCTTGCGGAGGGCTCGCTGGCACTGGTCGCGGCTGCGGCCGGCCGGGACCGCTCGGTGTCGGACGACTCGCTGTTATGCCATGTGCAGGGTCCGGCGGCGGTCGGGTCACTGCTGGCGGGTATCGTCGCGGTCGAGGAGCTGCCGGCGGCCGTGGCCCGCCGACCGGATTTGCGGGACGGCCAGTCCGTGGTCACCCGCGATGGCGTCTGGCTGGGCCGGGACTGGATTCGGGTGGCGCGGGGCGGCGACGCCGGGGTGGGCTTGATCGCGCGCGAGCGGGAGATTGAGGCCCTGGAGCGCAAGCTTGGCGAGGCAAGGGCCGGCGTCGATGTGCTGGAACAGCGTCGCGAGGCGCTGCGGGAACGGATCGCGCAGACCGAGACGGAGCGCGATGCTCTCCAGCAGCAGGTCAACGAGCTGCACCGTGGGACCAGTGACACGGCCGCCCGGCTGGACGGGGAGCGACAGAGCCTGGAACAGGGGCGCCGCCGGCGGCTGGCGCTCGCGGAGGAGCTGGAGACCACGCGGGGCTCCATCGCGGAGCTGGAAGGCGCGGCACGCGAGGCCCGGGGCACGTTGGAGCGGGCCATGGCGGAGCTCCCGGCGCTGGAGGAACATGGCGAGGGCCTGCAGACGCGCGCCCGCACCGTGCAACAGACGCTGCAGGAAGCCCGCCGGGATCACCGCGAACAACGGGATGCGCGCCATGCGCTCGAGCTCAAGCTCGAGGCGCGGCGCAGCACCGAACAGTCCGCGTCGCGTCACCTGGAGTCGCTGGAGCTGCAGCTCGCCGGACTGGCACGCCGCCGGGCGGAGCTCGCGGAGAGCCTGGAGGAAGCGTCGGAGCCCGGGGACGAGGAGCGGGGGCGGCTCGAAACGTTCCTGCAGCGGCGCGTGGAGGTCGAGCAGGATCTGTCCGGCCGGCGCGCGCGGATCGAGGCGCTTGACAGCGAGCTACGCGAGGCGGAGCGGCAGCGGCAGGCATGCGAGCAGGGCGTCGCGGCGCTGCGCGGCGAGCTGGAGGAGGCGCGCACGCGGCGCGGCGAGATCCGCGGACGCCAGCAATCGCTGGCGGGCCAGTTGCGCGAGGCGGGCGAGGATCCCGCAGTCCTCGCCGGCGAGCTGGCGGAGGATGCCACGGTTGGCGACCGCGAGGGGGAGCTGGAGCGGCTTTCCGGGCAGATCGAGCGGCTCGGCCCGATCAACCTGGCCGCGATCGAGGAGTTCCAGGGGCAGTCTGAACGCAAGGAGTACCTGGACCGGCAGTACGCCGATCTGATGGACGCGCTCGAGACCCTGGAGAGCGCCATCCGGCGCATCGACCGGGAGACCCGCGGCCGCTTCCGCGAGACCTTCGACCGCGTGAACCAGGGCGTGCAGGCCATGTTCCCACGTCTGTTCGGCGGCGGTCACGCCTATCTCGACCTCACCGGGGAAGACCTGCTGGATACCGGGGTAACCATCATGGCGCGTCCCCCGGGCAAGCGGAATAGCACCATCCACCTGCTTTCGGGCGGCGAGAAGGCCCTGACCGCGGTGGCCCTGGTATTCGCCATATTCGAGCTGAATCCGGCGCCGTTCTGCATGCTCGACGAGGTAGACGCGCCCCTGGACGATGCCAACGTGGGGCGTTTTTGCGAGCTGGTGCACGACATGTCGGAGCGGGTCCAGTTCATCATGGTCACGCACAACAAGAACACCATGGAGCTTGCGGATCAGCTCATGGGTGTCACCATGCACGAACCGGGGGTATCGCGCCTGGTCTCGGTCGACGTCGACGAAGCCGTCGAGCTCGCCGCGATGTAGCGCCGGCCTTCCGCCGCCGCGCGCGCGGCGCGCCGTATGGAGGGGGGCACGGACGGACGGCTGCAGCGGTCGGGGAAACTTCCGGGTGAACCGAGCATCTGAGCAAGGCATATGAGCACGCTTCGCTGGACCATCCTCATCGTTGGAGCACTGGTGCTGACCGGCATCTGGCTGCACTGGCGTTTCTTGGGTCCGGGGGCGGAAGGTCCGGGTCAGGATAGCTCTGCCGGGGCGGACGAGGGCGAGCCGGAACCGCGCCAGCGGCACGAGCCTACTGTCGGCGGGCACCCCTTCGATGCGCTGGACGACCCCGAGGGTGGCGAGAGGATGCCGTCCCTCTACCCGGATGACGCGCTCGAGGACCCGTTCCCGGCGCCAGACGACGATAGCGTGACGCGGCCCGGGGACGGGCCGGCGGATTCACCGGCAACGCAGCCTATAGACACTTCCGGTGACGCCGGCAGCGAGCCGGCAGAAGCCGAACCCGCGGCCGATTCCGATCGCCGTAATATCGTTGTGCTGCACGTTGCCGCGCCCGAGGGCGGGATGTTCCACGCGGAGGACGTAGTGCGCGCGCTGGTGCGTGAAGGGCTCTCGCACGGCCCGGGGGGTGCGTTCTACCGTTACCCGGAGCAGGGTCGCGAGCGCGGCTTCATCTTCTGCGCGGCAAACATGCTGGAGCCGGGCAGCTTCGACCTGCGGGAAATGGAGCACATGCACACGCCGGGAGTCGTGCTCATGACCATGCTGCCGGGCCCGGTGCCGGCACGTGACGCCATCGACACGATGGTCGATACCGCGCTTACGCTGGCGAAATCCCTCGGTGGGCGCCTGCTGGATGAGCGGCGCCGACCCGTGACCGAGGCCAACCTGGGGCAGCTTTTCGAGCGCGCCCTGATGGCGGAACGCGCGGTACGGTGAGCGGTACCCGCATGACGTCGAAACAGGACGCAAGCGAGCGGGTCGCGGCACTGCGACAAGAGATCGAGTACCACAACCGCCGCTACTACGTCGAGGACAATCCCGCCATCCCGGATGCGGAGTACGATCGTCTGATGCGGGAGCTCGAGGCGCTGGAGGCCGAGCACCCCGGGCTGGTGACTCCGGACTCTCCCACGCAGCGGGTGGGCGGCGCCCCCGCCGAGGGTTTCGCCGAGGTTCGCCACGAGGTGCCGATGCTCTCGCTGGACAACGCGTTCAGCGAGGAGGAGCTGGAAGCCTTCGATCGGCGGGTGCGGGAGCGGCTCGAGCGCGAAAAGGCGATCGAGTACTGCGCTGAGCCCAAGCTGGACGGCCTGGCGCTCAGCCTGCTCTATCGGGATGGCGCCCTGGCCCGGGCCGCGACGCGCGGCGACGGGACCACTGGTGAGGACGTCACCGCGAATGTCCGCACGATCCGGGCGGTGCCGCTGCGCCTGACGGGCAACGGCTGGCCGCGGCGGCTCGAGGTCCGCGGCGAGGCTTACATGACCCGGCACGGGTTCGAGAGCCTGAATCGCCGCATGGAACGTGAGCAGCAGAAGAGCTTCGTCAATCCCCGCAATGCCGCCGCCGGCAGCTTGCGCCAACTCGACCCGCGGGTCACCGCGCAGCGACCGCTGCGCTTTTACGCCTACGGCTACGGGCTGGTGGCGGACGGTGAGCTGCCGGACCGGCAGCTGGACGTGCTGGAGCGTGTCAGGTCGTGGGGGCTCCCGGTATCACCGCTGGTGCGGCGGGTGACGGGGCTCGCCGGGTGCCTTGGATATTACCGGGAGATGGCGGAGCGCCGGGATGGCCTCGATTTCGACATCGACGGCGTGGTGTTCAAGGTCGACCGGGCCGACTACCAGCGCGAGCTGGGCTTCGTCGCGCGGGCACCGCGCTGGGCGATCGCGCACAAGTTCCCGGCGGAGGAGGTCCTCACGGAGATCCGCGAGGTCGAGTTCCAGGTGGGGCGCACGGGAGCCCTGACCCCCGTGGCACGCCTGAAGCCGGTCTTCGTGGGTGGGGTGACCGTCAGCAACGCCACGCTGCACAACATGGACGAGATCGCGCGCAAGGACGTGCGCATCGGCGACGTGGTCTACGTGCGCCGCGCGGGCGACGTGATCCCGGAGATCGTGCGCGTGGTGACCGAGCGGCGGCCCCCGGACGCGCGGCGCGTCGAGCTGCCTGAGCACTGCCCGGTGTGCGGGGCCGAGGTCGAGCGGGAGAAGGACGAGGCGGTGGCCCGCTGCACCGGCGGGCTGGGCTGCGAGGCGCAGCGCAAGGAGAGCCTGAAGCATTTCGCCTCGCGCCGGGCGATGGACATCGACGGGCTGGGAGAGAAGCTGGTGGACCAGCTGGTCGATCGCGGCCTGGTCCGGGACGCTTCCGACCTCTACGCGCTGGATGCGGGGACCCTGTCAGGACTGGATCGGATGGGCAAAAAGTCCGCTGCCAACCTGGTTGCGGCGATCGGTCACAGCCGGCAGACGACCCTGGCGCGGTTTCTGTACGCGCTCGGCATCCGCGAGGTGGGGGAGGCCACGGCGCAGGCGCTGGCGGCGTACTTCGGCGACCTCGACCCCCTCATGGAGGCTGACCCCGACACCCTGACGCAGGTCCCGGACGTCGGCCCCGTGGTCGCCGGCCACGTCCATCGGTTCTTTCGCCAGGCGCACAACCGACGGGTCATCCGGGCGCTGCGTGAGGCCGGCGTGCAGTGGGAACGGACCGAGCCTGCGGGTGCCGGCAGCCAGCCGCTGGCCGGCAAGACCTTCGTCCTCACCGGGGCGCTGGACGGCATGACACGCGACGAGGCGAAGGAGGCGATCCAGCGCCAGGGCGGGCGCGTGACCGGCAGTGTCTCGGGAAAGACCAGCTACGTGGTCGCCGGGGAGGATCCGGGTTCCAAGCTCGAGCGCGCCCGCGAGCTCGGGGTCGAGGTCCTCGACGAGACGACGTTCCTCCGGCTGCTAGGCGGGCAGCAGTGATGGCGACCGCTCAGCCGCGCTTGATGTCGGCCTTCTTGCGCAGCTGCTGGATGTACTGGTCTACCTTCTGGCGCTGTAGCGTCTGCTTGATCTGGTCGCGCAGGTCGTCGAGGCTCGGCTTCTTCTTGTTGCGGGTGGCCTCGAGCAGGATCACGTGCCAGCCGAAGCGGGTCTTGACCGGCTTCTCCGTGTAGTGGCCGGGCTTGAGCTTCTCCAGCGCCTGGGAGAAGTGCGGCACCATGTCCTCGGGCGCGAACCAGCCCAGCTGCCCCCCCTGGGAAGCGGACGGCCCGGTTGACTTCTCCTTGGCGAGCTTGGCGAAGTTCGCCCCCTTGTCGAGCTGCTTGATCACTGCCTCCGCCCCCGCCTTGGTCTTGAGGAGAATGTGGCGCGCCTTGTACTCCTTGCCCGACATGTGCGCCACGCGCTGTTTGTAGGCTTTCTGGATCTCGCTCTCGCTGATCTTTACGTTCTTGATATGGTCCTGCACGGCGGCGCGGGCGAGGGTGGTCAGATACTGGGCGAGGAGCTGTCCCTGCACGTCTGGCTGCTGCTCCAGACCCTTCTTTTTGGCGTCCTGGGCCAGCAGCTCCAGGTCGACCAGCTGGTTGACCAGGTCGTCGCGCTCCTGATCGCTCAACTTCTTGCCGCTCTGCTGCTCGCGCTGATTGGCGAACAGCTGGAACAGCGTCTTGCTCACCGGCTGACCGTTGACCGTGGCGACGGAGCCGCTACCCGCGGGAATGGTGATCCCGGAGCTGGTGCCGTTGCTGCTGCCGGCGCTCGCGGCATTGCTCTCGTCCTTGCCATGGCAGCCCGAGAGAGCCAGGCCCGCGAGGGCGAGTACGGCGAGCATCAGTGCTGTCTTGCGCATCGTGTTTTCTTCCTCAAGTGTGTGCCCTGCTGGCGGCCAGTGCCGGCCGGAGGTGCGGGTGCGACCGGCGCCACCGGACCGCGCTAGCTGCCCTCGTCGTCCGAGGCTTCGATCTGGAGGGCGTGGATATCGGTCTGCATCATGTCCCCGAGCGCCTCGTACACGAGGCGGTGGCGCTCCAGCGGGTTGCAGCCCCGGAAGCGTTGCGAGCGGATCCGGACGCGGTAATGGCCCATGCCGCTGCGCGCGCCGGCGTGGCCTGCGTGCCGCTGGCTGTCGTCCAGGATCTGCAGGGCGGAAGGTGCGAACGCCTCTTCGAGGCGCTCGCGTATACGGGCGACGCGGTCAGTCATTGCGGAAACACCTGCCGGAACGGGCGCACCGTGACGCGTTCGTAGACCCCCGCCTCGACGTAGGGATCCGTGTCCGCCCACTCGCGGGCAGCCTGCTCGCTGTCGAACTCGGCGACGGTCAGGCTACCGCGAAAGCCGGCTGGTCCAGGGTCTTCCGCGTCCACTGCAGGGAACGGACCGGCAAGCACAAGCCGCCCGGCCGCCTGCAGCTGCTGCAGCCGTTCGCGGTGACGCTGCTGGGCCCGGCGGCGTCGGTCCGAGCTCTCCTCGACGTCCCTGCCCATGATCGCGTAAAGCATCAGCTTTCCTCCCGTTCGGCGTCATCCTGCTTCAGATGGCGGGCGATGTACATCGTAAAGGATTTTCATCGGGGCGGGATGCGCTATACCTTGTGCATGGAGGCGGGTTCCGGGGCTCTGTTCGGATGCTCCCGCCACCCTGCACATGATAGCCGAGATGCCCGCCCACCACAGCCCTGCAAGTGGCGGAACGCGGGCACGTCGATGCCGTCACGCTCGCCAGCAGAGGGGTACGCCGATGAGCCAGTTTTTCAGGATCCACCCGGAAAACCCACAGGCGAGGCTGCTTTCGCGCGCAGTCGGGATCATACGCGGCGGCGGCGTGATCGTGTATCCCACAGATTCCTGCTACGCACTGGGCTGCCACATCGGCGACAAGGGTGCGCTGGATCGCATTCGTTCGATCCGCCAGTTCGACTCGCGGCACAACTTTACCCTGGTCTGCCGCGACCTCTCGGAGGTGGCCGCCTACGGCCGGCTGGAGAACCAGGCGTTTCGCCTGATCAAGGCCCTGACCCCCGGACCCTACACCTTCATCCTGCCGGCCACCCGTGAGGTACCGCGCAGGGTGCAGCACGCGCGCCGCAAGACCATCGGCGTGCGGGTGCCGGAACACAAGGTCACGCAGAGCCTTCTGGAGATGCTGGGGGAGCCGCTGGTGAGCTGTACCCTGCAGTTGCCCGGTGACGAGTTGCCAATGACGGACGCCCAGGAGATACGCTCGCGCCTGGAGCATCACGTGGACCTGGTGATTGACGGGGGCAACTGCGGGCCGGAGGCGACCACGGTGGTGGACCTGTCCGACGGCGCTCCCGAAATCCTGCGCCACGGCAAGGGGGAGGCCGGGGTGCTGTTTGCCTGAGGCGCCCGTGGCATAATGCGCGGATGGGCAATCTGAACCTGGTACAGTCCCTGGCCATCGGGGCACTGCCGATCATCTTCGCCATCACCATTCACGAGGCCTCCCACGGCTGGGTCGCCAACCGCCTCGGGGACCCAACGGCACGAATGCTGGGCCGCCTGAGCCTGAACCCGGTGCGCCACATCGATCCGCTGGGGACGGTAGTGGTCCCGCTGCTCTCGCTGCTGCTCGGCGGCGTCCTGTTCGGCTGGGCCAAGCCGGTGCCGATCACCGCCCAGAACTTCCGCGACCCGCGGCGTGGTATGGCACTCGTGGCAGTGGCCGGCCCGGCTTCGAACCTGGCCATGGCGCTGTTTTGGACCCTGGCGATCAAGCTGGCTCTCGTTGCCGGCCCGGACCTGCGTTGGATCTCGGTGCCGCTGGTCTACATGGGCCTGTTCGGGGTCACGATCAACCTGGTGCTGATGTGGCTGAACATGGTGCCGCTGCCGCCGCTGGACGGCGGGCGGGTCCTGAGCGGTCTGCTGCCGGGCCCGATGTCGGCGAAGCTGGACCGCATCGAGCCGTATGGGTTGTTCATCATCCTGGCCTTGCTGTTCATCCCGGTCGGGGGCGGCAGCATCCTGGGCAACGTGCTGTGGCCCGCGCTCAACTGGTCGCAGGCATCGCTCTTCCGGCTGTTCGGCATCGGGCCGATCGGTCTGCAGGCCTTCCTCGCGGGCCTGTGATCCCGGGCGCCGGGGACGACATCCGAAAGCGGGAGCGACCTTGAGTTCCATTTCCAACCAACCCAACCGCGTACTCTCGGGAATGCGCCCGACGGGCCCGCTGCATCTCGGGCACTACCACGGCGTGCTGCGGAACTGGCTGCGCCTGCAGCAGGAGTTTGATTGCCTGTTCTTCGTCGCGGACTGGCATGCGCTCACCACCCAGTACGAGGATTCCGGCCGGATCGCGGACTGGGCCATGGAGATGGTGGTCGACTGGCTGGCGGTCGGCATCAACCCGGGACTGGCGCGGATCTTCATCCAGTCGCAGGTCCCCGAGCACGCGGAGCTCCACGTGCTGCTCTCAATGATCACGCCGCTGGGCTGGCTGGAGCGGGTACCGAGCTACAAGGAGCAGCAGGAGCAGCTTCGTGACCGCGACCTGGCCACCTACGGCTTTTTGGGCTATCCGCTGCTTCAGAGCGCGGATATCCTGATCTACAGGGCTACGCGGGTGCCGGTCGGCGAGGATCAGGTGGCGCACGTGGAGCTCACGCGCGAGCTGGCGCGACGCTTCAACCACCTGTTCGGGCGCGAGCCCGAGTTCGGCGCGCGTTCCGAGGAAGCGATTCGCAAGATGGGCAAGAAGCAGGCCCGGCTGTACCGTGACCTGCGCCGGCGCTACCAGGAGCAGGGCGACGAGGAAGCCCTGGACGTGGCACGCGCGCTGCTGGAGTCGCAGCAGAACATCACCCTGGCCGACCGCGAGCGGCTGCTGGGTTACCTCGAGGGCAGCGGACGGATCATCCTGCCCGAGCCCGAAGCGCTGCTCACCGAGTCGCCGCGCATGCCGGGCCTGGACGGGCGCAAGATGTCCAAATCCTACGGCAACACGATCTCCCTGCGCGAGCCGCTGGATGCGGTCGAGAAGAAGATCCGCACCATGCCGACCGACCCGGCGCGGGTCCGGCGCAGCGATCCGGGGGAGCCGGAGAAATGCCCGGTGTGGCCGCTGCACCAGGTCTATAGTGACCAGACGACTCGGGAATGGGTGCAGCAGGGCTGCCGCTCGGCCGGGATTGGCTGTCTGGAGTGCAAGCAGCCGTTGGCGGAATCGGTGTTGAGTGAACTGCGCCCGATCCAGGACCGGATCGCCGAATACGAATCCGATCCGGAACTGGTCAACGGCATCGTGCAGGAAGGCTGCGAGCAGGCGCGGGACATGGCGCGTGACACGCTGGCGGAGGTGCGCGAGGCGATGGGGCTGCGGTACTAGGAGGGGGGACGCCCGTGAACGGAGCGGAAACCTGGGAGGGCGCGCGGCCGGGACGCCCGGCCGCCGACCACGCCCAGGGCGAGATGCCCTTCGCCATCGTCCAGGGCGAGCCCTTCGCCGCGCCGGAGGACCTGTACATCCCGCCGGACGCGCTCGAGGTGTTTCTGGAAGCGTTCGAGGGGCCGCTGGACCTGCTGCTCTACCTGATCAAACGCCAGAACCTCGATATCCTGGACATTCCGGTCGCCGAGATCACGCGCCAGTACATCGAATACATCCGGCTCATGGAGGGGCTGCGCCTGGAGCTTGCGGCGGAGTATCTGGTCATGGCGTCGGTACTCGCAGAGATCAAATCGCGCATGCTGCTGCCGCGGCCGGCGGGTGCCGAGGAGGAGGAAGAGGACCCGCGCGCCGAGCTGGTGCGCCGGCTGCAGGAATACGAGCGCTACAAGCAGGCCGCGGCGGACCTCGACGCCCTGCCGCGGATGGACCGGGACTTGTTCCCGGTGTTGCCCGAGGCCGGGGGGCAGCAGGTGGTGAAGGCCCTGCCCGAGGTCGGTCTCGAGGAGCTGCTGGTAGCGTTCCGGGACGTGCTGCGGCGTGCGGAAATGTTCACCAGCCACCATATCCAGCGCGAGGCCCTCTCGGTGCGCGAGCGCATGTCCGACGTTCTGAGCATGGTCGCTGCCGGCGGTTTCACCGAGTTCGCGCGCCTGTTCCCGGCCGAGGAAGGGCGCACGGGCGTGGTGGTCACCTTCCTGGCGTTACTGGAGCTGGTGCGCGAGCAGCTCATCGAGCTGGTGCAGGCGGAGCCGTGGGCGCCCATCTACGTGCGGGCCGCCGGTGACGGTGAGGGCCTGCCCGCGGAGCGGCCGGCGGAACGGCAACGATGACGGAAGACGAGCAGAAGGCCGTGGTCGAGGCAGTGCTGATGGCCGCGGGCGAGCCGCTCGCACTGCAGCAGATCCAGGCCGTGTTCGAGGATCACGAGCGCCCGGACACGCTCGCTTTGCAGGAGATCCTGGACGCGCTGGAAGCCGACTACCGGGGCCGTGGCGTGGAGCTGCGGCGGGTGGCCAGCGGCTACCGCTTCCAGGTGTCCGCCGAGTGGTCCCGCTGGGTGAGCCGGCTGTGGGAGGAACGCCCGGGCCGCTACTCGCGGGCAATGCTCGAGACGCTCGCCCTGATCGCCTATCGCCAGCCCATCACGCGCGGCGAAATCGAGGACGTACGCGGCGTGACGGTGAGCACCTCGATCGTGCGCACCCTGCAGGAGCGCGGCTGGATCCGGGTGCTCGGCCACCGCGATGTGCCGGGACGACCCGCGCTGTACGGCACCACCCGCGAGTTCCTGGACTACTTCAACCTGCGGTCGCTGGACCAGTTGCCGAGCCTGGCAGAGATCCGCGACCTCGACAGCGTCAATGTGGAGCTGGACTTCGGCCGCGATCGGGACGAGGCCGCGTCAGGCGACGCCGGCGTCCCGGGGGCGGAACCGTGACGCGGCGGGAACGCGCCCCGCGCGGCGACCGCCTGCAGAAGGTGCTGGCAGCGGCCGGGCTCGGCTCCCGCCGGGGCATCGAGTCGCTGATCCGGGCCGGCCGGGTGCACGTGGACGGGCGGCCGGCGGAGCTCGGCCAGCGTGTCCGGGGCGACGAGGACATCCGTATCGACGACCAGCCCGTGGAGCTGGGGGGACGCGCAAGGCCACCCGCGCGGGCCCTGATCTACTACAAGCCCGAGGGCGAGCTTTGTGCCCGGCGTGATCCGCAGGGCCGGCCGACCGTATTCGACCGGCTGCCGCGGCCGGAGGCCGGACGCTGGATCGCGGTCGGGCGCCTGGACCTCAACACCTCCGGGCTGATGCTGTTCACCACCGACGGCGAGCTGGCCAACCGCCTGATGCACCCGCGCTACCGGGTGGAGCGCGAGTACGCGGTCCGCGTACTGGGTGAGGTGTCCGCGGAGGTGCTCAACCGCCTGCTGACCGGCGTGCGCCTGGAAGACGGTCCGGCCACGCTGGAGACCATCGAGGATGCCGGCGGCAGCGGCGCGAACCACTGGTACCGGGTGACCCTGCGGGAAGGGCGCCGGCGCGAGGTGCGCCGGATGTGGGAAAGTCAGGGCATCACCGTGAGCCGGCTGATCCGGGTGCGCCTGGGCCCGCTGGCGCTGCCGCCCGGGATGCGCACGGGTGAGATCCGCAGCATGGGCGCGGCCGAGCTGGATCACCTGTACGCAGCCGCCGGGCTCGGCCGCAGACGGAGCCGTCGCCGGCGGCGCGCCTCGGGTACATGAATCCCGCCCCGCAGCTGCTGCTGGAACGATTGACGCGGGCCTACGGCCGGCAGGACTGGTGGCCGGCCCGCACCCGCTTCGAGGTTTTGGTGGGCGCGGTCCTGGTGCAGAACACCGCCTGGTCGAACGTCGAGCGCGCGATCGCCGTTCTGCGCCGACGCGAACTGCTGGCGCCCGGGCCAATGGACGCCTGCCCCGAGGCCGACCTGGCCGAGGCGATCCGTTCGGCCGGAACCTTCCGGGTCAAGGCCCGGCGCCTGAAAGCTCTCTCCCGGTGGTTCCTGCAGCAGGGCGGTTTCGCGGCCCTGGAGGGCATGCCGCCGGAGGCACTGCGCCGCTCCCTGCTGGAGGTACACGGGGTGGGCCGGGAAACCGCCGATGCGATCCTGGTCTACACCTTGGGCCAGCCCCGTTTCGTGGTCGACGGCTACGCGCGGCGCCTGTTCGCGCGCCTGGGCGCGATCTCCCCCGACTCAGACTACGAAGAGATCCGCCAGCGAGTGGAGGCGCGCCGGTGGCGGCGGCCGCGGCACGACCTGGCGGAGCTGCACGCGCTGATCGTGGAACACGGCAAGCGGGCCTGTCGCCCGCGCCCGCGCTGCGGGGAATGCTGTCTGCGGGATGTGTGCCCCCGCATCGGCGTCGGTTCGGGCGCTGCGCTCAGCGGTTCCAGGGACCGTCGGCCTGGGCCGAAAATGCCTGGCCAGTGATGCCGCGGCTGTCCGGGCCCAGCAGGAACAGGTAGGGCTGGACGATGTCCTCCGGCAGGGGCAGCTCCTCCAGTTCGGGGCCGAACTGGATGCGCTCGCGCAGAGCGGTCCGCACCGGCCCCGGGTCAATGGTGTTGGAGCGGATCGTGGTGTTGACCTCGGTCTCCTCGGCCAGCGTCTTGCTCAGGCCCTCGAGGCCGAACTTGCTGGCGCCGTACGCGCCAGCATAGGCGCGGCCTCCCCGGCCCATCTCGTCACTGGTGAACAGCACCGAGGCGTCAGCGGAGCGCTCCAGCAGCGGCAGGCAGGCGCGGGTGAGGAAGAAGGGTGCGTTCAGGTTGATCTGGATCGTGCGCACCCATTCCTCGGGATCGAACAGCGCCAGGGGGGTGAAGCCGGTCAGGCGGGCGGCGTTGTGCAGCAGGCCGTCGAGGCGCCCGAAGGTTTCGCCGAGCATGTCCGCGAGCTTCCGGTATTCGTCCCACTGGATCGATTCCAGGTTCAGAGGGCAGATCGCGGGCCGGGGTCCGCCCGCCGACTCGATCGCGTCGTAGACTTGCTCCAGCTCGGCGATCCGGTGGCCCAGCAGCGCCACCGTGGCGCCGCCGGCGGCGAGCGCCCGTGATACCGCGGCACCGATGCCGGTGCCGGCTCCCGTGACCAGGATGACCCGATCGCCCAAGTTGTATGTTCCCTGCATGATGCCTGCCTGCTCCTCAGTCGGGGCGGGGTGCCCGTCTGCGTGCCGCGCGCCGGGCGGTGCGCCAGGCGATCCAGAGCCGGCGTCCGGGGCCGAGGCCATCCCCGGCGTCCAGGGGGAACCCGCTGCGGGCGAGGTGTTCCAGGGTGTGTTCCCGGAACGCGGCCAGGATCAGCAGGCCGCGCTGCGCCGCGCGGTCGCCGGCCGGCAGCAACTCGTGCGCGCGCCGGAAGCGCTCCCGGGCCAGTCCGTGCATCTCCCGCAGCACCTCGGCGACACTGTCGGAGCGTTCGGGCCGCGAGAGGTCATCGGCGCTCACCTCCTGTCGGCGCAGCAGCTCACCGGGCAGGTAGCTGCGGCCCCGTGCCGCGTCCACGGTAGCATCGCGCAGGATCTCCACCAGGCGCCCGCCGTTGCCCAGGTTCTGGGCGGCCTGCAGCGTGCGGCGTTCACGGTACCCGAAGATCTGTGCCGCCATCAGCCACAGCAGGCCGCCGTTGCGGTAGCAGTGCTCGTCCAGGTCTCCGCGGCTCTCGAGACCGGCATGCTCCAGCTCTGCCTCGGCCCCTGCGGCCAGCTCCAGCAACGACTCCGGGGCGAGCCCAAAGCGCTCCACTGCCGGGGACAGGCCGCGGGTGACCGGGTGTGAGGCCTGTCCGGTTACGCAGTCGCGGAGCTCATCGGTCCACCACTGCAGGCGCGCGCGGGCCACCCCGGCATCCGAGGGTTCGGTGACCGTGCGGCACAGCTCGCGGTTGAGCGCGAACAGGGCTGTGGCGTAGGGGCGTCGCGCCGTATCGGCAAACAGCAGCGCGAGCCGGGTCTCGGGCTCATATTGCTGTAGCAGGTTCTCGCAGTATTCCTCGGAGTTCATGCTCGCCGCGTTCGTGGCCGGGCTCGGCAAGACGGCCCGGGTCAAGTCCCATTGTACTCGTGCCGTTCGGGGCGATGGTGCATCCTGACACTTCCGCTGGCCGGCACAGCAGGCCCGGCGGGGTCGCCGCGGGGCGATGCATGCGGTGTTCCGGATGCGGGGCTCACGCGGCGCCGGGATCGTCACCGATCCAGTCCAGGATCTCCGCCGGGCGCTGCACGCAGCCGTCGGCTCCCCAGCCCCAGGGATCCTCGTCCTCCGGGATGTACCCGAACAGGGCTGCCAGCGTACGGGTGCCGGCGGCGTACCCCGCCTGGATGTCGCGGCGGTCGTCACCCACGAACAGACATTCGGCGGGCGCGACCCCGATGCTCCGGCAGGCGTGCAGCACCGGCTCCGGATGCGGCTTGGCGTGTGCGGTGCTGTCACCACTGACGATGCAGGCCGCGCGCCGGTCCAGCCGCAGCCGGTGTAACAGTGGCGAGGTCAGGGCTCCGGGCTTATTGGTGACGATACCCCAGGGCTTGCCCTGGCGCTCCAGGCTTGCGAGTACGCGCTCCATGCCCGGGAACGGACGTGTCCGACCACTCAGGTCTGCGCGATAGAGCTCGATGAAGCGCCGGCGCAGGTCCGGAAATTCCGAGTGCTCGCGGGTGACGCCGAAGCCTGCCTCGACCAGACGTGCGGCGCCGCCGGAGACCAGCGGGCGGATGCGCGAGAAGGGCAGGGGATCGCGCCCGCGCTCGGCCAGCAGCGCGTTCAGGGCCGCCGCCAGATCGAGCGCGCTGTCGATCAGCGTGCCGTCCAGATCGAACAGCACGCCGCGCACGGACGTGGGGCTTGCGCTCACTCCGGCTTGCTCGCCCAGACCATATAGTTCACGTCCACCCCGGGAGCCAGGTAATAGCGGCGAGCGACCGGGTTGTAGTGCAACCCGGTCATGTCCTTGAAGGCCAGGCCGGCGGAGCGCGCCCAGGATTCCAGCTCCGAGGGCCGGATGAAGCTCGCGTAGTCGTGGGTGCCCCGGGGCAGTAGGCGCAGTACATACTCGGCGCCCACGACCGCGAACAGGTAGGCCTTGGGATTGCGATTGATGGTGGAGAAGAACGCGTGCCCGCCGGAACGCAGCAGCCGCGAGCAGGCCTCGACGACAGAGGCCGGGTCGGGCACGTGCTCGAGCATCTCCATACACGCGACCACGTCGAAGGAGCCGGGCTCGGCGTCCGCCAGTTCCTCCGCGGTGACCTGCCGGTAGTCCACCTCCACCCCGGACTCCTCCTGGTGCAGACGGGCCACCGACAGCGGCGCCTCGCCCATGTCGATCCCGGTGACGCGGGCGCCGCGCAGGGCCATGGATTCGCTCAGGATGCCGCCGCCACAGCCGACGTCCAGCACGCGCCGGCCGTCCAGGGGGACACGGCGGTCAATGTACTCCAGCCGCAGCGGGTTGATCTCGTGCAGGGGCCGGAACTCGCTGTGGGGGTCCCACCAGCGTTCCGCAAGGGCTTCGAACTTATCGATCTCGGCGTCGTTGACGTTGGCGCCTGCGCTGTCTCCTGCCGTCCCGTCTGTCATGACTCCTCGCCGCGGGCGATACGCTCGCCCCAGGTGCGTGCCCGGGCCGCGACCTCCTCGACGTCCATATGGATCAGGCTGCCGTCGCGATAGAGCTGGCGGCCGGCCACCCATACGTCCGTGACGTGCTGTCGTGTCGCGGCGTAGACGATCTGTGAAACCGCATTATAAACGGGCTGGCAGTCCGGCGTGTCGAGCCGTACCGCCGCCAGGTCGGCCCACTTGCCCGGCTCCAGGCTGCCGCACTCGGCCTCCAGGCCCAGCGCCCGGGCACCTCCCAGCGTGGCCATGCGCAGCACCCGCGGCGCAGGCAGGGCGGCGGCGTCGCCCGCAACCGCCTTGGCCAGCAGCGCGGCCGTGCGCATCTCCCCGATCATGTCCAGGTCGTTGTTGCTCGCCGCCCCGTCGGTGCCGAGCGCAAGGTCGACCCCGGCGCGGTCCAGGTCCGCGGCCCGGCACATGCCGCTGGCGAGCTTGAGATTGGACTCCGGGCAGTGCACCACGTGGGCGCCGGCGGCAGCGAGCCGCTCGATCTCCGCGTCCTCGAGCTGGGTGACGTGCACGGCCACCAGGTTGGGCGTGAGCAGGCCCAGCCGCTCGAGGCGGTCAAGCGGGCGCATGCCGTGGGCAGCGACGCTCTCGCGCACCTCGTCGGCGGTTTCGTGCAGGTGGATATGGACGCGCCGATCCAGCTCGTCGGCATAGGTCCGCAGGCGTGTCAGCGGGCCGTCGGAGACCGTGTAGGGTGCGTGCGGCGCGAACGCGGTGGTGACCAGCGGATGGTGCTTGTATTCGTCCTGCAGCGCGAGGCCCTTCGCCAGGTATTCGTCAGGACCGCTGCCCCAGGCCGTCGGCAGATCGAGCATGATCAGGCCGACGCAGGCGCGTATGCCAGCGCGTTCCACCCGCCGCGCGACCACGTCCGGGAAGAAGTACATGTCGTTGAAGCAAGTGGTGCCGCCGGCGAGCATCTCGGCGATGGCCAGATCGGTCCCGTCGGCGATCAGCTCTGGACCGATCCAGCGCGATTCCGCCGGCCAGATGTGCTCCTGCAGCCATCGCCCCAGCGGCATGTCGTCCGCCAGGCCCCGCATCAGGGACATCGCGGCGTGCGTGTGCGCGTTGACCAGGCCCGGGATCAGTGCGTGACCGGGCAGCGGGACCTCCGTCGCGGGCCGGAATTCCCGCCGCGCCCGCGCGGTCGGGAGCACCGCGAGTATGCGTCCGTCCGCGATCGCCAGGCTGTGATGCTCGAGTATGGTGCCCGCGGGCTCCACGGGTACGACCCAGCGCGCGTGGACCAGGGTATCGCAGTTGCTGGCGTTCCCGGACATCGCGTTATGTCGCGGTTGTCGGAACCGCGCCGACGTGGTGCAGCTGGCGCTGCGGGTAGGGAATGGTGATGCCAGCCCGGTCCAGGGCGTGCTTCAAATTCTCCAGCAGGTCGCTGCGTGTCATCAGGTAGTCCGCCGAGCCCACCCAGGCACGCAGACCGAGGTTGACACTGCTCTCGGCGAGCTCGGTGACCAGGTAGACGGGCGTGGGATCTGCCAGGATCCGCTCGTCGGCCTGTACCACACCGCGGATCACCTCGCGGGCGGCGGCGATGCCGTCCTCGTAGCTGATGCCGATGACCAGGTCGATGCGGCGCGTCGGGCGGGTGGAGTAATTGGTGATCACGCCGCTGAAGAGTTGCGCGTTGGGGACCACCACGTCGCGGTTGTCGGGGGTATGCAGCACGGTCTGGAAGATGCGGATGTCGTCTACGGTGCCGCCCACGCCGGCTGCCTCGATGTAGTCGCCGCTGCGGAACGGGCGGAACAGGATCAGCATCACGCCCGCCGCGAAATTGGCCAGCGAGCCCTGCAGCGCCAGGCCCACGGCGAGGCCGGCGGCACCTAGAACCGCCAGCAGGGAGGTGGTGTTGATCCCGATGGCGTCCAGCGCCGCGATCACCACCACCGCCACCGCAGCCGCGTAGGCGAGGTTCATCAGGAACGCGGTGAGCGTGGCATCCGCGCCGCGCGTCAGCGCCAGGCGGCGCATGCCGGCGATCACCAGCCGGGCGAGCCAGAGCCCGACCAGGAAGATGACGATCGCCGCCAGCAGGTGCAGCCCCCAGGAGATCAGGTGGGCCGTAGTCCCGGGTGGAAGCCGGTGCAGCCATTTGTCCATGCGCGATGTCTCCTGTCGTGCGAGGCGGCCCGCACCGGGTCCGACGGATCGGAGGGTCGGGCTGGCCGGGATGCGCCGGTCGCAACCGGGCGAAGCGTCGGTCGGCGCCGGCTTCCCCGGGCTTCCGCTGGATGATACTAGGCATGATGTCAGTCGGCACCTGCGGGGCACCGCGCCGTCGGCTGCCGGGACCTGGCAACATGCCAAGGGAGCCTAGTAAAATGGCAACTCTCCATCGTCAGCGCAGGCACACGGCTTTCCCATGTCGCGATCCCCGGAGACTCGCCACGATAGCGTACGTGCGGTGGAATGGCGCGGCAGCTATCTCAGGCTGCTGGACCAGCGCCGACTGCCCGACGACCTGGTATACGTCGAACTGTCAAGCGCGGACGCGGTGGCGGACGCGATCGCCGACATGGTCGTGCGCGGGGCCCCCGCGATCGGCATCACGGCCGCCTGGGGGGTGGTGCTGGCGGCACGGGAGGCTGACAGCGGCCCCGCGCGGCATCGCTCCGCGGCGGTACAGACCGCGATCGGGAGGCTGGCGGCCGCCCGGCCCACGGCGGTCAACCTCCAGTGGGCGCTGGCGCGCATGCATGCCGGCGGCGAGGTGGCCGACACCCTGACACTGGAAGCCACTGCGGAACGCCTGCAGGCCAAGGACCTGGCTGCCAACCGGCGCATGGGCCAGCTCGGCGCGGGCTTGATCCGCCCCGGCAGCGCGGTGCTGACCCACTGCAACACCGGCTCACTGGCCACCGGCGGCTTCGGCACGGCGCTGGGCGTGGTCCGGGCCGCCTGGGGCGACGGGCGCATCCGGCGCGTGTGGGTCGATGAGACGCGTCCCTGGCTGCAGGGCGCGCGCCTGACCGCGTGGGAGCTGGCCCGGGACGAGATCCCGGCGAGCCTGATCGTGGATTCCGCGGCGGCCCACTTGATGTCCCGCGGCGAGGTCGACTGGGTCATCGTCGGCGCCGACCGCATCGCGGCGAACGGCGATGTCGCCAACAAGATCGGCACTTACGCGCTCGCGGTGGCCGCGCGTCATCACGGGCTCCGGTTCATGGTGGTGGCGCCCTCCTCGACCATCGACCCGGACACCGCGGTGGGAGCCGAAATCCCCATAGAAGAGCGTGCGGGCGAGGAGCTCTGCGCCGGCTTCCGGCGTTTCCGCCCACACGCGGTCAATCCCGTGTTCGACCTCACCCCCGCCTCGCTGGTCGACGTCCTGGTCACGGAGCGAGGGATCCTTCAGCGGCCTGACGGGGACGGCATCGTCCGGCTGCTCGGCGGCCCGGCCCCGGAGAGCGTGGGGGGCGGGAGCCAATTGTGGTAAGATTACATTTTTAATTCCGACCCGGTTGCCTGCCGGGCGGGGAAGCGCGGTGTGGCCGCAGGCACCGATGGCCGCGCTCGTCCCGCTCCGGAGCCGTCGCAGCCACGACGCCGCGGGGCACGTGGGTCCGTGACACCAGTACGACATCAACCCGCGATGCCGGCGTCGTCCGGGGTGTCCGGCCGTGGTTTTCCGTTGCGTGACTGAGGAAGCCCCTCCCGATGGCTGAATTCGCCAAAGAAGTCCTGGCCGTCAATCTCGAAGACGAGATGAAGCAGTCCTATCTCGATTACGCCATGAGCGTGATCGTGGGACGCGCGCTGCCGGACGTGCGCGACGGCCTCAAGCCCGTGCATCGCCGCGTCCTGTACGCGATGAGCGAGCTGAGCAACGACTGGAACAAGCCCTACAAGAAGTCCGCCCGCGTGGTCGGCGACGTCATCGGCAAGTACCACCCGCACGGCGACACGGCGGTGTACGACAGCATCGTGCGCATGGCTCAGACCTTCTCCATGCGCTACATGCTGGTGGACGGGCAGGGCAACTTCGGCTCCGTGGACGGCGACTCCCCCGCGGCGATGCGCTACACCGAGGTACGCATGGCGCGCATCGCGCACGAGTTGCTGGCGGACATCGACAAGGAAACTGTCGACTTCATCCCCAACTATGACGAGTCGGAGAGCGAACCGCTCGTTTTCCCCACCCGCTTCCCCAACCTGCTGGTCAACGGCTCGGCCGGGATCGCGGTCGGCATGGCGACCAATATCCCGCCGCACAACCTGACCGAAGTCCTGGACGCGTGTATCGCGCTGATCGACGACCCCGGGCTGACCGTCGACGCGCTTATGGAGCATCTGCCGGGACCGGACTTTCCCACCGCCGGCCTGATCAACGGCGCCCGCGGGATCCGGGAGGCGTACCGCACCGGTCGGGGGCGCATCTACGTCCGGGCCCGGACGCAGATCGAGGAGGACCAGCACGGCAAGCAGTCGATCGTCGTCGCCGAGCTGCCCTACCAGGTGAACAAGGCACGCCTGCTGGAGAAGATCGCCGAGCTGGTCAAGGACAAGAAGATCGAGGGCATCACCGAGCTGCGCGACGAGTCCGACAAGGAAGGCATGCGCATGGTGATCGAGCTGCGCCGCGGCGAGGTCGCCGAAGTCGTGTTGAACAACCTGTTCCAGCACACGCAGATGGAGACGGTGTTCGGCATCAACATGGTGGCCCTGGTGGACGGGCAGCCCCGGGTGCTGGATCTGCGCGAGATCCTGGACGCCTTCATCCGGCACCGGCGCGAGGTGGTCACCCGGCGCACCATCTACGAGTTGCGCAAGGCGCGTGAGCGTGCCCACGCGTTGGAAGGGCTCGCGGTGGCCCTGGCCAACATCGACGAGATCATCGCCCTGATCAAGACCTCGCCGGGGCCGGCGGATGCGCGGCAGGGCCTGCTGGACCGGGTCTGGCCGCCGGGCGTGGTCACCGCCATGCTGGGGCGCGCCGGTGCCGGCGCCTCGCGGCCCGAGGACATGCCGGAAGGCTTTGGCATGACCGCGGACGGCTACCGCCTTACCGCGACCCAGGCCCAGGCGATCCTGGACTTGCGCCTGCACCGCCTGACCGGCCTGGAGCAGGACAAGATCATCGGCGAGTACGAGCAGCTGCTGGAACAAATCCGGGACCTGGCGGAGATCCTGGCCAGCCCCGAGCGGCTGATGGGCGTGATCCGCGGGGAGCTCGTCTCCATCCGCGATACGTACGGGGACGCCCGCCGGACCGAGATCATCGAGGACCGCCTCGACCTGACGCTGGAAGACCTGATCTCCGAGCAGGACGTCATGGTGACCCTGTCGCACCAGGGCTACGTCAAGGCACAGCCGCTGGACGTCTACGGGGCACAGCGGCGCGGCGGCAAGGGCAAGTCGGCGACCAGCAACAAGCAGGAAGACTTCGTCGACAAGATGTTCGTGGCCAATACCCACGACACCCTGCTGTGCTTCTCCAGCGCCGGCAAGGTCTACTGGCTGAAGGTCTACCAGCTGCCTCAGGGCAGCCGCGGCGCACGCGGCAAGCCGATCGTCAACCTGCTTCCGCTGGAGCCGGACGAGCGCATCAGCGCGGTGCAGCCGGTGCGGGAGTACGCCGAGGGCGGCTACGTGTTCTTCGCCACCAGCAACGGCACGGTCAAGAAGACCCCGCTGCCGGACTTCTCGCGTCCGCGCAGCAGCGGGATCATCGCCATCGACCTGCGCAAGGGGAACCGGCTGGTCGACGTGGCCCTGACCGACGGCAACAGCGAGGTGATGCTGTTCTCCAACGCCGGTAAGGGCATCCGCTTCCGTGAGGCCGACGTGCGCTCGATGGGGCGAGTCGCCGCGGGTGTGCGCGGAATCCGCCTGGGGCGCGACCAGCGGGTGATAGGGCTGGTGGTGGTAGACGGAGAGGATTCCGGAGGCTGCATCCTGAGCGTGACCGAGCACGGCTATGGCAAGCGTACCCGGATCGAGGAGTTCCCGGTGCGGGGCCGCGGGGGCCAGGGCGTGATCGCGATCCACGCCTCGGAGCGCAACGGCGAGGTGGTCGGGGCGATACCGGTCACCGAGGAAGACGAGATCATGCTGATCAGCAACGCCGGTGCACTGGTGCGTACGCTGGTAGAGCAGGTCCCGGCCCTGGGCCGTAACACCCAGGGCGTCCGCCTGATCCGGTTGGACGATTCCGATCAACTCGTGGGAGTCGAGCGCATCGTCCTCGACGAGGAAGAGGACGAGGAGTAGTCCGCCCGCACGGGCGGGCCGCGCCCGCAACTCTCGGGCAACACATCGAGGAGCTAGGGAGGCATATGGCACGCGTCTACAACTTCAGCGCCGGGCCCGCGGCCCTGCCGACGGAGGTCCTGGAGCAGGTCCGCGACGAACTTCTGGACTGGCAGGGCAGTGGCATGTCGGTGATGGAGATGAGCCACCGTGGCAAGGAGTTCGTCGGCGTCGCCGAGCAGGCCGAGCAGGACCTGCGCGACCTGCTGAAAGTGCCGGACGGTCACCGCATCCTGTTTCTCCAGGGGGGCGCCACCGGCCAGTTCGCGGCGGTGCCGCTGAACCTGCTGGGCGAGTGCGAAGAGGCCGACTACATCAACACCGGCAACTGGTCGAAAAAGGCCATCGCCGAAGGCAAACGCTACTGCCAGGTCAACATCGCCGCGACGGCCGAGGCCGAGGGCTTCACGCGCGTTCCGGCCCCCGATACCTGGAAGCTCGACCCGCGGGCGGCGTACGTCCACTACACGCCCAACGAGACCATCGGCGGGGTGGAGTTCCACTGGACGCCGGACACCGGCGATGTGCCCCTGGTAGCGGACATGTCGTCGACCATCCTGTCACGCCCGGTGGATGTGGCGCGCCACGGGGTGATCTATGCCGGCGCGCAGAAGAACATCGGCCCGTCGGGGCTGACTGTGGTGATCGTCCGCGAGGACCTGCTCGATCGAGCCGATCCCCGCACACCGGGCATCCTCGACTGGAAGAGGAACGCCGAGGGCAACTCGATGATGAACACGCCACCGACGTTCGCCTGGTATGTCGCCGGCCTGGTGTTCCAGTGGCTCAAGAAGCAGGGCGGGCTCGAGGCCATGGCCGAGGTCAACAAGCGCAAGGCGGACAAGCTCTACCGGGTCATCGACGAGTCCGATTTTTACCGTAACCCGGTGGAGAAGGAGTCGCGCTCGCGGATGAACGTACCATTCATCCTGGCGGACGACTCGCTCAACGCCACATTCCTTTCCGAAGCCGACGATGCGGGTCTGAAGACGCTCAAGGGGCACCGCTCCGTCGGCGGCATGCGTGCCAGCCTGTACAATGCGGTGAGCGAGCAGGCCGTGGACGCGCTGATCGAGTTCATGCAGGACTTCGAGCGCCGCCAAGGTTGAGGTTTATCGACCGCCGGGCAATCGACAGGTTGCAAGGAGGAACTTTAGCTTATATGCATAAGATACTGGTGCTTAACAATATTTCTCCACTTGGTCTGGGGCGCCTTCCGAAGGAGCGCTACGAGGTTGACACGGATATCGACCAGCCGGATGCGATCCTGGTGCGTTCGCACAAGATGCACGACATGGAGATCCCCGGGTCACTGAAGGCCGTGGGACGCGCCGGCGCCGGCGTCAACAACATCCCGGTGGACGAAATGAGCCGCCGCGGCATCCCGGTGTTCAATGCGCCGGGGGCCAACGCCAACGCGGTCAAGGAGCTGGTGATCGCGGGTATGCTGCTGGCGGCGCGGAACATTCCGGAGGCACTGGAGTACGCCGGCGGGCTGACTGGCAGCGATGACGAAATCCACCAGGCGGTGGAGTCGGGCAAGAAAAAGTTCCGCGGCTTCGAACTGCCCCGGCGCACGCTGGGCGTGGTCGGCCTGGGTGCCATCGGGGTCAAGGTCGCCAATGCCGCCATGGCGCTGGGGATGAACGTGGTCGGCTACGATCCCAAGCTGACCGTCGGGCGCGCCTGGGAGCTGCACTCCGGGGTGCAGTCGGCCATGAGCGTCGACGAACTGCTCGGCCGCGCGGACTTTCTGACCTTCCACGTGCCGCTGAATGACGAGACGCGCGGCATGCTCAGCGCGAAGCGGCTGCAGAGCGCGCGGGACGGCCTGGTGGTGCTGAACTTCGCGCGGGATGGCATCGTGGACGCCGACGTCATCTGCGATGCGCTGGACGGCGGGAAGGTGCACGCCTACGTGTGCGACTTCCCGGGCAAGCGCCTGCTGGGGCACCGGAAGGTGATCGCCCTGCCTCACCTCGGGGCCTCCACGCGCGAGGCGGAGGAGAACTGTGCCGTGATGGTCGCCGACCAGGTGCGCGAATACCTGGAGAAAGGCAACGTCAGCAACTCGGTGAATTTCCCGGAGGCGATCATGCCGCGGGGGGAGGGCTATCGCCTGTGCATCGTCAACGCCAACGTGCCCAACATGCTGGGCCAGATCTCCACCCACCTGGCGCAGGCGGACCTGAACATCGTGGACATGCTTAACAAGTCGCGGGACAAGCTCGCCTACACCCTGGTGGACGTGGACAGCCCGGTGCCCGAGAAGGTGCTCGACGGTATCCGCGGCATCGAGGGTGTGCTCTCCCTGCGCATCCTCTAGCGGTCGCGGGGCCGGTGCCGGACGGACGAATCGATGAGCGACAAGAAACTCGACCAGATCCGGAACCGGATCGACGAAATCGACCGGCAGCTCCACGAGCTGCTCAACGATCGCGCCCGGCAGGCCCAGGCGGTCGCCGAGATCAAGAAGGCGGCGGACCCCGCGGCGGTCTTTTACCGACCCTCGCGGGAAGCGCGGGTGCTGCGCGGCGTGATCGAGCGCAACCCGGGGCCGCTCGCGAACGAGACCGTGGCGCGGCTGTTTCGCGAGATCATGTCCGCCTGCCTGGCACTGGAGTCCCCCGTGCGCGTGGCCTACCTGGGCCCCGAGGGGACGTTCACCCAGGACGCCGTGGCCAAGCATTTCGGCGGCTTCGTGGAGAGCGTGCCTTTGGGGGCCATCGACGAGGTCTTCCGTGAGGTCGAGGCTGCGGGTACGCACTACGGGGTGGTGCCGGTGGAGAACTCACTGGAGGGCATGGTCACGCATACGCTGGACATGTTCACCCGTTCGTCGCTGTGGATCTGCGGCGAGGTGGTGCTGCCTGTGCACCAGTGCCTGATGGCGGCCGGCGGCGACCCGGCCAACGTACGGCGGGTCTACTCCCACGGCCAGTCACTGGCGCAATGCCGGGAATGGCTGGATTCCCACCTGCCGCAGGCACAGCGCATCGCGGTGAGCAGCAACGCCGAGGCGGCCCGCCAGGCCAGTGGCGAGAAGGACGCCGCCGCGATCGCCGGCAGTGCCGCGGCCGAAGTCTACGGGCTGGCGCTGCTGGCCTCGAATATCGAGGACGACCCCAGCAATACCACCCGCTTCCTGGTGATCGGACGCGAGGCGGTCCCGGCCAGCAGCTCCGACAAGACCTCGCTGCTGGTGGCCAACCCCAACCGACCGGGGGCGCTGCACGCCCTGCTGGAGCCGTTCGCCCGTCACGGGGTCAACCTTACGCGCATCGAGTCGCGGCCGTCCCGGCGTAGCGCCTGGGACTACAATTTCTTTCTCGACGTAGAGGGCCACGCGGAGGAAGCGCCGCTGCGCGACGTGTTGGAGGAGGTGCGCTCGCGGGCCGGCTTCTTCCGGGTGCTCGGCTCCTATCCCTGTCCGGTCTACTAGGACCTGTCGGCGCTCATCCGCGATTAGGGGCAAGACCATGAGCAACAGCGGAAACCGCCCATTCCTTCAGCGGGCGGCGCCCGGGGTGCTATCGCTGGCGCCGTACGAGCCCGGCAAGCCGGTGTCGGAGCTGGCACGGGAGTACGGCCTGAGCGACATCATCAAGCTCGCGTCCAATGAGAGCCCGCTGGGGCCGGGACCGACCGCGCGGCGCTACGCGCGGGCCGCCTGCGACGAACTCGGCCGCTATCCGGACGGCAGCGCGTTCGAGCTACGAGAGGCGCTGGCGGAGCGCCACGGCGTTGACCCGGCAGCGATCACCCTGGGCAACGGCTCCAACGATATCCTCGACCTGGTGGCGCGCGTGTTCCTGGGGCCCGGACGTAATGCGGTGGTCTCCCGGCATGCCTTCGCCATCTACGCGCTGGTAAGCCGCGCGGTGGGCGCCGAGTGCCGGGTCGCGGCCGCGCGCCCCGCCGATGGCGTGCAGCCATTCGGCCACGATGTGGACCGGATGCTCGAGCGGGTCGACGCGGATACCGGGGTGGTGTTCGTCGCCAATCCGAACAACCCGACCGGTACCCGGATCGACGAGGGTGAGCTGCGCCGCCTGCTCGACGGCGTGCCGCCGCAGACCGTGGTGCTGCTCGACGAGGCCTACTTCGAGTACGTCGACGATACGGCCTATCCGGATGGCAGCACCTGGCTGGCGCACCATCCCAACCTGGTTGTGACCCGTACCTTCTCCAAGGCGCACGGACTGGCCGCTCTGCGGGCGGGCTACGGGCTTTCCGATCCGGCTCTGGCGGACCTGCTGAACCGGGTGCGCCAGCCGTTCAACATGAACCACGTGGCGCAGACGGCGGCGCTGGGAAGTCTGCAGGACGACGCGCACGTGGCACGCGCGGTCGGGCTCAACCGTGCCGGTCTGGAGCAACTGGGGCGCGGCCTGGACACCCTCGGGGTGAGGTGGATCCCATCGGTGGCCAACTTCCTGTGCGTCGAGGTCGGCGACGGCGCCCGCGTGTACCGGGCGCTGCTGCGCGAGGGCGTGATCGTGCGCCCGATGGGCGGCTACGAGCTGCCCGGTTACGTGCGGGTGACGACCGGTCTGGAGCACGAGAATGCGCGCTTCCTGGAGGCGTTGGGCAGGGTGCTGCAGGGATGATCCGGCGACTGTGCATCATCGGGGTCGGGCTGATCGGCGGGTCGCTGGCCCGGGCGCTGCGTGAGCAGGAGGCGTGTGGCGAGATCGTGGGCTGTGGACGCCGGGAGGCGCCGCTGAAGCTCGCGGTTGAGACCGGGGTCGTCGACCGTTACACGCTGGATCCGGCGGCGGCCGCGCGCGGTGCCGACATGGTGGTGCTTGCCGTCCCGCTGGGAGCGATGGAATCGCTGATGGGCGCGATCCGCCCGGCACTGGATGGGGACGCTGTGCTCACCGACGTAGGCAGCGCCAAGCGGGCGGTGCTGAAGGCGGCCGAGACGGTCTTCGGTGGCGCACCGGAAAACTTCGTTCCGGGGCATCCGGTCGCCGGGACCGAGCACTCCGGGGTGGAGGCATCGTTCGCCGGGCTGTTCGAGGGCCGCCGCGTGATCCTGACGCCGACGGCACGAACCGGTTCGGCAGCGACCGCGCGGGTGCGCCGGATGTGGGAGGCCGCCGGCGCCGAGGTGGTGGAGATGGATGCCGACCACCACGACACGGTGCTCGCCGGCACCAGCCACCTGCCGCACGTGCTGGCCTTCAACCTCGTGGACAGCCTGGCGCGCGGCCGGGACGCGGCGGAAGTGTTCGCCTACGCCGCCGGCGGTTTCCGCGACTTCACGCGGATTGCCTCCAGCGATCCGGTCATGTGGCGCGACATCTGCATCGCCAACGCGGACGCGGTGCTGGCCGCCCTGGACCGGTTCGGCGCGGACCTGGAACGGGTCCGCAAGGCAATCGAGAGGCACGACGGTGATGCCCTGCTGGAAGTGTTCGAGCGGGCCCGGGCGGCCCGGGAGCGGTGGTTGCGGTGACGACCACGCGTCTGGACTACCTGGTTGAGCCCGGCGGAACCATGGGCGGTTCCGTGGGTGTGCCTGGCGACAAGTCGATCTCGCACCGTGCGGTGATTCTGGGCGCGCTGGCCAATGGCACCACGACCGTCAGCGGCTTCCTGGAAGGCCGGGATTGCCTGGCCACGCGCGACGCGTTCCGGGCCATGGGGGTGACGATCGAGGATCCCGGACCGGGTCGACTGGAGGTCCATGGTGTCGGGTTGCACGGGCTGCGCCCGCCCGGCGGGCCGTTGGATCTCGGCAACTCCGGCACCTCGATGCGCCTGCTGGTCGGCTTGCTTGCGGCCCAGCGCTTCGACTCGGTGCTGACCGGTGACGCCTCACTCAGCCGCCGACCGATGCGGCGGGTGATCGAGCCCCTGCGCCGGATGGGCGCGCGCATCGAAGCCGGACCCCACGGCACCGCGCCCCTGCGGATCACCGGCGGGATGCGCCTGCGGGGTATCGACTATGCCATGCCGGTGGCCAGCGCCCAGGTGAAGTCGGCGCTGCTGCTGGCCGGTTTGTATGCCCAGAGTGAAACCCGGGTGCGCGAACCGGGCGTCAGCCGGGATCACACCGAGCGGATGCTGGAGGCGTTCGGCGGCGACCTGGTGCGGGAGGCGGATGGCGTGCGCCTGTACCCCGGCCGGACGTTGTCCGGCCGGCATGTCGCGGTGCCCGGGGACCTTTCATCGGCGGCTTTTCTGCTCGTCGCAGCGGCAATCGCGCCCGGCTCCGATCTGACGGTCCGGCGGGTCGGGATCAATCCGACCCGGACCGGGGTCCTGGACGTGCTGCGGCAGATGGGGGCGGACATCGAGATCGCGCCCGGGCCAGGTGCCGGCAGCGAGCCCGTCGCGGACATCCGGGTGCGCCACCGGCCGTTGCGGGGGGTGTACATCCCACCGGAGCTGGTCCCGCGTGCTATCGACGAGTTCCCCGCGCTGTTCGTCGCCGCCGCCTGCGCCGACGGCGAGACGCGCCTCGCCGGGGCGCGGGAGCTGCGGGTGAAGGAGAGCGACCGCATCCGGGTTATGGCCGACGGGCTCGCAGCGCTGGGCATCGACGCGCACCCGCTCGCGGACGGCATTCGGATTCGCGGCGGGCGCCTCAGGGGCGGCCTGGTGGACAGCGGCGGCGACCACCGCATCGCCATGGCGTTCGCGGTCGCCGCGCTACGCGCCGACGGCCCGGTGGAGGTGCGCGACTGTGCCAACGTGGGAACCTCCTTCCCGGGCTTCGTGCCGCTGCTGGCGAGCTGCGGGCTCGACATCCGCACCCGTGAGGCGGCCGGGGTGCCCGGGGGCGGAGCGTGATGGGGGCCACGGCGCCGGTGATCTGTATCGACGGACCCAGCGGGTCCGGCAAGGGCACCATCAGCCGTTTGCTGGCGCGGCGTCTGGGCTGGCACCTGCTCGACAGCGGTGCATTGTACCGGCTGACCGCGCTGGCCGCGCTGGATGCCGGCGTGGAGCTGGAGGAGGCCGAGGCGGTCGCGGCCTGCGCGGGGCGGATGCGCGTGGCGTTTCGCCCCGGGGGCGCGGAGCGGGTCACTGTGACCCTGGACGGGCGCGACGTGAGCGCGCGCCTGCGCGAGCAGACCACCGGCGAGGCGGCCTCGCGGGTGGCCGCGCTGGCTCCGGTGCGGCGCGCGCTGCTGCAGCGGCAGCGGGATTTCCGGCGCCCCCCGGGGCTGGTGGCGGATGGCCGGGACATGGGGACCACCGTATTTCCGGACGCCCCGTTGAAGATCTTCCTCACGGCGAGCCCCGAGGAGCGCGCGCGCAGGCGGCATAAGCAGTTGATGGAAATGGGGTTGGGTGCTAATCTCCACAAGCTTGCAAGCGAGATACGTGACCGCGACAGGCGTGACGCCACGCGTGCCGCGTCGCCGTTGCGTCCGGCGGCGGATGCCGTGGAGCTGGATTCCACGGGAGTGCCGGTGGAGCAGGTGCTGGAGGCGGTCATGCAGCAGGCGCGCAGACGGGGACTGGCGGAGTGAGCGCCGAGCGCCGTCGTGTCCATTGGGAATACGTCCGGGCAGGGAGCGTCGGGACGGCAATCATGCAACCCGTTGCGTCCGGGAGCGATGCATCGGCAATCAAGCTGACTGACCGGGATCGCGCGATTCCTCCAGTCACGGGATAGAACAGCTACATGAGTGAAAGCTTCGCTGAGTTATTCGAGGAGAGTCTTGAGCACCAGAACCTGCAGCCCGGGGCCATTGTCATGGGCACCGTGGTGCAGATACGACAGGACATGGTCGTCGTCAACGCGGGTCTCAAGTCCGAAGGAATCATCCCCATCGAGCAGTTCTACAACGACGACGGGGAGCTGGAGATCCGGGAGGGCGATGAGGTCGAGGTCGCGCTGGAAGCCGTTGAGGACGGCTTTGGCGAGACCATTCTGTCCCGTGAGAAGGCCAAGCGTGCGCGTGCCTGGACGGCCCTGGAGAAGGCCTCCGAGGCCGACGAGATCGTCAAGGGCTACATCACCGGCAAGGTCAAGGGCGGCTACACGGTCGAGCTCAACGGCATCCGGGCGTTCCTGCCCGGCTCGCTGGTCGACATCCGCCCGGTCCGTGATACCACCTATCTCGAGGGCAAGGAGCTCGAGTTCAAGGTGATCAAGCTGGACCGGCGCCGCAACAACGTCGTGGTCTCGCGCCGCGCGGTAGTGGAGGAGGAGTACAGCGCCGAGCGCGAGGCGCTGCTCGAGAACCTCAAGGAAGGCAACATCATCAAGGGCGTGGTCAAGAACCTTACCGACTACGGTGCCTTCATCGACCTGGGCGGGATCGACGGCCTGCTGCACATTACCGACATGGCCTGGAAGCGGGTGAAGCACCCCTCCGAGGTGGTCAACGTCGGCGACGACATCGAGGTCAAGGTGCTCAAGTTCGACCGCGAGCGGAACCGCGTCTCGCTGGGCCTGAAGCAGCTCACGGCCGATCCCTGGGAGGACATCTCGCGGCGCTATCCGGCGGGCACGCGGCTGTTCGGCAAGGTCACCAACATCACCGACTACGGCTGCTTCGTCGAAATCGAGGAAGGCGTCGAGGGTCTGGTGCACGTGTCCGAGATGGACTGGACCAACAAGAACGTCAATCCGTCCAAGATCGTGCAGATCGGCGACGAGGTCGAGGTCATGGTGCTGGACATCGACGAGGAGCGCCGACGCATCTCGCTGGGCATGAAACAGGTGCAGCCGAATCCCTGGCAGGAGTTCGCCCAGAATCACAACAAGGGCGACCACATCGTCGGCACCATCAAGTCAATTACCGACTTCGGCATCTTCGTGGGCCTGGAGGGCGGAATCGACGGCTTGGTGCATCTTTCCGACATCTCCTGGATGGAGCCCGGCGAGGAGGCCGTGCGAGAATACAAGAAGGGCGACGAAGTCGAGGCCGTCGTGCTCTCGGTGGATCCGGAGCGGGAGCGTATCTCCCTGGGGATCAAGCAGCTCGAGCAGGATCCGCTGAGCACTTACATGGCCAGTCATCCCAAGGGAAGCATGCTCACGGGAACGGTGCGCGAAGTCGACCCGAAGGGCGCCGTGGTCGACCTGGACGAGGGCGTGGAGGGCTACCTGCGTGCCTCGGAGCTCTCCCGCGAGCGGGTGGAGGACGCGCGCAGCGTGCTCAACGTCGGCGATAAGATCGAGGCCCGCTTCATCGGGGTCGACCGCAAGAACCGGTCCGTCAATCTCTCCGTGAAGGCCAAGGAGATCAAGGAGGAAGCGCAGGCGGTGGAGGATTACGCGCGCACCAAGCCGAGCGGGACCGCCACTCTCGGGGACCTCCTGAAGGAACAGATGTCCGCCCAGAAGGACGACGAATAGGCGGAACAAGAAATACCGGGCGGTCCGGCACGGCCCTCGATCCCGAGGGTGCCGGCCCGCCGCATCCTATCCTTGGCCTGCTGCCATTGCAGTCGCGCTGCGAATGCGCCGCGTAAGCTCCATTCAGACAAGGATTCTGCGAGATCATGACCAAATCCGAACTGATCGACGGGATTGCCCGGAAGCAGGGGCACTTGGCGCACAAGGACGTGGAGCTGGCTGTCAAGACGCTGCTGGAGATGATGAGCACGGCACTCGCGGAAGGGCGCCGGATCGAGATCCGGGGCTTCGGAAGCTTCTCCCTGCATCACCGTCCACCGCGTATCGGCCGCAATCCCAAGACCGGCGAGCCCGTGTCTCTTGCGGGCAAGTACGTTCCCCACTTCAAGCCGGGCAAGGAGCTGCGCGAACGGGTCAACGACGCGGCCGGCGAGGCCGGCTGAGGCGCACCGGACGCACCTCCGCGGCACCGCCCTCGGTGGTCACCGGGTCGGATCGGTCTCGCCCGCGTCCGCCTCCGGCGGTGTTCGTTCAGCCGCGGCGATCCGGCGCCTGCCCTTTCGGGCACCGAGGAATCCGATCGTATTCATCCGCTGACTGCGCACCCGGCAACGTGGGCCGGTCGGTTCGCCGTGTTCACGGTCGGACCCGGCGGGAGCTGACCGGGGTAGCGATACCGTGCATGCCAGGTACCATAGTCACCGGGTTAGTACGAAGCCCGCTCGGGTAAAGTACACTACGGCGGTTTTCAGGCAAGGAGAGACCCGGTGCGCATCCTGAAATATCTGCTGTTGCTGATCGTCGTAGCCGGCGGCGTCAGCTTCGCCTGGCTGAACGCCCAGCCGGTGAGCTTCAATTACTACGCCGGTACCGCCCAGATCCGCTTGTCCCTGGTCCTGGTCTTGTTTCTGGCCGGGGGCTGGCTGTTGGGAATTTTCAGCATGTTGCGGAGCTACTTGTCGGTGCGGCGGCGTCTCTCCCAGGCGCAGCGGAAGCTGAATCTCGCCGAAAAGGAAATCGGCAACCTCCGGAGCCTGCCGATCAAGCATGGCCATTGACGGTACCATCCTGCTGTTCCTGCTGCTTCCGGTGGCCGCGGCTTCAGGCTGGGGGCTCGCCCGGCGTCATTACCGTGGGCACCGAGGCGGGAGCACCGGGCTGAACGTGGACTACCTCAAGGGCATGAACTACCTGATCAACGAGGAGCCGGACAAGGCCGTCGAGGTGTTCATGCGCCTGGCCGAGATCGACAACGAGACCGTCGATACGCACTTGGCGCTGGGCTCGCTGTTCCGGCGCCGGGGGGAGGTCGACCGGGCCATCCGTATTCACCAGAACCTGATCGCACGGCCAACGCTGGGCCGCGAGCCGAAGAACCGGGCGCTGTTTGAACTTGGCCAGGACTACATGAAGGCCGGGGTGCTGGATCGGGCGGAGAGCCTGTTCTCCGAGCTGCGGGACGCGGGTGCCTACGTACCCGATGCCCTCCGCTTTCTGCTGCAGATCTATGAGCAGGAAAAGGACTGGCACCGGGCGATATCCGTTGCCCGCCAGTTGGAATACGCCAGCGGGAGCTCCATGCGGGTGACCATTGCGCACTATTATTGTGAGCTGGCGGAAACCGCCGAGGCCCAGGGCAATACGCGACTCTTCCGTGACCGTCTGCGGGCGGCGATGTCGGTGGACCGCAACTGCGTCCGGGCGAGCATACTACAGGGGCGACTGCACTTTTCCGAAGGCGACTACCGCGACGCGCTGAAGGCCTACCGGCGCATCCTGGACCAGGACCCGCGCTTCATCGGGCAGGTGATGGGCGAGGTGCGTCAGTGCTTCGGGCGCCTGGGCGACTTCCGCGGCGAACGGCAGTTCCTGCGCGACGTGGCTCTCAAGGTGCGCCTGGGCAGTCCCGGCTCACTCGATAAGCTGCGGCTCATGGGCCTGCGTGATACCGGGGCGCTGGTCGGGGAGCTGGAGCGCTACGTCGCGGACAAGCCGGATGTGGACGGCCTGTACGAGTTCCTCAACCTGCTTATGGAGAAGGATGAGGATGCTGCCCGCCGGGTGCTGCCGCTGGTGCGCGATGCGCTGGGCAAGGTCCTGGCACGCGCGGACCACTATCGCTGCAATAACTGCGGGTTCGCCGGCAAGTCACTGCACTGGCAATGTCCCAGCTGCAAGAGCTGGAACACGATCTTGCCGACCACCGAGCTGGTCGGTCACGACTCCCCCCTCCGTGGTAGCGAAATCTCCGGCACCTGACAGATCCCCCATCCTTTGCTAGGCTTCGTCTGTGCCGTCAAACGATGGCGCATCCAGTGAAGGATCACGCTGTGTTTTTCAAGGAGGAAGTCATGAGCAGACTCATTGCCTGCCTGCTGGGGTTCACGCTGTATGCCGTTACCGCCGTCGCGCTTGCGGCTCCGGTCAACGTCAACCAGGCGAGCGCCAGGCAGATCGCGGCGGCGCTGCAGGGGATCGGCACGGTCAAGGCGAAGGCGATCGTGGCTTATCGCAAGGAGCACGGGCCGTTCCGTTCCGTCGATGCCCTGAGCAAGGTCGACGGCATCGGCCCGCAGACGCTGGCAAACATTCGCAAGGATGTGAAGCTGGGCAACCGGCAACAGTGAGCCACCCGGACTCCCCTCCGTTGGCCCCCGTCCCGGGGGCCTTCTTTATGCTCCAATGGCACGTCTCAGGGCGCGCGTGAGCAACGAGCAGCAAAGCGCGGGGGCGAACACGCGTAGCGACGCTACGACGAGGCGGCACGACGGCGTCATCGCCATCTCCGCGCTTCCGGGGATGTGGCATTACCTCGGCCCGGGTGCGTAAAATTTGCGGATCCTCGGGAACGGCCTCACGGGTGCGTTACCACCAACACGCGGAAGGAAAGGAGAGGCATGATCCAACCCGCTTTCCCGCCCGGCACCAGGGTCCGCAAGGCGGTGTTTCCGGTAGCCGGCCTGGGTACCCGCTTCCTCCCTGCCACCAAGGCCAGTCCCAAGGAGATGCTCCCGGTGGTGGACAAGCCTTTGATCCAGTATGCCGTAGAGGAAGCTGTTGCCGCGGGCGTCGAGGTGCTGGTCTTCATCAACGGCCGCAACAAGGACTCGATCCCAAATCATTTCGACAAGGCCTACGAGCTCGAGCACGAGCTTGAGATCCGCGGCAAGGAGCGCATGCTGCGCATAGTGCAGGAAATCGTGCCCGAAGACGTCGCGTGCATCTACATTCGCCAGGCCGAGGCGCTGGGCCTGGGGCATGCGGTGCTGTGCGCCCGCCCCGTGATTGGCAACGAACCGTTCGCCGTGGTCCTGGCCGACGATCTGATCGACGGCAACGGTGACACCTGCCTGTCGCAGATGTCGCGGGTTTTCGAGCAGCACGGCTCGTCGGTGCTCGCCGTCCAGGAGGTGCCGCAGGAACGCACCGACCAATATGGGATCGTCAGTGCCGAAGCGGTCGATGATCGGGTCGGGAATGTCAATGCCATCGTGGAGAAGCCGAAGCCGGCGACCGCGCCGTCGAACCTCGGCGTTGTGGGGCGCTACGTACTGACGCCGCGGGTATTCGAGATGATCCGCCGCACCCCCCGGGGCACGGGCGGCGAGATCCAGCTCACTGATGCCATCGCAGCGTTGATGGAACATGAAGCCGTATTTTCCTACCGCTTCGACGGCAAGCGTTTCGATTGCGGCAGCAAGCTGGGCTACCTGCAGGCGACGGTGGAATACGCGCTCAAGCACGAGGATCTGTGCGAGGACTTTCGCAGCTACCTGAGCCAGGCGCTCGCTGACGGGACCATTCAGCTGGACTAGCCCGAATCGCCGGTTGCCGGAGTCTCTACTTGGGTCTCGTGGAGCTAAATCTGCGGGAAGGGAATACTCGCACTTACATAATGCTTGCAGGGAAAAGAAAGAGGGCTACGGCTCTAACCGTAACCCCCTGATTGTTATGGCTCCCCGGGACGGGCTCGAACCGCCGACATGGTGATTAACAGTCACCCGCTCTACCGACTGAGCTACCGGGGAATGTTCGGGCCGTTCGATGGCCGCGAAAGGTTCCGAATATTAGCGGCGGTGCCGTCCTGCGTCAATGAAGGCGCACTGCCCTGCGCCGGAATCAGCGCCTGAGCAGCTTATCGATGCGGCCGAGCGCGTCCCTCAGGTTCTCCATGCTGGTGGCGAAGGACAAGCGCATGTGCCCGGGAACCCCGAACGCCGATCCCGGGACCATGGCCACACCGCACTCGTTCAGGAAGTATTCGCCGAGCTGGACGTCGTCTTCCACGCCGTGGAGCCGCGAGATCACGCGGCCGAAGTCCGGGAACGCGTAAAAGGTGCCGTCGGAAGGCAGGCAATCCACGTCGGGAAGGGCGTTGAGTGCCTGGTATACGTAATCGTGCCGCTCGCGGAAGGCCTTCACCATCTCCGCCACGCAGCCCTGTTCGCCCCGCAGCGCGGCTTCCGCCGCCGCCTGGGAGATCGATGCGGGGTTGGAGGTGCTCTGGGACTGGACCTTTTTCATGGCCGCGATCAGATTCTTCGGCCCCGCGGCGTAGCCGATGCGCCAGCCGGTCATGGCGTAGGCCTTGGAGACCCCGTTGAGCACGATGCCGCGATCGACCAGCTCCGGGCAGGCGGTGACGATGTCCTGGAACGGCTCCCCGGTCCACAGGATGTGCTCGTAGATATCATCCGTGGCGACCAGGACCTGCGGGTGCTTTGCCAGGACCTCACCCAGCGCCTCCAGCTCCGCGCGGGAGTAGGCCTTGCCGCTGGGGTTGGAGGGACTGTTGAGCACCAGCAGGCGGGTGCGCGAGGTGATGGCCCGGTCGAGTTGCGCCGGCGAGATCTTGAATGCCGAGTCCTTGCCCGTTTCAATCACGACGGGCTTGCCGTCCGCGACCAGCACCATGTCCGGGTAGGAGACCCAGTAGGGCGCCGGGATCAGGACCTCGTCACCCGGGTTCAGCAGTGCCTGGCACATGTTGAAGAAGCTCTGCTTGGCGCCGCAGGAGACCAGGATTCGGTCGCGGGCATACTCCAGGCCGTTCTCGCGCCGGAACTTGTCGATCACGGCGTCCTTGAGCCCCGGCGTGCCGTCGACGGGCGTGTACTTCGTCTTGCCGTCCCGGATGGCCTGGATCGCCGCCTCCTTGATGTGGTCCGGGGTGTCGAAGTCCGGCTCGCCAGCGCCCAGGCCGATGATGTCGCGTCCTTCGGCCTTGAGCTCGGCGGCCCGTGCGGTCACGGCCAGGGTGGGCGATGGCTTGATTCTCTGGACGCGGTCGGACAGTTCGATGCTCAAGGTCTTACTCCCGGGGTCGTCTTGAAAGGTGGCACGAAAGCGTGTCGCCGCCAGCCGGGCCGACGGCGGTGGCCAGCCGCGGAGGGCGCTGAAACAGGGCGTGCCAGGGAAGCGACGGGAGCGCCAATTCGGGGCGGCGGCACTGTCGTCTCCAGGTTATCGCGCCTTCCGGCGTGGCATTGCCATCGACTGGGTTAGTATTGTAGGACCTGTCATCGGCCGATGCACGAGCCAGCGGCCGTCATTCTGTCGCCTTCCACGTACCGCGAGCCCATGAGCGAACGCTTCACCCTCAAGTCCGACTACCAGCCCTCCGGCGACCAGCCACAAGCAATCCGCGCGCTGGTGGACAACATCGAGGCCGGCCTGGCGCAGCAGACGCTGCTCGGGGTGACCGGCTCCGGCAAGACCTTCACCATCACCAACGTGGTCCAGCAGGTGCAGCGTCCGACGCTGGTGCTGGCGCCGAACAAGACGCTCGCGGCGCAGCTCTACGGCGAGCTGCGGGAGTTCTTCCCCGACAATGCCGTGGAGTACTTCGTGTCCTATTACGACTACTACCAGCCCGAGGCCTACGTGCCGTCGTCGGACACCTACATCGAGAAGGACGCCTCGATCAATGAGCACATCGAGCAGATGCGGCTGTCGGCGACCAAGGCGCTGCTGGAGCGGCGCGATGCCGTGATCGTGGCCAGCGTCTCCTCGATCTACGGGCTGGGCGATCCCAAGGCCTATCTCAGCATGGTGCTGCACCTTGTGCGGGGCGACTCCGTGAACCAGCGGGAGATCCTGCGCCGGCTCACGGACCTGCAGTACACCCGCAACGAGGTCCAGCTGGCGCGCGGTACCTACCGGGTGCGCGGCGATATCATCGACATCTACCCGGCGGAGTCGGACCGCGACGCGGTGCGCGTGGAGCTGTTCGACGACGAGATCGAGAATCTGAGCTACTTTGATCCGTTGACCGGCCATGTTCTGCGACGGGTGCCGCGGGTGACCGTGTACCCGAAGACCCACTACGTCACGCCCCGGCAGACGCTGCTCGACGCCGTGGACCAGATCCGGGCCGAGCTTACCCAGCGCCTGGCGGATCTGCGCGAGGCCGGCAGGCTGGTCGAGGCACAGCGGCTGGAGCAGCGCACCCGCTTCGACCTGGAGATGATCCTGGAGCTGGGCTACTGCTCGGGCATCGAGAACTATTCCCGCTACCTCTCCGGGCGCCGGGCCGGCGAACCGCCACCCACGCTGTTCGACTACCTGCCGGAAGACGCCCTGCTGGTGATCGACGAGAGCCACGTGACGGTTCCGCAGCTCGGGGCCATGTACCGCGGCGACCGCTCGCGCAAGGAGACGCTGGTCGAGTACGGCTTCCGGCTGCCCTCCGCGCTCGACAACCGCCCGCTGCGCTTCGAGGAGTTCGAGCGCCTGGCGCCGCAGACCATCTTCGTGTCCGCCACCCCCGGCGACTACGAGCTGGAGCACTCCGGCGGGGAGGTGGTGGAGCAGGTGGTGCGCCCGACCGGGCTGGTGGACCCGGAGGTGGAGGTGCGGCCGGTGGCGACCCAGGTCGACGACCTGCTCGGCGAGTGCCGCGAGCGCGCCGAGGCGGGCGAGCGGGTCCTGGTGACCACGCTTACCAAGCGCATGGCCGAGGACCTGACCGAGTACCTGCAGGAGCACGGCATCCGCGTGCGCTACCTGCATTCGGACATCGATACCGTCGAGCGCGTGGAGATCCTGCGCGACCTGCGCCTGGCCGAGTTCGACGTTCTGGTCGGGATCAATCTGCTGCGCGAGGGCCTGGACCTGCCGGAGGTCTCGCTGGTGGCCATCCTGGACGCGGACAAGGAGGGCTTCCTGCGCTCGGAACGCTCGCTGATCCAGACCATTGGCCGCGCGGCCCGCCACGTGCACGGCAAGGCCATGATGTATGCCGACAGCATCACCGGGTCCATGCGGCGCGCGATCGACGAGACCGAGCGCCGCCGGAGCAAGCAGAAGACCTACAACGAGGCGCACGGCATCACCCCGCAGGGGATCCGCAAGGCGGTCGCGGACGTGATGGAGGGCGCCTATCAGCGCCCCGGCAGCCGGCGGCCAGCCGCGCTCGCGGTCAACGACGAGGCGTCGCGCTACGCCGCCATGTCGCCGGAGGAGGTGGGCAAGGAGATCCGTCGCCTGGAGCAGCGGATGCACCGCCACGCCCGCGACCTGGAGTTCGAGGAGGCGGCGCGTTTGCGCGACAAGATCGCCCGCCTGAAGGCCTACGGACTGGGGCTGCCGGAGGAGCAGACCGGATAGCCCCGGGGCCTGGCGGTGGTTGTCAGGGCCCGGGGATTCCGGTATCTTTTCCTGCCTCGACAGGCGCGTAGCTCAGCTGGTTAGAGCACCACCTTGACATGGTGGGGGTCGTTGGTTCGAATCCAATCGCGCCTACCAGTTTCCCGCTGGACAATGCACGTGGCCCCTCGTATCGGTCACCACTGTGGAGCGATCCATGCCCGACATCACCCTCCCGGACGGCAGCCACAAGCGCTTCGACCGTCCCGTCACCGTTCGGCAGGTCGCCGAGTCCATCGGGCCGGGGCTGGCGCGCGCGGCTCTGGCCGGCAAGGTGGACGGCCGGCTGGTCGACACGTCCCAGCGCATCGAGCACGACGCGGACGTGGCGATCATCACCGACCGCGACGAGGAGGGCGTGGAGGTTATCCGGCACTCCACCGCCCACCTGATGGCACAGGCGGTGAAGCAGCTCTATCCGGAAGCGCAAGTCACCATCGGCCCGGTGATCGAGGACGGCTTCTACTACGACTTCGCCTACGACCGGCCGTTCACCCCCGAGGATCTGGAGCGGATCGAGCAGCGCATGCGCGAGCTGGCGGAGGCGGACGAGACGGTCACCCGCAGCGTGATGGACCGGGACGAGGCGGTGCGGATGTTCCGCGAGATGGGCGAGGAATACAAGGCCCGCATCATCGAGGACATCCCGAAGGGCGAGGAGATCTCGGTCTACCGCCAGGGCGAATTCGTCGACCTGTGCCGCGGACCGCACGTGCCCAGTACCGGCAAGCTCAAGGCGTTCCGACTGACCAAGCTGGCGGGGGCCTACTGGCGCGGCGATTCCCGCAACGAGCAGCTGCAGCGCATCTACGGGACCGCCTGGCCGGACCGCAAGGCGCTCAATACCTACCTGAAGCGGCTGGAGGAGGCGGAGAAGCGCGACCATCGGCGCCTCGGGCGGGTGATGGACTTGTTCCATACCCAGGAGGAATCGCCGGGCATGGTGTTCTGGCACGACCACGGCTGGCAGATCTATGTCCTGATCCAGGGCTACATCCGGGAGCTGCTGCGCGGCGCCGGCTACCAGGAGATCCACACGCCCGAGATCGTGGACCGCTCGCTGTGGGAACGCTCGGGGCACTGGGACAAATTCCGCGACGACATGTTCACCACCGAGTCGGAGAACCGGGACTACGCCATCAAGCCCATGAACTGCCCCTGCCACGTGCAGGTGTACAATCACGGGCTGAGGAGCTATCGCGACCTGCCGATGCGCCTCGCCGAGTTCGGCTCCTGCCACCGCAACGAGCCTTCCGGCACGCTGCACGGGCTGATGCGGGTGCGCAACTTCGTGCAGGATGACGCCCACATCTTCTGCACCGAGGAGCAGATCTCGGGCGAAGTGTCGGCGTTCATCGACCTGGTGTTCCGCGTTTACCGGGATTTCGGCTTCGACGAGATCCCGATCAAGCTGTCCACGCGGCCCGACCAGCGAGTGGGCTCGGACGAGCTGTGGGACCGTGCCGAGCACGCGCTGGAGCGGGCGCTCAACGACAAAGGACTGGCGTGGAAGCTGCAGCCCGGTGAGGGTGCCTTCTACGGCCCCAAGGTGGAGTTCTCGCTACGCGACAGCATCGGCAGGGTCTGGCAGCTCGGCACCATCCAGCTGGACTTCTCCATGCCCGACCGCCTCGGGGCCCAGTACGTGGCCGAGGACGGCAGCCGCCAGGTACCGGTGATGCTGCATCGCGCCATCCTGGGTTCGATGGAGCGCTTCATCGGCATTCTGCTGGAACATTACGCCGGCGCGCTGCCGCCGTGGCTGGCGCCGGTGCAGGCGGTGGTCCTCAATATCACCGACCGCCAGGCCGAATACGCCCGCAAGGTTGGGGAAAGCCTGACAAATCAGGGATTTCGGGCCAACTCGGACTTGAGAAATGAGAAGATCGGTTTTAAAATCCGCGAGCACACGATCCAGCGGGTCCCGTACCTGCTGGTCGTTGGGGATCGGGAAGTCGAATCCGGCTCCGTGGCGGTACGCACGCGGGCGGGCAAGGACCTCGGGGCGATGAGCCTGGAGGCCTTCACGCAGCGACTGCGTGACGAGGTTTCACGCCGCGGCCGGGTCAGCTTGGAGGGCTAGAATATCGCTGCGATAAAACAGGCACGGCGTAACCAGGAGATCAGCTCGCCGGAGCTGCGCGTCATCGGGAGCGATGGCGAGCAGGTCGGGATCATGGACCGGGCCGAAGCGCTCAAGATCGCCGAGGACGCGGGGCTCGATCTGGTGGAGGTCTCCCCGAACGCCAATCCGCCCGTCTGCCGGGTCATGGACTATGGCAAGTACCTGTTCGAGAAGAACAAGTCCCAGCAGGCGGCGAAGAAGAAGCAGAAGCAGATCCAGACCAAGGAAGTCAAGTTCCGTCCGGGTACGGACGAAGGGGACTATCAGGTCAAACTGCGCAACCTGATGCGTTTCCTGGAACACGGGGACAAGGCCAAGGTGACGCTGCGCTTCCGCGGCCGCGAGATGCAGCACCAGGACCTCGGGCGCGATCTGCTGGAGCGGGTCCGCACGGATCTGGAGGAGCTCGCGAGCGTGGAGCAGTTTCCCAAGATGGAAGGCCGCCAGATGATCATGGTGCTGGCGCCCCGGAAGAGGTAGTCGCCGCCGGCCGGGCGGCGACGGACGTCAACGAATAGCGGAGTACGGACATGCCGAAACTCAAGACCAACCGGGGCGCGGCCAAGCGCTTTTCCCGGACGGGCGGCGGCGGCTTCAAGCGTGCGCGCGCCTACAAGAACCACATCCTCACCAAGAAGGCCGCGAAGCGGAAGCGCCGGCTGCGCAGCGCGACCCAGGTGGATCCCGCGGACACGCGCCTCGTGCGACAGATGCTGCCGTACCGCTGATCACGCCAGGGGAGTTTGAAGTATGTCCAGAGTGAAGAGAGGCGTCCAGGCGCACGCCCGGCACAAGAAGGTGCTGGACAAGGCCAAGGGCTACTACGGCGCCCGGCGCAAGAGCTATCGCATTGCCCGGCAGGCGGTGACCAAGGCCGGCCAGTACGCGTATCGCGACCGCCGCCAGCGCAAGCGGGACTTCCGTGCTCTTTGGATCACCCGGATCAACGCGGCGGCGCGCGAGTCCGGCCTGTCCTACAGTCGCCTGATCCACGGCCTGCGCGCCGCCGGGGTGGAGGTCGACCGCAAGGTGCTGGCCGACCTCGCGGTCAACGACAAGGCGGCCTTCGCCACGGTGGCCGAGAAGGCCAAGGCGGGCCTGGCAGACTGACCCTTCCTTGAAACGGTCCCGGCGCAGCGGGTCCGCGCTGACCCAGAGCGTCGCGCAACCGGACACGGCGGAAAGGGGAAGGCAGACGACCTTCCCTTTCCGCTTTCGGGCCTGCGACGGCTCGCTGACCCAGTGCATCGAGGGCAACAAGGCGTGAAGGACATCCGGGAACTGCAACGGGCCGCCGAGAGGGAGATCGCGGCCGCGACCGATCTCGAGAGCCTCGACGCCGTGCGGGTGCGCTACCTGGGTCGCAAGGGCCTGCTCACCGTCCAGCTCAAGCAGCTGGGGTCGCTGCCGGCAGAGGAACGGCCCGCTGCCGGACAGGCGATCAACGCGGCCAAGCAGGCCGTGGAGGCCCGCCTGGACCAGGCGCGCGAGGCGCGCGAGGCGCAGGCGTTGGAGGCACGCCTGGAGGCCGAGTCGGTCGACGTCACGTTGCCGGGGCGGGGTCAGGGCAGTGGCGGGCTACACCCTGTCACGCGGACCCTGGAGCGCATGGAAGACCTGTTCCGTTCGGCGGGCTTCGCGGTCGAGGAAGGTCCCGAGGTCGAGGACGACTACCACAACTTCGAGGCGCTCAACATCCCTGCGCATCATCCGGCGCGCGCGATGCACGACACCTTCTACTTTGCCGACGGTCATCTGCTGCGCACCCACACGTCGCCGGTGCAGGTGCGAGCCATGGAGAAGCGCCGGCCGCCGCTGCGCCTGATCGCCCCGGGGCGGGTCTATCGCTGCGACTCAGACCTCACGCACACCCCGATGTTCCACCAGATCGAGGGCCTGGTGGTGGACGAGGACGTCAGCTTCGCCGACCTCAAGGGCATGCTGGATGGGTTTCTGCAGGCGTTCTTCGAGCGGGAGCTTGAGGTCCGCTTCCGGCCCTCATACTTTCCGTTCACCGAGCCGTCGGCGGAGGTCGACGTGCAGTGCGTGGCCTGCGGCGGCGCGGGCTGCCGCGTATGCGGGCGCAGCGGTTGGCTGGAAATCCTGGGCTGCGGCATGGTGCATCCGATGGTGTTCGGGCACGCGGGCATCGACAGCGAGCGCTACACCGGATACGCCTTCGGCATGGGGGTCGAGCGGCTGGCGATGCTGCGCTACGGGGTGGGCGACCTGCGCCTGTTCTTCGACAACGACCTGCGTTTCCTGCGCCAGTTCGGCTAGCGGCCGGGCCTCGAGCGGACGAGTGCGAGCATGAGATTCAGCGAGAACTGGCTGCGCGAGTGGGTCCGACCCGGTCTGGACACGGACGGGCTCGCCCGCCAGCTCACCATGGCCGGCCTGGAGGTCGACGCGGTGGAGCCGACCGCCGCGCCGCTTACGGGCGTCGTGGTCGGGCGCATCGAGGCCTGCGAGCCGCACCCGGACGCGGACCGCCTGCGGGTCTGCACGGTGGACGCCGGGCAGGGCGACGCCCTCCGGATTGTCTGTGGCGCGCCGAACGCCCGCGCGGGGCTGGCGGTGGCGGTGGCGCTCACGGGCACCACATTGCCCGGCGGCACGAAGATCCGGCGGGCGAAGCTGCGCGGAGTTGAGTCCGATGGAATGATCTGCTCGAGCGCCGAGCTCGGCCTGGGCGAGTCTTCCGACGGGATCCTGGAGCTCGATCCGGAGGCTCCGGTGGGGCGGCCGCTGGTCGAGTACCTGGAGCTCGGCGACAGCGAAATCGCAATCGACCTGACGCCCAACCGCGGTGACTGCCTCGGTATCGCCGGCATTGCCCGGGAGGTGGGAGCCGTGACCGACACCCCGGTAACGGCGCCGGAGATTTCGCCGGTCCCGGCCGGGGGCGCACGCCGCCTTGAGGTCAGCCTGGCGGACGAGTCCGCCTGTCCGCACTATGCCGGGCGCGTGATCGAGGGCATCGATCCCGCCGCACGCACGCCCGACTGGCTGCGCGAGCGCCTGCGGCGCAGCGGCCTGCGCAGCCTGAGTCCGGTCGTGGACGTCACCAACTACGTGATGCTGGAGCTGGGCCAGCCGATGCACGCCTTCGACCTGGAGCGCCTGGAAGGCGGCATCACCGTCCGCACGGCCCGGGCCGGCGAGGCCCTGGAGCTGCTCAATGGCGACCGGGTGGAGCCGGAGCCCGATACGCTGGTGATCGCGGACGAGTCCGGCCCGGTCGCGCTGGCCGGCATCATGGGCGGTGTCGACACGGCCGTGAGCCTGGCCACTGTCGACGTCTTCCTGGAGAGCGCGCTGTTCACCCCGGAGGCGATCAGCGGGCGGGCGCGGCGGCACGGTCTGCATACCGACTCCTCCCACCGCTTCGAGCGGGGCGTCGATCCGACCATCCAGGTGCGGGCTATCGAGCGGGCCACGCGGCTGCTGCTCGGGATCGTCGGCGGGCGGCCCGGGCCGGTAGTGGCGGCCGGACGCGAGGCGGACGCCTTTCGGGCTCCGGTGCCGTTGCGGGGTGAGCGCCTGAACCTCGTCCTGGGGACGGATCTCGCGCTCAACGAAGCCCGCGCGATTCTGGAACGCCTGGGCATGTGTTGCCGGAGCGGGGACGGGGCGCTTACGGTGAAGCCGCCGGCGCACCGCTACGATGTCGCTATCGAGGCAGATCTCATCGAGGAGGTCGCCCGTGTGTACGGCTATGACCGGCTTCCGGGACGACGTCCGCGCGCGGGCCTGTCGGTGGTGCCGCGCAGCGAAAGCCGGGTATCGCTGCAGCAACTGCGCCGGGTGCTGGTGGACCGCGGATACCGGGAGGCGATCACCTACAGTTTCGTGGACGCTTCGGTGCAGTCGCTACTGGACCCGGGCGCCCGGGCGCTGGACCTGGCAAACCCCATCTCCCGCGAGATGAGCCGCATGCGCACCAGCCTGTGGCCCGGCCTGATCGGCGCCCTGCGACACAATCTCCACCGCCAGCAGACGCGCGTGCGGCTGTTCGAGATCGGCCAGCGCTTCCTGGTTACCGGTACCGGGCTCGCGCAGACCGCGATGCTGGGCGGCATCGCCAGCGGGCCTGTTTGGCCGGAGCAGTGGGCAGCCACGAGCCGGCCGGTGGACTTCTTCGACGTCAAGGGAGACGTCGAGGCCCTGCTCGCCCCCTCGCTGCAACGCCGGGCGCTGGTGTGCCGCGCGGGCCGCCATGGCGCGCTGCACCCGGGCCAGACGGCCCGGCTGGTGCTGGAGGAAGGCCGGAGCGAGCGAATCCTGGGCTGGTTGGGAGTGTTGCACCCGCGGCTGGTACGCGAGCTCGATCTCGCTGCAACGCCGGTGCTGTTCGAGCTTGAGATGGAGCCCCTCGGCGCGGGCCAACTGCCGCAGTTCAGGCCGCCGTCGCGCTACCCGGCGGTGCGTCGCGACATCGCCGTGGTGGTGGACGAGCTCGTGCCCGCCGCGGAGGTGGCGCGGGTCATCAGGGAGGTGGTGCCGGAGCTTCTCGCCGAGGTGGTCGTGTTCGATGTGTATCGCGGAGCCGGTATAGATTCCGGTCGAAAAAGCATAGCCTTAGGCTTGATTTTCCAGCATTCTTCGCGCACTCTTGAGGACCCTGAAGTTGACGCACTGATCGACCGGGTCCTCGACGGGCTGAGCGACGATCTCAACGCAAAAATAAGAGAGTAGGTTATGGCGTTAACCAAAGCGGAGATGGCGGAGAGCCTGTTCTCCGAGCTGGGACTGAACAAGCGAGAGGCCAAGGAGCTGGTCGACCTGTTCTTCGAGCATATCCGCGCGTCCCTGGAAGCCGGCGACGAAGTGAAGCTCTCGGGCTTCGGCAACTTCGGCCTGCGGGACAAGAACGAGCGGCCGGGACGCAACCCGAAGACCGGCGAGGAGATCCCGATCAGCGCGCGCCGCGTGGTGACCTTCCGGCCCGGGCAGAAGCTGAAGACGCGGGTGGAAGCATATGCTGGAACCGGGAAATAACGACGAACTGCCGCCGATTCCCAGCAAGCGCTACTTCACCATCGGCGAGGTAAGCGAGCTCTGCGGCGTCAAGCCCCACGTGTTGCGCTACTGGGAGCAGGAGTTCCCGCACCTGCGGCCCGTCAAGCGGCGCGGCAACCGGCGTTACTATCAGCACAACGACGTGCTGCTGATCCGCCAGATCCGTAGCCTGCTGTACGAGGAGGGCTTCACCATCGGCGGGGCGCGCCAGCGCCTGGCGAGCAGTGACGCCCGCGAGGATGTGCACCACGCGCAGCAGGTTGCGCGGCAGATCCGTTCGGAACTGGAGGATCTGTTGCACATCCTGAAGCGGTAGCCGGAAGCCGGTTCACGCTTTATTCCGGATGGTGACTCCGGTAAGATTGCGGGGGGTATCATATTGCTTCCGTCGGGGCGTAGCGCAGCTTGGTAGCGCACCAGCATGGGGTGCTGGGGGTCGCAGGTTCGAATCCTGCCGCCCCGACCAAAATCAAAAGGTTACGCGGCCTTGTTCGAGGCCGCGCTTACCGATCCCATTGGGGTAATGCCTCATCTCAACGCTCCCCTGATCACGCGACTGTGGTGCGACAGCCGCTCCAGGGGTAACTCGTCACGCTTTTCCTGAGCCGAAAGCAGCCGCCGTGGCATGGATCATCCAGCGAGAACCGCGCGC